>NZ_CP084098.1:1821465-2428620 GCF_036345015.1 Cyanobacterium sp. Dongsha4 | reverse complement strand
GGGGTTAAGCTCTTATTTACTCCTTCTGTGAACGAAATTTATCCTTCAGAAGAAGAAAGCACCATCGTCAATCCCCCCACTGCTATGACTTCGGTTTTGTGTGGGAAATATCGTCAAGGGCATTTTCAGGGAGTGGCTACTATCGTCACTAAATTATTCAACCTAGTCCGTCCAAATGTTGCCTATTTTGGGCAGAAAGACGCTCAACAAGTGGCTATTATCAAAAAAATGACAAAAGACCTCAATATTCCCGTACAGGTACAGTCTTGCCCTATTATTCGAGAAGAATCAGGATTAGCGTTGAGTTCTCGTAATCAGTATTTATCCTCTGAGGAAAAGGAAAAAGCTACTTTACTTTATCGCAGTTTGAGCAAAGCACAACGAGCTTTTCAAGAGGGAGAAAAGGATTGTCAGAAATTGTTACAGATTATTAAGGAGGAGTTTAGATCCCCCCAAACCCCCCTTAATAAGGGGGGCTTAAATCTTGACAATTCCCTTAATAAGCAAGGCTTAAATCTTAATGATTCTCTTAATAAAAAAGGCTTAAATGATGTAAATATACAATTGCAATATGTAGAAATAGTTGAGCCTGAAACTTTGCAACCCTTGACAGAAATAAGCGATTCTGCTTTAATTGCGATCGCTGTTTATGTTGGTAATACTCGTTTGATAGATAATGTGATTTTAACAGTGACTAAACCGATTATAGCCCTTGATGGACCGGCAGGGGCAGGAAAATCAACCGTTAGCCGTCGTTTAGCTCGTGAATTGGGTTATATTTATTTGGATACTGGAGCGATGTATCGGGCGATTACTTGGTTGGTGATGGAAAATAATATTAATGTTGAAGATGAAGAAAGTATTGCTTCTTTGGTGGCAAATGTGCAGTTAGAATTGTTACCTAGTGATAATTTACAAATTCCTGTGACGGTAAAAATTAATGGGCAGGATATAACAAAAGAGATTCGCACCCCAAGAGTTACTAATCAGGTGTCAAAAGTTGCGGCACAGTCTGCGGTAAGAGAAAAAATGGTAACATTGCAACAAGAATATGGAGCAAAAGGGGGTATTGTGGCAGAAGGGCGAGATATTGGCACGAATGTTTTTCCCCATGCCCAATTAAAGATATTTTTAACTGCTACTCCCCAAGCAAGAGCCAAGAGACGTTTAATTGATTTACAAAATCAGGGAGAAAATGATATTGACTTAGATACTTTAATCAAGGAAATAGAGGAGAGAGATTACTTAGATAGTACCAGAGCTATTGCACCCTTGAAAAAAGCTGAAGATGCGATCGAGCTTATTACTGATAATTTAAGCATAGATCAAGTCATTGAGAAAATCAAAAGCTATCTTATTTCCGTTTAGAGTTAGGAAAGAGGTTTCGGGTGTCAGGTTTCAGGGAGAAATTAATTAAACACTGTTACCCTAATTCCTTTCGAGCTACACAATAGTTAACATCTACATAATAATTAACATTTAATTTTTTTTTGGGGTTTTTTGCTTCTCTCAAATCATTTCCCCAAAGATGCGATCGCATTTTATTTATCATTAAAGCCTTACTAAATGGCAACTTTAGAGAATATTAAGCAATCATAAATCTAAAAGTTTGCTTTTAAACATAATTACTGTAAATTAATTGACAAAATATTATTAATAACAAAATATAAGGTTAAAAAAGAATTTAAGGCTAAAAAATTCCATTAAAACAGAAATAAACAAAATAAAGCTCTATAGCTACCAAAGATAAAACCATAGCACCTGTTAATTTCCTAAAAATTAGTCAATAATGCAAAAAGAATAAATTTTAATCAGACATTAGTAAAATGACTTTAACCCTAGCAGTATATGGAAAAGGTGGCATCGGTAAATCTACCACCAGTTGCAATATTTCCACCGCCCTCGCTAAAAGAGGCAAAAAAGTATTACAAATAGGGTGCGATCCGAAACACGATAGCACTTTTACCCTCACAGGTTTTTTAATTCCCACTATTATCGACACCCTACAAGAAAAAGATTTTCACTATGAAGATATTTGGCCTGAAGATGTTATTTATAAAGGCTATGCAGGAGTTGATTGCGTTGAAGCTGGTGGCCCTCCTGCGGGGGCTGGTTGCGGTGGCTATGTAGTAGGGGAAACGGTTAAATTACTCAAGGAGTTAAACGCCTTTGATGAGTATGATGTTATTTTATTCGATGTTTTAGGAGATGTTGTCTGTGGAGGATTTGCCGCCCCTCTTAACTATGCTGATTACTGTTTAATTGTTACTGATAATGGATTTGATGCTTTATTTGCCGCCAATCGTATCGCCGCCTCTGTCAGAGAAAAAGCGCGCACCCATCCTCTTCGTTTAGCAGGGTTGATTGGTAATCGCACCTCGAAACGGGATTTAATTGATAAATATGTATCTCATGTGGCAATGCCTGTGTTAGAGGTTTTACCCCTAATTGAAGACATCCGAGTCTCCAGAGTCAAGGGAAAAACCTTATTTGAAATGGCAGAAAAAGACCAAACTTTAGATTATGTGTGCGATTATTATTTGAATATCGCTGATCAGATTTTAGCATTACCAGAGGGAGTAGTTCCCAGTGAAGCCCACGACAGAGAATTATTCGGCTTACTTTCTGATTATTATTTGAATCCTCCTCAAGCCAAAGAGGATAAAGAGGATGAATTAGAGTTAATGATGGTTTAAATCAATGAATAATTAATGGTGATTTTATCTTTATCCTATCTAATTCTCTCACCGTAAAATAGGCATCTTGTCTGTATCTATGCAAATGTCTATTTACTAGAAATAGCTTCTCTGGAGCTTTTTACAGTTGGCAACAGCCTGACATAATCTATAAATTAATTAACCATATTTTTTCATATTTTATTGGCATTAATTTATCTCAAATTAAAATGCGGTAAAGAGAAAAAAGAACGAAAAATTTAACAACAGAAGTTAACTAAATTATTCTCAGTAAATGAGAAAAAGGTCTAAAGCCCTTAATTACGAAAAAAAGAATTAGTTTATATCAACAATATAGAATTAAAAATTTATGACTTTTACACCGGAAAAAACTACTACTCCTGAATTAAATTTTGAATGTGAAACTGGTAATTATCACACTTTTTGCCCTATCAGTTGTGTGGCTTGGTTATACCAAAAAATTGAAGATAGTTTCTTTTTAGTTATTGGTACAAAAACCTGTGGTTATTTCCTTCAAAATGCGATGGGAGTGATGATTTTTGCTGAACCTCGTTACGCTATGGCAGAACTTGAAGAAGGGGATATTTCCGCTCAACTTAATGATTATAATGAACTAAAACGCCTCTGTGAACAAATAAAGCGCGATCGCAATCCTAGTGTAATTGTTTGGATTGGTACTTGTACCACAGAAATTATCAAGATGGATTTAGAAGGTATCGCCCCTCAGTTAGAACAAGAAATTGGTATTCCCATTGTGGTAGCTCGTGCTAATGGTTTGGATTATGCCTTTACTCAAGGAGAAGATACGGTATTAGCGGCCATGGCGAATCGTTGTCCGAAGGAAGCAGAAGTTAAACAGACGGAAGATAAGCAAGAAAGAAATGCTATCCAGAAATTGCTTAATTTTGGCAAAAAACAGGAAGATACAGTTCATAATGAATATCATGAGCATCCCCCATTAGTCTTATTTGGTTCATTACCTGATCCCGTTGTTACTAATTTAACCTTAGAGTTGAAAAAACAGGGAGTAAAAATCGATGGTTGGCTACCGGCAAAACGTTATACCGAGTTACCCGTGATTGATGAGGGTTATTATGTGGCAGGGGTAAATCCTTTCTTAAGTCGCACTGCTACCACTTTAATGCGTCGCCGTAAGTGTAAATTAATTGGCGCACCCTTCCCCATTGGCCCTGATGGCACTCGGGCATGGATTGAGAAAATTTGCTCTGTGTTAGGAGTTGAGCCTCAAGGTTTAGAAGAAAGAGAGGCAAAAATCTGGGAAAATCTGCAAGATTATGTTGATTTAATTAAAGGTAAGTCAGTTTTCTTCATGGGTGACAATTTACTCGAAATTTCTCTTGCTCGTTTCTTAATTCGTTGCGGTATGACTGTACCTGAAATTGGTATCCCTTACATGGATAAGCGTTATCAAAAAGCTGAATTAGATTTTCTTGCCCAAACTTGTCAGGAAATGGGGGTATCTTTACCGACTATTGTGGAAAAACCCGATAACTATAATCAATTGCAGAGAATCAAAGAGATTCAACCTGATTTAGTGATAACAGGCATGGCTCATGCTAATCCTTTAGAAGCAAGGGGAATCAGCACAAAATGGTCTGTAGAGTTCACTTTTGCCCAAATTCATGGTTTTACTAATGCTCGTGATATTTTAGAGTTAGTAACTCGTCCTTTAAGACGTAATAATAATTTAAAGGATTTAGGTTGGAGTAAATTAGTTAAGGAAGAAGCAACTTTGTAATGGAAAAAAACTTAATTATTGGGAATTAGGAAAGGATAAAAAGGGCAAATGAGGAATGAAAAATGGTTAATCCCTAAATTCGATCGCACTTTGATAATATTGCATACCCCAAAAAATTAAATCAGGATCAACAATTAATTTTTGACTAAAATCAGGATCAATATTTGCTAAATATCGAGATAACAATAAAGCATCTCCTCCTGTCAAAATGACTTTACTTTGGGGATATTTTTTAAACCAATCTTGAGCAAAATCTTTGATTCCCGCAACGATAGTATAAACAACCCCACTTTGGATGGCACAGGGGGTATCTGTTGCCCAACGGGGGGTTATTTCCCCCATAATTTGTACTTCAGGTAAAGCGGCCGTGTTAAAGAAAAGGGTTTGTAATTGTAATCTCACCCCTGGCATAATTGCCCCTCCTTGAAAGTTTTGTTTCTCATCTGCCCCTGAAAAGGTTAAAGCTGTACCACTATCAATTACTAGGCAAGGAAAACCATAATGACATCCTCCCCCCCATAAAGCTAAGATGCGATCGCATCCCATACTATCATAAATATTGTGTAGGGGTATTTTTTGATAATTAATGATAATTGTTTGAGGTAGGGAAAGATAAATTTTCGTAGCCGATGGCACAACCGAAGCCACATATAAAGACATTCGACTCTGAATATAGCTAAAAAGCTCCTCATCTAAAACTGTTTCTAATTCTTTGACAGTATCCGCAGAAAGAGTATTCCATGTTTTTCTTAATTCTTTACCCTGAAAATAAGCCCAATGGAGTCGAGAATTACCAATCATCAAGCCTAACCAATTTTCCATTCTGTCTTTTTATCTCACCCCCAAAATAATTCCTAACAGTAAAATAAAGCCAATCCAGACATTTTGACTAAAAATTTGACCATAATTAATCGAATCCTGATTAATGCCTCTAATTTGGATATACTGCCCTACCCATAAAATAACTGCGATCGCCCATGTCACCCCAAAAAAGAGGTTAAAACCATTAACCATAGCAATATAAGCAAATAAACCAGCCGTAAGAGCATAAAATAAGCCGACTGCATCCCCGACCAAATCATCAAAAAAGATGGCACTAGAATTAATTCCCACTTTTAGATCATCTTCTTTATCACTCATAGCATATACCGTATCAAACCCCATCGTCCATGTTACCGTTGCCCCCCACAACAACCATGTATTGTTATTAAGATTCCCTGTCACCGCACTCCAACTGATTAATACAGCAAATCCCCACGCCAAGGATAAAACCAATTGAGGCACAGGAAAAACCCTCTTGGCTAAAGGATAACAGACAATAAAAGGTACAGCCCCCACGCAAAGCCAAAAACTGAGGGCATTAAGATAAAAAGCTAACACCGCCGCACAAGCTAAACTAATAAAAAAGACAACTATTCCCACTTTTACCGACAACGCACGGGAGGCAAGAGGGCGAGTTTTAGTTCTTTCCACCTGATTATCAAGATTTCGATCCCATAAATCATTGATAACACAACCGGCCGCACTGGTGGCTAAACTGCCGAGAATAACAACCCCAACTAAAGGTAAAGGAGGTTTTCCTTCTCCAGCTAAAAATAAAGCCCACAATGCAGGTATCATTAAAATAAGTCTTCCTGCGGGTTTATCCCAACGCAACAATTTAACGATATTTTCCACCAAAGATGATGATTTTAGTTCAGGGGAAGAAACCATAATTTCAAGTAGATTCAAATTCTTTGTCTAAACCTTTTGTTATTGTATCTTAACCAGTGAAAAGGGCAAGGGGCAAAGGTAAATAGCGAATAGTGAATAATTAATAACTTACTAACTCTTAACTCGTTTCTCCCCAATACCCTAATACCCCAAGCACCTATTTCCTCAACAACATCCCTAAACCTTCGATACTAACTGAAATAGAATGAATTATGATTTATTGCCAAGGAAATTAAGGATTGCATTAAAAACTCTTTCATCTTCCAGCATCCATCGATGAATTAATACAGGGAAATTTACCTCTTTTCCTACTCCCATAATAGAGCTTTTAGGAGGTAAAATCATAACATCAAAAGGAGTCCACATAATTAGGGTTTCAATCTTACTTAATATATCTTTTACATCACTATTTAAGTCTTGTAAAAATTCACTATTGGGACGCATCTGTTGAATACCTTTTAAGGGTAAAAGATGAGCGTTATTTGTGCCGTTATTAGGAGCAGAAATACTGACATATTTATTAACTTTATGAATACCATCTAATCTCTGTAAATAGTATCTGGTAACTAATCCTCCCATGCTAAAACCAATTAAGTTTATTTTTTCTTGCTCATGAAAATTATTATTTATAAATTGTTTCAGTTGTTGTGCTAAATCTCTTAAATCGGCAATACCAATACTAGGAATTAGGTCAATAGTATGGGTTTGATAACCATATTTTTCCAGAACTTTACCCATAGATTGAAATATTTTTCCTGTATCTGTAATACCGTGAACCATTAATACTTTTTTTTGATTCATTTTTATCTAAAAAATTAATAAGATTTATTTTAATCACCCCAATTTGATGCAAGATAGTGCTTCGGGTTTCAGGTGATAAGTAGCAGGTTAAATATAAAGTTAAAAGTCTATAAACTATACATTTAATAATTGCCTATTGCCTACCCTAACCAATAATTTATTACATAACGAGAAATAAGAAAGCCACAAATTTAATTTATGGTAGGAAAATTCCCTCATTGGCAACAGATTGAATAAATTTTGTTGCATCATCTACTGGTAAAGGATAACTGAAAAAATAACCTTGCATGGTGTCACATTGTAGATTTTTAAGTAGGTAGGCTTGTTCTTGATTTTCTACTCCTTCTGCTACCACTTGTAAATTGAAGCCTTTTCCTAGAGTTATCACTGCCGAAATAATGGCTAATTCACTAGGTTCATTTTTTAAATCTCTAACAAAACTCTGGTCTATTTTTATTTTTTGAAAAGGAAATTTTTTTAAATAACCGACTGAAGAATAACCAGAGCCAAAATCATCCATAGTAATAGAAATACCTATTTCTGTCAATTCTTCTAAAATTTCTTTGGTTAATTCTGGATGAACAATAATACTTGTTTCTGTTATTTCTAGCTCTAAATATTCTGGCTCTAATTTTGTTTCTTTAAGAATTTGTTTGAGTGATGTGACTAAGTTTGGTTGACATTGTCTGGGAGATAAATTAACAGCTATTTTAAGGGGTGCTAAACCTGATTGTTGCCATTTTTTGTTCTGTTTACAAGCTGTAAATAAAACCCATTCTCCAATACTATTAATAAATCCTGTTTCTTCGGCAATAGGTATAAATTGCTCTGGTGATACCATTCCTAAATCGGGGTGTTGCCAACGAATTAAGGCTTCCATTCCTGTTACTTTGCCTGTATTAATATTTATCTGCGGTTGATAGTATAAGCAAAGTTGGCTTTCTCTTATGGCTTGATAAAGGTTTGTTTCAAGGTGTAATAATTCTGTATTTCTTTTGTTCATGGAGGGATTATAATACTGATATTGATTCCCCCCACTGTCTTTACTGCGATATAAGGCTATATCGGCATTTTTGAGTAAGTTTTCTGGGTTTTCACCGTCTTGAGGATAAATAGCGATACCCATACTTAAATGGCAGTATAGTTGATATTCGGAAATAATTATCGGTTGTTTAAGGCTATTAAATATCCTTTTAGCGACAATAGTGGCATCTTGGGGATTTTTTATTTCTGATAACAGTATGGTGAATTCATCCCCTCCCCAACGGGCAATTATATCCGCACTCCTGAGACAGTTTTTAATTTTTATGGCTACTTCTTGTAAGAAGCGATCGCCTATATCATGACCTAAAGTATCATTAATATATTTGAAACGATCTAAGTCAATAAATATTACAGCTAATCTACTTTTGTACCTCTGAGAACGTGCGATCGCTTTATAGAGTTGTTCATTAAATAGATTTCGATTCCCTAGCTGTGTAAGTAAATCATGACAGGCTTGATAACATAACATCTCCTGTGCCATTTTTCTTTCTGTAATATCTCGAACTGCATAACATATATATTCTTTTGCACCATAATAGATACTGCTAATATTTGCCTCAACATCAATGAAATGACGATTGCGATGACGATGAATGGACTCTTGAACTAAATTAAGGCGATTTTTCTGAACTTTACGGATTATGCTATCATGAACTTCTGGATCGGTAGCTAAAACATCATAAATCTTTAAGGTTAAAATTTCCTCGTTGCTATAACCAATTAGACTACAATAAGCCTGATTTGCTTCAATAATTTGTTTAGAAATAGGATCAACTAAGATTATACCCTCAGATATTTGCCTGACTACTGCACGATATTTTTCCTCATTTTCTTGCAGGTTTTTTTCTAACGTATATCTATCTTCAAAACAAAAAATATAGCTTTCAATAATATCTTGCTCCTGCTGATAATAAGCATACTGAGTATAATATTTATTTTGGTGCTTAATTTCTCGAATAC
The DNA here is from genome assembly GCF_036345015.1 of Cyanobacterium sp. Dongsha4. Classification (NCBI taxonomy): domain Bacteria; kingdom Bacillati; phylum Cyanobacteriota; class Cyanophyceae; order Chroococcales; family Geminocystaceae; genus Cyanobacterium; species Cyanobacterium sp. DS4. The sequence goes on along the minus strand of NZ_CP084098.1, from coordinate 2,419,647 downwards.
AAAAATTATTACTACTTGATTTCACAATCCCCTGTAAATTATCGACAAAAGGATTGGGATAACTATTACGGTTAAAATCGGGAAAAACTTCTTTGAAAAATGAGTTAAAGTGAATGATTTTACCCTCTTTATTTATGTGAATATAAGGGGCTTTAATATGATTATGATTATGATGAAAAGTAAATAAAATTTCTCTGATAAACTTTTCCTCTTGCTCTTGATTTTCTTCCGTAACAGTAGTTTGTGAAGAAGATACTTTAGAATATTTAGGATTGATGACTATATTGGATAAATTGGTAGAGGATATATTTGCCTCTGAAATAGATAGATAATCACCATTTTCTTCGTTAAAAATTTCATAAAAAACTTCAACTTCATTTCCACCAATTTTAATGAAATCTCCTGATATTAATTCATGAGACAAAGACTTGTTACCATTAATAAAAATACCATTAGAACTACGATTTCCTTTTAAATCACCATCAATAATCCAAAAAAGAGTTTGTTGATTTTCTCCCTTATATTTAACTGGTAATATTGTACAATGAAACCGAGATATTGTTGGATGATGAATAACAATTTTATTACTAGAATGACGACCAATAGAATATATTTCATTGCTCAATACAATTCTTTGTCTTATATCTCCATAAGTAATATGTATTATATGTTTTAGTTCTACTGGTTCATTCATTCCCAATAACCTCTAAAGTTATTTTATTATTTAATTGAATTATTCTTTGATCTGAAAAAATATTAACTCAAATTCGGTCTTTTAGTCATTAATAATTACTCTAAAATTTTCTAATTAGGACAATTCTTTTCAAGTTTATAAAGTAAAATATTGTCAAATACTAAAATAGTTTGCTATAATATGTAAGCGTATTTTACAAGTGGGTGCGTAGCTCAGCTGGATAGAGCAACTGCCTTCTAAGCAGTCGGTCACAGGTTCGAATCCTGTCGCACCCGTCTTTTTGTGTCAATAGTTCTAAGGTTTTTGTACGGTAATAAATTATTTGTCATCGGTAACAGATTCGTGTTGTCTTAACAAATTAGTGTCGTTTAATTAAAGGGGGTGCGACAGGATTCGCTTTCAATTCTCAAAGGGAATTCTTCCTCGATGGGAAATATTAATTAAGGAACGCACTAATTGTGGGAAAAATTTACCACGATATTCATGAATCCCATGAGTACCATATCTTAAACAACGCCGATTAGGTAAAGACGTTTCGCCTCTAAATACTATTTCTTTAACAATTTTTTCTGGTGCAATATCACTGCAAACAATATTAACTGTTGCTTCTCGGATCACTTGAGTTGTAAAATAACACTTATTTTCAGTTAAAATATACTCCCAGTATGCTAATTTTTCAGCTATGACATTAGCTAGAATATCAGATAATATTTCATATTCTAAAGGTTCTGAATTTAGTGTAGGTAAAAGCTTAGGCGTAGAATTAGAGATAGAAGCAAGCTCGTTTAAAGCTAACTCTTTCTCAAAAGGTTGAATATAAGGTTTAAGTTTACATTTTATGATCATGAATTAATATCTTACTCCTTTTTATTTATTTTTGAGAATTAAAATATTTTCTTGCTTAATTCTGCCAATCGAGGGGTTAACGGCTTTTTTTGTATCTTGCATTCTCCGATTAATTCGACTAACTTCTTGAAAACCACATTTAGAAGCAACATTAGAAATTATAGCGTTTCCCAGCTTTATGAGGTACACTTAATCAATTTCTTAAATTAATTGAAAATTATCACAATATGAAATCTTACTCGATCGATCTTAGGCAAAAGATTATTGATATTCAAGAAAAAGAAAAATTGTCTATTCGAGCATTAGCCACTCACTTTTGTGTTGCCAAAAGTTTTGTACAAAAAATTGTCAAACAATATAAACAGACAGGCAATATATCTCCTCGTAAAAGAGGAGGTGCCCAAAAACCAAAAGTGTCCCCTGAAAATTTGATAATTCTTCAAGAGATTATGGAACAAAATAATGATTGTACATTAAGGGAACTATGTTCCTTGTTAGAATCAAAAATAGGAATCACCGTTAGTACATCTACAATGGATAGACTTTGTAAGAAGTTAAATTTTACTGTTAAAAAAAACACTATATGCCACGGAAAAACATAGTGATAGAGTTCAATTAAAACGTTGTGAATATTGGAATGAAATCAGAGAAATAAAAGAAGAAGACCTAATATTTATAGATGAATCAGGAGTAAATTTAGCACTATTAAGATTATATGCTCGAAGTTTAAAAGGAAAAAGAGCAAGGGGAGAAAAGTCACAGAAAAGGGGAAGAAACGTTTCTATGTTAACTGCTTTATCATTAAAAGAAGTTGTCACTTCCACAAATATATATGGAGCGGTAGATGGATTAACTTTTGAAGCATTTATTATGAGAAAACTGATTCCAAAACTATGGAAAGGTGCTTGTGTAGTAATGGATAATGGGACAATTCATCTCGGGGAAATAATCAGAAAAGAAATAGAGAAAGTGGGAGCAAAATTAGTTTATCTATCACCATATTCACCGGATTTTTCTCCCATCGAAAATTTTTGGTCAAAGGTCAAAGAAATACTGAAAAAAATATCACCTCGAACAAATTGTGAGTTGGTGGAAGCGAGCGATTTAGCAATGAGTGAAGTAACACAAACAGATATTCATAATTGGTTTACTCATTGTTGTTACTGTACCTCATAACTGTGGGAAACGCTATACCTGATTTACTACCAAAAATTGGAAAAAAATTAAAAATAAACGAACTTGTTGAAAACTATCTTGAAGGAATTGAAGAATTAATTATTATTCCTCATATTTATCTACATTTAATTCCCTTTAGTGCCATCCCAATTAATGAAAAAGAAACCTTGGGCGATCGCTTCTTAATTCGTTATGCCCCCAGTTGCCAGATATTAGAATTTTGTGCTAATCGACCAGAATTAGGGGAAAATCTCACCTATGGTACTGTGGAAAATGCCACAGAAGACTTACCCTGTGCTAGTTTTGACGGAGAACAAATAGCTCAACTTTACCAAATCCCAGAACATTTAAGGTTACAAGGAAGCGAACAAGCTACCGTCAAAAATTATCGGCAATTGATGGAGCAAATACAAGTATTGCATTCCAGTCACCACGCCCAATCCAGATTAGGGCGTGTCTGCAAAATGGTAAAATGAGTAAAACTACTTAAAATAATTAATGTTATGGAAGCACGCCGCGAAGCGGATCCCGTCGGGATCGCTCTTAATCCTAACCAAGCAATTAATAGAAAAGATATAACGGATATACAATGGGAAAAGTTACAACCATTATTACCACCACAGAAACCATCAAAAGGAAGACCTAATCTAGATCATAGGCAAATAATCAATGGAATTCTCTGGATTTTGAGAACTGGTGCACCTTGGAGGGATTTACCACCTTGTTATGGGATTCATAGCACAGTTTCTAGCCGATTCTATCGATGGCGAAAAGCAGAAGTTTGGGAGCAAATTCTCGCAAAACTTCAAACGATCGCAGACTATGAGGAACGGATTGATTGGGAAGTCCATTCTGGAGATAGTACAGTTATCAGGGCCCATCAACAGGCAGGGGGTGCAAAAGGGGGCAACAAAACCAAGATTTAGGGCGTAGTAAAGGGGGATTTACCACCAAAGTTCATGTTAGAGTGGAGGGATTCGGAAAACCAATAACTTTGAGTCTAACTTCAGGGGAACGTCATGACACCGTAGCTTTTGACGATTTACTGACTGGAGGAAAAGTAAAACGTAGGGGCAGAGGAAGACCAAAGAGTAGGTTTCGCTATTTTTTAGGTGATAAAGCGTACAGTAGTCAAGAAATTCGGGAAAAACTCCGAAAAAAAGGTGTAACTCCCATAATTCCTCGCAAAAGTAATGAAAAAAAACGAGAACGCTTTAATAAAGGTCTTTATCGAGAGAGAAACCAAGTAGAAAGATTAATCAACCGTCTCAAACAAAATAGAAGAATAGCAACTCGTTACGAGAAGTATGCAGTAAATTACTTAGCTATGCTTACAATTGCTTCAATTTTTATCTGGTTATAACTAAATTTTATCAAAAAAAACTGGTTAGCGTAACTTCTACAGTAATGAAGGGCCTAAAAGCATGGGCAATTTTAATTAGCGTAGATATTACACTAATTATCAGAGACTTTTTCATATTTCAAAATCTAAGTAATTGTATAGCACCAAACATACAACAGCTTAATTTGATAATTTGCAGACACGCCCAAGTAATCCATTAATTTTCTCGCTTTTTATTTCTGATTCATTTGAAAAATTTGAGCCACAAACCAGTTCAGAAATACCATTAACAGGGATAACAAATAATGAAGATTATAGTATTTTATTTCTTGAAAAACTAATAAAAAAAGTAGAATTAACAAAAAACATTAAAAATTTATATATTATAGCAGAAAGATTATGGACTATATCTCAAGGAAAAAATGAAATAGCTTATAATTCTTTGAGAGCTTCAACTAAGTAATGTTAGTCTTTGATTTATTAACGAATCGATCGTTCCATTTACTCTAAATTTTGCAAATAGTCCCATTGTTAAATCCACCATTTCTATTGATTTTGATACTACTTTTGTTTTTCTATGAAAGCGAGCAAACCAATGACGATTATCGGAATTATTTCTTTCTATGGCTATAGTTTCGCTTTTTGTCATCACATGATACGCATCTGGATGTTTAGATAATAACTCTTGGTACGGTTTCCAATCATCAGTACAGTAGACTGTTACATCCCATTTTAGTAATCTAATTAAAAGTTTTTTGAGGGTTTCACTATCACGCTTTCCCAATTCCCAGTCGATAAGTCTGTTAGTATTACGGTCATAAGCTTTCCAGATCCATAACTTGTTTTTTTTGACTCTATAAAATGCCAAAGTTCATCTAGTTCCACAACCACCGCTTCGCAGGGTTCAGGCTTTTCATAATTTTCTAGTGCCAAAGCTCTAATCCAATTTAAAATAGTCTGAGCAGAAACATTGAGAAGCTTTGCGATCGAATTCATAGACATTCCACTGCAATACAGAATTGCTGTTTCTAGTTTCATCCACATAGGTTTACCTCGATCAATCTTATCAGTGGTGAACTGATAGTTACAGTGCTTACATTTAAACCTTTGTTGACCACGAGCAAAACCGTTTTTGATGATTTTAGTATTATGACATCGAGGGCATTGATGAGACATGGTTAATTAATGATGATAGGATCAGTCTATATCATAACATTACTTAATTGATACTCTCAGAAGAATTATTAGAAAATCAAGAGGAAGAAAAAGCAAAAGCAGTTATCGCAAATAAGATATTAGAATTAGATAAAAATCATCAGTTAGCCACAAATATATTAGTAGAAATAGTTGAAAAATCTGAAGATATAGATTTGGTAACACAATTGGAAGAATTTTTAGAAGCAAATATTAATGCTTACTTAGAAAAATATGTAAATATAAAACAACAAAAAGATCAGAAAAATCAAGATTGGATAGCCTATCAGTGTGCCAGGTACCAATTAGGCGATTCATCAAAATTTCAGGAAGGAATAACAACTTTAATCAATTTAATTAAATATAGTACAGAAATAGATACTCGGAGTTATCAAATGGAATTTTATTGGGATTACGAGGGTGATTATATAGAAGACGAAACTTTTGTATGTATAGCTACCTTAGCAGCACAAACTTTACAGAAGACTAATATAGACAATTTCTATAATGTAGTAATTTCTGAATTAAAAGACTATTTATCACCACAAATTAAACAATCTGAGAAATATCGTTATGATGCTTGTCATGAATTATTATTAGGTTATGCACAAACTATAAATTATCTTGAATTTTATAAAGCATGGCATTCTCAACCTAATATTCACCCAGAAATGCAAGAAATTATGCCCGTTGGGGAAAATAATTTAACTCAAACTTTACAGCAACAAATTAGTGTTAATTCCTTAAAACAATTACAACCTACTGAGGCAGTTTATCCTATCATAATTGATCTCTTTAGTTTAGCAGGAGAAACAGATCAAAGTGCCATTACCCAAGAAATTTCTTATCAAATATATCAACAAGTCTTTCCCGAAGATTTAGACATTCCAGAAATTAATAATGCCCCCCAATTAAAAAGAATTATTGGCAAAATAAAACAATGGGTAAAAAAAGAAAAAATAGCCCTAATTTTTTATAACCATGAACCCTATTCAGAATTAGTTAACTTCTGCCAAAAGATAAGTAACGCCGTTAATATTGGTTGGGTAACAAATGAATCTGTACCATCTTTTATACGAGGATTTTCTCCTAATCAAATTAACTTATTTAGTATCATTCAAAATTGGCTAAATGATATTTAAACTTAAAACTTGCATAAAAATTAAATCTTTTTCTGATAAATAAATGTTGCTTTTACTGGTTAAAAATTGCTTATGGAAATTATTATTTGCGGTGTGTCTGAAGTTAATGACTATATTGATGATGTGGATGGGGTTATCTCCATTATGAATCCTGCTTGGCGTATTTATGCCCCAAGTTCGATGGAGGAGAAAAAAGAAGAAAACCGTCACAGTGTGTTAGAGTTAGAATTTGATGATATTTGGGCGGAAGAAGATGAATTAGGGCTAGAAATCGTCACTAAAGACATAATTTATCAAGTTTTAGATTTTGCTGATGATTTTCAAGAAAAATACAAGGGAGAAGGCACTCTCTCAATCCACTGTCATGAGGGGATAAGTCGCTCTACTGGTATGGCTTTGGCTATTCTTACTCATCTTACTAAAGATATTGAAAGTGCAATAAATACAATTAATGATGTACGCCCCCAAGCCATGCCGAATATAGAAATTATCCGCCTTACCGATGAGATATTAAAGTTAAATGGTGAATTAGTGCAGAAAGTATTTGAGGAATATTATCACTAATACATCCATCAAGAATAGGGGCTAAAGCCCTTACCACAAAATGATCATATTGACTATTTCGTTAAATGTCCATACAATGTAGATACTAATACCTGAGATTGCTATGAAAGTTAGTAAAGTAGAAAAAAATAAACGCTCAGAAACCATTAATCTGAGAATTGAATCAAGTCACAAAGATTTAATCGACTTAGCCGCCAATGTCACAGGCAAAACTCGCAGTGCATTTATGTTAGATGCCGCCTATCAAAAAGCTCAAGAAACTTTACTCGACAGACGTTTATTTTATTTAGACGAAAAACAATGGGAAACCTTTAACCAACTTTTGGAGACTTCCCCCGCCGATAACGAACAATTATCTCATTTACTCAACCATAAAGCACCGTGGGAATGAAATATAGCGCACCAACACCCTTAAAACCATTCCACAACATTACAGACTTTGATTGTGGGCAACCCTTGCTTAATGATTGGTTACGAGAAAAGGCTTATGAAAATGAGTTAAAGGGGGCTTCTCGTACTTATGTTGTTTGTTATAATAATAAAGTAATTGCTTATTATTCCTTAGCGACGGGAAGCATTACTAGAAATATTGCTCACGGAAGTATAAGAAGAAATATGCCTGAACCTATTCCAGTGATGGTTTTAGGAAGATTAGCAGTTGATATTAATTATCAAGGGAGTGGTATCGGCTTTGGTTTAGTCAAAGATGCGGTTTTGCGGACTTTACAAGCCTCAGAGATTGCAGGAATTAGAGCTATTTTAGTCCATGCTTTAGATGAATCGGCAAAACAATTTTATCAGAATAAATGTGGCTTTAAAGTTTCTCCCGTTAATCCTTTAACTCTAATGGTGACATTAAATGAGGTGAAAAAAAGACTTAATCTGTAGAATCATTACAGGGTAAATTAATTCGGGTAAATCGCAATCTTTAGCAAAGTAACAGAAAAAAACTAAGTTGATGGTGCATAATTTCTCATTTCGCTACTGATAAATAAATAGAAAGTGAAATTAATTAGCGGAGAAAACCATGAAACTTAGCAAGATTTTACATTCTCTGACGGAAAAAGATCCTAAAATCGTGGAAATTCCTGATTTTGTCATTAGTGGCAAACCTAGTGATGAAAACCACGCTCAAAGACGGATGCAACAACGGGCGATTAATGAGGATATGCTGATAATTCCAAAAACCCTGAAAAGCTATGCCATAGCTGAAACCCCTAGAAAATCGTGCTGAAAATGCTCTTTGATTACATCAGGTAGCTTAGTTGTTGATTCTATTTTTCTCATTATTTGCGTCAATGATAAACGACCTAAACTAGGCATAAACTGCATTGATAACAGTATTAAATACATTATTACTTTAATTAATAATCCTATATAAATTCCCTGTTTCCTTAATTTCATCTCCGCAATTTTTAGTACCGATTTTAACATTTTCCAAAACTGTTCAATAATATTGTGTGCAGACCATATCCGCCATATTTCTACTCCTCTCAACGATATACTACTTAAATCCATCAATAAATAACAACTACTATTACTTTTTTGAAAAAATAACCAATTTAACTCCCCAAAAGTCGGATTTGATAATTTTTTTCTCACACAAAGCACATCTATTCCCCATTGATTTTCTTGATAATCCACTCTTTTTTTCCATTCACTTCCTTTTCCTTTAAAATCTTCTCCTTCAAATACATAACTACTTTTCCCAGCCATAATAATTTTGGTGAATCCTAGTTCATCTAATTGTTCTTTTAATTGTTTTGATACATACCAAGAATCGAGAGTAATAGGATATTTACTAATATTGATATTTTCTTTGAGACATTCTTCTTTAATTTCCTTTAACATCGCAATTAAAATACTTGGTTTATCCGTATTTTTTCTTCCCTGTTTGGAGCAATATTTTAATCCAATGGGTATTGCTTTTCCATTGATTGTTAATATGATTCCTAATATATTTTGTCCATTTACCACTTTTTTCCAACGTCCACTATACCAAGTAAATGTACAGCGTAACCTCTTTCCTACTCAGGGCAATCGCATACTAATTTTTGGTCAACGAAGTCATAATACTTTGAACGATCACTAATGATAAAATGCTAGTAATTTTCTCAATAAAACCTGCTTTTTTGACTCTTATTGCGAAAATAATGGAGTATGCGTTCGCCCTGTCTTTCCTACTCTGTCAATAACACTATCATCTACAGCAAATGTTATCTTTGCCCTTGACTGTGTAGAATTACTCTTTTTTTCAATAATTTGTAACTGTTCTACTGCCACATTGACCATCAATAATTTTAAAACTTTTTGGAGCTTGTATAATGTCCATGAAGAAATTTCTGCATATATTTTTTGATGATTAACTCCTAAGAAATCTGCCAATTGCTTAGGATTAAAACAGCCATAGGCATGACTGATTGCTAAAATCATAATAGCTTCAAATGCTTCAATTTTATGAGAGCGAAATAATCTATTAAATCTGACAAAGAAAATCTGAATTATGCTAGATAGATGAAATTTCATGATTTAGGAAAAATATTTTGGGCATTTTCATTTAAGCATACGGTTTGATTCTTAACACTTTCAGCTTTTCAGCCATTTTCAGAATTGTCAGATATGATTCGTATTGCTTTGGCTTATGGAAAATATCAATTTCATAGTCATGCTCGTACATGGACACTTCTTGATAAATGTCTCAAGGATACTATCTATAATTCATTAATCGATCATTTACGGGGGTTGCGAATTATTGCTGAGTTAACGGAAGATTCTGATAAATTGCTTATTTCGACAGTTTATTGGGATTTTAAATTAGCTAATTAATTAACGGAAAGTATGCAGGTCATTTTTTTTGATTCTGCATATTTTTTTTACTCTATCCTGATATGTAAATAGAAAAACAGACTTGGTAAACTATGGCACAATTATTCCCTCCTTTAGAACAATTTCCAAATCTTCGTCAAAAACCAACGGAAGGGGAATCTCATTTAATCAATTTTTTAGTCAATAATTTAGATGATTCCTATGAGATATATTTTCAACCTTTTCTAAATGGCGATCGCCCCGATATTGTGTTGATGAGGAAAAATTCAGGAGTGATGATTATTGAGGTTAAAGATTGGCACTTAAGAAATTATAGACTTAATCAGAAAAAACAATGGGAAGTCACTAAAAATGGCAATGATTGGTATGGGATAAAATCCCCAATAGATCAGGCTTTAGCCTATAAACAAAACCTCTATGATTTACATATTGAGAATTTATTAGAAAAAAATATCAGAGAACCAAAATATTGGGCGATCGTCACTTGTGCAGTTTATTTTCATTGTGAAACAGAAGAAAAAATTAACCACTTTTTAACAGCTAATTTTTCCCAAGATAATGGATATTTAAACTTTTTACGACACCAAGTAATATTAGGGCATGATTCTTTAACAAAACAAAACTTCAATAAGATCTTATATAAAAATTATTTAAGTCGTACATCAAAATATTTTGATGATCAATTATACAGCAGTTTTAAACGTTATTTACAACCTCCTTATCACACAAAAGAAGAAGGAAAAGAATTAAATTATACTGACAAACAAAAAGAGTTAATTGTCAGTCAAGTAGGACAAAAAAAAGCTAAAGGCAGTGCTGGTTCAGGAAAAACTTGTGTTTTAGCAAAAAGGGCAGTAAATGCTTTAAAAAGAATTGAAAAAGATTATCGAACTCATAAACCAATAATTCTCATACTAACATATAACATAACTTTAATTAATTATATTCATGATCGGATCAGTGAAGTCAGAGAAGATTTTTATTGGGGTCATTTTCATATTATTAATTATAACGATTTTATAACTCAAGAGTTAAATAATTTAGGGGTAAAAATAGATATTCCTGATGATTTTGATGATTGGGATAGTGAATCTAGATCACGATATTTTGAAGAAAATTATTATAGTAATGTTAGATTGTTTACGAGTAGAATTGATACCATCACAGAAAATAACTATGACTATCCAGTAATTTTTGTTGATGAAATTCAAGATTATAAAAGAGAATGGGTAGAAATAATCAAAAAATGTTACCTACAAAATAATGGTGAATATGTAGTTTTTGGAGATGAAAAACAAAATGTTTATGAAAGAAAAATGGAACAGGATAAAAAACCCTATACAGGAATAGGTGGAGGATGGAATTTATTAAAAACATCTTTTCGTTTATCATCAAATATTGCTGATTTAGCTAGTCAATTTCAACAAACTTTTTTTAATCAAAAATATGAAGTAGAAAAAGTAGAGATTGATAATCAAAAAATATTTTCTGGACAAGAACATATTGAATATCTATCAATGCCAATATATTCTCTGGAAAAAGTAGTCAATTTTATCAAAGCCAAAACAGAAGAATATTGTATTCATCCTAACGATATTTCTATCCAAGGATCTAGAGTAGAATTTATAAGAGATATAGATTATCATCTCAGAAAAAATAATCAACTAATGACAACAATTATGTCTGAATATGAAGAAATGTACTATAGAGTTTTAATTAAATCTTGCCAAGATTATGTCAAAAAATATTATCGCCAAGATACTCAAGATCAAAAATTAATGAGACTCAAAAACATATTTGATCAGTTATTAGGATTAACTTATCTATTCGGTGAAAGCAATAATTCTAAAAAAATAAAAGACAATACAATAGATAAAATGGCTATTCTTTGTTGTTTTGGAAAAAAAGCTAATATTTTAGGAATTAAAAGACAATTGTTAAATTACTTACAAGTCAATGAAATATCAGAAAATTCTTATTGGCAGTGGTTTGAAAATATAAGTATTGTTATAAATAACTTAAAATATCATGATCTGATAAAAAATCGCTGGATTAATGAATTAAATACAATTAGGAAATATAAGAAAAGACATTTTTGGATGAATACTGGTAACACTAAATTCTCAACAATTCATAGTTTTAAAGGGTGGGAAGTTGATACCTTATTTTTATTAATTGAAAAAGAATCAACGGATGATACTTTTATGACAGATGAATTAATTTATACAGCAATTACTCGTTGTCGTAATAAATTATTTATTATAGATTTAGATGGTACTCGTTATCAGAATTTCTTTGAGTCTTTTTTATCCTCAACTCCAAAATTATCTTGTATTAATTTTTAAATTCTATTATCAAAATATTAAATTATGTGTAAATTATCGATCGAACTTGTGCCTCAAAGCTGTTGGTTTTCCAATGTCAGAGATCATGTCGATAAAAAAACATGGGATATACTCAGAAAAGATACCTATAAAAAAGCTCATTATAAATGCGAAATTTGTGGAGGAGTAGGAGAAAAACATCCCGTAGAATGCCACGAAATTTGGCACTATGATGATGAAAAATATATCCAAAAATTAATTGGTTTAACTGCTCTTTGTCCGAGTTGTCATCAAGTCAAACATATAGGATTAGCAAGAGTTAGAGGAAAAGAAGCAGAAGCAAAAAAACATTTAGCTAACGTTAATAATTGGTCAAATTTAGAGGTTGAAAAATATTTAACAACTGTTTGGAGTCAATGGCAAAAACGAAGCCAAAATAATTGGAAATTAGATCTTTCTTGGTTAGAAGATAATTTTAATATTAAAGTAACTGAAAAAAGATAATTAAGTCAAGGATTCCAAAATTCTATATCACCAAAAAAACCTAAATCTTTATAATCAATAGTCCAAATTTGACTTTGATATTTTTTAGCAATTACTATTACCGAAGCATCCTCCAAAGTACCTCCCCAATGGGGAAAATTCAACACTAAATCGGATATACTCACAAAATCTGATTCAGAGATAGTCACAATTACTGTTTCCTCCTGAATAACACTTAATAATTTCTGTGCTATCTTGGGTGATTCATTGCGAGATACAAACTTATAAACCTCAAATAATATGGGTAAAGGAGTTAAAACTTCCCCAAAAACAAGGGAAATTTGGCTAAAACCGAGTTTAGCTTCACTATGATAGTTATCTCTTTCAGATACTAACGCTATTAATGGTCCTGCATCTAATACTAATCGTTTCATTAGCGGTTATTTATATTTGTAGAGGCATCCTTTGGCGCATTTTTAACTATTCCTGCTAACTTTAATAACCCTTCACCGTTACGAGGACGTAATTTTTCTTTTAATGCCATTTGTACGACGCTGGAGGCATTTTCTTGAGGATGCTGTTTTAAGTAATTAGTTAATTCTTCCCATAATTCATCGGGGATATATAAAGTTTTTTTCATGATAATTATGTGTAAGTATGACTAATATCATACTAGCTTATTTTTCATCTTTTTTATTAGAGAAAAATTAAATTCGGATTTTTGTGAAAGATCGCCCTTACAATAAATAATGGAGGATTTAAGGGTGATTTGATGATATGAGTAAGCTAGTAGTGTTAAACTTGGGTGCAGGAAACTTAAATGATGGATTTCGTAATGTTATCGCTCAATTAAGGTTAAAAGACGGCAAAATAGAGCAGTTTATCGGTAGTTTACCTCCAGCACCCGAATTGGCAACCCTTAACCAACAATGGCAACTCTTATATTATGCCCTACATCAGCGTTTTGACGTGGCTAGACGCAGACTTTTTGAAGTGGAAGAAAAAGGACTTACAAATATTTCTGTAAGAGGATTTCAAGAGCTTTGTCAAGAAATTGAAACAAAATTTAACCTTTGGCTTGATTCTCCCTCATTTTTGAAGGTCGATCATAAATTAAGAACCAAATTAGACCAAAATGAAGAAGTACAAATAATCATAGAAACGGGAGATCGCACCTTACATCGTTTTCCGTGGCATTTATGGCATTTTTTAGAGGATTATCAACAGGCAGAAATTGGCTTAAGTAACCTTGAATATAGCCCCATTAACCTTGAGAAAAAGCAGAGAAATAAACCGAGAAATAAACCGAGAATATTAACTATTTTAGGGCATAGTGAAGGCATAAATGTAAAAGCAGATCAGGTATTAATTGCTCAAATAAACAATGCAGAAATAGTGTTTTTAGTCGAACCAAAATCAGCCGAATTTCATGAGATATTATGGGATGAAAAAGGATGGGATATATTATTTTTTGCAGGTCATAGTCATACAGAAAATCATCAAGGAATTATCTTTATTAATCCCCAAGAAAGTTTAAACATTAAAGAATTAAAAACCGCCATCAATAAAGCTATAAAACAAGGATTACAATTAGCTATTTTTAACTCCTGTGACGGTATAGGATTAGCAGAAGAATTAAGTAAATTAAACTTACCTCAAATCATTGTAATGCGTGAGGGCGTACCAGATTTAATTGCTCAAGAATTTCTGAAATATTTTTTATCTGCTTTACAACAAAATAAATCTGTTTTTTGCTCATTAAGAGAAGCGAGAGAAAGACTACAGGCATGGGATAACGATTTTCCCGGTGGCAGTTGGCTACCGATGATTTGTCAAAATTTATCAATACCTAATGATTCTATTTTTAAAATATCTTTTGATGATAAAATTGAAGTTCCTAAGAAAAATAAGTCGAATGTAAAAATATTTTTTTATTCTATTTTATTATTATTATTAATACTATTTGTTGCTGTTAAAAATTATGATAATTATTCCTTAAATAAATTATCTTCAATCATATCTAATTTATTGGTAAATAATCAATTAAAGTCCGAAAATATAACTTTTGAAGAGGAAGGAAAGATACTAATTGAGAACTTATACCAAGCATTATCAAATAAAGATTTTCCTCTAGCTGAGACGTTTTATGATGTCTCTTTAAAACAACAATTTAATCCTGATTTTTTTAAACAGTTTAGTAAAGTGACAGTTAATAACTTAGAAGTGAGCTATCAAGATATGAATATAATAAAATTTATTGGAGAAAATAATTACATTTATTTAGACAATACATATCAAACAGAAAAAAGAAATTATACTGTTAGTAAAATCGGTAATCAACTTCAAATTACCTCCTCAAATTTTATAGAAGTTACGAAACCTCGTTAAATAATCTGCATAAATTACAAATTATTCCCTGATATATAAGTAGCAGAAAAATCAGAGAGTAAAAATTATGGATACTTGGAAACAACTCAAATCCACCTATAGAAAAGCCTACCATCAAATTACTACCGAAAAACCCTATGAAGATGAACAAAAATATAAAACCTTTGGCTCTTGTGTTGCTATGCTGTGCCATGATAACGTCAAAAATTCAATGCCAGATCGCATCCGCATCTTGTATTTAAGTAAATTAGGTGACTTATCAGGGGGACCTACAGTCAGGGAACACGCCTGTATTCAATCTGCCTATGCCATTGGTGATGCGGTAGAAATTAAATATCATGGAATGACAAGCTATGCTTTAGACGAAAGATTTCCCCTCCCCGGCACATGGGATTATGAAAAAGCCTATAATTTCTCCATTCCCTATATCTTCGGCAAAATAATGCCTATCCATATAAAAGTGTGGTTAGAAGAAAGATGTTTTGATGACTCCCCTGAAGACATCCTAGAAATTCAAAAACGATTACAAACCTCTTCTGATTACCAGTATTAAAACGCATAAATTCCTCAATCTTTGCGGATAAATAAATGGGATATAAAATTATGAAAAAATCAACTATGGATAATATCAAAGAAATTAGAGACTATGTTTACAACGAATTATGCAACCTTGAATCCAAAGATAAACATAACCGAGACTTAATGAGGAGAAAAATTAATCAACTTAATTTACTGTTAGAAATGTTAGACAATTTTGAAGAAGAATTAACCCGATACGAATTGATGAACAATACCCAACTTAAATTAAATCAGATTGAAACTCAGGAATATCCCCTATAAAAAATATGAAGCAAATATTCAATTTATTTTACTTGATTACCTTTATCTATAGTATAAGTTTTTCTGCTTATTTAGGTTGGTGGATTTTGCGTGATTGGAAGGCTTTAGAGTATTCTCATAATGTCGAAAAAAATTATGATGTCTCCATACATCATCGAATCAATTTAGTGGCAGAAGGCACTGGATTTTTATTATTAAATTGTCTCACAGCCATGAGTGTCATTGGCTTAAATATTAACAATAGTAAAGACTCTTAATGTATTTTTATCATTTTGTAGGGGTTGAATATTATTCACTGGTGTCAACTTAGGCAGTAAGCAACAATAACTTTTACACTTTAAGAAGCGATCGCACTTTCAACTTGTACCAAAGCACGATCGCACCCTGACTATTATCTCTGATTATCAAAAAATCGGCGAAATTGATAAAGCGAAGGAATAATTAATCATTTTTTTGAATTAAGTTTAATTTCAACCATTATGACTACTATATTAAACTACTAATTTTTTGCTTAACTTTTAATAATTGAGTCTCTATTTCTTTGCCTTTCTCTTGTTGGTTAGTGTTGTTTTTTTGCAATTCATTTTTTGTCAAATTAATATCCCATAATAGTTCATCATAAAATTTAATTGATTCCACGATACTAACCTGATAATCATTTCTTATTTCTTCAGCTAAATCATGGTAATTTTGACGACATTGATTTCTAGCTTCTTTTAATCTTTGCTCATATTTTCTTTCTTCATCTTTTTCTTTCTCATTCATAAATATATCAACAGCAAAGCCTAATCCTGCAAAAATAGGAGCAAATCCTCGAATATTTTTAGCCATTTTAAACGCACCCCAAGGTTTAAATTTTACCCCTAAATTTTTACCCACATTATAAACAACATCTCTTGTCGCTTTAGATGCAAAATTACCCATAAAATTAAAGGCGTTACCAGCATATTTACCATAATTATAATTACTATTTGACTCATTAAAATTATAATCTTGAGTTTTTTTCTTTTCTCTAAATTCAACTTCTACTTTTTGTCCTAAAGGGGATTCTCCTAGTTGTTGTAATTCATTTTTTAAATTATTTAACTCTGATTTAAGATCATTATTTATCTCTGTAATTATTTTCTCTATTAATAAATTAATTTGTTGTTCAGCATTGGTGCTTTCTTTATTAATTTCATCTTCATTGTGACATCCATCGATTTTATCAGCTACTTTATCACCAATCATCGTTATCTCATGTTCAAGTTGATTTAAAGCTGAATTGTAAATATTTTTAGCTCTAATTTGAGAGGCTTCTATAATAAATTTTTTTCTTGTTAATAACTCTAAGAAATCAACAATGGAGTTATCATCTGTTACTAATAAATTATAACTTTTTTCGAGAGTATCAATTAAGTAATGTTATGATATAGACTGATCCTATCATCATTAATTAACCATGTCTCATCAATGCCCTCGATGTCATAATACTAAAATCATCAAAAACGGTTTTGCTCGTGGTCAACAAAGGTTTAAATGTAAGCACTGTAACTATCAGTTCACCACTGATAAGATTGATCGAGGTAAACCTATGTGGATGAAACTAGAAACAGCAATTCTGTATTGCAGTGGAATGTCTATGAATTCGATCGCAAAGCTTCTCAATGTTTCTGCTCAGACTATTTTAAATTGGATTAGAGCTTTGGCACTAGAAAATTATGAAAAGCCTGAACCCTGCGAAGCGGTGGTTGTGGAACTAGATGAACTTTGGCATTTTATAGAGTCAAAAAAAACAAGTTATGGATCTGGAAAGCTTATGACCGTAATACTAACAGACTTATCGACTGGGAATTGGGAAAGCGTGATAGTGAAACCCTCAAAAAACTTTTAATTAGATTACTAAAATGGGATGTAACAGTCTACTGTACTGATGATTGGAAACCGTACCAAGAGTTATTATCTAAACATCCAGATGCGTATCATGTGATGACAAAAAGCGAAACTATAGCCATAGAAAGAAATAATTCCGATAATCGTCATTGGTTTGCTCGCTTTCATAGAAAAACAAAAGTAGTATCAAAATCAATAGAAATGGTGGATTTAACAATGGGACTATTTGCAAAATTTAGAGTAAATGGAACGATCGATTCGTTAATAAATCAAAGACTAACATTACTTAGTTGAAGCTCTCATTTTTTTTAGCTGATTGTTGTAAAATCAAAGATTTATCTATATCTAATCGATTAAAAATATCTTTGATACGAACTTTAATAGTTAAAAGTTCATTATTGACAGAGTTTAATTCTTGATGAAATAAAGAAAAAGAAGATAAACTTTTTTGTTCAATATCTTCAAATTGAGTTTCAATTTTTTTGTAAATATCTCCAATAATTTTTGTTTGTTGTGAGTCAATATCTTTAATTAAGTCATTTTTTAACTTATCTTTTTTCTGCTGAAACTCTTTTTTTTCTTGATATTTTAAACCTCCTGAAAATAATCCGGCAACTACACTCATTCCCGTAGCAACCAATCCTAATCCTCCTACTATACCAACCCAGCCGATGGGATTCCAAAAATTTGCGATTATAAAAGCAACAGAGGCAATACCACTCAATAATAAACTGAAATTTTCAAAAAAGTAACCAAGTAGTGCCTTATAAATATTTTCAAATTGATAATAATAATAAGATTGTGTATGCTCAGTATCATATTTATATTCTCTTTCAAATTCTATGAATTTTTCTTTTAATTCCATCCCATTTTTTTCAAAAAGTATTTTAACGGATTCTTCTAATTTCTTAGAAAAATTTTTAGTTTTTTCTTGCCATATTTTTTCTGCATTTGGATTTCCGACATGATCCTCGACAAAAACAAGTATTTCTTGTTTAAATTGTCTAAATAGCTGTTTAATTTCATTATCAACTTTTATTTTACTATCCTTTATTTGTTGAATAAATATTTTTTTGATTTCTTGTTCTTTACTTTGAAAAAATTTAATTTGATCATTAATATTTTGCTCAATAATATCGAGTTTTTTTCTTATGTCGTTAATTAATACTTTTGTGCCTTCAAAAAAAGTAGAAGCTCGTCTTTCATTCCCATTTTTATCAATATCTTCAGCGATGATAGAATAAACTTTATCTAGTTTACTTAATTGCCATAATTCGGTTTTATATTCTTGATATTCTGATTGATTACTCAAAAATCCAGCCCTTGCATGAATATCAATAATTGTCACTTCTTCAATGGTTAAATGTTGTTTAACATAAGTCTTAATATGGTTATGATGTCCTGATAATCTTTCTTCGTCAAAGGTTTTTTCAGGTTTAGCTAAAAATCGTTTTATCTGGGTTTCATTTTCCAGTTTTCCTTTGACATTTAATAAGACAATAAAAGGTTTTTCAATGTGAGTTAACCTCCCCATTTGTTCAAATTCTGAAGGTTGTACAGAGTCATCGCTAGTAAGAAATAATACCATATCCGCTTCGTCGATCGATTTATTGGCTTTTTCGGTGTCTTCTTCTCCTTCGTAGGCATCAATACCCGGAGTATCAATTAATCGTAGATGATTCCATCGATATTCTTGGACATCTCTGGTGGTGCGTTGCCCTCCTTTGCCGATCGTGCTACCATCACCATTAGTTAAGGCTTCTCGAATAGTGCTTTTTCCTGCCCTTGTGCGTCCAAATAAGGCTATACTATAATCTTCGAGGTGTGTTTTCTTAATAGCTAAAGATTCATTTAATTGTTGTAAATCTTGGGTTAAAATATTGTCTATCAGTTGAGTCATATCATTAAATAGTTTTTTAATTTATCGATGTTTATTTTGAGAATTACTATAATTCTTTTTACTGATATTATTCTTAAAAATAGCTAAAATTTTGGCTAACTCTTGACTATATTTTAAGTTAGTATTGTAAGATGCGATCGCAGTTTTTTGACAGGATTCTAAAATAGAGTCAATGGAAATATTATCGTTAATTTTTTCTTGAGATAAGTCAGCTTTATTATCAATAATTTCTATAGATTTAACAAAGGTTTTTTCCTTAATTTTTTCATCAATAAAATTAAATATATCTTTCCTGAGAAGTCCGACTCCTCTGACATCCATAGATGAAATTTTACTTTTTGAATCCCATCCTTTCGTACAAGTTAAATAAAGATCATTTATGTCCAATACTTTTTTCCATTTATTAACTATATAATCAAGATATTCAGCACCACAATTATCCCATTTATCAATTTGATTTAACACAATCAATAGAGGATTATTTGAGTATTTTTTTACTTTATTAATTAACTCTTGATCATAAAGGGTAGGAAATCCTGTTACAACAAATATTGTTAAGTTAATTTGTCTCAATTTTTCAATCATTGTTTTAGATTCAAAAGACTCACTATTTAATGTTGGTGTATCAATTAAATAAACTTGATCTTTAATTTTATAAGGAATTATATTTCTAGTTGTGCCAAATTCTTCTCCTACTTTCGTAACTTGTAAGGCTTCTTGGCGACTTAATTGTAACAAGGCATTCATTAACGAACTTTTGCCTGTGTTAGCCCTTCCCATGATGGCGATATTAAAACTTTGGGATAAATCGATATTGTTTAGCATATTGGAAACTCCATCAATAAGTAAAAATACTTAATTTAAGGTTCGATCGAAGCGAAATATATTTTCTCTTTCTCTCTATAATTATCAGTCTCATTTTTTTGATTTATGCAAAATTTATTTAGTGAAATTGAGAAAAAACATAATTAACTACTAAAAATCCTTAAACAAATATTCTTGAGACGATGTTTAAGCCATTGGAAAATCTGTATATTTAAGAGTTTCAGGATCATGAAAAGCTAACATAACATAATATCGTCTTTTCCTAACACCGAATATATTACTCTCAATTTGCATAATTTTCCGATTCTTCCCTGATATATAAATAGGCAAACATCACCCATAACAAAAATATGGAAATCACCTTAAATAAAGCCAATAAGCTACTCAATAAGTTTAAATCCGAACGCAAGAATTTACGAGCAGTTTTTAATCGTGTGCGTTACTACCATGAAGACCAAAAAGTAGAAGCCATTACCTCCGTTGAAGTGAGTTTAGCTAACCTTACTCCCAGAGTAGCCGATGAAATTCAAAGAATGATCAATACTTATCGTAATCAACTGCAAGAATGTTTGGATATTGAAGCGGATTTTTTCAAACTCAAAGAGGCGATTTTTATTAATAATCAACGCACGGGCATTTCTGAAAAGCTAAGTCAGATTGAGTTTTTAACCTCGAAAGTAGGCTTATACGATGATTTGATTAACGAGAAGAAACGCAATAAAAGGGTTACTTTAACCGTTGAAGATATTAACTATGAGTTATTACGGGAAAACTTATCAGGGCAGGATGGTTCGGGAAAATTATATATTCAAGTATTTGATGTTGACAGATTAGCTCAAGAACGTCAAGAGGCAATTACTCAAATAAACCAAGCAGAAGATGATATTGCTACCATCAATAATCAAACCACCATTGACATTGATTTTACCCCTGCGAGTCGGAAATTACTAGGCTTAGATTAAATTCGCCAAATTTTTTCAAGAAAAGCGCATAATTTTTGATTTCTCTCCTGATATATAAGTGGAGGTGAAATTCATCTCTTGGCTACTCGGTTAGCCATTAAGTACATTTTATGTACATCCGAAGTGCATTGCCGAATACCTAACAATACCTAAGACGTAAATCCGCCGTTTGCCCTTTAATTGTTGTTGATTGTTGTTTTGGCGACGGCAACTTGGAAAAGCTGACTTAATTTCATTGTTACCCATTTTGTTCAAAGTCAATGCACTACTAATAAGAGGGTAGGAGTATTTTGTTACTCTTACTCTCTTTCAAGAACGACAATCTATATCACTTTTTTCTTTTCCTATTTTTATCTTTATAACTATTCAGATTTCCCTTTATCCATTTTATGAATAAGGTTGCTATTTATCTACATCCCCAAGTATTTTCAGCAGAAAAACCTTTAACAGAAATTAATTTTACTAAATTTTCTTATCCTTACTATAATCAAGTTAGAGAGGCTTTAGCCTATGCTTTAAGTGATTATCCTATTGTACCTCTAAAAAAAGCGAATATTAATGATTATTTAACTGTCCATTCCCCCGAATATTTCCACAAAATTAATTTGATGGCAAATAATCAATCTTTGGACGCAATTAGTTTATCTTTGCCAGAATTAAGCACTGAATGTAGGGGAATGTTATCTGCTATTGATTTAATGAAAGAAGGAAAACTAGATCGAGCCTATTGTTTTAGTATGGTAGGACATCATAGCCATAAAAATTGGGGTCATGGTTACTGTTTATTGAATCCACAGGCGGCGGCGGTAAAATATGCTCAATCTCAAGGCTTCAGGAAAGTATTAATCGTTGATTGGGATATTCACCACGGAGACGGTACACAATCTATTTTTGCTGATGATAAGAACACTTATTGTGTCAGTATTCATCATGCTATGGATTTATACATGGCGAAAATATCGGATTTAAAAGCAGGAACAACATAAGTAGGGAAAAGTTTAGGACATTGTAATATTCCCCTTTTACCTGCTAATTTTCCCCGTTATATTTTAGATTTAGAAGGAATGACAGGAGAGTTTTATACTGGGGAAGAAAGCATCGATATTTTTGAAGAAACCCTAAGTAATTTACCGTGGCAACCTGATCTTATTACTATATTTTCTGGTTATGACTCCCATCAAGACGATTGTGGTGGGGAATTACTGATTGGACTAATTTCTCATTTTGTCGTTTAACCAAAATTGTACTTGACTTAGCGATCAAATCAGATTGCTCTATTCTTTCTGTTCATGGAGGAGGATACAATTTACCTGTGACAGTTAAGGCTGCGATCGCACATATTGATTCTCTAACAAACTAATATTTTCAACTGCATCAATAAGCTAGTTTGCGTTTAAGTTGTCGGTTAAGACAGGGAATGGGCAATAGATAAGGGTTTGAGTTATAGTAATTTCAAATAAGAAAGTTACATTTAACTTGTGCAATAATCACGGATAATTTCATCTAAAGATGTTCCTGAAGGGGCATACATTCTCATTTTTTTTAATGTGGCAAAATCATGTTCAATATCATTTATAGTAGTTTTAATTAAGACTACTATAAGATCTAGTGATTTTATTCACTGTGTAAAATTTTTGTCCTGTACTTAGGTTATCAATAGTCACTAAAATTTTAACCAATTAAATACTTCATTTACCGTTAATTTTAAATTAACTTTTTCTAAAACAGGTAAAGTATCATCATTTTTAAATAACCTTAATTTTTGTTCTGGTAAAATAGCGAAAATAGCTTCTTCTTCTGGGTTAATTAACCAACCTAATTGAGTACCAATTTGAGAACAAAATAATAATTTATCTAACACTTGAGTTAAACTTTGTTCAGGAGATAAGATTTCGATACACCCGTCAGGATAAATATTTATCCGATTAGCAATTTTTCCCGTATCGGTTAAAGGAATTCTGTCCCACTGTAATACTACCACATCAAGTACGATCGACCTTGATTCAAAATTGCAACGCAATTCGGGAAAAGCATAGGCAATTTTATCGGATTTTGCTGTTTGGTTTATAATTGATACCAATTCTGATTGAATTACGCTATGTTGTCCTTGAGGCATGGGTTTTTGAGTAATTCTACTATCAATAAATTCAGAAGCTGGTTTTATTTCGGGTTGTTGTAAAAAGTTTTCTAAGGTTAATTTCGGTTTAACTGTTGTCACCATAGTTTTGAGTTAAGTAATGAGCAATAAATAGGGAGTAATTATTCATTAATTATAAATTTTTAATTTTTAACTGGTGATTTTTTGAAAAAACTGACAGTATTGTCGATGTCCTTCAGGAAATACAAAGTTAACATTTAATGGTTCATCGGGATCATCTGGGTGAGCTATTCCTTCTGTTACTATTAAGTTACCGTCAATATTTCCTACTTTAATCGGTTTACGGTTTTTCACTTCCCCACCAGAACTATCAACATAAGTAATGATATTATCAGTATTAAACCCTTTACCTATATCTTGAATCAATTGTAAGAAATTGCGATCGCTTCCTCCTCTTTTCACTATTTTTTTACCATTTTGCCAAGTTACTTGACTGTTAACGGTATCTCCCACTCCCATAATTAAGGGCATCGATTCAGGAGAAAATTTATCAATCACTAAATTAACTAATTCTTGATGATTATTGGGTGCTTGTTGGGGGCTAAAATCTTGACCAAGAGGATATTCTCCCGTATGCAGATAATAGTAATGATTGAGAATATATAAAACTCCCGCTTCTTTAACCGCACCTTTGAGCATAAATTGAAAATCTGTTGTGCCTGAGTCGTTTTGTGTGGCTTCTTTCATTATTTCGACTCCCTTATCGTCTCTGCCTAAATTAGGGGCTAAATGGAGAAAGAAAGAATGTTCTAAGTCGTTTTTTTGTGCCTTGTGTAGTAACTCATCCATCAGCACCTTTACCTCTTTTTGTAGGGCAAGATAAAGATGAGGATGATCTGCAAATAAGGAGAAAAAAGTATTTAGATTAATTGTGGGGGAAACTTGATTAACTAAAATTACTGCATCAAGGGCATTATTAATAACTTCCTTAGTTAAAAATGGAGCTTGATTTTGACAAAAATTTCGCAATCTTTCCTCAAAAATAGCGGGAATCGCCGATAAAAATGTCAACTCTTCTTGCTTTACCCCCGGATAAGTAATGTTACCGTAATTATCTTGCCATTGTACTCCCCCTCCTGCTAAACCAGATAGATAGTAACCTTCTTTTCTTACCATCTCAGGATTAGGGGCGGATTTTTCAATAATGTGGTTAACGCCAAATTTGCCAATATGTTCACCATTAGTTAATACATAAAAATGATTATTTAGGTTACGGGCGGCTTTGACATAATTAAAATCAATAACTCGATGAAGGGGATTTTTGACTAACCCCATACAAACTCCATCCAAGTCTTGAATAATTAATTTGTTTTTGGTGTTAATTAATTTTTCTGCACATAAATCATGATTTAAAGATAAAGAAAATTGGTTAAGATTCGGATAAGTCATGAGAAGATTTTATGATTCTAGGTCAAAAGATAATCCACAACTGCAATGATGAGCAATGTTAGGATTTTTAAATTGGAATGCTCCCCCCATTAAATCCTCTAAATAGTCAATCGTCAAATTTTGCAGACGGGAATAAATTTCTGAGTTAGCTACTATCACCATTCCTGAATCGTGGTTAAAGGTTAAATCTGCTTCGTTAATTTCCTGAGCAAATTCGATATTATAGGCATAGTTAAGACATCCTCCTTGATTGATACCAACTCGGATATGATTACAGTCAGGATATTGATTTTTTTGAATTCTTTTTAGTTCTGCGATCGCTCTTTTGCTAATATTGATCATAATCTACATTTAAGTTTACTGTTGAAGGCAGTAAGGGGTAGGGAGTGAAAAACAATTCCTAGTCACTAATTCCTAATAGAGTTTTTACCCTCTGGAATAGTCATCTTGAAAACGAATAATATCATCTTCTCCTAAATATTCGCCATTTTGTACCTCGATAATTACCAATTTAATAACCCCCGGATTTTCTAAACGGTGGGCGGTGCATTGAGGCACATAAGTTGACTGATTTGCCGCTAATATTTTTTCTTCATCTCCACAAACTACTTTAGCAGTGCCAGAAACAACAATCCAATGTTCACTGCGGTGGTGGTGCATTTGTAAACTTAGACGATGGCCTGGGTTAACTTCAATACGTTTAATTTTGTAGCCAAATCCTTCCTCTAGGGTGGTAAAACTTCCCCAAGGGCGAGTTTCCGTAACCTGAATTTCTGATTTGTGAGGATGAGAAGTGGTGGAATGTATTTCCTGAGTTTTGTTTTGAGTCTGAGCTTTAGCCATAATAAGAGTATTGCAAATGATTCTGTTTTAAGTTATGGGTATGGTAATCTTAACTTAAGATAGCTGGGTATGGTAATCTTAACTTAAGATAGCAATTGTTTTCTTATTTTGTGCAACTCTTTTTCTTCGCTTCTATGGGGAAAAAGGGCAAAGTTAAAAAGGCAATGGGCAATGGGCAATGGTAAATAGTTGATAATGAAGAATTAAGAATTAAAAACCCCTAACTCCTAACTCCTAACTCCTAACTCGTTTCTCCCTAATCCCCAATACCTTAAGATTCTAGTTTCAAAACCGCCATAAAGGCTTCTTGAGGTACATCCACAGTTCCAATGGACTTCATGCGTTTTTTACCTTTGGCTTGTTTTTGTAGTAGCTTTTTCTTACGACTAATATCACCGCCATAACATTTCGCTAAAACATCTTTTCTTAAAGCTGGAATATGTTCACTAGCAATAATTTTAGACCCGATCGCAGCTTGAATAGGTACTTTAAATTGATGACGAGGAATCAATTCTTTTAATTTTTCCGTTAAAGCTCGTCCAACCTGATAGGCTTTATCTCGATGAACAATCATGGCTAAAGCATCCACAGGATCTTTATTCACCATAATATCTAAGCGAATTAAATGATTTTCTCGATAACCAATTAAGTGATATTCCATACTGGCATAACCACGAGAACGAGATTTTAACTGGTCAAAAAAGTCTGTAACTACCTCTGCTAAAGGCAATTCATAAATTAAATTAGTACGGTTGAGGGTAAAATACTTCATATCCACAAATACCCCCCGTCGGGTTTGACATAAATCCATCAAAGGGCCAACGTAGGTTTCAGGGGTAATCATTTCTACTCGGATGTAAGGCTCTTCGATTTTGATTCGTTTTTGTGGAGGAGGTAAGGCACTGGGATTGTCAATTTCGATTTCTTCGCCGTCAGTGGTAGTGACTCGATAGACTACAGAAGGAGCAGTCGTAATTAAATCAAGATTATATTCCCTTTCTAAACGTTCTTGGACAATTTCCATGTGTAATAAGCCTAAGAAACCGCAACGGAAACCAAAGCCCATGGCTGAAGATGTTTCGGGTTCAAAGGAAAGGGCGGCATCATTGAGTTTTAGCTTCTCTAAAGCGTCTTTCAAGTCGGCATATTGATCCGCATCAGTGGGGAATAAACCGCAGAATACCATTGGTTTTGCCTCTGTATAACCGGGGAGAGGTTCTTTTGCTGGTTTACTAACTAGGGTGATGGTATCTCCTACCCGTGCGTCTTCCACACTTTTAATGGCGGCGGCGAGATAGCCTACTTCTCCTGCGTGAAGTTCGTCAACTTGCACTTGAGTGGGGGAAAGCACCCCAATTTCATCTAAATCATATTCTTTGCCTGATGCCATTAAACGGATGCGATCGTCTTTTTTGAGACTGCCATCCATCACACGGAAATAGACAATAACTCCTCGATAGGGGTCATAGTAACTATCAAAAATCAAAGCTCGAAAAGGTTTGTCTAAAGTATCTTGAGGTGGTGGTACTTGAGCAACAATAGCTTCTAAAATATCATCAACACCGATACCTGTTTTTGCGGAAGCGTGAATAATATTACTACAATCTAAACCGACGACTTCTTCGATTTCATTGATGACTCTTTCAGGCTCTGCCCCGGGTAAATCAATTTTATTTAACACAGGGATAATTTCTAAGTCACTATCAAGGGCTAAATAGACATTTGCTAAGGTTTGAGCCTCTACTCCTTGGGAAGCATCAACCACCAATAAAGCACCCTCACAAGCGGCTAGAGAGCGAGATACCTCATAAGAAAAGTCCACGTGGCCGGGGGTATCAATTAAATTTAAAACATATTCCTCTCCATTTTTTGCTTTATAATTCATCCGTGCGGCTTGGAGTTTAATAGTAATGCCTCTTTCTCTTTCTAGCTCCATATTATCAAGAAACTGAGCCTTCATCTCCCGATCTGCCACAGTACCAGTTACCTGTAGCAAACGGTCTGCTAAAGTAGATTTACCGTGATCAATATGGGCAATAATACAAAAATTGCGCAGGCGTTTTACGGGAGTGTCAGTCATAGATGTCGTTGGTTGAATTTCAATAAAAGGGCTAGTCAAAAATTAACGTTTCTTAACTTATTGTAATGGTGAGCTAGGAAAAACGCTCTTTATTTAGGAAAATAGAATTAAGATGATTTTGTTAAATTAGATAAGTATAAGATCGAAAGTAATTATTATGAATAATAACACTTTGTCTGAAGGACGTGGAGCAGAAAAGGTGGAAATTTCCATCCATATTGATTCTGAATTATTAGAAAAGGTGAGTCATCTTACTAATGACCCTAGTAGAATTATCGAGTCTGCTTTAAAACAATGGCTTCGGGGTGAAAGACAACAGGATGATGATTTAACTCGCAGTCTCCGCCGCAACCCTCCTGTGCCTCCTAGAGGGGAATGGAATGATTAAAACGGGAAAAAATTAAGAGTGGTAAAAAAATGAGGTGATAAGGTATTGAAGTATTAGGGGATTGGGGTTTTGGGGTTTTGGGGAAAAATTAATTATGAGTTAGATCGATAAAAATGTAATAGTAAATAGGCAAATAGTTATAAATTGATGAGAGGAACAGATCACAAAAAATCATGATGTCAAATATTGTGGAATATAATAATGGTCATATTTTCTCTCAATTGGGAGCAGAGCTAGTTTTCACTCAAAATGCACAGGGGGAATATCTTTCTTTTTACTGGAAATCTGATATTTACAATCAAAGTAATCTGGATCAAAATACTTTTCAACCCCTAGTTAAACAGACTTATTTAGAGCGTATTCAGCGAGTAATCAAGCGGAAAATACCTGAGCAATGTAATTATGTTTTTTGTCATGAGCAGTTTTGTTTGCCCTTTGAGTTGATTATTAGTCCTATCATCTTGAGTAATGGTGTAGTAGAATCTGTTTTGGTGATGGGTAGAAGTTTGGATAATGCTTCTCATTTGTCCATTGAATCTACATCAGCTTTACCTACAAATCCTGATCCTTATCAGCAATTATTAACCAGTATTGCCCGTAAAATTCGTCGCACTCTCGATTTAGAAACTATCGGACAACAAACTGTTGACAGTATTGGTAAAGCATTAAAAGCTAGTCGTTGTTTATTACTTATGCCGACAAACTCTAATAGTCAAATTTTGGAGGTGAAAGCAGAGTATTGTGAACCCAGATATAAGTCATTATTAACCGTGCAGATTAAATACAATGACTATGAGGAAATGAAAGAGGCAATTATGTCTCGTAATGCAATGATTTTTAATCCCAGTCATTATCCTGATTGTGATGCTTTATCTATTTTGTTAGTACCTACTTTCTATCAACAAGAATTGAATGGTATTATTTGTTTACATCAGTGCGATCGCCCTCGTAGTTGGAATGAAGCCGAACAAGAATTAGTACAGGAATTGGCTGATCAAGTGGGTACAGCTATGGCACACGCTACTATTTATCAAAAACTAGAAATTGCCAATAACGAAGCTAAAGAAGCATCAAGGTTGAAAAGTGAGTTTTTAGCTAGTACAAGTCATGAATTGAGAACTCCATTAAATGGTATATTGGGTTTTCTCAAATTGGTTTTAGATGATATGGCTGATGATAAGGAGGAAGAAAGGGAGTTTATTGATCAAGCATATAATTCAGCACTACATCTACTTAATCTAATTAATGATATTTTAGATATTGCCAAAATTGAAGCCGGGAAGATGGAATTTGAATTGACATCCATTTCTTGGAATCAGATTTGTGATGAAATTCAGAAATTCGCTCACTCCCAAGCACAGAAAAAAAACCTTTATTTTCATATTGAGCTACCCTCCACTTACGATGAGATACTACTTTACGCCGATTATCAAAGACTTTTACAAGTAATGTTAAATTTAGTGGGTAATTCTTTAAAATTTACTCAAGAGGGGGGCATTGAAATAAAAGGGGAAATAGTACCCAAACAAATCGAAATTAATGATGTTATTTTACCCGGAGTATTGAAAATAAGTGTAGAGGATACGGGGATAGGAGTTGCGTTGGATAAGCAAGAAAGACTGTTTGAAACATTTTATCAGGTTGATGGTTCACGTACTAAAGCCTATGGTGGTACAGGTTTAGGTTTAGCTATTTCCAAACGTTTAGTTGAAGCCATGGGGGGAAAAATATCATTTTATAGTATGGGAGAATTTTTGGGTACAACTGTAACATTTACTGTACCTCTAGCCCAATTACCTTTATTAAGAACAGAAAATCCAGACAACATATCGGAGTAGTTTTTTTCATCTTTTCTCAAAGTTATTTTTCTTAACAGACATTGGTAAAAATTTCCAACTGTTGATGCTTATTATTATTAATTTCTTTTAAAGATAAATCATAGTTAGCAATAAATAATTCTTTCCCATTTTGATTAATATTACCGTTAATATTTCTCATGCCATAAGTTAAATTCCACGATTGAATATTAGCCCAAGAAAATAGATTTCTAATATAATCACTATCATCATAGGTTATCAACCATTTATGATTAGTATGTTGGAGAATGTAGGCTAATTTTTCGTGATCAAATCCTTTATGTAATTGCCCTCTTTTTCCATATAAAGCTGATTTTTCTGCACTATAATAAGGGGGATCTAAAAATAAAAATACATCTTTTCCTTGCGTTTCTAAGACTTTGTGATAATCGTAATTAGTAATACGAACATTATTGATTATTTGAGATAGATTTTTTACCCTTTCAATACTAGAATCTGTAAATCTTTTTTCAAAGGCTTTTTGAGAATAACCTCCGCTTTCGGTTGTGCCTGAAAAAGTAATTCTATTAAAAACAAAAAATGCTGATGCTTTTTCTAATTCATTAAATTTTTCTATATTTTCTGTCAAATATTTATATAATAATTTTCCATCCTGAAATTCTTGTTTCCATGCAATAATTTGCTCAATTAAATCCTCTAAATTTTCTTGACAAGATTGCCAAAAATAAAATAAATTAGTGTAAATATCGTTAACCCAATAGATGCGATCGGGGTATAATTGTTTAAGATAAATAAACACTGAACCTCCCCCTAAAAAAGGTTCTCTATATTCCTTAAAATTAGGAATTAAAGGAGCGATAAATTTGATAGCTTTACTTTTACCACCGGGGTATCTTAAAGGACTTTTAATCATGTTATATTCCTCCAATTTTTACAATAAAATTATTTGTATTTGCTTCTTTAAATAAGGTATGAATAATATCGATTTGTTTATTTGATAATTTGTTGTGATGAGAAAATATATTAACTTCCTCTTGGTTATGTTTTGAAGAATCAATTAAACCCAATAGCTTATTAGAAGATAAATTTAAAATTGGAATTTGCTCAATCAAATTATTATTAAGTATAGTATTTTCAAGATTGCTATATAAAATCATTTTTAATAATCCATCTTTAATATCACTAAGGCTAGGTAGTTTAGAACTTTTACTATGTTTTGATTCTATTAAATATAACTTATCATCTATAATACTGACTTCGTCCACCGTAAAAAAGTATAAACCTCCTAAATAATTTTTAATAGTAATAGTTGCTTTTGATAATGTATTTAAAACTTCCTTTGGTTGAATGATTTGTTTTTCTCTTGTTTGTGCTAAATGGGCTTTTTCTC
Source organism: Cyanobacterium sp. Dongsha4 (assembly GCF_036345015.1). NCBI lineage: Bacteria > Bacillati > Cyanobacteriota > Cyanophyceae > Chroococcales > Geminocystaceae > Cyanobacterium > Cyanobacterium sp. DS4. The sequence goes on along the minus strand of NZ_CP084098.1, from coordinate 2,388,204 downwards.
TGGAATTTTCCATAAAATTGTTTAAGCCTTTAAAGATTATTTCTTGAAATTTATTAATTCCCTGTTCATCGTGTAATTTAACGTTTAATTCATTACTAATATTTTGATAAGATTCTTTAACATTATCTATTAAACTAGGCAAAGATTCTCTGATTTCTTTTAAATTCCAGTGCAATGCTGAACTATGATAGTTTTTTATTTCATCTATTTTATTGTTAACATAACCACTATTAAATTTTTGATTCGTAATTTTATCTTGTCTGGTTTTATGCTTAGTTGCACTGTCATAATATCCTAAAATAACATACACATCTAATAAACTCATTAAAGATATTGTATCCCATTGAATAAAATCTCGATCGCCCTTTATTCCTTCGTCTTTAATAACTGGAATAACACTGATTTTTTTTGAAGATGATAAGATATTATACACTCTTTCATAGGGATACGATCGAGTTCTTTTTGGCGATACCCATTTACAAATACCAAAACTTAAATTGTTGTTAGAATAAATTAATAAACAGTTAGAGGGTATTAAATTTATATCAAATTCTGAATCATTTATTAATTTTAGTGCTGAGGGAAATATTTTTCGATATTTTATCCCCGTGATTTCAGCAAATATTTCCATAAAAGAGATTTCAATTATTTTAATTTATGTAAGTTTACTATTATTATTTTTCTGTTATCAGATATTTTAAATTTTTTGAAAAATATCTTAATATTGTTATTTTTAATTCTGTTTTAATATTTCTATTTTTTATTATTTATAACACTATAAAAATAGTATTATGTATGATTTTGTCTTGATTTTTCCTATTATCTTCATCTCAGAGAAATAAAATAATTATATAAATTAAAGAAGTCTAATTTTATGGGCTATCTCTTCAGCAACAGGTATAACCGATAAACGATTTCCTTTTCTTACTATTAATAATTCATCTCCTGAAAACTTAGCTTTTAATGTTGTTAAAGAAATTACCTGAGAAAATTTTTCCTGATATTGAACTTTAACCGTAAACCATCGAGGATGCTCTAAAGTCGCTTTTGGGTCAAAATATGAGCTTTTTGGGTCAAATTGTGTTGGATCAGGCACATTAGCTTCAGCAATGGTCATTAAACCAACTATTGAGGGAGATTTACAGTTAGAGTGATAGAAAAAAGCTATATCTCCCTCTTGCATTTGTTGCAGATAATTCCTTGCTTGGTAGTTACGTACCCCATCCCAAATAGTGGTTTTTTCTCTTTCTAAATCATCGATACTATATACATTAGGTTCAGATTTCATTAACCAATATGCCACAATTTTTCCTCTGTTTTATTACCAAAATTTTTGAAAATTTTATATTGAATATGATTTCATTTACAGATAAGATGTCTGTCTCACTATATTTATTAATTTAAGGTTTAATCGCATCTTTTAATTGATGAAGCCAATGTAAAAAGTTGTTTATATCTTCCCTAAAATTATGCCATACAGTAAAGTAATTATTCACTAAAATTTCTAACCTATCAATATCTAATTCAAACCCATAAATATTTCTCACAATATGCCGAAAACCTAAATAATCTTTTAACTGTTTTGCTGTGTTTTTAGTAATTACACAGGGGCGATCGCTTTGTTCATTTGACATCCTTTCTAATAACCGTCTATCCCAATCAAAACTAGATGGTTTTCCTCCATTTAATTCATCAGCTATTATTTGAAAAATACGCTCACAACCCTTATAAAAATTATGCAATTTTAGAGCTAAACTTTCAAATAGCATCATCTTTAATTCTGGATATTGTGAGATTTTTTGATAGGTTTCTCTTATTTCTTTCTCTAGTTGATTCATCCTAGATAACTCATTTTCAATATCGGTGATTATTTCGGTTATTTGATTAACACTAATTTTTCTCATAGATACATTCCCCTTTTTTTAATACTTTTTCTAAGAAATAAGATTCTAAATCTTCCAATGGTTTTAAATCAATCATATATTTTATACCTAAGTCATTAACCACTGCGAAAGCATGAAAAAAGTCACTTTTTTTAATCCCTTTTACTGCTAAGTCTATATCAGACTCTTCATCAAATTTATCTGTTAATAGTGAACCAAATAGGATAATTTTATCTACGTTAAATTCCTCGATTAAAACTTGCTTTATTTTCTGTAAAACTTTCCTTGCTTTTTGCTTTTCTTCCAGATGCTTTTGCGTTTGTTGAATAATTTTATTTTGCTAATACTTAATATAAATATCTTCGGTAGTCATGGGTAAATTAAGTTATTTAATCAGTAACAAATGCTTAGGCTGGTATATAATAATTAATTAGACTTCTCCTATAATTTAACATCTTTTCCTGTGCTTAAGGTTTCGTGCCTAAACTCTGGAGATGTCCATTTGTAATTCTTCATTCTTAATTCTTGATTCGCTGAAAAATGTCTTTTGTTGGTTTACATATCCATACTGATTATAGTTTACTCGATGGTGCTTCTCAAATTCCTGCTCTGGTAGAACGTGCTACAGAACTCAATATGCCTGCGATCGCAGTTACGGATCACGGTGTAATGTATGGAGCAATACAACTAATTAAAAATTGTTTGAATAAAGGAATTAAGCCGATTATCGGTAACGAGATGTATGTGATTAACGATGATATAACCATTCCCCACAAAAAAATCAGAAAATATCATCAAATTGTTTTAGCAAAAGATAAAAAAGGCTATCAAAATTTAGTCAAATTAACCACTATTTCTCACCTCGAAGGAATGCAAGGAAAAGGGATTTTTTCTCGCCCTTGTGTGAATAAAGAATTGTTAGAAAAGTATCATGAAGGATTAATAGTAACCAGTGCTTGTTTAGGGGGAGAAATTCCTCAAGCAATTTTACAGGGAGATGATAAAAGAGCGAGGGAAGTCGCTAAGTGGTATAAGAATGTTTTTGGCGATGATTTTTATTTAGAAATTCAGGATCATGGATCACAAGAAGATAGAATTGTCAATATTGAAATTGTCAAAATCAGCAAAGAATTAGATATAAAAATAGTTGCAACCAATGATTCTCACTTTATTTCCTGTTATGATGTAGAAGCCCATGATGCCCTTTTATGTATTCAAACTAATAAGAATATTGATGAGTTAAAAAGACTTAGATATTCAGGCACAGAATACCTTAAATCTCCCGAAGAAATGAGGCTATTATTTAGGGATCATATTGATAGTGAAACCATTGAAAAAGCTATCATTAATACCTTAGAAATAGCAGATAAAGTTAAGCCCTATAATGTATTAGGTGAACCTCGTATTCCTGATTATAAAGTACCTGCAGGGCATACTCCCGAAAGCTACTTAGAAGAAGTGACATGGCAAGGCTTATTAAACAGACTTAAATGTATTAAACGCAGTGAGATAAATCCCGAATATCGTCAGCGTTTAGAGTATGAATTAAAGATGATGGAAAAGATGGGTTTTTCCACTTATTTCTTAGTAGTTTGGGATTATATAAAATACGCTAGAGATAATAATATTCCTGTAGGACCTGGCAGAGGTTCGGCGGCAGGTTCTTTGGTAGCTTATGCTTTAGGAATTACCAATATTGATCCTGTTCATCATGGCTTATTATTTGAAAGATTTTTAAATCCTGAACGTAAATCTATGCCTGATATTGATACTGATTTTTGCATAGAAAAAAGGGATCAAATGATAAAATATGTCACAGATAAATATGGAGAAGATAACGTTGCTCAAATTATTACTTTTAACCGTTTAACTTCCAAATCAGTATTAAAAGATGTGGCTAGAGTGATTGGTATTCCTTATGCTGATTCCGATTATATGGCAAAATTGATTCCCGTTTCGAGGGGAAAACCTGCTAAGTTAAAGGTGATGATTTCCGATGAAACTCCTTCTCCAGAATTTAAAGAAAAATACGATACAGATCCCAAAGTTAAGCGTTGGATTGATATGGCAATTAGAATTGAAGGTACAAATAAAACCTTTGGAGTTCATGCGGCTGGAGTGGTTATTTCTAGTCAGCCATTAGATGAAATTGTACCTCTACAAAAAAATAATGAAGGTGCGGTTATTACTCAATATTTTATGGAAGATTTAGAGTCTTTAGGCTTATTAAAAATGGACTTTCTAGGCTTAAAAAATTTAACCACAATTCAAAAAACTGCGGAGTTAATTCGCTATAATCAAAACTTAGAAATAGATGTGGATGAGTTGCCTTTAGGGGAGAGAAAAGCCTTAGAAATTCTGGCAAAAGGCACAAGTAAAAAGTTACCTGCGGATGTGGCTAAAACTCATCAACTGCTTGAATCAGGGGATTTGGAAGGGGTTTTTCAGCTTGAGTCTGACGGGATGAAACAGATTGTAAGGGATTTAAAACCGTCGGGTATTGAGGATATTTCTTCTATTTTAGCTTTATATCGTCCAGGTCCATTAGATGCAGGGTTAATTCCTATCTTTATTAATCGCAAACATGGTAGAGAAAAAATTGAGTTTCAGCATCCAATGTTGAAGCCTATTTTAACAGAAACTTATGGGGTTTTATGTTTAGCTAAAGGTACATTAATTAATAAGCCTAATGGTGAGTGGGAGAGAATTGAAAATATTAAGGCAGGGGATGTTATTTTAACTTCTAATGGGGAAAATGTTTGGAAAGCAAAGGTTGCAAAGCAATGGCAAAGTGGTATTAAGGATATTATCAAAATTACTTTATCCACTGGTACGGAAATTTGTTGTACAAAAAATCATCGTTTTCTAACTCCTGAAGGAGATAAGTTTGCAGGGGAATTAAATGCAGAAAATAACTTAAAAAATGCTCACATTTATAACTCTGTTTTATACGAAAAATGGTTAGCTAGTAGTAATAAAATTAAACTGAAACAAAATGAAGCCTATTTATTAGGATTATCTACTAATCACTCTTTACCCTATAATTCTATTGATTTTTCAGAGTGCGATCGCATCGAGTTATTGAGAGGAATTTGGGATAGTGATGGTTGTTATGGGGGTAGAATAATTTATTTTCGCAGTGTTTCTCAGAAGTTGTTGAAACAAGTAGGGGATTTATTAAGCACATTAAAAATTGCTTATTATATAAAAGATAATGCTGTTTATATCCAAGATAAAAATAGATTTAAACAATTGATACAAGGGGCAAAATTACCTAATAAACAGTATCAAATTGTAGAAGGATATTTACCGATTAAAAGTGAAAAGTTTAGAGAATTACTATCAGATTCTATCATAGAAACAGACTCACTCACAAGAAAAACTGTAAAACGCTCTTTAGCAAACTCAACTTTATTCAAACCTATCAAGTCAGAGTATAGCATTAAACTAAATAATTGGGATAATTTCTATCAATATTTATATCAAAAAACCTATCTTCAAGATGTTCGCCCTGTTTATGTAACTAAAATAGAAGAAATAGGAAAAGAGGAATGTTTTGACATAGAAATGGAGGATCAAACTTCTCCTTATTTTCTTGCTAATAATATTGTCACCCATAATTGTTATCAAGAACAAATTATGAAAATGGCACAGGATTTGGCAGGATATTCATTGGGAGAAGCAGACTTATTGCGTCGTGCGATGGGTAAGAAAAAGGCTTCCGAAATGCAAAAACATCGAGAGATTTTTATTGATGGTGCGATAAAAAATGGAGTAAATCAGGCTATTGCTGAAAATTTGTTTGAGCAAATGGTAAAATTTGCTGAGTATTGTTTGAGTTATGATACAGAGATTTTAACGGTAGAATATGGGGCAATGTCTATAGGTAAAATAGTGGAAGAAAAGATTAATTGTCAAGTTTATAGTGTGGATAAAAATGGCTTTATTTATACTCAAAATATTGCTCAATGGCACGATCGAGGCTCACAGGAATTATTTGAATATGAATTAGAAGATGGTAGAATTATTAAGGCAACAAAAGACCATAAAATGATGACAAAAGATGGTCAAATGTTAGCTATTGATGATATTTTTGAACGAGAATTAGAACTATATTCTGTTGATAACATGGGGGTAATGAGTTAGGAGTTTTTAATTTTTCATTCTTCCTTTGCCCATTGCCCTTTTAACTTTGCCCCTTGAGTTAAACTAGCTTACATTCTCCATCAGGACATAAATCATATAATTCAACGGGTACAGGTTTTACTTTCCAAATGTCTTCGCAATATTCTTTGATACTGCGATCGCTCGAAAATTTGCCCATCCGTGCTACATTTAAAATAGACATTTTCGCCCATTTATCTTTATCTCTGTAGGCTTCTGCTACTCGATCTTGACACTCTATATAGGAATGATAGTCGGCAAATAGTAAATAACGATCATCATAAAGTAAAGAATTAACCAGACGTTGGAATAGGCTACCATCACGGTGGGAGAAAAACCCAGAAGAAATTTGGTCGATCGCCTGTTTTAAACTATCATGATAATAGTCCCAAGGATTATAGCCACTGGATTTAAGTTGTTCAACTTCTTGGGCGGTTAAACCGAAAAGGAAAAAGTTTTCTTCCCCTACACATTCCCTGATTTCCACATTTGCACCATCTAAAGTACCAATGGTTAACGCACCGTTAAGGGAAAATTTCATATTACCTGTGCCTGATGCCTCTTTTCCTGCAAGGGAAATTTGTTCTGATAAATCCGCCGCAGGATAGATTTTTTGCGAGTTAGTAACATTATAGTCGGGCATAAATACCACTTTGATGCGATCGCGCATATCAGGATCATTATTAACCACTTCCGCCACAGAGGTAATTAATTTAATCATCAACTTAGCCACATGATAAGAAGGTGCGGCTTTACCACCAAAAATAAAAGTACGGGGTACAATGTCTAAATCAGGATGTTGCTTGAGACGGTTATAGAGAGTGATGATATGTAAAACATTGAGATGTTGTCTTTTATATTCATGAATCCGTTTTACTTGCACATCAAATAATGACTCAGGATTAATTTTGATACCCTGCTGTTGCTCAATTTGAGAGGCTAAATCTTTCTTCACCGCCAATTTAACATCCATCCATTGTTTACGGAATGCCTCATCATCAGCAAATTTTTCTAAACCTTTCAACTCCTCAAGATTTTTAATCCAATCATCGCCAATTTTACTGGTAATTAGCTCCGTCAAACGAGGATTACTTAACACCATCCAACGACGGGGAGTCACCCCATTGGTTTTGTTGCTAAACTTCTCAGGATAAAGCTCATACCAATCTTTTAAAACCGTTTCCTTGAGCAACTCTGAATGTAATTGAGCCACCCCATTAATGGCAAAACTACCGACACAGGCTAAATGTGCCATACGAATGGATTTTTCTTCCCCTTCCTCTATTAAAGATAAACTCCATAACTTGCCTTCATCCCCCGGAAAACGAATGGCGACTTCATCTAAGAAACGGCGATTAATTTCATAGATAATTTCTAAATGACGGGGCAAAATTGAAGCAAATAAGTCTAAATTCCATTTCTCCAAGGCTTCGGGTAAGAGAGTATGGTTAGTATAAGCAAAAGTACGAGTAGTGACATCCCAAGCCGTTTCCCAATCTAATTCGTGTTCATCGAGTAATAAACGCATTAACTCCGCTACACTAATGGCAGGGTGAGTATCATTTAATTGAACAACAAAAGTTTCATAAAAGTTTTCAATTTTACCACCTCGTCTTAAGTGTAAGGCAATCATATCTTGCAAAGAACAGGAAACAAAAAAGTATTGTTGCCTTAATCGTAATTCTTTCCCCTGTATTTGCTCATCATTGGGATAGAGAATTTTACTAATATTTTCACAAATAACCTTTTCATTTACCGCCCCGTAATAATCCCCCACGTTGAAGGCTTGAAAATCAAAGGATTCTGGGGCTTCAGATTTCCAGAGACGCAAGGTATTAGCGGTATTAACTTGATAACCGAGAATAGGAGTATCATAAGCTACCCCTTTCACCACCAAATCAGGAACCCAATTACTGCCATAATGTCCGTGAGAGTCGGTATAATGTTCCACGTGACCCCCTAATTTTACTTCGTGGGTTACTTCAGGACGGCGAATTTCCCAAGGATTACCGTAACGCAACCATTGGTCTGTAATTTCCACTTGCCAACCGTCTTGAATTTCTTGGTCAAAAATACCGAATTCATAACGAATACCGTAACCAATGGCAGGTATTTCCAAAGTAGCTAAAGAATCCATGTAACAAGCCGCTAAACGACCTAAACCTCCATTTCCTAACCCCGGCTCTTCTTCTTGGGCGATCAGATATTCCAAATCTAAGCCTAATTCCTCTACTGCTTGTTTAACTCGATCATAAATGCCTAGGTTGATTAAATTATTGCCCAAGTGAGGTCCTAAAAGGTATTCGGCAGAAAGATAAGAAACTACACGGGTTTTTGATTGTAAGTAACTATCAACGGTGACTGCCCATCTTTGTAACATTCTGTCTCGGATGGTATAGGCTAAGGCCATGTAGTAATCGTTTTCGGTGGCAATAGTGGGGAATTTCCCTTGGATATAAAACAGGTTATCTGCGATCGCTCTTTTGAGGGTAGGAATACTTAAACCAGTGCGATCGTCTTCTACAGTAACGTTATTATTGTTAGGAGGAAGAGAATTGTTAGAGGTTTTTTTATCGTCTGTGATTTCGGTGGTTTTTTTCATAAAATTATCAAAAATATTCATTGATACCTCCTCATTAGATCATTATTCTTGAATCAGTATTTCCCCTATAGCCTAACAAGTTATTCTCCAAATTCAGGTTAATAAATAATAAAATTATGATCAAGAAAGTTAAGATAAAGTAAAAATAAAATCCCATACAGATTTAAGTCATGGTTGCAATTCAAGAAATAATTAAAGGCTCTAATTTATCCCCTGAAGAATATTTGACCCAAGAGGAAAAAGCCTTAACAAAGCATGAATATCTCAATGGTGAAGTTTATGAAATGGATGGTGCAAGTTCTGCTCATGTTACAATTTCTCTTAATGTGGCATCTCTCTTAAAAGCTCATTTAAAAGGTAGTAATTGCCGAGTTTTTATTTCAGATATGAAAGTAAGAATTGATCGTTTAAATGTGTTTTATTATCCTGATGTAATAGTTACCTGTAACGAAAAAGATCGAGAATTAAATTATTACAAAAAAGCACCATAAATTATCATTGAAGTTTTATCAGAAAGTACAGAATCTTTTGATAGAGGCGATAAATTTGCTGATTATCGTACCATAGAAACTTTACAAGAATATTTTTTGATTTCTCAAACAAAAAAACGGGTTGATTTATTCACTAGAAAAAATTGTAATTCATGGGAATTAAGCTCATTTTCAGAGGGAGAAAACTTAACTTTAAATAGTATTAATTTTACTTGCTCTGTCTTAGATTTATATGAAGATGTTTAAGAATTCTCTGTTGCCTTTCAGCCTACCTTAACCAATAATTTACACAACGAGAAGTAAGAGAGCCATAATATTAGCTATCGAAGAGATCCTTTTGATTGTATTATAGTAGCCGAATCCATTGCCGAAAACATCCCTCTCACGAGCCTTTATTCAATATCTTGCTAGGCTTATTTAGTAACAAAAATGCTGGAAAACTTTTTTATCTTATTAACAGAAATATCACCAAAATTAAAACGAAAATTATGGCGTTGGTGGTACGATTTACTGGCAAATTCTTATCAAAAACCAGATTTACAATTCATGAATTATGGTTTTGATGATTTTAACTCCGAATTGAAACCTTTAATTTTATCCCCAGAAGATGAAGCCAATCGCTACTATATTCAACTTTATCAGTATGTGAGTAGCACCACTGACTTGAAAGGAAAAAAAGTATTAGAAGTTGGTTGTGGTAGAGGTGCAGGGGCATTTTTTTTGGCTAAAACCTTCTCTCCAGAAGAAATAAAAGGAGTAGATTTATCCTCGGAAAATATTACCGTAGCAAATAAACTGTATCAACATCACAATTTATCCTATTTACAAGGAGATAGTGAGAATTTACCCTTTGCTGATAATAGTTTTGATGTCATAATCAATGTAGAATCATCCCACTGTTATGGCTCAATGACGAAGTTTATGCAAGAAGTGGCAAGAGTGTTGAAACCGAATGGGATTTTTTCTTGGGCTGATTTACGCCCCATAGGAGATTTAAATAAACTTAACATTAGTTTTACAAAATCTGGGCTAAAGGAGATTAAAAGGAAAGAAATTACCGCTAATGTAATTAGGGCTTTGGAATTAGTTAATGATACTAAGCAAAATTTGATTAACACTAACGTGCCGAAGTTTTTGCGTCAGGCAGTAGCAGAATTTGCGGGGATGAAAGAAGGAAAAATTTATAATGGTTTTGTGAAAGGAGAAATCATTTATTTAAGTTGTGTTTTTACCAAGGTTGAATAGGCAGTTAATGGAGTTTCTTGGTTTTGCCATCCTCAAAGAATTATAAAGATTTGTTAAGATTGATGTGTCAAATATCACAACTTCATTTTCAGGATATATCTTGAAACAAATTTATCGGTGATTTTGAGTTTATTTAAACCACAAAAAACTATTCAAAAAATAATCATTACCATAAAATATGAATGATTTTTTATATTTAGCACCTACTATGGGTGTGTTTGTTTTTGGTATTATTATTCTTCAATTTTTCGACAAGAAATCACCATTAGGTAGAGGAATATTAGTTTCTGTTTTCTTTTTGTTAACCGTTAGGTATCTTCTATGGAGAGGTTTTTACACCCTAAATTTAGCAACAAAACTCACAACCGCAATTAGTTTATTTATTTTTATTCTTGAATTTATCACTTTAATTGTTCCCCATTTCGAGTTATTTTTAGGTATCAAAAGAAACTATCGTCATCAAGAAGCTGATTTTTGGGAAGCAACCGTCAGAGAAAATCAATATTCTCCCACCGTTGATATTTTGATTCCAACCTATAATGAATCGATCGCAATCTTAAGACGTACAATAATTGGTTGTCAAGCCATAGAATATCCCAACAAAAAAGTATATCTTTTAGATGACGGCAATAGAAAAGAAGTAGAAGAATTAGCGTTTCAATTAGGTTGTAACTATATTTCCAGAGAAGAACATCAACACGCAAAAGCAGGAAACTTAAATCATGCTTTAAAATTAACCAACGGTGATTTAGTGACAGTATTTGATGCCGATTTTGTGCCTTGTAAAAATTTTCTCTCTCGCACAGTAGGATTTTTCCAAAAACCAGAATTAGGTTTATTACAAACCCATCAACATTACTATAATCAAGACACTGTTGCCCGAAATTTAGGCTTAGAAAATATCTTAGGACATCCCACAGAAGAATGCTCTTCCCGACTTAATCAACCAATGCGAGACTATTATAACAGCGTTATGTGTTATGGTAGCTCTTTTATTGTCAGAAGATCCGCCCTTAATGAGGTAAATGGTTTTTATACTGATTCTGTTGCAGAAGACTACTTTACAACAATTCTTTTACTAGGGAAAAAATATGAAGTAATTTATTTAACAGAAAGATTAAGTGCTGGATTAGTGCCAGAGAATATTCCCGCTTTATTTCGCCAAAGAATGCGATGGGCTCAAGGCACAATGGAAGGTTTTTTTGTCTCTGCAAATCCCCTCACCATTAAGGGTTTAAACTTTCATCAAAGAATTATTTATTTAACAGGAGTTATTCATTGGTTTACCAGTATTAGTATCTTAATTTCTCTGGTTATTTTTCCTCTTTGTTTTATCTTTAAAATGCCTCCCTTAGTTACCAATGTTCATGATTGGCTTTCATATTTCCTACCATTAATGGTATTTCAATTTACGATTTTTTATCGACTTTGTGATAATTCAACTGCAAAAATTGTCGCTGATATTTATAGTTTAATTTTAGCTTTTCCCGTTTCGTGGGCAATCATAAAAACTCTGGTTAAGCCTTTTTCTGGAGGTTTTAAAGTTACTCCAAAAGGAATTTGCACCGATAAAGCTATTTTTCGTTGGAATTTAGCTCTACCTCTAATTTATGCTTTTATTTCTACACTATCTAGTTTAATTATTTGTATTTATTTATTGTTTAATAGTCAATCGGTTAATAGCTTGATAGTAGAATTAAGATTTGCTTACAGTAGTTTAGAAATAGGTATTTTTTGGAACTTATACTATTTAATACTTTTAACTGTGGCAATATTAGCTTTTGTCGAAAAACCTCAAAAAGATTTTTATCCTTGGTTAAATATTAATACTTCCATTAACCTTAAGATTAATAACCATATACAATTACATGGCTTTAGTTATTCCCTCTCCGAAAAAGGAGTCAAAGTATCTTTTCCTGACAACTATTCCTTACCATTAATTAAACATAATTCAACTGTCGAATTACATTTTAATGAGTTAGATTTAACCTTAAACGGCATAATTAAAGATGTTAATTTTAGAAACAGAAAAGTAGATTTATTGATAGAATATCCGCAACTAAATTTATCTGAGTATCGAGCTTTGGTCGAGTTTTTATTTTGTAGTCCTCACAGATGGCAAACGAAAATTGTTCCCAATGAAATACAGTCTATTTTAATCTTATTAAATGTTGTGAAAAATAAAATTCTGCCCTTTCCTTTTCAGAAAAAACAAAATAAGTTAGGGCATTATAAACACTTAAGTATCAAAGCTGAGTTGGATATTATTAACTACTAAACCCCTGATTCTGAAAAATTAGTTACCAATTTAATTATTGAGAAAAAAGAGTATATGGAGGACTAAGTATTTAGACTTATATAAAAAAAAAGAATGATCGAGATAACAAATATTTTGCCAATTTTTTTAAAAATTACAGTCAATTACGGAAAATTTTTGTTAAATTAAACTTAATAATTCGTAATAGTTGCTAAGACAATGTTACTAAAAGCAGAAACAAATCCATTTCAATTATTAGATGAGCGTCCTCAAGATACTGTGAGATTAGCGAATGTATGGGAAAGAGTAGATAATAATAGTTGTCCTTATCAATATAATTTTCATTTACACACAAGTTGTTCTGATGGTCAATTAACCCCTGAATCCTTAATAGAACAAGCGATCGCACTTGGCTTGAAAGGTTTAGCTATTTCTGATCATCACAGCGTCAAAGGTTTTTATCGTGCTTATAAATGGTTACAAGAGAAATCAAAATTTAACCCAAGAGTTAGCTTGCCCTATTTGTGGACTGGAATCGAAATTACTTCAGAGTTAAACGGAACAAATGTGCATATTTTGGGTTATGGTTTTGATCCTGAAAATGAACATCTACAAAAATATCTGACAGGGGAAAATCCTGAAGGAGAAAATGCCAAAGCGGAAAAAGTCATAAAATCCTTACATCGAGCAGGAGGATTAGTCGTTTTAGCTCACCCCTTCCGTTATCGTCGTAGTGCTGAGGAATTGATTAGAGAGGCTTATGAGCTGGGTATTGACGGAGTAGAAGCCTATTATGCCTATGGTAATCCTCAACCTTGGATACCTAGCCTTAAACAGACAACTCAAGCCCTGAAATTAGCCCGTAAATACAACTTATATACCACCTGCGGTACAGATACCCACGGTAACAATATTTTAAAGCGTCTTTAGGAGTTAAAAGATTGTGGCAGACAAAAGCGTAGCAATAATAATTACTTAATCAGTTTTTCCTTAACTTAACCATCCTATAGATGGAAGTCTAGGAAAATTGAACTACTTTAGAAACTTTTTTGATACCGCCACCATTTTCGGCAAAAGCGACAATTATAACTCTTAAATCTGAACTACAAAGCATTGAATATTTATACAAAAACAAAAAACTATTCAACCTTTGATTTTTTCAAAAAGTTAGGTACTTTTTCTGATTCTAAAGCAGGAGAAAAGAATAAACCCTGCATTCTATCGCAACCAATACTCGATAAAATATCTTTCTGATTTTCAGAGTTAACCCCTTCTATTACTAAATCTACATTTAAGAATTGAGCCAAATCAACAGCACAAGTGATGAATTTTTCTTCTCCTGAATTGCCCTCTAAATTTTCAATCAAACGAGAAGAAGTTTTTAAAGTATTCACTTTTATTTTTTCTCTCATAAAAGCGAAAAATGTCTGAATATCTGGACTAAATAAACCATAGTTTAAAGAACTATTGCTAAGTATATTTAAACCCTCAATTACAATATTTTCTTCAAACAAACTATTATCCAATACAATTTCTAATTCTACAGAAGGAAACTGATTTTCGGGAGTAATTAACTCACTGACTTTATCAATGACATTATCTTTCATTAGAGTTGATAACAGAACTTTTAAACTTATTTTTAGGTCAAAAGTTTGTCTATCCTCCATCCACGAATTATAGTCTTTTAATATTTGTTCTAATGACCATAGTAATAAATTTTCATCATAATTAAACTCTTTAACTTGTAATAAAATATCTAATTCTTGTAAATCTATTTTTTCTTGCGACAAATTAATGGTTGCATTAAAACCACTTAAAATTTCTGTTTTTGTGCTGACTATCGGAGAATACTTTAAGACAAACTTATTATTACTAATACTGTCGCCCATTAACGTGAAATTTTTATTTTTAATAGTTGTTGTCTCAACTATATTGTCCCTAAAAAATTGACAGCTACTATTACCATATTCATAACTGCTTTCTAAGGCTATATTCGTATTTTTCATTAAATCATGAAAATTTTTACCATCTTGGGGATGGATAGTGACACCTAAATTAACATTTAAAATAATTGAATTTCCATTAATAATTATAGGTTGTTTTAAATCAGTTAAAATTTGCCCAATAATATTATTAATCTGAGATTCGTTAATGATTTCCTCTTTTAAGATAATAAATTCATCAGCAGATATTTGACATAAGCAATCAATAGAAGAAAGAGATTTTTTAATAATAAAAATTAAATTTTCTAATAACTTACTTACATTTTCTTGAGAGAAGTAATTGCTAATATTATCCCATTGATTAACCTTTATTTTAATTAGGGCTATATTACTTTCTTTTAAACTATTAAAACCTAAAGACCATGCTAATTGTTTTTCGAGTAAATTTTTATTCCCTAAATTTGTACTCAAATTATGAGAAGTTTGATAACGCAAAGCATCTTCTAACTTTTGTAAATTACTATTATTTTCGACAGATACTAAAAGACATTTTTGTTCTTGATAATTAATCGGAACACTTTTCACTAAAACATTGATTAGTTTCTTATCTTTTCCTTGATGAATTGAATATCGACAACTCTTAACATTATTTTTTGCTAAAATTGATAAATCATAGTTAATCATCTCTTTTTCAGAACAATCTAATTCCTGCAACTTTAAGCCTATTATTTCTGAACTTAAATAGCCCAACATTTGAGCATAATTCTGATTTACCTTAATAATCTCAGAAGATTTTAAATTAACGATAAATACCCCCTGAGAAATAAGCTCTAAAATACCAAAATTATCATCAGTAAAAGTACTAAATATGCTTAAATCTGAAATCTCTGAATTATTTACTTTTTCAGTAAAAACTGATTTATAATCGGGAGAAGCAATACTATAAAAAGTCTTTGATTGAAGGTTGACAATATCATATTTTGCCTTAACATCTATCCCACCAAAAAAGATAATATCTCCCGGATTTAGTTTTGCACAAAAACATTTTTTTCCATTGACATAAATACCATTGGTACTTCTTCTTCCAAAAAAATCCCCATCCATTAACCAAAAAATATTTTCCGATTGCTCTGAATCAACTAAACTCTGATAGTTTACTTTAATAATATGGGCATGATTACGAGAAATAACTCTATGATGACAGAAAAAAGTATTAGTAGAATTTCGCCCAATAGAATAATTATCTTTATCTAGGAAAAAAGTTTTTTTCCAACTGCCACACTCAACTGCTAAAATATGTTTAATATAGTTTTGATTGATGTTCATTAATTGTTTTTACCTTTCTTTTGAATTAAGTTTTAAAAGGGTATAGCTGATTTGTAATTAATATTTTTTCAGAATTAACAAAGAAAAATATTTATGACTATTACGAAAAATTTTAGCGGATTCAATTGTTAATCAGACAATATATATAATAATGTTATTAGATTCATAATATTTCTTTAAAAGAAGGAAATTAAGAATTAAAAATTAGGAAGTGACTAGGCTTCATCATTGGAGGATTTGCGATAATTAATTATGACAAATGATTGACGAACGCTATATAATAAATGACAGTAAAATAGTACTGAAAGTAAAGGATAACCATTGTCGTTATTATGTTGATAGCTAATTGCTTAAAAAATACAAAAACCTAGGTAAGCACACTATATCTTCATGTCAAGATATTTGGTTATTTAGACTTTCTCTATTATATTATTAGAAAATATAGTAATTATCAATTATTATTAAATTATGGAATTATCACCTCAAGAAAAAGATAAATTGTTAATTTTTACTGCAGGTTTATTAGCAGAGAGAAGAAAAGCAAAAGGTTTAAAACTAAATTACCCTGAAGCAGTTGCCTATATTTCTGCGGCTATTTTAGAGGGTGCAAGGGAAGGGCATACAGTGGCACAGTTAATGAGCTACGGGCGTACTTTATTAACTAAAAATGACGTTATGGAAGGTGTCTCAGAAATGGTGGAAGAAGTTCAAGTGGAAGCAACTTTTCCTGATGGTACAAAGTTAGTAACAGTTCATCACCCAATTAATTAATTTTGATTTATTATCATTAGAGAAATGATTATTCTGACTAAAAAAAGTGAATTATTACCTCATACTAGGGTAGATTTAGAGATATATTTAACAGCAGAAGAAAGAACAAAAGTTAAACAAAAAATACAGCTTGATGCGATTAGTGAAAATGGAAATAAATACATTAAATTGAATTTAGAAAGGGGAGATGTGCTGATGGAAGGAGATATATTAACTAATGATGATAGAAGTTTTTTTGTAGAAATAAAAGCGAAATTAGAATCTGTTATCACAGTGAAGTCACCAAACACATTAGATTTATTAAAAGCGGCCTATCATCTGGGAAATCGTCATGTTAGTTTAGAAATTAATAATGATTATTTACGTTTTTCTCCTGACCATGTTTTAGAATCTATGTTATCTAAATTAGGGATTAGTTTTTGTCAAGAAACTGCTCCTTTTTATCCTGAATTAGGTGCTTATAAACATTAGAAATAAAAAGGGCATGGGCAAAGGAAAAATGAAGAATTAAGAAGAATTAGTTTCCCCCTCTCACCCCCAGCAGGGCTGTTTCATTTTAGAAAAGCAAAAAAGCTGGAAGATTTGCTCCAAGCCATCTACGCCCTTCTCCTTCTGTTATCGATTCAAATTTTAACAGTCTAAAAAAATTAATGCCAATAGTTTTTAATACTGAGATATTTATCGCCCCTTGTTTCTGCTTTATTTTTGAAGTATCCTCATCCATTATTACATCTTTTACCCAGTGTAGTTGGTTTTCTATTCTCCAATGATTTCTTCTTTTTTTTCCTACTTCTGTTGCTGTTTCTGAATTGCTACTAATATAATAATTTTTTTCCTCATACGGTTTTTCTCCTCTCATTCCACTTCTTTTTACTTCAATTATATTTTTTATTTCTTTAAATTTATCACTCATCTTTTTTGGCAAATCTTGATAATTATTCCATGTGGATACTTGACGTGTTATTTGTCTTCCATGACTATTATCTTCCTCTATATATATTGTGTTTGGTCTCTTTTATTTTATAATTTTCTCTAAAGAGTAATATAAGGTTTTTTGATTCTTTTTTACGGGAATTAAATAATGATTATTTCCTTCAATAATTATCTTAATTGTTTGTTTTTGACAATGAAGTGCATCAAAACTAAATGTTTTATTTTCTGTGGTCACTTCCTTTAATAAGTCTTGAATTTCTGGTAATTTGTTAACTAAATTATTTAACATTTTTTCAACCTATAATAAATGCGATCTTTTGCCCTTTTATTTTATCAAGCGATCGCCTTTATTTTTCTTTTAAAATTTGAAAATGAAACAGCCCTGCTCTTTTAACGGGACTTAAACTATGAAGAGGAATTATAAATTCTATCTTTGTCATGGTTTGACACTTGTTAACGATTATTTTAGTTTATCTTTTTTTTATTTGATTCTGTTAAGAGTCTTTCATTAATTGTTTTATAAATACTTAAATCTGAAATGAGATAATATTTGTTTTAAACTATTATTGATAATTCATAATTTTTAATTGATGAAAGTATTTTGGAATATTGTTGCCATTATCCAAAAAGAGTTGCACGGCTATTTTGTCTCTCCTTTAGCCTTTAGTATCGCCGCCGTTTTTTGGTTAATTTCGGGCATCTTTTTTGTTTTCCTTCTCCTGAGTGAACAGGGTATCATTCAAAGTGTGGCAATTCAAGAGCAATTAGGTAACACTACCCCTGTAGATGTGGTGTATGAATTTATGCAAATTTACTTTAATGCGATCGCATCTTTGACTCTGTTTATATTACCAATTCTCTCAATGGGTTTGTATGCAGAAGAAAGAAAAAGAGGTACTATTGAATTATTAGCCACATCTCCACTATTTAATTGGGTGGTGGCATTGGGCAAATTAATGGGGGTTTTGATCTTTTTTATTACCATGATCATGCCGATTATACTCTATGAAGCGATCGCATTTCAAGGAGCAACCCCTCCGATTTCTTTTCAAGTACCATTATTAGCACATTTGGGCTTAATCTTAATGGCCGCATCAATTTTATCATTAGGAATGTTTATTTCTTCCTTAACAGATAGCACTATTTTCTCAGCAATTATCACCTTTATTTTAGTTATTACTCTTTCTATTTTAGACGCTTTAGCCAATAGTATTGGAGGTCAATTAGGAGAATTTTTAGCCCATTTTTCTTTATTAAAAAACTATGAAAATTTTGTGATGGGTGTTTTTAATAGTAGTAATTTAATTGTATTTTTAACTTATATTTTTCTCGGTTTATTTCTCACTTCTCAATCCATTGAAGTATTTAGATTTAGCCGTAAATAATTGTATCGAATGATTGTTTGAGTTATAAGATTATCAAGAAGGTAGAAGTCCGTAAAAATAGTTATAAATTAAGAGATTTTTCTTCTAATAGTTAGTTTTAGAAGGTGTGAATATCCTACCTAAATTTGTTATTAATATTAAATCAATGGAGAATAAATATAGTCATCTAACGGCAATTGAAAGGGAAAAATTGTCATTTCCTGCAAGATATTTACATCGAAAAAAACTGTTAAAAGGTAATATGCTCGATTTTGGTTGCGGTTTTGGTAAAGATGTGGAAATACTCTCAAAAAAAGGCTATGAAATTATTGGTTATGATCCTCATTATTACCCTCAATACCCTCAAGAGAAGTTTGATACAATACTCTGTTTTTATGTCTTAAATGTTTTGTTTTTAGAAAGTCAAGAAGAAGTGATTATGAATATATCACAACTTTTAAAGCCGAAAGGAAAGGCTTATTTTGCCGTGAGAAGGGATATAAAAATAGAAGGATTTAGAAACCATTATGTTTATGAAAAAAAAACCTATCAAAGATTAGTTAAACTACCTTTTAAATCCATACATCTTGATGAGTCTTGCGAAATTTATGAGTATCAACATTTTAATCAAATTAAACATTCATCTCTTTCTTGTATTTTCTGTAAACCTTATCCTAAGCTAACTTTACTCACAGAATCAACTTTAGCTTATGCAATTTTAGATGGTTATCCCTTAACTAAAGGACATAGTTTAATTATTCCTAAACATCACGAAGAAAATTATTTTAATTTATCTTTTTCCTTACAAAGTCACTGTTGGCAAATGGTGAATAGAGTAAAAGAAATCATCTGTGCAAAATATCAACCTGATGGGTTTAATATTGGTTTTAATGTTAATCAAGCAGGAGGGCAAAAAGTTAAACATACCCATATTCATTTAATCCCTCGCTATCGAGGAGATAATCAAGGAAAAAAACACGGTATTCGTTGTGTGATTCCCCGTTAAAAACTATCAATTAATATTTTTGGGTGATGTGAACCATTCTAGGGTTGCTTCTTCTTCTTTGTTCGTATTTTCCGAAATGGTGTCACGGTTAAAACGAAGATAAATAGAGCGGGTTTGTTCTCCATCAGGTGCGATCGCTTTTATGGGATAATCAATTTGACCATCGGGAAAGGGAATGTGAAAATGAAATGTACCATCAGGATTGAGACTAATCGGTGTGTCTCCTACGATTACTTTAGCACGAGGGTCAGTTGCACCATAAACAATTAATTCTGCATTAGCGATTAACCAAAATTTACGATTCCAAACCAAATCACCAGAAAAACCAGCACCAGAGCCAGACATTAAGCCCATCCCTGAAGCCCAAATATTGGGAGAATCACCCCCCCGATGAAGCATCCATGAGCCAAAACTGTGATTTTTGAGATTTTCTGGAATAGAACTGTTTTTCACGGGAATTAAGTCTTTTTTCTCTTTAGTTAAATTACTTTTACCCGTTGTTGATAATTGCCATTGTTTTCTTTCTTTTAAATCTTCTTCCCAAGGAATGGTAACAAATACATCCTCTACCCATTCACTGGGATAAGCACTAGGTATTTTTACTTGGGGGGAACGAGCAATGGCTAACCAACGTCCATCTTCACAGCGATAACCGATGTCCACAGCATAGGTGCGATCGCTTACAGGAATAGGCACATACCAAGCCCTAGCTACATCTCCGCACAAAAATTCTTTCACATTATGGGGTGTTTCCAAATCATAATCTATGTCAGTCACATCATACAAGCGTAGAGTTAAAAATTTCCCTCCTTGATTACGTAATTCTTTTTGTTTTTGAGGGGAAATATCCCAATAAATATAACCCCATTGGGGGCTAAGAGGAAGAAGCATAACTTTATCCTCTCCATAACTTTCTGGTAAATCTCCTAAATTCTCGTCAATACCGAAAAAAAAATTGTCAGGTAAATTTTTTAGTGATGAAAGTCTCAAATTTTGACGAAAAATATCACTAGCGGTAGTTAAATCAGGGGGATTATTTTCTTGGGTTCGCCTATTAAGAAAAGACTTTTCTTCTGGAGAAAGCCTATTAAATGACTTTTTTGCTTGATTATCGATATTGTTGGATGGGTCAGTGTTTTCTGAGGCAATATCATTTTTTTTAGTTTTAATAATGTTTAATAGTTGCTGTTTGCGCATTCGACTATATCGAGGAATATTGAGAATACTGGCTATTTTTCTGAGTTGCCTCAAAGTCATTTCTTCTAGGGTTTGTTTTTGTTCAGTCATGATTTTTTATCTTGATTATTTTCTTTATTAATAATTTATAGTTATAAATAATATTATTTTTATTTACTTATGGATTAGATGTTAATATCAATAATTTACTTTATAATCTTAATCCTACTGAATATATTTTATTTTTAAAACTTATTTTGGGATCAACTAATTTTTGCGAAGACGGTAGTATCTAACATTTATTTGTCAGGAAACGTTGATCTAAGTTTGATAGGATTAAAAGGTTAGTTACTCTCTAAATTAATGATTTTGCCAAACTTTAATAACACCATTGTTGCTTCCTGTAACCAGAAGACTGCCATCATGATTAAATGCGATCGCACTTGTCCAACTATCTTTCTGTATAATTGTTCTGATACACTCTCCAGATATATAATTCCAAAATTTAATCGTTTTGTCATTACTACTACTAACCAAAATCATACCTTGAGGATTAAAAGCAAGAGATTCAATCCAAAAAGAATGCCCCATCAAAGTATTAATTAATTCCCCCGTTTCTGTATTCCAAAGGCGAATCATTTTATCCATACTACCTGTGGCTAATATTTTACTATCTGGACTAAATGCCACCGATAAAACAGAATTGAAATGATCCTTAAAATTGTGTATTACTCTATAATCTGTTAAACTCCATAGCTTTGCACTATAGTCTCCTCCTCCAGTAGCCAACATAGTGCCATCTGGGCTAAATGCCACCCCATATACTCCCTTCGTATGTCTTTTTAAAACCTTAGCTAGTTTTTTATTGGTTAAATCCCATAATCTCACTGTACTATCATAACTTGCTGAAGCAATTAAAATATGTTCTCGACAACTCACCGCCAAAGCCTTGACAGCATTTGTATGTCCCACTAATTTATATTTAGCTTTACCATGGACATAAATAGTTTGTTTTCCCCCTCCACAAATCAGACTTTCCCCACTACAGTCATAAGCTACAGCAATAACAGAGTGATGATTACTCATTGTTATTTTTAAAGTTTCACCTGAATATATATCAAACTCTTGAATACCATCATAACCACAAGCACTAGCGACAATGTCATCATGAGGATGAATAGCAATACTATAAATAGGATAATCTCCTCTCACTTTAATTGTATTTAATACTTTCCACTGATTAACATTCCCTTTAAGATTTTGGTCATTTTTTTTTGCGGTTTCTTCTAATATTATTAACTCTTCTTCTTGCATTTGTTTTAACTGAAGAAAATAACATTCAACACATTCTTTATTTCTAATTAATTCTTTTGCTAAATGAGTAGTAAATAGAGGAAATCTGAATTGATAGTAAGGATCAATGCTTAAATAAAAAGTATCGATAAAATAAGAAACCAATAATTGATTATAAATAACAATTAACTCTCTAATAGATCTAAAAGATTGTTTTTCCTCTAATCCTATTTTTAAAAACTTATTAAACGTTTTTTCCCAATTCCATAAAGGACTGGAAATAATAGTTGGTTCATTACTTTTATCATTCCAAAAACCTAGACTAAATCTACAATTATAATCTGTTATATCAGTATAAAAAATTCCAGTCGGTACGGGAGACAAAATACTATATAACTGCTCAATATAAATATCTCCAATAGATTTTTTAAAATAGTCTGTATAAAACTTTACTCCATAGTTATTATCTTTTTCAGGATAAAATTGTTTCAACTTATCTTTAATTGATTTGAATTCAATCGGTAAATTATTTTGAATAGAAGCAGGAACATCTGGGCTAATTTCTGGGGGGGAAAATAAAATTAATAATGTATCTTTTTTACCCAATAAATTCTCTGTTTCTCTTCTACTTAAAATTCCCTGCCAATGATGCAAATCCCATTGTGCATCTATCTCTATTAATTTTAATTGAATTTGGCTTTCTTGATATTCTCTGATAGTTTTTCTTAATAAAGATATATAATCTTCTTGATTAATAACATTTCCCGAATTTAAACAGCCAATTCTATCCTGAAATACACCATTAATATTGTCTCTAATTGACCTAAATATAGGGTTTAAAAGCTCATAAAATAAATTTTCACATGAATAAAAATAACTCCTATCGTGCATATAGAATAGTATTATTAATTAAATAATGGTTAAAAAAATATCCAGAAATCTCCACAGTTTATATAGCGTTTCTCTAAATGCTGAGGCAAACCACTCATTCATATGTGGAAATGAGGAATAGACGATAATGCACTGGTATAGAAAAACTGTACCTCATAAATTTGGAAATTGCTATATTTATTAATATCAAATATAAAGATCAGTATTGTTTTATATATAATAGGCTTATTTTAGAAGTCATCACAGAGGCAACAGAGTTGATATTGACATTTTATTAATAAAAATTGATTTTTATTTTAAATTTGATCGATGTCTAATAATTTCAGGAAAGTACTCATCAATTTATTATTGAAATAATCAAAATAATTATATTTTCTTCATTCCTAACTTTACCCTTAAAAATAATTATAGTTAATATTTATATTATCTCTCACAGATAAGAAAAATTTGATAAGGTTATTAATTTTGCAGTTTATACTTTGTTACTCTTTACCGTTTTCCCATTGCCCTCTTCTCATCAATATCCTTTAATTCCTTACTGAGTGTAAAATATTAACTATTGTAAAGAATATTTTAATTTTATCAAAGTTAATCTCAAGAGAAAATGCAAGGATAAAGATGACACAAAAAAAAGAAAATCAATGGTTGAAAAATTTTCCTCTCATTGCGGGAGTTGTGGGTGGCTTCTTATTAATGATAAATCGTCTCACAACTGTAACTGTCATGGATTCACAAGCAAGATCCGATGCTTTGGGAGTAATACTTTGTGCCGCACTTTTGTTAACTAGCGTTTTAATGCGTCAGATTAATCCGAATCCCCCCGAAAGTGTCACATTAGAAGGTAAAGAGGAGTTTTTTTTGTCACAAGATTTACCCTCTAACATTAAAACAGAATTAGCATGGGCTAGTCATTTAATTCTTACCAACACTGTTACGAAATCGATGATTGTTTATTATCAGGGAAAAACTCTAATGCGGAGGGGAATTTTAGGGAAAATTGATGAAGTGAAAGTCGGAAGTATCGTCAAGAGAGTAATGGAAATTCAAAAACCAGTATATTTAGTTGATTTGAAACATTATCCGGGAAAAATTGAGTTTGACTATTTTCCCAGCAATATTCAGGGTTTAATTTGTTTACCTCTCAATCAGGAAGGAGTTTTGATGGTAGCGACAAATATTCCCCGTAGTTATACTAAACAGGATGAGACTTGGATTCAGGGTATTACTGAAAAAATAGCCCTAGAATTAGAGTCCTGTGCTATCTTGTCTTAAGGAGAAAGATCAATAAAAGGTATCATCGCAATTTTTCATGGTAAGATTAAGATTCTTTAAGTTTAATGGAGGTAGGAAAAGTCGTGTTTAAGACAATTATCCCTCAAATCATGATTTCTTTGCTTATAGGAGGTATTGGTTTATTTTCTGGGGATTTATCCGCACAGGCACAGGCTAAAGCGTCTTTAAATTCACAACAGAGACAACAGTTATATAAATTGCTACAACAAGGTGAAAAATATGTAGTGGCTGGAAATGTTGATAATGCTTTATCTATTTACCGTCAGGCGGCAAGTTTAGATAGAAGTAATCCAAAAATATTTTCTAGTATTGGTTATCTTTATGCTTCTGCAGGAAATTTCTCATCGGCGGTGGAGGCTTATCAACAAGCCATTTCTCTTGCTCCCGATAATGGTGATTTTTATTATGCTTTGGGTTATTCTTTGGCACAGTTGGGAGATGATAAAGGTGCGATCGCAGCTTATGAGAAAGCAACAGTAGTTCAACCTCAAAAAGCTGATAATTTTGTTGCTTTAGGGGTTTTGTTAGTGCGTAATAGAGAATATGGGAATGTAGAAACTTATTTTCAGAGGGCGATCGCCCTTGATCCTAAAAATGAAACCGCTTATGATATGATGGCAACCGCACTCTATCAACAGGAAAAAAATACTGAAGCAATTGCTTTTCTGGAAACTGCCTTAAAAAAATTTCCCTACAATCAAGATTTAAGGTTAAAACTCGCTACGGCATATTTCAAAGAGCAAGACTTTGATGCAGGATTAAAAGAATTAAAAATATTAGAAGATTCTCAACCGAATAATCCCCAAATCATTTTCAAAATGGGCATGGTATATGAACAAACCCAAGACTGGGAAAACGCTCTCCAAGCCTACGAAAAAGCCTCTGCTTTGGACAATAACTTCCTTCAAGCCTATGGGGGTATTGCTAGAATTTTAGAGCAGAAAGAAGACCAATTTGGGGCAATTGTTGCCTATCGTCGTTTTGTAGAGTTAGCACCCCAAAATCCTTATGGCTATCATCGCTTGGGTTTGTTATTAAAAGCTAGAGGTAGAAATCAAGAAGCCCAAGAGATGTTGAGTAAAGCCTTAACTATTTATCAACAACAAGGAAATAGCGAAGCAGTGGCACAGGTGCAAAAAGAGTTATAATCACTCTGGTTCAATTATCGGAACTAAAGCATATACGTTCATATTTTCTTGTAATGTATGCTGACAAGGGGGTAACAACCCCTTACATAATCACTGCTGTTTATTTTCTCATTTATGTCGAAATCCATTTCTCAATCTCATCTCTATACCATTGCTTCTGGTATCACTGGGGGGATATTATTGGTGCTTTTTTCTCAATCCGTCACCCTCTCTCAACCAGTAGAGAATATTTCCAATAACTCGGTGTCATCCATGAATGTTTTTCAGGCTTTTATTTTGGGGATGGTACAGGGGTTAACAGAGTTCATTCCCATTAGTAGCACAGCTCACTTAAAGGCGATTCCTGTGGCTTTGGGGTGGGGTGATCCGGGGGTGACTTTTACTGCGATAATTCAGTTGGGTAGTATTGTGGCAGTTTTATGGTATTTTTGGAAAGATTTGGTGGATTTAGGGGTCGGTATTACTAAGGCAATTCGTAACCAAAATTATCAAACACAAGAATTTAAAATCGGAGTAGGCATTATTATTGGTACTATTCCCATTGTTATTTTGGGTTTAATGCTCAAACTCTTTGTTAAAGATTTAGATAATTCTGCTTTCCGTAGTATGACAACAATTGCGATCGCATCTATTGTGATGGCTATACTACTAGCATTAAGTGAAAAATTCAGCCAACATCAAAGGGATTTTGAACATTTATCGACAAAAGACGGCATTTTAATGGGATTTGCTCAATCTTTAGCCTTAATACCCGGAGTATCTCGCTCAGGTTCTACCATAACCGCAGGTTTGTTCATGAATCTGCAAAGGGCAACCGCCGCCCGTTTTTCCTTTTTATTAGGTATTCCCGCCATAACTTTAGCTGGTTTAGTAGAATTCAAAGATGTTTTTTCTGCAGGTTATAATTCAACTTCCATCGTCTCTTTAATCGTTGCCTTAATTTCTTCTGGGATTTTTTCCTATCTAGCCATTGCTTGGTTAATCCGCTATCTACAACGTCAAGATACATGGGTGTTTGTTTGGTATCGTCTAGCCTTTGGAGTTGTGATTCTAGTAGCAATTTTTAGTAAAAAAATGGTGTAGTTTTAGTTTTGTTATATGATCATTGAGAGTCAAATCAAGGGAAAATAAAGCAAAATAAATAAATATGAAAATAGTCGTTACAGGTGCAAGCGGTTTTTTAGGCAGACATCTATTACCCCAACTTAAGCAAAAATACCCCCATGCAGAAATTATTGGTTTATCTTCAAAAGACTATGACTTAATGAATCCTGTGGCGGTGGTAAAGATGTTTGAAGACTTACACCCAGAAATCTTAATACACCTCGCCGCTTACTCTGGAGGAATTGGGGCAAATCGTGCTTACCCTGCAGATTTTTATTATCGTAATACCCTCTTAACTGCCTTAGTATTTGAACAGGCGGCTAGATTTAACGTCAAAAAAATGATTTATACCATGGGAGGATGTAGCTACCCTGCAACCGCAAAATCTCCCATCGATGAATCTCAAATGTGGGAAGGCTATCCTCAACCAGAAAGTGCGGGTTATTCTAGTGCAAAAAAAATGGGTATTGTTGCCTCTCAATCCTATCGTACCCAATATGGTTTAAATTCTGTAGTATTGATTCCGGGAAATTTATATGGAGAATATGATAATTTTCGCAATAACGAGTCTCATGTTGTACCAGCATTATTAAGACGTTTTTATGAAGCTAAATTAAATGGTTTGGATGAAGTTACAATGTGGGGAACTGGGACACCTCAACGGGACTTTGTCTATGCGGAAGATGTGGCAAAAGTCATTCCTTATTTCATTGAAAATTATGATTCTAGTGAACCTGTTAACATCTCCTCTGGTACAACAACTCCTATTAAAGAATTAGCTGAAACAATAAAAGAAGTAACAGGATTTGCAGGAAAACTGAGTTGGGATAGCACAAAACCCGATGGACAAATGATCAAGATTTTTGATGTTTCTCGTCTTAATTCTTTTGGTTTATCTTGCGATACTTCATTAAAAAATGGTTTAGAAAAAACCTTTGCTTGGCTAAGTCAAAATTATCAAAATAAAACTGATGGAATTAGACTTTAGTATAACCTTGGTTCAGTTTAAAAATATCGAATTAGGATAGGTTTCAGGTTGCAGGTATCAGGTTTTAGGGGGATGGGGAGCTATAAACTAAGCACTCTTGTCAGTGTTTGAGTTGTTTTCAAGAACGAAGAAGAATATAAGTTAAATGTGTATTAATACATTAAAAACAAGAAAGTCAATTTATTAACTGTTTTTGTTAAAATCCCTTAAATTTAACTCCTAACTCTGAAGTCTGAACTTAGATTAACTCTCCAACTCTCCGAAATTCTTATACCAGACTGAGGTTAACTAATAAATCCCATAATTCGGGCAACTTCATTCAAATCAGCTTTAATGCCTCCTCTAATGCCACTTTCACTTAATTTCATGGCACTATCAGGGTCTTTTAATCCATTACCCGTTAAAACACAAACAACAGTACCATTATCAGGAATTTGCTCTTTCAGTTTTAAAACTCCAGCCACAGAAGCCGCACTTGCCGGTTCACAAAAAACTCCTTCTTCTCTTCCCAAAATGCGATATGCTTCCAATATTTCCGCATCTGTAACCGCATTAAATTGTCCTTGAGAAGCATCTCTAACAGATAAAGCCTTTTCCCAATTTGCAGGATTACCGATTCTAATGGCTGTTGCGATGGTTTCTGGTTTTAATACCTGATGCCCTTCCACAAAAGGAGCTGAACCTGCGGCTTGGAAACCCATCATTTTAGGTAATATATCACACTTATTCTCACTGTGATATTGACAAAAACCCATCCAATAAGCAGTAATGTTTCCTGCATTACCCACAGGAATCGCTAACCAGTCAGGAGCATAACCAAGGGTGTCAACTACTTCAAAAGCGGCTGTTTTTTGACCCTCCAAACGGTAGGGATTAACGGAGTTTACGAGAGTAACAGGATAACTTTCTGCCATTTCTCTAACAATTGTCAAAGCGTCATCAAAATTACCATCAATGGCTAATACTTCCGCTCCATAAATTAAAGCCTGTGCTAACTTACCAAGGGCAACATAACCATCAGGAATAATTACAAATGCTTTCATTCCCGCTCTGGTGGCATAGGCGGCGGCGGCGGCAGATGTATTGCCTGTACTAGCACAAATCACAGCTTGAGCCCCTGCTTCTTTGGCTTTGGAAATAGCCATTGTCATTCCTCTATCTTTGAATGAACCCGTGGGATTCAAGCCATCATATTTAACATAAACTTTGACATTTCTGCCAATCATTTTCGAGATGGAGGACACAGGTATTAGAGGCGTGTTTCCTTCTCTGAGAGTAATAATAGGAGTAGATTCTGTGACAGGCAAATAGTGCTTATATTCTTCTATTAAGCCTTTCCACCCTGCTTTAACATGATAAGTTGTTGATGGTTGATCTAGTTTCGTTGCTACCACGGGCATTAAATCTAAAATAGACGATTATTAATGATTATGACATAAAAAGGTAATCTACTTTACTTTTAAAATGAATAAATTAGAAAATACTTTCCTAATGTCGAGGGAAATGAGTTCGAAGTTAAGAGATAGGTTGTTGAGGTATTGGGGTGTTAAGGGCAGGGCTGTTTCATTCTAAAATTTTCTGGTTAAGGCAGGGAATACCTGAGTTCGGAGTTCGGAGTTCGGAGTTCGGAGTTCGGAGTTAAAAGTAATAATTATTGACAAAAAAGCTCAATAAATTGATTTTAAATGAGTTTTTCCTAAATTTAATAATTTTTTATTCCAAAATGGGCTCGATGATAACTCGAGGGCGCTTTATTTTTCGATACTTTTTCCATCGAACTCAGGTAGGGAATAGGCACTCTTGCAATAGTTTTTAATGGTTTATGGTTATAAATTGATAATCTCAACATTTTTAACTACTTCTTAATCCTCAAAGCTCTAAAACACTAGATTCTTTTACTGGCAATAGTTTTAGCGTTTTTGTATTTCCTTAATGATCAACTATTCACTATTACCCTTTTAACTTTGCCCCTTGTTAAGGTAAAAAGGCGAGAGGATTACTTTTGTTTTCGGCAAATCCTAGTATGCCTTTGTCTCGATGTTGATAAATAATTTTTCCCTGACTGTTAAATAAAAAAGTACCTCCTCTTTGGGTTAAATAGTTATCGTTAGGTACATAGGTTCGCCAGTTAGTCAACACCTCTATCATATTTTTTAATCTGATGGTTGCTAACTCGAAAGGGCGTTGATAGT
The DNA here is from genome assembly GCF_036345015.1 of Cyanobacterium sp. Dongsha4. NCBI lineage: Bacteria > Bacillati > Cyanobacteriota > Cyanophyceae > Chroococcales > Geminocystaceae > Cyanobacterium > Cyanobacterium sp. DS4. The sequence continues at coordinate 2,358,134 of NZ_CP084098.1, read as the reverse complement.
TTTTCCCTATTTTGTTAAATAGTGTGCCTTTAATGGGGGGTAACAATTTGATGTTAATAACTTCGTTTTCTTGCAATAGAGATGGTGCTTTTTTATCTCCAAAATAACCACGTAAAACTTCTTTTAATGTTCCTTTACTGCCTATTCCTGCACACATCAAGATCAAATTCAGCCATTGATTTTGACTACAATTAAAGGTGGGAAATTTCCAGTTTAAACCTTGGTATAAGTTTAATTGTTGATGAATTTCTGCTGTTTCGTCCAAAAATAAATTTTCTGGGTTAAATCCCGTATATTGACAATACTTTTCCCCTGATTTTAAGTTACCAATTGCGATCGCTCTTAGGGCAATTTTTTTTCCATTCAAAATATTTTGATATTTATTTAACCACCAAGCGTATTCAAGACTATCAAAATCTCCTAATTGAGGTAAGACGAGTAAGAGAATATAGTTAGCAGAAGAAGTACCATTAAGAATAGAAATTTTTTTCCCGTCACTGACTCTTACTCTTTGAGTGGTTTTGAGAAGGGAATAAATATTTGATTGTTCAAAAGTGTTATTTGTTTTTAAATAATTCATACAAAGAAGCAAGATAGATAATAAAAAGACATTTCCAATTTCAATTAGAATAGAACATTGACTAAATTAAAGTATTATAAATAGTTTTTCTTTTATATTATGCAATCTCCTTATCAACCTAGTGATATAGAATCAAAATGGCAACAACAATGGTCTGATTCTAACCTTTATTTAACAGAAGAAAATCAAGATAAACCTAAATTTTACGCTCTTTCTATGTTCCCTTACCCTTCAGGGAAATTACACATGGGTCATGTGCGCAACTATGTTATTACTGATGTAATCGCCCGTTTCAAGCGAATGCAAGGGCATCGAGTTTTACATCCTATGGGGTGGGATGCTTTTGGTTTACCTGCGGAAAATGCGGCAATTGATCGAGGTATCCCCCCTGCAAAATGGACTTATGAAAATATTGCACAGATGCGATCGCAGCTTCAAGAGTTAGGATTATCCATCGATTGGTGTCGAGAAGTTGCAACCTGTTCCCCTGACTATTATAAATGGACACAGTGGTTATTTTTGCAATTTTATGAAGCTGGACTTGCCTATCAGAAAGAAGCAGCCGTTAACTGGGATCCGATCGATCAAACGGTGTTAGCTAACGAACAAGTTGACGCAGAAGGCTATTCGTGGCGTAGTGGTGCAAAAGTCGAGCGTAAATTATTAAGACAGTGGTTTTTGAAAATTACTGATTATGCCGAACAGTTATTAAACGACTTACAACAGTTACAAGGATGGCCCGATCGAGTCAAAACCATGCAGGAAAACTGGATTGGTAAGTCTGTGGGGGCTTATTTAGAATTTCCTATTGTCGGCAGTGACGAGAAAATCGCCGTTTTTACTACCCGTCCTGATACAGTATATGGGGTGACTTATGTAGTTTTAGCCCCTGAACATCCCCTCACGGAAAAAGTAACCACTCCTGACAGAAAAGAAGCGGTAGAAGCCTTTATCCAAGAGGTAAGCAGTGAAAGCGAGATCGATCGCACCGCCGATGATAAACCAAAAAAAGGCACATTGACAGGGGGTAAAGCCATTAATCCCTTCACGGGAGAAGAAATCCCCATTTTGATTGCTAATTATGTGTTGTATGAATACGGTACAGGGGCAGTTATGGGTGTACCAGCCCACGATGTCAGAGACTTCAAATTTGCCAAAGAAAATAACCTCCCCATGAAAGTGGTTATCTTGCCTGATGATGCGGATAACGGTGATATTTGCTTCCTTGAAGCCTATACCGAAGTCGGTACAATGATCAACTCAGGGAACTTCAACGGCATGAATTCCATGAAAGGTAAAGAAGCGGTGATTAAACTAGCGGAAAATGAAGGATTTGGCAAAAAACGCATCCAATATCGCCTCAGAGACTGGTTAATCTCCCGCCAGCGTTACTGGGGGTGTCCAATTCCCGTCATTCACTGCGAAGATTGTGGCACAGTTCCTGTACCTACAGAACAATTACCCGTACAATTACCTGAACAAGTGGAATTTTCTGGACGAGGTCCTTCTCCCCTTGCTAAACTTGATGATTGGGTTAATGTTACTTGTCCCAAATGTGGTAAACCAGCTAAAAGGGAAACCGACACTATGGACACCTTTATCGACTCCTCATGGTATTTTTTACGTTATACCGACGCAACGAACCAAAATGAGCCTTTTAACCCCGATAGAGTGAATGATTGGATGGGGGTGGATCAGTATGTAGGTGGTATTGAACACGCCATTTTACACTTACTTTATTCTCGTTTCTTCACCAAAGTCGTCAGAGATAGGGGTTTAGTCAATGTGGATGAGCCTTTCAAACGCCTTTTAACTCAAGGGATGGTACAGGGTTTAACCTATAAAAATCCCCAAACAGGGAAATATGTAATTCCTGAAAATATCGAATCGAGAGAGGAAGAAGGCAAAGACGGTAAAACGGTTACTGCTTATTATGACAAAGAAAGCGGCGATCGCCTCTCGGTATTTTACGAAAAAATGTCAAAATCCAAGTATAACGGCGTTGATCCGAAATTAGTCTTGGAAAAATACGGTGCAGATACCGCTAGAATGTTTATCCTCTTTAAAGCACCCCCTGAGAAAGATTTAGAATGGGATGACGCAGACGTGGAAGGGCAGTATCGCTTCCTTAACCGAGTCTGGTTATTGGTGAATGAATTTAACGAAAATCCTGATTCTGCAAAGGATAAAGCCATTGACAAAGCAAATTTGAGCAAAGAGGAGAAAGACTTAAGAAGGGCGATTCATACCGCAATTAAAGAGATTTCCGAAGACTTAAACGGCGATTATCAGTTTAATACGGCGGTGTCGGAGTTGATGAAGTTAAGTAACGCCTTAAGGGATGCCAAAATCAAAAACTCTCCCGTCTATCGAGAAGGAGTGGAAACCCTCATCTTATTATTAGCACCTTTTGCCCCCCATATCAGTGAGGAATTGTGGCACAAACTAGGCAACAGCGAATCGGTACATTTAGCCAACTGGTTAACCATCGATGAAGAAGCCTTAACTGTTGATGAAATCACCCTTGTTATTCAAATCAAAGGCAAAACCAGAGGTACTATTTCCGCTCCTGCTTCCGCTAGTAAAGACGAACTAGAGGCGATCGCCCGTGCTTCGGATATTGCTCAAAAATACATTGCTGACAAGGAAATTAAGAAAGTAATCGTTGTGCCGAATAAATTAGTTAACTTTGTCGTAGTCTAACTTTTTCAACCCATTTCATTAGACTTCTTGCTCTCTCAGTCAACAGGCAACGGGTAACATTAAAAAATCGAACCCAAACCCATATAAATTGATTTTAATTTTGCAAGAGGTCTATTATGAATAATGATCGAGGTTTTAGGGGATTGAGAGATTGAAAAGAAATCAGGAGTTAGAAATCGGAAGTTGGCGCTTAGAGTTAGTGTTAATTAAATTTGCCTCTTGCCCTTTGCCCCTTGCCCTTTGCCCTTTTTATTTTTCTAATTGCTAAATGACTAATTTAGAATTTATTATCCGTATCACCGTTGCTTTTACCCTAGGTGCATCCTTGGGGTTTGAGCGTCAGTGGCGCCAAAGAATGGCAGGATTATTAACGAATACTCTTGTCTCGGTGGGAGCTTGTTTATTTGTGATGTTATCGGTTTTAATTGAAGGAGATAGTAGCCCTTCGAGAATCTCTGCTCAAGTGGTTTCTGGTATTGGTTTTTTAGCAGGAGGGGTGATATTAAGAGAGGGGTTAAATGTTAGGGGATTGAATACGGCGGCAACTCTTTGGTGTGCGGCGGCTATTGGTGCTTTAACTGGCTCTGGTTTTATGTCTCAGGCTTTTTTAGGTGCGATCGCAGTTTTGATCGCTCATCTTATCTTACCTCCCTTTGGAGAAATGATTAATCAACAACCCCTAGAAAATACAGAACTACATTTATGCTATCAGTGTGATGTTATCTGTAATAGTAAACATGAAACTCAAATTAGGGCTTTGTTATTACAATCCTTAAGAGAAAATGGTACTTTTAAACTACGTTCTATGTATAGAGAATGCTTAGAGGATGAGACAAAAGGGAAAGTAAAAATAGAAGCAGAAATAGTCAGTAAATCTAATAATGATCAACTAATAGAACAAGTTATCAGCCGACTTAGTCTTGAACCCAAAGTAATATCTGCATCATGGCGTTTAACGGAAAAAGAATTTGTTTAATGGTAAAGTAAAATCTCTTACAGATTTGTTGCTATAGTATCAAATGTAATTGGTATTTATTGTTGCTATGAAAACTCGTTCTACAACACCCAAAGTTATTCTTGCGGTTATGGGTGTAATTTTGTTAGTGTTTATCAGCTTAGGTTTGATTACCAGTAATTCCTCTTATCTGAAAACAGGAGGCGTGAAAAAAAATCCAGAAGGAGTAGTGTTTATTCCTAAAAAATCTCCCTTAATGGTATCTCTACTAATTAATCCTGATAAATTAAGCAGTTTAGCTCAATTACTGCCTAACAATGGTGAACAAAAACGAGTTGTCAGGGCAATGGAACAATTGCGTTCAAATTTACTAGCCTCTGCTAGAGTGGATTCTCCCGAAGATGTCAAATCTTGGTTAGGAGACGAAATTACTTTAGCGGTGACATCTCTTGATTATGATTACTCTCCAGAAAACGGCACTCAGCCCGGTTATTTATTGGTAGTTAAAAATAAATCTCCTGAATTAGCCAAAGAATTTTTGCAAACGTACTACAGTCGTGAAGTGGTATCCAATGACGTGGAATTAACTCTCGAAGACTATCAGGGAGTTAGCATCATTTATCAACATCCTCTGACAGATGATTCTCCCGTGAAACAAGTAGCCGCCGCCGTTGTTGCTGATTTTGTCTTATTTGCTAACGATTTACCTGTTTTAAAAGATGCCATTAACAATGCTCAGGCTGTAGATCTTAATTTAGCACATGATTTAGATTATCAAAGTGCGATCGCATCTTTACCCCCAAAAAAAGTTAGTATCGTTTATGGTAATCTACCCTTAACCTCCGCATGGATTACCAATCAAAGCATCATTGCAAACCCCGACATCAATCAAAGCCTAACCCTTTCCCTTGCTTTAAATCCTCAAGGATTAATTACTCATACAGCCTTATCAGGTGTAAATACAGAAAACAATCAAACACCTTCCTTAACCTCTCCCCCTCAAACTCTCAACTACATTCCTGAAAACAGTATTTTAACCATAGCTGGAATTAACCTAGCCAAATTAGGAGAAAATATCAATAATGGCATCACCAATCACAACCCCCTTGCAGAAATTATCTATCAGGGCATTCATCCTCTCGAATTAAAAACAGAATTAGACTTCAACGAAGAAATTTTTTCCTCTGTTAGTGGAGAATACGCCTTATCCCTAAGCAAAAATACTATCAACAATTCACTAGATTGGTTATTTATCAATCAAAAACAAGAAAACTCCCTAGCCGAAAACCTTGATAACATAGCTCAAAATAAAGGTTTAAGCGTAGGCAAACTCCCCCTTGAGAATACTACCATGACGGCATGGACAAAATTAGTCACCACCTCTGAAAATAACTTTTCTCGCTTACAAGCAGAAGTCAAAGGGGTACACTCGGAAACATCTAACGAAGAAATTATTACTAATTCTGTCAATCTTCTTAGCAAAGTTTTTTCCACCTCCTTCGAGAGTCTTTTACAATCTAGCGACTTTCAAGAAAGTATTGAAGCCTTACCCCAAGCAAATAACGGTTACTTATTCATTCGATGGCAAGATTTAGCCCCTTATTTACGTAGTCGCTTCCCCATCATCAAAATAGGGGAATTAGCTTTTAAGCCTCTGTTTGATAATCTCGAATCTGTTACCATTACCACAGAAGGAACTCAAGATGGCATCAGTTATAGTACATCTTTCTTTCAATTAAAAGGTTAGTTTGATTTTTCATTTTTGCCCATTTCTAACCATTAACACAAGTTACACACTCCTAACGAGGTTGCAGAAAAGGTAATGTTAGTTAGTGGGTTTCAGGGGAAATGAGTAATAGGTTTTTTAATTCTTAATTACTAATTAAAACTATCTCATAGCTTCAAACAAACGATTGATTCTATATTTAGCTATTCATTTAATTTGCCTGTTAGAGAGGAAAAAATAGTGAGTGACTATTGCCAACAAAAAATTGCTATTGGTGAAGAATTATCTCCTAATCAGTTACAGGGTTTAGAGTTAGTTTCCCTTTTGTCGGGAGGTAGAGATGTAGTTTTTGCCATTGATTTAACTGAAAGTGTTAATCTTGATGATGAGGCTAGAGTTAGACTAAAACAAATTATTACTGATAGTCTCAATAAAGGTGACACGGTTTATATTGTACCCTTTTCTTCCCAAGTTAACCCCACTAACCCGAATATTAATCCCCTCACAGAAAAAGATTCCATTCCATTCCTCAACCCTCAAGAAGATATTGAAAGAATTATTGAGAAAATACCTTTAAAAACGAACTTAAATGAGAAAAATACAGATATTCAACTAGCGGAGCATTTTATTTACGAAAATTTAGCCCAAATCAATCAAAATCGTCTTTGCAAGAATCAACCCATAAAAACACAATCCGTAGTCTGGTTGACGGATGCACCGTTAAATACATCGGCTGGTATCACCTCTGAAAAGTGGATAGAAACCCCTCCTAATAGCCCTTATCGAGACTCTAGCACCCCTGAGAGTCAAAACAGACAAAATTGGATAAATCACCTCAAAACTGCGGAAAATACCAGACAATTAGAAGGAAAAAACTATAATTTAACCGTTATCGACTTACCTGCAACGGTGCAAGAATTTTGTACTCCAGCCCCCGGAGGTAAAGAAACCTGTTTTGTCAATAAATATATTTTTGATCAATTATGGCTATCCACTACAATTTTATCTGTGATTATTCTTAGCTTATTAGGAGGAGGAATATTTGCCATTAAATACTATTTAAGTTTAAAGACAATATGGACGTTAAAAATAGAATTACCTAATGATGAAGATAGACTAAATGCTTCTTTAAAAAATAAAAATAGTCTATCTATTGGGGAAGATATAGAGTGTAAAGGAGGAGAAATTAGAGGTTATTTAAAACGAGAAGGCAATAAACTTTTTATCGAGCCTACTAACACTTTACCTATTATTTATAGAGATAGAGAATTAAGAAAAAAACAGTTAATTGAAGGGAATATTATTAGACTTAATTGCCCTTATAAAGATCGAGATTTTTACATTACAATTATTGTATCTAAAAATTAGTTGAACTATTAAGTTTTATTAAAAGATGAAATTACCGAATGGGGATAAAGTCAACCCTAGTCAAATTAACGAAAAACTAACTACTTATATTTTAAAAGAAGATCATAAAGATGGTAAACATAAAGCTCTTTTATTCAAATCAATATTAGGAATTACACTGAACAATAAATATCTCTTAATTGAGGCGTTAATTAAAATAGCTAAAGAAGAAGATATTTGTCATAGTGAAAATAGCCCTTATGGCAAAAAATATGTTATTGATTTTTTATTAACAACTCCTGATGGTTTTTCGATCATCAGAAGTGCTTGGATTATACTTAATAAAGAAAATTATCCCCGTTTAACGACAGTTTATCCTTTAAAATAAGGCAAAAATATATGAATAAAATTAAATTACATGACACTGTAGCTTTAACTGAAAATATCACAACTAATCAATTTATGACTGATAAAAAAATAGTGATACCCAGAGGGCAAGTTGGTACAATAGTTGAAGTTTATCCCGAAGAAAAAGCATTTGAAGTAGAATTTTCGGACTCCAATGGGCAAACTTATGCTTTAGTATCTCTTAGGGTAGAACAATTAATGCTACTTCATTATGATACTTCTAATCTTATTTTAATTTAGCCTTTTGAAAGAAAAAATAAAAAAATCTCAAATTTTGCATAAATTCCCAATTTGTTACTGATAATTAGTTAGTAGTTCCATTATTTTGTAAGAATCATGCCACAAGAAATTCAAAAAATTAAACGCACTATCTGTATTGGTCTAGGTGGCACAGGAAAAGAAATATTAATGCAAATTCGCCGTTTAATAGTCGATCGCCACGGAAAACTGGAAAACTTACCCATCGTTAGTTTTATTCACATCGATACCAACCAAAATGAACATAAAACCACAGGATTAAAAACAGGGGATACTCACAGGGGAGAAAATCTTTTATTTAAACCCGCCGAAGTGGTTACGGCAACCATGAATCGACAACAAATAAATGAACTAAGTAACACATTACAGGAGACACAAAAAAATCAACAAACATCCCCCTATGATCATATTGCTAAATGGTTTCATCCTAAGTTATGCAAAAATTTACAATCCATCGAAAATGGTGCTGGTGCAGTTCGATCTGTTGGAAGATTAGGATTTTTCCACAATCACAATCAAATCAGAAACATCATTGAAAGTGCTGATAATCGAACTAATGGATATTCAGAAACCTTGATGAGGAGAAATATTGCCGTTGAACAAGGCTTAAACATTATTGTAGTTGGTTCTCTTTGTGGTGGTACGGGCAGTGGAACATTTATTGATATGGCTTATACCCTAAGAAAAATGTACGATAACCAAGTTGGTACAGACTTTATCGGTTATTTTATTATTAGTCCTGAATTGTATGGAAATAATGATATAAGTAAAGCCAATACCTATGCGGCACTAAAAGAACTAGATTACTATAGCTCAGAAAAAAATAGATTCCAGTGTGATTATGATGCACAAGGTATCTTTTCCGTTAATGAATCTCGCTCCCCCTTTGATTTTTGCTATCTTGTAGGTAATCGTACTTATAATGGTCATAAAATCACAAGTAGGGAAAATCTATCTTATCTCATTGCCCATCGTATTTTTGCTGAGTTTGCGGAGGAAAATGCCATTAGTAATCGTTTTAGAGGAATTAGAGATAATAATAGTCAAGCAATGGAACTTTTCGATCGCCATTCTCGCCCCAATATTCAAAGATATATAACTTTTGGATTGGCAAAAATTTATTTTCCCCGTGATTTAATCATTGCTAATTGTCTTAATAAATTAAAACTAAACATTCTATATTTTTGGTTATATGGAGAAGAAAAAGTTATTTATGCGGATGAATTATTAAAGACATTTTTATTAAAATGGAGAACAAGAGATGAAAAAGATTATCAAATTTTTGCCACAAAAATAGAAGAAATTAGCTTAGAAAATAATCAAACTTTTAAACAAAAACTGAAAAGATGGCAAAATCGCCTAATCACTCAAATAGAAAATTGTCGAACCTTTGAAGATAGACAACAGTTTACTAATATTTTGCTAGGAGAAGTAAGAAATCAATTTAAAGATATTCAACAAGGGCAAACAGAAAATATTAGAGGAATATGGCTTACTTTATTACAACAGAGCAGTATCAAAATTAATAGAGAATTTAATGCTGATATTGATAGTCATTTAGAGAATTTATTAGATCCATTTGATACTAATTTTTCTATTGAAAATAGTAGATCTTGGTTAGAAGCAATGATCACTAAACTGAATGAATGTTTAAGAGATTTACAGGAAGAAAAAGAAAGAGTACCATCTTTTATTACTTTAGAACAAATAGAAAAAGAAACAAAAAAGATAATCGACATTTTACAAGAGATTGAAACAGAAAAAGCAGGATGTCTTGGCTTAGGCTTTATGTCCAATAAAGCCAAAAATCAGAAATTTCAAGATTCTGCTATACGGGGAATGCAGGACATTTATAGTAAGTTACTGATACGCAATTTTGAGCTAGTTTTACTAGATGAAAGTATGAACATAGTTGGTAATTTGCTCAGAAAAGTAAAAGAAAGAAGATCACAAATAAATAGTTTTTATAATTTGTTAGACGAATTAAATAGTTACTACCATAAAAGGGAACAGGAATTAAGTCAAATAAATCATCAAGAAATTAACGGAGAAGCAATTTTTAGTATTCAAGATCATGAAGAATATTATCAAATTTTACTCCCTGAAATAGAGAAACATAACCTATTAGTAGAAATTAGTCAAAATATTACAAAAAAAACGATTATTTCTCAATCAATAGCTAATTTTTTTATCAATGAAAGAATGATTAGAAAAGAGGAGCTACATGAAGTAATCTCAACTACTATTGAAGTAAAATTTGGACTAAAAACTGTTGATTTAACGAAATCTGTTGTTAATCGCTTCATGGAAAAATATCCTTTTTCGAGAGTATCAATTAAGTAATGTTATGATATAGACTGATCCTATCATCATTAATTAACCATGTCTCATCAATGCCCTCGATGTCATAATACTAAAATCATCAAAAACGGTTTTGCTCGTGGTCAACAAAGGTTTAAATGTAAGCACTGTAACTATCAGTTCACCACTGATAAGATTGATCGAGGTAAACCTATGTGGATGAAACTAGAAACAGCAATTCTGTATTGCAGTGGAATGTCTATGAATTCGATCGCAAAGCTTCTCAATGTTTCTGCTCAGACTATTTTAAATTGGATTAGAGCTTTGGCACTAGAAAATTATGAAAAGCCTGAACCCTGCGAAGCGGTGGTTGTGGAACTAGATGAACTTTGGCATTTTATAGAGTCAAAAAAAACAAGTTATGGATCTGGAAAGCTTATGACCGTAATACTAACAGACTTATCGACTGGGAATTGGGAAAGCGTGATAGTGAAACCCTCAAAAAACTTTTAATTAGATTACTAAAATGGGATGTAACAGTCTACTGTACTGATGATTGGAAACCGTACCAAGAGTTATTATCTAAACATCCAGATGCGTATCATGTGATGACAAAAAGCGAAACTATAGCCATAGAAAGAAATAATTCCGATAATCGTCATTGGTTTGCTCGCTTTCATAGAAAAACAAAAGTAGTATCAAAATCAATAGAAATGGTGGATTTAACAATGGGACTATTTGCAAAATTTAGAGTAAATGGAACGATCGATTCGTTAATAAATCAAAGACTAACATTACTTAGTTGAAGCTCTCTTAATTTTTATAGTCATTCCTGCTATTTTTTCAGGATTATTGCGTTTTTATTTGTATTATAATTTAGCAAAATTAAATAATAAAATTTGCGAACTAGTCCACAAAAAAAATCATGGCATAAACCTAAAATTTGTCACGGAATTAGAAGAAAGATTTAAAGATGTATTAAAACAATTTGAAAATGTTAATACCATTGCTTTAATCGATGGTTTTTTTTACCAAGAAATTTTTAGTTTTTTTTGGTGGCAAGTCCGTTTTGAAAAAGCAGAATATATAACTAAAGTATTGCCAAATTTACTACTAGGTTTCGGATTATTAGGAACTTTTCTTGGTATTACCCTTAACTTAAATAGTATTAATAATATCATAAATGGAGATTTCATTAGTGAGGATACTGCGAATATAACGAATTTGATTACTCAATTACAAACTCCTTTAGAAAGTATGGGTATCGCTTTTGTTAGTAGTTTGGTTGCTTTGTCTTGTAGTTCTGTATTAATCATAATTAATATTTTTTGGAATGTAAATGTAGAAAAAGTTTCGCTACTTAACAATTTAGAAAATTATTTTGACAATCAATATAAATTAGAAGCTGGAGAAGAAACCAGATTAGACAAAGCTGTTAATAGAATGGTTAGACAGCAGGAAGAATTTTTAACCAGATTTCATGAAAAAGTAGGTCAAGTTTTAGAACGAACTTTTCAACAAGCGACAGATCAAATGATGGAACAAAATGAAAGAAATCATCAATTAAGCCTAGAAGTATATCAGAATTTTTTGAGTTCAGCTAGTGCGCTTCATACTGGTGCAAATGTCTTTAAAACATCCATCGATCAATTAAATGATAATTTAGATAATCATTGGAATCAAATGGGGCATTTATCAACAAAATTTAGTGACAGTGTTGAGTTATTAGAATTAAGTGCTACAAAAATCAAAGATAGTGCCATTAAAATTGAAAATAGCAAATTTGGGAATAACTTAGATAAATTGACTAATAATTTGTTTAGTTTACAAGATAATTTAAGCAAATCTATAAGTGCGATCGCAACTAACATTCAAGAATTTATTTCTCAAAATCAACGCTCTCAAAACTTGTCTGATAACATTTATCAAAATTTAGCTTTATTAGTGATAAAACTAGAAAAAAGTTTATCTGTATTCAGTGATTTAACGGAGGGTATAAAAGATCAAAATTTAACAAGTATGCTTCAGCAAATGAATCAAGCATTGCATTCTAGCCAACAACAATTTAAAGAATTAAATCAATTATTAGAAGAAAGAATAAAATCTCTTGATTCTAACATAGAAAAACTACCTCAATCTTTAGCTGGAATAGACAGTTTAAATAATAACTTAACAACTTTATCTAAATTAAATAATATCATTAGTGAAGAAATGAGAAAATTAGAATCATATCTTCATTCTTGGCAATCAAACAATCAAGATTTTTTAAATGGATTTCAAGAAAAAGGACAAAAGATGCTTGATAAGCAAATATCAACTATTAATGAATCAATTAATGAATCAGACAATCTAAAACAAATAAATGGTACATTAGCTCTATTTCTCAAAATTTTACAAGATATAAGACAAGAGGTAAAAAACTTTAATATGTTAGAAGAAAAAAATATTTCCTTTCGATTAATCGAACAAAATATAAAAATTAAATCTTAAATAATAGCTAAGTAAAATGAATAGACGAAGAAGAAATCAAGACCATACAGAAGACTTAAATATTAATAACGCATTTACAGATTTAATGTCCAATGCGTTTATGATACTTAGCTTTTTTCTTCTATTAATAATTTTTCAATTATGGCAGGGAAAAAAAGAAAATTTATTATTAAGAAATCAAACAGAAAATTTACCAAAAATTGATGCTGAACTGAAAAGAATTAAAGCAGAAAATAATGAATTAAAACAAATTAATGAAAGATTGAAAAAAGAAAAAAAAAATCTTGCTAGTGCTTCTCCAATTATCATTGATGAAAAATCTGGTAATTTCAAGTTTCCTTCAGGAAGTGCAGAACTAAGCTCCGATTTAAAACAATACATAATTAACACCATTACTCCACAAGTTAATGAAGTAATAAATGACCAAGATATTGACTTTATCCAAGTAATTGGACATACAGATGGGCAGGTAATTGGTAGTAGTGGAAATTTAGATTTAACCTTAGAAAAAGTTGCTCAAAATCAAGTCCAAGTAGGTATTTTAAAAGCTGGTTCAAATGCAGATTTAGGCTTAATGAGAGCCTTAGCCGTAGTGCAAGAATTATCCCAACAAGAAGAGTTAAAAGGGATTAATTTTAGAGCCTATTCTGCCGCTCAATTATATTTACCATCAGGAGATTTAGCAGATGTAAATCGCAAGGAAGATGAAGCCCGAAGAAGAATTGAAATTCGTTTTATTCCCCCCGGCAAAAGAAATAATTAGAAGATAAAATATTCTAACTCCTAAATCTTCACCTCAACTCCTTGCTATAAGAAAAAGTTAAATTATAGTGTCATGCTTCTTGATTAATCATTAATTGTACGACAAGTAACACACTGAGTTAAACGTTGACGCAAAGAAGCAAAAGGAATATTATCAATAATCTCCGCCGCAAAAGCATCAATTAACAAATGACGGGCATCATATTCATTTAAGCCACGACTACGAAGATAAAAGATTTCATCCGCTTCTAATTGGCTAACCGTTGCCCCATGAGCGCACTTAACATTGTCAGCAGTAATTTGTAACTCAGGTTTAGTATTGATTCTTGCTTTCGGGGAAAGAAGTAAATTACGATTTAGTTGTGCCGCATTAGTCAACTGGGCTAACTTTGGCACATAAACTCTACCATTAAAAACCCCATGCCCTGCATCATCAAGAATATATTTATGAAGTTGATTAACAGTGCCATAAGGATGATTTAAGTTAACCTCACTATGGGTATCTCCCAATTGTTTTCCTTGTAACATTGTTAATCCATGCAAGTAAGTTTCTGTTTGCTCTCCTTGTTGATTAACTTGTAAATTATGACGATATAACTTACCTCCCAAGCTAATTTCATTGATGGTATAACGACTATTTTTTGCCTGATTTACCGTAGTTTGAGCAATGTGAAAACCATCTCCAGATTCTCTTTGAATACGATTATGATTAACTTGGGCATTCTCTAGTAAATGAATTTCTGTAACGACATTCGTAAAATAATATTGTTGTCTTGCTGAATCAGAACAACCAAAAGAAGTTGCACCGTAATATTCAATAAACTCTAAAACTGAATTCGCCTCCGCTACCACCAAAATACGAGGTTGATGCCAACTTCCTATCTTTTCTTTAACGCTAAGATGAAGTAAATGAATAGGGGTTTTGATTTCTTGATTAGCTTTTACCCACACCACAAAAGCATCATTTAAACTGGTGGAATTTAAAGCGGTAAAAACTTCATTTTCAGGCTCATTTTTAGCTAGATATTGAGCTATTTTTTCTTGTTTATCGTCATCTAAATTAGCTAGATTGCCCACATAAATTTGCTCTGAATTTAAACCAGAAGTATCCGATAAATTAGCTTGGTAATAACCATTAACGAATACTAAACGAGAATTAGGGGCTTCACTGAGGATAAATTCTTGTAAAGTTTGGTTTTCTAAATCTTGAGGTTGAGCATAAACTAAATCTTGTTTATATAATTCAGATAAATCCGTAAAACGCCATGATTCATCTTTGGTAGTAGGCAAATTTAATTTAACAACTTTATTCGCCGCTTTTCTTCTAATTTCTTCAACAATAGTTTGTAATTTTCCTTCCAGATGAAGGGGTTGACTTTCAGCAATTTGCAGTAAACAGCCTAAATATCCATCTATTGTGCTTTTTAAATTTTCTTGTGTCAATATCATCATCTATACTTCAATTAATAATTAGTAATTAAGACAAGGCAAAGGGCAAAGAATAAGAGGCTCTGTGTCTATTGAGAGGAGAGGGCAACAGTGTTTAATTAACTTTCCCCAACACTCCAATACCCTAATACCCTAAATTTTCAATCTTCTAAAATTAAGTTAAACGGTGGTTAATTGCTCTTTATCGAGGAAATCGTAACCTTTTGCTTCCAATTCAAGGGCTAGATTTTTGTCACCACTCATGACGATTTTTCCTTCATACATAACATGGACAAAATCAGGGGTTATATAGTCTAAAAGTCTTTGATAATGGGTAATTAAAAGAAAAGCATTATCAGGTTTACGTAATTGATTGACACCCTCAGAAACGATGCGTAAAGCATCAATGTCTAATCCTGAATCGATTTCATCTAAAATGCCTAATGTGGGTTCAAGTAAAGCCATTTGTAAGATTTCGTTACGTTTTTTCTCTCCCCCAGAAAAACCTTCATTTAAACTTCTTTGCAAGAAGATAGAGTTCATTTTTACTACTTCTAATTTTTCTTCGACTAAGTCTTCAAAATCAAATGCGTCTAATTCTTCTAAGCCTAAATGTTTACGACGGGCATTATAAGCAACTCTGAGAAAGTCGAGGTTACTTACTCCGGGGATTTCTAAGGGGTATTGGAAGGCGAGGAAAATACCTGCTAAGGCTCTTTCTTCTGGTTCTTTTTCTAGTAGGTTTTCTCCTTGATAGATGATTTCACCCCCTGTAACTTCATATTCGGGATGCCCTGTCAATACCTTGGAAAAGGTGCTTTTTCCTGAACCGTTGCGCCCCATAATAGCATGAATTTCCCCTGCTTTAATTTCGAGGTTAACTCCTTTGAGAATGGGAGTGCCATCAACACTTGCAGTTAAGTTACGAACAGTTAATATAGGTTGATTCATAATCGGTGTCTTTTAGTTTATTGCTTTTATTTAATATCTGGGTATCTATTTTAGGGTACTTTAGCAACAATTTTGTTGTTTAATTAATTTTTAATGATGATTTTTATATTTCAGGTTAATAAAGAGAGTTATGATTGATTGGAAACACTTATATTCGAATCCTTTAAAGGCAAAGATTTCCCAGAATTATTACTGGAGGTTGTGCTATTAGTATTGGGGCTAACGATTCCCCCTGAAATTAAAACTTTAAAAGCGTCTTCAATGGATATAGAAAGGTTAATTACTTCTTCTTCTGGTATTACTGCGTACCATCCAGAAGTTGGATTAGGAGTAGTGGGAATAAAAACGCTCAACATATTTTTGTCAAAATGATCTTGTATCATTCCACTTACTTTACCTGTTACAAATCCTACGCTCCAAACGCCTTTGCGGGGATATTCCACCATTACCACCCGTCGGAATTTTGTTTGTGAATCCTGAAAAAGTGTTTCTAATATTTGTTTGAGAGTTTTGTAAATTGAACCTGCAAGGGGAATCGCTTGTAATATTCTTTCGCCCACATCCAGCAACCATTGTCCAACAATATTTCTTGCCATTAAGCCGATTAATAAAATCAGTGCAAAAGGTACTGTTAAGCCTACGAAAAAATTGAGAAAATTGGTTAAGATAGGGTGCAAACCATCAAAAGGATTAATTTGTTTTGGTATTTGGGTTAAAAATTTTATCGCCCAATTCGCTATGACATAGCTCAACCAAATAGTTGTCGCTAGGGGGATAACGACTAATAATCCAGCAATCAGGTCATTTTTTAAATCTTGCTTTATGCGTTGTAACACAATTTCTCTTTGTTATTGGTTTATAAATTAATGACAATTTCATTATTAACTAAAAATTAATCATTAACAATATGGCAAAGATTCTGTGGAGAGAAGAAACTTCTGACTTTCTTGAGCTAGAGGCAAAAGTTCATATAACAAGAGAGGTTTTTAAAATGCTCAATTTATATACTTTTTTTGTTTATATCTCTTCATTTTTACTCCTAATTTCCTACTGAGGAGATATTAATTTTATCATAATAGATTTGCTCCGTTTGCTTTTAAATTAAGGATTTTTTCAGAATATTTAAGCTAAAATTGAGAGAAATACTAGATAGATAAATCCGTGCGTCTCAAACAAGTGATTATTGCCTACAAGGCAGGGGATAAAGAAAGTAAAAAGTGGGCTGAAAGATGTGCTAGAGAGTTAGAAGCTCGTCAATGTAAGGTGTTGTTAGGACCTAGTGGAGTTAAAGATAACCCTTATCCCGTTTTTTTAGCTTCGGCAGGACAAAAAATAGATTTAGGTATTATTTTGGGGGGAGATGGTACGGTTTTGGCGGCGGCACGTCATTTATCTCCTGAAAGTATCCCTTTATTGGCGGTGAATGTGGGAGGACATTTAGGGTTTTTGACTGAGCCTTTTGAGTTGTTTAAAGATACCGAAAAATTGTGGCATCGTTTGGAGAATGATTTATATGCGGTAGAAAGAAGAATGATGCTTGAAGCACAGGTTTGGGAAAGAGAAAAGGATAATTGTGAGCCTGTGAGCGATCGCTTTTTTTGTTTAAATGAAATGTGTGTGAAACCTGCTTGTTTGGATAGGATGCCAACTTCTTTGTTAGAAATGGAAGTGGATGGAGAAGTAGTAGATCAGTATCATGGTGATGGGTTAATTGTTTCCACTCCTACTGGTTCAACCTGTTATACGGCTTCCGCTAATGGCCCGATTATGCACCCTGGCATGAGTGCGATCGCAGTTACTCCTATTTGTCCTTTAAGTTTATCCAGTCGCTCTTTGATATTGCCTCCGAGGTCTGTAGTTACTATTTGGAGTTTGGGAGATTATGAGTTAAATAATAAACTATGGACTGATGGCGCATTGGCAACTACTATGTGGCCCGGGCAGTGGGTAAATGTCAAAATGGCTGACTGTAATGCTCAATTCATTATCCTCAGAGATTCCCATTCTTTTTATAAAACCCTTAGAGATAAACTACAATGGGCAGGGGCGAGAATTTATTATCAAAATAATCATCGTAATTAACTTTCAGGGGGCAAGGGGCAAATAGTGAATAGTGAATAATTAAGAATTAAGAATTAAGAATTAAAAACTCCGAATACTTATTACTTTCTTCTAAAACCTGCAACCTGACACCTCTTTCATAACTCCGAACTCCGAACTCCGAACCCCGAACTCTTACCCGATATTCTTAAACCGAACTGAGGTTAATTAAACTTCCATCGTGACATTATTGAGTAATTGGTTGGCGGCTTCTAACATTTCTGGGACTAAATCTTGCAAATCTTCTCGATTATTAAGATACGTTGAAAGGGCTTCGAGGGGGTCTAAACTTTTACCAATGCCCAATTCTGGTAATCTGGCTCTGGCTAATTCACTCACGGATTCGGCTTTGATGGTGTAAGTATGAGCCATTGATAGAGCTTGATGAATTTCTTTGATGTTAATTAATTCTATTTGCTCTGAGCGTAAACGATAAATTAGTCTTACCACTGCGGATTCGATTTTTTTAGATGCGATCGCATTTATGATAGTTTGAAGGGGATTATCACTAGCGGTAACATCCACCTGAATAGTAACAAAAGGTCGGGTTGGCAAAGGACAAAATTGCCAGTTAACTTCCTTCTCGATAATATCAATCAAAACATAACCTTTTTCTTCTTTCTCCTCGGAAAAATCCACTCTTTCAATACTTCCGGGATACACAACAGGGGGATTATTTTTGGGATTCAGATTTTGATGTTTATGGACATGACCCAATGCAACATAATCAAATTCAGGTCTAATTAATAGGGATAGGGGAACTTGAAAACCTTTTCCTACCGCTAAATATCTTTCTGCCCCTAGGGTGGCTCTTTCTGCCATCAAATGCCCTAATAGTATGGTGGGGATATTCGGGTTTAATTTTCTAACTTCTCCTTCCAAAATGGGTTCAATTTTTTGGATTAAAAGACCATAAATCTTATCCATAGATGCTCCCTGTGTTTCAGGACTGGTAAGTAAAACATTGGGAGTTAACCAAGGTAAGGTAATTACTTGTATATCCCCTGATTTGGTGTTAATGGTATGAGTTTCTAATTTTTCTCCCACAATGAAATTAGGTACACCCAAGCGATCATAAATTGACAAACTTGCCCCGCCCATACCCTGAGAATGTTGGTCATGATTACCAATTAATAACACGGTGGGTATATTCTCATCTGCTAAACGACGAAATTGATTTGCAAAAGCCGCCTGTATATATGGTGCAGGAGTACTATCAGGAAAAGCATCACCACCAAATAAAACTAAATCTACCTCAGATGCGATCGCATCATCAATACAAGCACTTAAACTGCGGGTAAAATCTTCCAACCTAGTATTTAAACCAGTTTCAGGGTTAATCTTACCATGACTAAAACTACTTCCTAAATGAATATCGCTTAAGTGTAAAATTTTCATGGAATCCTCAAATTATTGCTATTCGTCAAATATCAATTGACTATCAATCCAATGTTTGCCTTTTCTAATCGCTTCTGTTTTACTATAACAACAAGGAGTAACTACGACACATTGAAATCCATAATTAACCCACACAGAATAAATTTCTTCCCCCTGAAAACTATCTTTTTCTACTTCCACACGACAACCACGATAGTCAAAGGCAATGACGATATGAGGATAATGGGGATCAATCATATGATAATTTATGGGATGCTAGAGAGAGGGTGAGATATAGGCTTAGGGTGTTGGGGTATTAGACAGATTAGTTCGGGGTTAGGAGTTAGGAGTTAGGAATTTTTAATTATCAACTATTCACTATTAGCTTGTTTGTGAAATAATTTCTTAAATAAAGGATGCCTTTGCCAAGAATTGATTAAAATTAATAAGCCCGTTAATAACATCCATAATAATCCTAAACCATTAAGCAAAACATAAATTGGCTCTAAAAATTTGCCCAGATATTCCCCTTCATGAATTACCATCAAAAAATGTACTTGATCTCTGGATAAACCAAACCAACTTTTCCCTAAACGATAAACTACTCCTGTCAGCATTGTGATAAACAGAGGTAATAATATAATCGGTGCGATCAAAGTATGAAATTCTCTTGCTTTTTTTTGCCATTTAGACATAGTATTAGAAAACTTTTAAATAAAAATATACATATATATCCTAATTTAGATTATTATCTGTCAGAATTAAAATTTTTTACTTTGCCTTCTGGAAATCTATTCACTAATTAAAATTATCCTTCAAGATTATTTATTATTTTAAAATGCTAGAAATAAATCAACTAACCAAATTCTATGAAAGTAAGAAAGTTTTAGATAGTCTTAATCTCCATATTAACAAAGGAGAAATTTGTGGATTATTAGGGGCAAATGGTGCGGGGAAAACAACAACTATTAATATAATTTGTGGTCTTTTAAATTATGATGAGGGAAGTATATTTATTAACGGACAAAAACTCTCTAAAAAAAGTAAATATTATTTAGGGGTTTCTCCCCAAGAGAATTTGCTTTATTCTCATCTTACTTGTGTGGAAAATTTAGCTTTTTTTGGTAAACTTTATGGGTTAAAAGGTACTCAATTAAAATCTTCTATTTATGAATGTCTAAAAGCTGTTAATCTCCTTGATAAAAAAGATGATACTGTTTCCGCTTTGAGTGGGGGAATGCAAAGAAAATTAAATATTGCGATCGCATTAATTCATCATCCTTTATTATTAATTTTAGATGAACCAACTACAGGATTAGACATTGAGGCCCGTTATGATATTTGGCAATTAATTCTTCGTTTAAAACAAGAAGGCATGACTATTTTACTAACGACTCATTTCTTAGATGAAGCTGAAAAATTGTGCGATCGCCTCTGTATTATTAAGCAAGGTAAAATTGTTAAAGAAGGAAGTTTAAATGATTTAAAAAATATTTTACCTGCAAAAGAGCTTATTTTTATTAAATGTGAGCAAGAAGAAAAATTAATTGAAATAGCAAAAAAACAAGGTTTAAAGTATCGTTATTATCAAGGAGAAATAGCTATTTTAAGTGAGGAAATATTAGAACTATCCACGATAATTGATATATTTTCAGAAATTTATTTAACTTCAGTAACAAAAGTCAATATCAACCTGCAACATATTTATTTAGAGATAATAAATAATGAATGATGAGTATAGATAAATCTTTAATAGTTAAAGCCGTTACTAATCTTAAATTTCCATTATTGTTTAGCTATCTATAATAAAACTATGAGGATAAATCTAACTTGAAAAAATTGTGAAGTAATTGCCGTGCGTCTGCGAAAAAATACTCCCATTGATCTAAACTGTGAATACCCCTGCCCTTGTCGTCGTAAAGGAAGACTAAAGCCCATTATCCTTACAGAAGCGATGGGGTGCGATAAATGTCAACAAATTTTTGTCTTGGCAGAAAACAAAGAATATATCGAACAACTCAACCCAACTTATCCCTATAAAAAAAGATGGCGTTGGTTAGGAAAGCGTTGGATAAGTGCGCAAAAACCTTGGCAGGAAAGTTATTTTCTCTTAGGAATTGTTTGCTTTTTCTTTTCTGTTTTGGTTGCTACTCCATTACTAATTACCTTGACGGGGGGATTTAACTTAATCTCTGGTATGATGGTGGGATTGATATTTCTATCAGTTTGTTTTTCTTTGTGGTTTGTTTATAGCCGCTAACTTTAGTATTATGAATGATTCTGAATTGCAACCGATTGATATTGTTACCCAACGGGCACACCAAGCATTTATTGAAATGGGCAGTATCAAAGGCGTTGAACGTTCTCAGGCTATTAGGCAAATGGCGATAAAACTCAAAGAGTGCCTTGATGATATTTTACAGGCTAATACCCTTGATTTAGAAATTAGCAAGGAAATGGCTGTACCTGAATTAATTTCTAATTGGTTAAAGTTAACTCCTCAAAGATTGGAAAGTGCGATCGAAATACTTGAGACTTTAGCTGAGTTACCAGACCCTTTTCAAAAAGTTATTAATTCTCCTTATCAAGTCACATATTGTCAAAATTACTCCCAATTAATGCCTTTAGGGGTTATAGCTTTGATTTACGAGGCTTTACCCGAACTAGCCATTATTACTGCTGGTTTAGCGATGAAAACGGGCAATTCCCTCATTTTGCGAGGTAGTAGCGAAGCGAGTAACACTAATTCTATCATTGCTCAGGCTTTACAAATTGCTTTAGAAGACGTTGATTTTCCGTCATATTGTTTACAGTTTTTACCTTCTGAACAGGGCTTTAAAATTGAAGACTTAGTAACTCAGGATCAATATATCAACCTCATCATACCCTATGGACGACCTAGTTTAATTCAAGAAGTGACTCAATTTGCCACTGCCCCTGTTTTAAAATCTGCTATGGGCAATTGTTATTTATATTGGTCTTTATGTCATGATTTGGAGTTAGTTAAACATATTATTACTGATAGTTATAATACTATTCCCGATCCAGTAAATGCGATCGAAAAAGTGTTAATTAATTGTCAACAAAAATCTAATTCTATCACTCGTCTATTTAACCATTTACAAGAGCAGAAATTTACCCTTTTAGGTGATGAAATATTAGTTAATGAATATCCAGAACATTTGCAGTTAATCTCAACTCCAATGTGGGGTAAACCTTTCTTAAACCATACAATCGCTTTTCGTGTAGTCGATGATTTATCTTCTGCCATTGCTTGGATAAATAATTATAGTAGTGGTCATGCGAATTGTTTGATAACAGACTCTTATCAAGAAGGAAGAATTTTTGCTATGGAAACGGATTCTGCTTTAGTATATGTTAATTCTTCTCCTCGTTTTTATCGTTATTTACCCGGTAGTAATTCTGTATTTTTAGGCATCTCTAATCAAAAAGGAAATCGCCGAGGCTTAATCAGTTTGGAAACTTTCACCACAGTTAAACAAATTGTTGTCGGCAGTGGCGAGGTTTAAATTTGAAAAGTATTTAAGAAAGGGGTAAAGGTAAATAATTAAGAATTAAGAATTAAGAATTAAAAACCCCGTTCACGACCGAAGAGAGTGTAAGAGCCTTCGGTGCGAATTCTCCTAACTCCTAACTCCTAACTCGTTTCTCCCCAATACCCTGATACTCCAAGCCCTTATCTACTGATTAAATTACTCGCTTTCCTCTTCCTCGGCAGAGGGTGGCACTAAAGCAATAGCGGCGATCGCATCTTCACTATCTAATTTTTGAACCCTTACCCCACTAGCCTGACGAGATTGGAGAGAAACCGCATTGACATCACAACGGATAATAATACCTCTGGTGGTGATAATCATAAACTCATCTTCAGGGTTAACAATGCGTAGAGCCGCTAGAGCATCACTTTTCTTGCGGAAACGAATCGCTTTTAAGCCCATTCCTGCTCGTCTTTGCAAACGGAATTGAGATACAGGTACTCTTTTACCAAAACCGCTAGTAGTTACAGCTAATGCCCAAGGAGCTTCTTTCCCTGTGTCGTTGGTTAATTCTTCTTCTTCCAATTCGAGGGTATCATCTTCTTGATCATCTGCTTCGGCAATGGTGGCAGTTACTTGAGATGGTAATATGTCCATGCTGATAATTTCGTCTCCTTTTCGGAGTTTCATGGATTTAACCCCTTTAGCAGTACGGGAAAGAGGGCGTAATTGTTCATTGTCGGCGTGGAAATGAATCGCCATACCCTGACGAGAGCCAATCAGAATACTATCATCTTCTGTGGCTAGTCTTACCCACCGTAGTTCGTCTCCTTCTCCCAAAGAAATGGCAATTAAACCATTACTGCGAATATTGGCAAAGGCAGAGAGAGCAGTTTTTTTGATTAAACCTTTTTGGGTTAACATGACTAAATATTCATGATCGGTAAATTCACTTACTGCTATCATTGAGGTAATTTTTTCATCACTGGCAATGGGTAACATCTGTACAATGGGTACACCTCTAGCATTTCTCGACAGGGCAGGTAGTTGATAAGCATTTAAGCCATAGACAACACCCTTGTCACTAAAGAATAAGATGCGATCGTGATCACAACCCGTGAGAAAATGTTCAACTACATCATCCTCCTTGATTTTCGCTCCAGACTTACCTCTGGTGGCTCTATTTTGTGCCTCAAAGGTATTTACCAACATTTTTTTCAAATAGCCTTGGTTGGTCAGGATAATGGCAACTTGTTCATTAGCAATTAAATCAATATCTCCTAAATCTCCGTCAGCTTGGACTATTTCCGTGCGTCTGGGAGTAGCATGAACTTTTTTGATGTCTTCTAATTCTGATTCGATAATGTTATAAATTCTTTCTTTACGAGCTAAAATATCCTGAAAATCGGTAATTTGGGTTAATAAGTCCTGATGTTCCGCTTCAATTTTTTCTGCTTCTAGGGCAGTTAAACGACGCAATTGCATTTGTAAAATAGCATCAGCTTGGGTTTCTGAGAGGCTGAAATCGTTAACTAATTCTTGTTTAGCAGTGGCACTATCCGCCGCCCCTCTGATTAGTCTAATGACTGCATCGAGGTTATCTAGGGCAATTAATAATCCTTGTAATAAATGATCTCTTTCTTCTGCCTTTCTCAGTTGATAGCGGGTGCGTCGGGTGATAGCTTCCACACGAAAATCTAAGAATACCCGTAAAAATTGACTTATTGTGAGTAATTGAGGCTCGTTATTGACTAATGCCAACATATTTGCCCCAAAATTACTTTGAATAGCTGTTTGTTTATATAAGTTATTAAGAACAACTCTGGGATAAGCATCTCTTTTTAATTCTATAACAATACGCATTCCAGTGCGATCGCTCTCATCCCGTATATCAGAAATACCGTCAATCCTTTTATCATTAACCAACTCGGCGATTTTTTCAATTAGACCTGCTTTATTGGTTTGATAGGGTAACTCTGTAACGATGATTGCTTCTTTTTCTTGTCTTCCTGCCGCCCTCACGGTTTCAATGTTGGCAACCCCACGCATAGTAATTGAGCCTCTACCAGTGGTATAAGCATCTTTAATTCCCTGACGACCTAAAATTTGCCCTCCTGTGGGAAAATCAGGACCAGGGATATATTCCATTAACTCCAAGTCCGTAATATCTGGATTGTGAATCATTGCGATCGCACCGTTGATCAATTCACCGAGATTATGGGGAGGAATATTAGTCGCCATACCCACCGCAATCCCCGTCGCACCATTAAGAAGCAGTTGAGGAACACGAGCAGGTAATACAACAGGTTCTTGTTGTGAACCATCAAAGTTATCAATAAAGTCAACGGTTTCTGATTCAATATCCCGCAGTAAACCTTCCACCGCCAAAGCCTGTAAACGACATTCGGTATAACGCATCGCCGCCGGGGGGTCATTATCAATACTACCGAAGTTTCCATGACCGTTAATCAACGGGTTGCGCATAGAGAAATCCTGCGCCATTCTCACTAAAGCATCATATACCGCCGTGTCACCATGAGGGTGATATTTACCTAAAACTTCCCCTACTACCCTCGCACATTTACGGAAGGGGCGATCAGCAGTCAAACCTAATTCATACATAGCGTAGAGAATGCGTCTATGAACTGGTTTGAGTCCATCTCTGGCATCAGGCAACGCTCGTCCTACAATAACGCTCATGGCGTATTCTAAGTAAGACCGAGACATTTCATTGGTTAAGTTAGTAGGTACTATGCGTTCTTGGCTAGATGTCATAAGTGTTAAGATGAGTTATTTACAGTAATAACTGATTTGAGGATGAAAATAAGTGATTTGACCTGTTTAAAAGATATTTAAACTGAAAAATAGTCGAAATCGCCAGTTTTTAGGTTTTAAACTCCTAAGAATGTCAAAATCATTGCTTTATTTTAACATATACTCAGTAAGAGAATAATAGACCAATTAGTAATTAGGAAAAGGGCAATGGGCAAAGTTAAAAGGGCAACGATGCACAGGTAAATAGTTGATAATTAAGAATTAAGAATTAAAAACCCCTAACTCCTAACTCCTAACTCCTAACTCGTTTCTCCCCAATCCCCCAATACCCTAAGCCCCTAATTCCCAAATCTTCTATTTCCCTAGCCAACTATGTAAGTTTTCTTTCTGAGCTTTAGTCAAATTTTTCATGACTGTAACTTGATAGCTACTAGCTTGAGGGGGTGCTAATTTAATTTTTATGGTTTTTAATTCCTCTTGATGAAAAATAGTAAGTGCGATCGCATCTCCTGCTTGATAATCTTGTAGTCTTTCTGATAACGTTTCACTGTTAACTCGAAAACCATCTATGGCTAATAACTCATCTCCAGCATCAACACCAGCTTTACCCGCCGGGGAATGAGCTTCTACAAAAGTTATTTTTTCGATACATCCTTCTTTTTGTACTGTCAATCCGAGATAAGGACAATTATTATCTTCTTTTTTCGCTCTTAAAACTAAACCAAAAGGCTCTAAATATTCGTTGAAAGGGATTTCTTCTGTGGTTTCTAAATATAGATGGAAAAATTCTTTTAAATTAGTATCCGCAACCCTTTCTATTTCTGTCTTTAATTCTTCAGGAGTGAAACCAATTTCTTTTTTCCCGAATTTGTCCCACATTACTGCCATTACATCATCAAAAGATTTCTGGTTGTTGCTATTTTTTCTAATCATTAAATCTAATAATAATGTTATTAACTCACCTTTTAAATAGTAAGAAATTTGGTTATTATTACTATAAGCATCTCTACGATATAACTTAATCCAAGCATCAAAGCTAGACTCCGCTAAAGGCTGTATTTTCCTTCCCGAAATATTCAAATAATTACTTATATCTTTACTCAATAAATCTAAAAATATTGAACGATTGTAAATACCAGCTCTTAAAGGAATAAGCATATCATAATAGCTAGTTGTTCCTTCAGAAAACCAGAGAGAAGTTGTATAATTTTCTTGATCATAATCAAATTTTTCTAACGCTTTAGGTCTTATTCTTTTAACATTCCATAAATGAAAAAATTCATGGGCTACTAACTGCATAAACCGATAATATTTTTCTTCTTTTTTAAAAGCAAAACGAGGATAATTTAAAACGCAACAATTTTTGTGTTCTAAACCACCAAAACCTGAAGCTGATAAGTGTAAAATAAATTTATAATCTTCGTAAGGTAAACCTGAAAAAATTTTTGACTCAGTTTCTATTATTTTCTTTGTGTCTTCTATAACTCTCTTCGCATCAAGATTTCCATTACCCCATATAACCCATTGATGAGGCTTATTTTCCACTAAAAAATCATATTGTTTTTGTAAACCTATTTCAAAGGGGCTATCCACTAAACAATCAAAATTTTCTGCAAAAAAACTATTATTTTCCTCTTTTATTCTAGGTAAAGAAGTAGTAATTTTCCAATCCTTTTTAGAAGAATTGATAACAACTTTAATGGCATTATTTTCGAGATTGGGAATATAAAAAAATAAAGCCCCACCAGTTAAAAAACCATGAGTTTCATCCAGATGATTTGTTCTCACTGTCAACTCATTAGCATATATTTGATATTTTACGTTAATAGTTGTTTCATTTTCGGTTTCTATTAACCAATGATTTTTAGTTTTTTTATGATAAATTAAGCTATTTTGCTTCTTCCCTTTTACTTGAAAATTTTGTAAATGTCTAGCATATTCTCTCACTAAATAAGAACCCGGAGTCCACACTGGCATTTTTAAATTTAATTGGCTTTTTTCCCATTTATCTACTTTTAATTCAACATCAAATAAATGTAACTGAGGATTTGTAATTGACACTGTATAGGTGATATTTGTCATTATTTATACAATTGAAATTAATCGAGAAACTAATTATTTATGAATCATTATAACTTCTTTCTCAAAATAGCACATCAGCAAGTAATTAATAAGGGTCAAATTAGAAAATAAAAAAGTAATTATATATAGATTCAATCAAATAAAACCTAGTAAAAATAATTTCAGTTTTTTCCATATAAAACTTCCTACTAATACTCTTTGATTTTATTAATCAAACCTTCCTCAGCTCACTTAACATTGCTCTAGCTTTTCATCAAGATATTCTAAATAATTATTTTTCATTATTACTTAAGTATTTTTTGAAATCAAAATTTAACAAAGACTATTTTATTTCACGTTCTATTCTTTCATTTATATTTTCAGTATTATCAACTACGCAAAAATTGATAATATTAGATGTTTTATTTACATAAATTTATAAAAAAAGAAATAAAGTTTTTATCGATATAATATGATTAAGGGTAATAAAATAAAGATAAAGGTAAAAAAGATGTTAAAAAAAATTGTTTCTTTCTTAAATCAAGATATAACCACCTTAACTCAAAATAATTCCCAAAAAGAAGATATTTCCGAAAATAGTATTAATATACATAATCAAGCCATATCAGAAGCCAAGATATTAGCATCCATTGCCAAAACCATTGATAATCCTAATTTTCAGCAGTCTGATTTTAAATTTTATCTACAAATAAAATCTCTTTTTGCTCGTAATAAAGAATCTTATCAAGGGTTAGAAACAAGTGCAGAATTATTACGTTTAGCAGTAAAAGCCCAAGGTAATTTTTTGAAGATTGAACAGACAGAGTTGCGTTATCGAAGTACGAAACAACAAGAATATTATGAATTTGTATTAAACTTCTTAGGGGAAAAATTTGGTGATGATGATGATAATAATGATTTAGAAAATAATCAAATTGTTGCTAAAAAAAGGCAAGAAAATAAATACTCTCCAGAGGAATTTAAACAACAAATCAGAACTAAATTAGAAGAAATTAAACCAACCATTAAAACAGAACAAGGTAGAGAGGCTTTGGAAGATTATACCGAATCTTTAGAAGGATTAGCAGAAGAAAAAGATATTGGTTTAAAACTTTTATATCTGTTTAAAAAATTTAATTTAACTGATTTTTCCGTGTTAAGAGTTATTTCTGACATGGTTCTTTATCTCCAAGATAAAAATATGCAGAATATGAAAGCAATGCAGGATTTAGTTATTAAAAATGAAGATGTTTTTATAAAATTAGGAAGAATAATTGGTGTCCCAAAAACGAAAGAAACACCAGATACTTATGCCAAGCTATTACAGTATTTAGCACTAAGTAAAAAACATGAACAAACTAGAGAGCAATTTATTAAATTAATACAAGTTTTAAAACCTTGGCAGGGGTTTTATCGTACTATTACAGATATTAGAGAACAATATTCTGCTAACCAATATAATTTACCAGAAGAGTTTACTCAAGAAATACCCGGATTATCTATCTATGAAAATTATCAGCAATATATTAATATTTTCTAGTCAAAACTTGTGTTAATTGTACAAGGTTTAGGGTTTAGGTTTAAGGTGTTATGAAAGTAGAATATTTGATTATTGACTGACAATATATTAGTTAACAAAAATATTTAAGCAGTATCTAATCAGGGCAAAAATAGTAACATAGATAGAAGTTAAGTAAGCATTATAAGTTTGGGAACTGATAGAATAATATTCTTTATCAGAGTCATTTTTACTTGCTTTAAATTTCTTGTCTCTAAAGTCGAAAAACATTAATTGAGTAATTATTAATAACCCTAAAAATAGAATTGCACTATCTTGAAAAATAAGTAAAGTAATGCCACTTAATAAGGTTAATAATCCGATGCCTAAACTAAAAATATATTCTTGATAATCAGTTTTATAGTTAAAATCGATCGCTTTTATATACTTGTCCATACGAGAGGATTTTAACACCTCAATACAGACAAATAAGCCTCCAGCAATCCAGAATAATCCAAAAATTTTGAGGCTATTAGTAAGAAGAAATAAAATAATATTCACTAAATATTTAGACTAATTTTTTATTAATATGACTTTCCATTGTGGTTAATAATGGTGGGCTATAACCCACCCTAAATACTTAACACTCAAAATATTATTACCATTGCAAGAGTGTCTATTCCTCATGTCTGATCTAAACTAAAAATAATAGCTTAATTCACCAAACCCAATCTTAAAATTGACCCAAAAATTTTACTTCTGGATGGAGCAAAATAGACCAATTTTCTTCCACTTTTTCTTGCACATATTGGATTAAGTTAAAAATATCTTTAGCAGTTGCATTACCTGCATTGAGGATAAAATTAGCATGACGATGGGCAACTTGTGCACCACCTATTTGATGACCTTTTAAGCCAATTTGCTCAATTAGCCACCCAGCCGCTTGAGGTTTTGGATTACGAAAGACACTACCACAACTTGGTTTATCATAGGGTTGTGTTTGTTTACGCATTTTGAAATTACTGGTAGTTAATGCCATCATTTCTTCTTTACTTTGCCCTGATTCTAAATTTAGGGTAGCTTGTAAAACTAAGGCTTTTTCTTTTTGTAATCGAGAGGAGCGATAAGAGTATTCTAAATCTTTTTTTGATAGAGTTTCTATTCTTCCATCACTATAAGCCACGATCGCACTTTTGAAAATATCAGCCATACAGCCCTTATGCGCCCCCGCATTCATCACCACAGCACCCCCAACAGTCCCCGGTATGCCCACAGCCCAATCTAGCCCCTGCCAACCTTTTTTCGCCGCTTTCCATGCCAATTTAGGGAGAGGATAACCTGCACCTACGGTAATAGTAAGATTCTCCTCATCGATAAGATATTGTTTAAGATGACGAGTGTTTAAAACTAATCCTTCTATGCCGCGATCGCTAATTAGTAAATTAGAACCGCCTCCTAGACAAGTAAAAGGCATTTGCTCTTTTTGTAACCATGTAAATATTGCTTGTATATCATTCCATGATTTAGGTTCAGCATACCACTGAGCATTGCCACCGACTCGATAAGATGTGAAAGGAGAAAGGGAGACAGATTTATAAATATTACACTCAGTATCTTTGAGAGTAATAACTTTTGTTTCCGAGTCAGTTTTTATAGTAATAGTCATGATAATTTTCTCTTAAATTCATTGGGCTTTTATAGTAGTTTCGGAGTGATAATTAATTGATAGTTAATAAGTGATAACTAAGGGAGAAAAATTATGCAACTTATGCCCCAATTCGAGGCAATAATATGGGATGTGAAAAGGTTTGACGGTGAGGTAAAAGGTTAAAATCTTTTCTTGGTTAAGAAAGAGGCATTAAACTTAGGTTATTCCAACCCAAAATTTTTGTTGTTGCCTAAATCTTAAAAATAGTCAAAAATCATCAAACCCAACACCGCAAAGGTCAAATTTTATTCAATCCCTCTCACCTATTACCTTTTAATTAGTTTTATGTATTGGTGTAAGGTTTCGTCTCAGTTTAAATTAAGCTACTTGTGCAAAAGATTTCTCTTCTAAAGCTATTAATTGAGGAATAATTTGATTGAGATTTCCTGCCCCTAAAAATAAAGTTAAGTCCTCAGGTTCGAGAAAATCCGCAAGAAAATCCCTTAAACTATGCAAATTGGGTTGGAAATAAACTTCTTGATGATATTTACTAATATAATCGGCTACTATTTCTCCGTTAATATCTTCTGTATTTTTCTCCCCTGCACTGTAAATGTCTGTAACAATAACTACATCAGCTTGAGCAAAACACTGAGCAAAATCCTCCAAAAATGCCGAGGTGCGACTGTAGCGGTGGGGTTGAAAAATAGCAATTAATCTTTGAGCATTATATTGTTTCAGTCTAGCACGTCCTGCCTGTAAAGTGCATCGTATTTCACTGGGGTGATGGGCATAATCATCAATTAAAGTTGCACCCTGATAAGTGCCTTTATATTCAAAACGTCTTTTTGCTCCTTCAAAAGTGCTAAGGGCATCGGCAATGGTAGCAAAGTTTAAACCCAATTTTCTGCCAACTGCGATCGCAGCTAGAGCATTACTGATATTATGATCTCCAGAGAGTTCTAAGGAAATATTACCCAACCAGATACCATTTTCCCACACTTCTGCTTCACTACCATAAGGACTATGAACAATATTTGTGGCAATATAATCAGCCCCAGATTGGGGGTTTAAACTATAGGTAATATCTGCTTGAATGTATTTACGGGTGATAGGGCAGTCAACACAAGCAATGACATTTTTAGACTGGTGAGCAAATTGTCGAAAAATACCAACTAACTGATCTAAAGATTCATAATGATCAGGATGATCTAATTCTATATTAGTAATAATACCAAACTCAGGATGATGTTGTACCAAAGAACCATCAGACTCATCCGCCTCCGCCACCAAATAATTACTTTCCCCTAAACGAGCATTTCCTTCCCATGCACTTACTTCACCACCAATAATAACAGTAGGATCTAAACCAGACTCTAATAATAAATAAGCAATTAAACTGCTAGTAGTAGTTTTACCATGAGTCCCCGCCACCGCAACACTCTGGTAATCTTTTATGAGAGCGGCTAATAAATCTGAGCGATGGTAAATAGGATAACCTTGCGCGATCGCTTCTTTGTATTCTGGGTTATCCTGATTAATAGCGGTAGAACAAACTACCTGAACCTCTTGCTTATGGTGATGCTCATGATTTCCCCATGAAATACGCTCAAAATTTTCTGCGTTCTGACTGGTAAAAATAGTTGCACCAACTGCCTCTAAACGATTAGTAATATGACTAGCACGAATATCTGAACCGGAAACAGGCAACTCTCTTTTTGCCAAAATATAAGCCAAAGCTGACATACCGATTCCACCGATACCAATGAAGTGGAAAGGCTTACCTTGTAGATCTATTCCTGACATAATATTGCTCCTATCACACCAAAATATTGTCGTTATGATAAATTTGCTTTAATGATATACTGATTTTGGTAAATAATACCAAGATTTTCCCGATATTTTTTAATTATTTCATTCTATGGTGAAATGTCTTTAGGCTACTGCAAAAAAAGGAAATAAAAAACTAGCCGAGTCAATTTTGCTATAGTTTTATCCCTTCCCTAAAAACTTAATAACTTCACCAATAAATTATTTGCGAGGTGTTGGATTTGACCATAATCGATGCGAACACATTAGAATTAGACTTAAGTAAGTGTAATAAAAAATTAAAGATATTTCCCTTTGATCCCAGATTGTATATCAAAAGGGGAATGATTTTTTTTAAATTAGCCCGACTAAATGAATCCCTCAAGGATTTCAACAAAGCAGAAGAATTAAACCCCCAATTAACCCCTTATTTATGGCAGAGAGGACTAACTTACTATTACTTAGGAAAATACGCCAAAGCAGGAAGACAGTTTGAGTTAGATTTAAGCGTAAATTCTCAAGATATAGAAGAAACTTTATGGTTATATTTGGCTATTGCTAAATTAGAAAACCCTCAAAATGCCCAAGAATGTTTACTACCCGTCAAATATGACACAAGGGGATTTATGAGACAAATTTATCAAGTATTCGCAGGAAAATCTGATATTTCGACTCTGACTAACATTAACACTAACAGCAGTCTAAAAGAGGTCTTCTTTTACTTTCTTTATGCAGGATTATATTATTTTGCTCACGGAGATAATACTCAAGCCAATTTATATATTCAAAAAGCGATAGAAGTCAAAATCGATGATTATATGTGGTATCTAGCTTGTGTTCATTTAAATATATTCAAATAACGACTAGGAGGAATTAATTGCCTTTGCCCCTCGCTTTAATGCCAACCTTTTAACTTTGCTCTCTATCTTGTATATACTCTAAGTGATAACTGTAGTTTAAGTTCAATAATAAGAGAATAAAAATTGAAAAACAGAAAGAAAATTTTAACAAAATCTTAGGTAACGAATGGAGAAGATCAAGTTAACCTGAAGGTAAAAGACATTATTCACTCAAAAATATTTATGACCAAAAGAACATTTGGAGTAATCGGATTAGCAGTAATGGGGGAAAACTTAGCCCTTAACGTTGAAAGTAGAGGATTTCCTATTGCTGTATATAATCGCACTGCCTCAAAAACAGAAGAATTTATGGCGACAAAAGCACAAGGCAAAGACATCAAACCTGCCTACTCTTTAGAAGAATTTGTGCAAACTTTAGAACGTCCTCGTAAAATTTTGGTAATGGTAAAAGCAGGTGCGCCTGTTGATGCTGTTATCCAACAACTTAAACCCCTTCTTGAACAAGGAGACATGATTATTGATGGAGGAAATTCCCTCTATGAAGACACGGAAAGACGTACAAATGAATTAGAACCCACGGGCTTAGGTTTTATGGGTATGGGAGTGAGTGGTGGTGAGGAGGGGGCTTTACATGGTCCTTCTTTAATGCCTGGTGGTACAGCTTCAGCTTATCAAGAATTAGAGCCGATTTTAACTAAAATTGCCGCTCAAGTGGACGATGGGGCTTGTGTGACTTATATTGGCCCTCGTGGTGCAGGGCATTATGTGAAAATGGTTCATAACGGTATCGAATATGGCGATATGCAGTTAATTGCTGAGGCTTATGATTTGCTAAAAAAAGGTCTTAATTTAAGCAATGAGCAGTTACACGAAGTTTTTGCGGACTGGAATCAAACTGATGAACTAAATTCCTTTTTAATTGAAATTACTGCTGATATTTTCCGTAAAAAAGATGATCAAACGGATGGTCATTTAATTGATTATATCCTTGACTCGGCAGGACAGAAAGGTACTGGACGTTGGACTGTTGTAAGTTCTTTAGAATTAGGTGTACCCATTCCCACTATTTATGCGGCGGTGAATGCAAGGGTTATTTCTGGCTATAAAGATGAACGTATTTCTGCTAGTAAAGAATTAACGGGGATAACAGGAAAATTTGACGGAGATGTTAACGAATATATCAATAAAATTCGGGATGCCTTATACTGCTCCAAAATGTGTTCTTATGCCCAAGGAATGGCTTTAATTGCCAAGGCTTCTGCTGAATATGACTACAATATCAATCTTCCTGAAGTGGCTCGTATTTGGAAAGGAGGTTGTATCATCAAGGCTGGTTTCTTAGGCAAAATCAATAAGGCTTTTTCCGATAATCCTAGTTTACCCAATCTTCTTCTTGCCCCTGAATTTAAACAAAGTATTCTCGATCGTCAACAGGCATGGCGAGATGTGTTAATTTTAGCTAATAGTCTGGGCATTCCTATTCCTGCTTTTAGTGCTTCTTTAGATTACTTTGATAGTTATAGGAGCGATCGCCTCCCTCAAAATCTAACCCAAGCCCAACGAGACTATTTTGGAGCACATACCTACGAACGCACCGATAAACCTAGAGGGGAATTTTTCCATACAGAATGGATGCAGGGTTAATAATGAGTAATAAGTAGAAGTGGGGGATTGGGGGGAAATGAGTTCGGTGTTAAGAGTTAGAAGTTATTAATTATCATCAACTATTTACCTTTGCCCCTTGCCCCTTGCCCTTTTTTTGCCATTACCAGTAAACTTAAATGTAAACTAGCAAAACACAGTAAAAATAAATGGTAAATCCTCTTTCTTGGCAAGAATTAGAAGCTCTGACAGATTTTGAGATTGATAGGGTAAATGGTGTTACTAATTCTCAATCTATTTTGAGGTTATTTAATCAACCAGAAGAAAAAGTAAGAGTAACCCTTTATAGAGATCATCATGCTTGGTGTCCTTATTGTCAAAAAATTTGGTTATGGTTGGAAGAAAAACAAATTCCTTACCGTATTCGTAAAGTAACTATGTTTTGCTATGGGCAGAAAGAAAGTTGGTACAAAGAAAAAGTGCCTTCGGGAATGTTACCTGCCCTAGAATTAGATGGGTATATTATTACCGAAAGTGATGATATTCTTAAGGCTTTAGAACAAGAGTTTGGAGTTTTGGGTTATGGTATGGAAGATGAAAAAGTGATTCCTTTACGTCGCTTAGAAAGATTATTATTTAGGGCTTGGTGTACATGGTTATGTTATCCCACAATTTTTCCTTTACAAGAGATGAATAACCGTCGTGGTTTTTTGCAGGTGATTAAGGAGGTTGAGGAGGCTTTATCTGTTACTAATAGCCCTTTTTTCTTGGATGATTTTAGTGTCGCTGATGTTGTTTTTGTTCCTTATGTGGAAAGAATGAATGCTAGTCTTTACTACTATAAGGGTTATTCTTTAAGAGAAGAGAATCCCCTTTTGTCTCGTTGGTTTTCTGCTTTGGAAGAGCGTTCAACTTATCGAGGTACACAAAGCGACTTTCATACCCATGCCCATGATTTACCGCCACAAATGGGGGGATGTTATTCTAATAATGAAAAACAAACTTTGATTAATCAAGAAAGAGTCGATCGCGGTGATTGGTTTAGTTTACCAGATGTAAGATACAATGAACCAGAAAATTCCCGTCAAGAAGCCTTATATCGTGTGATCAAACATCGCCATAACATTATTAAAGTCAATCCAGCCGATAATGAAATGTTTGATTTGGCTTTACGTTGTGCTTTAACTTATATGATGACAGATAAGGAATGCTCTTCTCCTCCTGAAATGGATTTAGCCCTAAGATATTTGCGCGATCGCATCTCTGTACCCCGTGATATGTCAATCTATGCCGCCAAACGACTCCGCACCGCTTTAGAATATACCGCCAGTTTAGCAGGAGATAGACAACCTGAAGCTCTGCCTTTACGTCATCGTCGAGATCAAAATCCTATGAATTTTCAAACATCATAGATTGTTGAGGTATAAAAATTATTGCCTATTGCCTATTCCCTATTCCCCACCACCATCAGATAATTTTATATCGAACTCAGATAAAAAAGAAGTTTCAGTTTCTAATTCTAGTTGCCAATGACCTTCTCGATTAACTATCTTTGTTAAAGAACAAACAGAGGCTTTAATGGCTCTATTTTCCCTAAGTAAACCATTAGTAATTCCCAAAACAGTCATACTATGACCAATTAATAATAAATTACCTTGAAAATTATTGACTAATAACTCCCCTGTTTTTTTCATTCTTGTTAACATCTCTGTTTCGCTTTCAGGATAGATTGGGGTTAATAAACTAGAATAATTCCAATCAATTCGAGGATAAACTTCTTCTAATTCTTCACGGGGGTGTATTTCTGGAGGATAACTCATCCAATCCTGATTATGCCATTCCCCTAACCCTGCTTCTAGTTTGATGGTTAAATCAAGATTTTCAGCAACAATATGTGCTGTTTGAATCGCTCGTAAAAAAGGAGAACTAACTATATAGTCTATTTTCTCTTTGATTAATCTTTGTGCTAATTGTTGAGCTTGTATCTTACCATCTTCTGATAGGGGAGGATCATATTTTCTTGGGGCAGTGTTAAACCATTCTGGATAAACAAAATCTAATCTATTTCCGTGTCTGACAAGGTAAAGGGTTGAGGACATTAATTCTTTTTTATTCATACAAGTCAATTTTTCTTTACACTATTTTCTTATTTATGTCAATTTATTTAATCTTTTTTTAAGATTCTTGACATATTGATGACAATTAGAGGTTTTAGCATTACTCTGAAGATAGAAAAAGCTAGTTACCGTAAGCAAAAAAGTATTATGATAGGTGGCTCAATTTCTTCCCTTTAGAATATATGTTTGGGAGTCAAAACAATGAATATATGGTTATCTTTACTTTTGTCTTTATTACTAACTTCTTTAGTTAGCTTTGCTTTACCTATAGTTTTGTTTACGGTAGTTTTAGCTATTTTGGGTGTTATGGGGCATTTACCCCTCATTTCTCCTTTTATTAACTACGTTTATGCACAAATTTGGCAATTTCTGGCTATCTTTGGAGAAGGTTCTGGTATATTCGGTATTTTAATTATAGCGGTTACTTGTGCGATCGCAGGTTTATTATTCGAGTCTTTGAATTTTTATCGCTATCGCTTGTTAATTAACAAACCCTTAAAACCATTATGGCAAAAGCCGAAAACTGCCGAAATTATATCTAAAATTATTTGTAGTAATGATAAATAATTCATGAATTTGTAAAGCTCATGAAAAGTGAAAATGGAGAATAATTAAATCTTTGGACTATTCTCTAAGCATTATCAGCTATGGTTTTTTACCTTTAAATATCCGACTCAAGAAAATTGTAAACTATCAACAAAGCAAAATTATATTTTCTTGACAATAGAATCAAATTTCGTTACGATATATAACTCAGTGGAAAATATTTCCCACTCCGCCATCTTAGCTCAATTGGTAGAGCACTCGACTTGTAATCGAAAGGTTACCGGTTCAAGTCCGGTAGATGGCTTATTTTTTTGCTCTCTAATCCCTAACTTTTAAGTTAACTTGCTTAGTAATTTGAGTATTCGGCGGGATTGAGGGGTTAATAATGTGCGACGGTAAGCATCGGCGGCTTTTTTGATTGCTTCTGCCTGAGTGGGATATGAATGAATAACTTTGGATATGCCATTTAAACCGATATTGTTTACCATTGCTAGGGTAATTTCAGAAATCATTTCTCCTGCATGACTGGCGACAATAGTTGCACCTAAAATTTTATCCGAATTTTTTTGATGATATATTTTGACAAATCCCTCTGTTTCTTCATCGGTAATGGCGCGATCGACTTTATCCATTAAAATTGTTATGGTATTAAAATCTAATCCTTCTGTTACTAATTGATGAGGGGATTTTCCCACATGAGCTACTTCAGGATCAGTATATGTTACTCTGGGAATAATCAAATCACTGAATTTTGCTTTACCTAAACCAAAGGGAGAAAAGAGAGTATTTTTGATGACAATTCGGGCGGCGGCATCGGCAGTATGAGTAAATTTTTCTCCTAAACATACATCCCCTGCGGCGAAAATTCTCGGATTTGTTGTTTGTAAATAATCGTTTATTTTAACTCCTTTTTTAAGGTCATATTCTACCCCTACTTTTTCTAAGTTTAACTCTTTTATATTTGGTTCTCTGCCAATAGAAACTAAAATATCAGATACCGTAATTGATTTTTTTTTACCATTAGAAATATAGTCAATTTTTTTACCATTTTCAGTTAATTCTACTTTTAATATTTGTGAATTTAAAATTAAATTAATCCCTTCTTGCAGAAATATATTTTGGATAATTTCTCTTGCTTGTTTATCTTCCTTATTGAGAATATAATCATGTTTATGTAAGAGTGTTACTTGTGAACCAAGACGATTAAAGACTTGGGCTAATTCAGATCCGATCGCACCTCCTCCCATAACTGCTAAACTAGGAGGTAATTTAGTTAGGGAAAAAATAGTTTCATTGGTATAAAAATTAACATCGTTGATACCTTCAATATTAGGAATAATTGGTTTAGCACCAGTGGCAATAACAGCTTTTTTATAATGAAGTTTTACCCCTTCTACTTCGATAGTATTTTGATCAAAAAAATGAGCCGAACCAAAAAAGACATCTATACCTAAATTTTTAAATCTTTGTGCTGAATCATGATGACTGATACTTGCTCTTATTTTTCTCATTCTTTCCATAACATAAGCAAAATCAACCTCTTTTTCTTGGGTTTTTATGCCCAGTTTTTCTGCTTTTAAAATATCCCCAATTATTTTTCCAGATCTGATAATTGCTTTAGAAGGCACACAACCAAAATTCAAACAATCTCCTCCCATTAAATGCTTTTCAATTAAAGCTATTTTTAAGCCTAAATCTAAACCTGCCGCTCCTGCGGCCACTACTAATCCTGCTGTACCAGCACCTATAACGATTAAATCATATTGCTTTTGGGGTTTAGGGTTGATCCAATCATGAGGATGTACAAGGGAAATCAATTGTTGATTATACTGGTCAGAAGGCAATATTTCTGTTATTTTACTGTTCATTATTTCGTCTTTCTATTAATTTTAAAATTAAGATAAATTAGTTTTTTAATTAAGATCTATTTTTTAAATCTGAAGCTACAATTATAATTAATTTCCACCTGTTAAGAATTGCTTTTTTTACCCTTACCTAATTTCTGTAAAGATGTCTCATGATAAAAAATAAGAGAGCGATGATTTTTCTAAACTTCATCTAAAATTGACTTATCGAGGGCTTTTTTGGCAATCTTGGTTATATACACGGTGACAGCAACAGTGGCAAGAAAACCAATAATTCTAATACTCCATTGAGCGACGGGATTAACAGATGTGCTTTGTGTGCCGATGGTGGCTAAATTACCTGCTAGTGAGCCGATATAAACATACATTATCGTACCTGGAAACATTCCCACAGAGGCAATAACATAATCCTTGAGAGTAACTCTTGTGACTCCATAGGCATAATTAAGTAAATTAAAGGGAAAAACTGGAGAAAGACGGGTTAACAAAACTATTTTTAAACCCTCTCTGCCTACTGCTTCATCTATAGCCCTAAATTTTTGATTTCCTTCGATTTTACTAGCAACCCATCCCCGTGCAATATATCTTCCCACTAAAAATGCTAAAGTCGCCCCAATGGTAGCACCAATAAAAACGTAAATTGAGCCCCAAAAAATGCCAAAAACCACTCCCGCACCGAGTGTTAAAATTGAGCCGGGTAAAAAGGCAACTGTGGCAATTACATAAATAAGCATAAATGCGATCGCACCTATTACCCCAAGACTGTCAATCCATTGTAGAGCATTAAGTAACCATTGTTGAGGATTAAGACCACTATTAATAGCAGTCTGAGCTAGGCTAGGATTAGCACTTAAGATTATACTACCAGAAAAAAGAAAAACTGCGATCGAATTCATTAGAATATTAATAATAATAGTCAAACTAAAAGTTGATAAAAATAAAGTTTTAAAAGTTTTATTTCTCCTTAATTTAATATTAAAAATAAACGGGAAAATTTTTCGGATACTTTCAAGAAACATAACATTAACCTTTCAAAATATTTATAATTATTTTCATAGAGAAAAACATATTTTATCACTGTAGAAAAATCTAAATAAAAAATTGTTCAATTACTCATCAAGATAAAACCGATAAAATAAATAATCATTTTTAAAATCATGATTATCAGTTACATGGTGAATAATCTTTTCATTAATTAAAGTTTGTCCTAATTTTAGAGCTTCCGCCTTAGAAATATCATACTTTTTTTCCATCCAATTTACCGCTTCTGAACCAATAAAGCAAAGAGGATAAGTTTTTAAACGATAATTTCTGTTCTTTATTTCAACACCTTCTAAACCTCTCATATCATTAACTAATTGACAAATTTTTGGATCATATAAACTAATCAAATTATTATTTTCAACTCTTACTAATGCGTTTTGCATTGCATTATATAAAACCTCCCAATCTGCCCAAGAATTTTCGCCAAACCATTGTTCAATAATTTTCAAAGAATAAGTAGGTGATATTTTAAACTTGAGAAAAAATGATGCTAAAACCTTACTTTTCATTTGATCATTAATTTCTTCAAACATAATAATTCTTTATATAAAGACTAAATCGACAACATTTAAGTTTTATTCTATATGAAGAATTCATAATTAGAGCAGGAAAAAATATATAGCAATTTTTAGGAATATGCACTACCATATTTGAAGTATGAATTATCTTTTTTTGAGCTATAAAAAATAGTGAGTAATCAAACAAATTTTTCCTTAAACTGTCCTTTACCTATCACTAAATACCCTCATATTTTAATGGCTCATGGGGGGGGAGGAAAGTTGATGAGACAGTTAATTGATAATATGTTATTACCTGTTTTTTCTAGCAATAATTCTGTAGAACATGATTCCGCAGTTTTAAATTTAGCCAGTCATAAAATAGCTTTTACAACGGATTCATATGTAGTCAATCCTCTGTTTTTCCCCGGGGGAAACATTGG
The DNA here is from genome assembly GCF_036345015.1 of Cyanobacterium sp. Dongsha4. Taxonomy (NCBI): domain Bacteria; kingdom Bacillati; phylum Cyanobacteriota; class Cyanophyceae; order Chroococcales; family Geminocystaceae; genus Cyanobacterium; species Cyanobacterium sp. DS4. Next base: position 2,316,486 of record NZ_CP084098.1, on the reverse strand, counting down.
CTCAATGGCAGTTTATGGCACGGTAAATGATTTAGCAATGGCGGGAGCAAAACCTCTTTATTTAAGCCTTAGTTTTATCTTGGAAGAGGGATTATCTTTGGCTACTTTTTGGGAGGTAATAAAATCTATCAAACAAGCCTCTGAAATTAGTCAGGTAAAGATTGTTACAGGAGATACAAAAGTAGTTGAAAAAGGAAAAGGAGATGGAATATTTATCAATACCAGTGGAGTTGGTATTATTGAGCATAATTTAACAATTAATCCTCTACAAATTCAAGAAGGAGACGTTATTATTTTGAGTGGTGATATTGGCAGACATGGCATTGCAATTATGGCACTAAGAGAGGAATTAGAGTTTGAAACAACTATTGAAAGTGATTGCGCCCCATTAAATCATTTAGTTTTAAAGTTAATCAATTCAGGCATCAAAATTCACTGTTTAAGGGATATAACCAGAGGAGGATTAGCTAGTGTTTTGAATGAAATCGCTATAGATAATGACTCAGAAATAATTATTCAAGAGAGTTTTATTCCTGTTCAAGAAGAAGTAAAAGGTGCTTGTGAAATTCTGGGTTTTGATCCTTTATATATTGCTAATGAAGGAAGATTTGTCGCTTTTATTCCTGAAAATGAAGCAGAAAAAGCACTGTCTATTTTTAAGCAAGAAAATGATTTTGCTACTATTATTGGAAAGGTTGAAAAAAAAGAAAAGGGAAGGGTCATTTTAGAAAATAAATTGGGGTCAAAAAGAGTTATTGAAATGTTGACGGGAGAGCAATTGCCTCGTATTTGCTAAAGAAACGATGATAATTTTTTCCTAAGCCTTTACCACTTAAAGAATACTTAATCTGACTTTTATCTAAAATCCATTGAATATAAGTATTGCTATTGGGACCAGGATAGTAGCGATACAAATAATTATAAGGGTAAATTTGGGGCGTTTTTCGGATAATTGTTTGCAAATTATCGGCTTCTTCTCCTTGCCAAATATATTCTTGCCAACTTTCTCCGTTACCTACCCCACGAGTAGGATTCATTAAATTTTTATGCAAATGTCCCCAACTACTACTAACAAGGCTTTTAGTTTGCCAAATTTCCCATCTTTCCGATACTTGTTCATGAATTATAAACCAATAATGAACTGCGATCGCACCTATGTAGGGAATTTTTGCCGCCCTTAATTCTACTTGATAACTCATGGATTAGGGGATTAGGGTATTAGGGGGAAATTTCTTTTTTATCTTAACTCTGTTCACGACTGAAAGGAGTGTAAGAGCCGAAGGCGAACTCTCCGAACTCCGTTCACGACGGAAAGGAGTGTACGAGCGCAGCGAACTCTCCGAACTATGATTTACGGGTGTTTTTTAAAAGCGAGGGTGACATTATGTCCACCAAAACCAAAAGAATTAGACAAAGCCACATCAACCTTTAATTTACGGCTTTCATGAGGCACATAGTCTAAATCACAATCTGGATCAGGATTTTGTAAGTTAATTGTGGGAGGTACAATGTCAGATGCGATCGCCATTACAGTGGCTACAGCTTCAATACCTCCAGAACCACCCAATAAATGCCCTGTCATGGATTTAGTAGAACTTATGGCTATTTTATAGGCATGATCTCCCAATGCTCTTTTAATTGCCTTTGTTTCCGTTGTATCATTAGCAGGGGTACTTGTACCATGAGCATTAATATAAGATACCTGATCAGGAGTTAAACCACCATCTTTTAAAGCTAACTCAATAGCCCTAGTTGCACCTAAACCTTCAGGCACAGGGGCAGTCATGTGGTAAGCATCGCAAGTCATACCATAACCCACCATTTCCCCATAAATTCTTGCTCCACGTGCGATCGCACTTTCTCTTTCTTCCAGAATCAGAATACCACAACCTTCTCCCATCACAAAACCATCTCTATCCACATCAAAAGGGCGACTAGCAGATTCAGGGCTATCATTACGAGTAGAGAGAGCCTTTGCCGAGGCAAAACCAGCCATTGCAAGGGGAGTAATTGCCGCCTCCGTGCCACCACAAATCATCGCTTTAGCATAGCCAGACTGCACCAAACGAAAAGCATCACCAATGGAATTTGAACCCGCCGCACAAGCCGTTACAGAGCAAGAATTAGGACCTTTAGCCCCCGTATGAATAGCCGTTAAACCCGCCGCCATATTAGAAATCATAGTCGGTACGAGGAAAGGAGTAACACGCCCAGGCCCCTTAGTTAATAAAACCTCATTTTGTTCTTCCATAACACTTAAACCGCCAACCCCAGTACCAATGACAATACCAACATCATTAGCATTATCATCATTAATGATTAATTGGGCATCTTCTAAAGCCATTTTACTCGCCGCCACTGCAAACTGAGAAAAACGAGCCATGCGTTTCGCTTCTTTTTTTTCCATGTAAGCTAAAGGATCAAAACCTCTAACTTCACCAGCTATTTTACAAGCATAATCAGAAGTATCAAAACAGGTAATTTTATCGATACCATTTTTGGCAGTAATTAATCCCTGCCAGTATTCATCTAAATTATTACCAATAGGAGTAATAGCACCTAAACCAGTTACTACGACTCTTTTTAGTTGTGGATTAGTCATAATTCTCTAATATATATATAAAACTTAAAATATACCTATTTCAGGTAAAAATAATACTTAAATAATTCTTATAGAAAAATAGAGTCACACCAATCGACTTTGATCTTAAAAATAGGAAACAATCGATAGTATGCAGAAAATATAAATTTAACAATTAACGATTAATTAGCCCTCAAATTGAGTAACTAAATTGATTAAGAAAATTATCAGGTAACAGGTTAGAGGCAACAGTGTAAATTCAAAAAATCAACACTACTATTCCCCATGTCCTATCCCTGAAAAATGTCTTTAACTAACTCAATGTAAGTTATAGTTAATTAAATGCAGTAACTAAGCCGCCGCAGTGGTTTTGCTTTCAATATGTTCAACAGCCGCACCAACGGTTGCAATTTTTTCCGCTTCTTCATCAGAAATTTCAATTTCAAATGCTTCTTCTAAAGCCATAACTAACTCCACTACATCAAGGGAATCAGCATCTAAATCATTAACAAAATTAGCTTCAGGAGTTACCTTATCAGCATCAACATCAAGTTGTTCAACAACGATTTCTTTTACTTTTTCTAATATTTCTTGATTCATATTCCTTATCTATATAGGTTTTATATTCTGCTTACTTAGTTTGTATGAATAATCAAAGCTAAAAGCAGATCATTGGACTGTTTCTTAGTTTACATTTTTTTGGTAAGCAATTAACAATAATATCTAAAATTTAGTTTTTCGTCATAGTGAAGCAGACAAAGTTTAAAGGGCAAGGAGCAAAGAAATATTTATCCGTTGATTTTCTCTTATTTTTGATCTGCCTATATGGATTTGGTTAAAAATAGTAAATAATGTTATCCCTAAAACGTTGGTTTTCCTAGACTGAAGTTAAGCTGTAAATAGTAATTATGGACAAACATCACATAACTTCTACTATGACTAACTTATTAGATCAATTAAAACAATACACCACCGTTGTGGCGGATACAGGAGATATTCAAGCCATTGAAACCTTTACCCCTCAAGATGCTACGACAAATCCATCTCTGATTACCGCCGCCGCTCAAATGATTGATTATCAAAGTATTGTAGATGATACCCTCACTGAAGCGAGAAAGGAATTGGGGGCAGATGCGAAGGTTGATGAAGTGGTTAAATTAGCCATTGATTGGTTAGCGGTTGCCTTTGGTAGAAAAATTCTTGATATTGTGCCGGGGAGGGTTTCCACTGAAGTTGATGCCCGTTTATCTTATGATACTGAAGCTACGATCGAAAAAGCTCGTTATTTAATCTCCCAATATGAAAAAGCAGGTATCAGTAGGGAGCGTATTTTAATCAAAATTGCATCTACATGGGAAGGAATTAGAGCCGCCGAAGTTCTTGAGAAAGAAGGAATACACTGTAATTTAACTCTTTTATTTGGTTTCCATCAAGCCGTAGCCTGTGCCGAAGCGGGAGTTACTTTAATTTCTCCGTTTGTGGGTAGAATCCTTGATTGGTACAAAAAAGAAACGGGTAGAGAGGATTTTCCCGGAGCAGAAGACCCCGGGGTACAATCTGTTACAGAAATCTACAATTATTATAAAAAGTTTGGTTATAAAACAGAGGTAATGGGAGCTAGTTTCCGTAATATTAGCGAAATTTGTGAGTTAGCTGGATGTGATTTATTAACCATTTCTCCTAAACTATTAGAGCAATTACAAAACACAGAAGAAGAATTACCCCTCAAGTTGTCTGTAGAAAAAGCACAAAAAATGAATATTGAAAAAATTACTGTGGACAAAGCGACTTTTGATAAAATGCACAGTGAGGACAGGATGGCAAATGAAAAGTTAGACGAGGGCATAAAAGGTTTTACAAAGGCTTTGGAAACTTTGGAGCAATTATTAGCTAGTCGTTTAGCTAGATTAGAAGGAGAAGAAACCCTAGCCCATGCAGTAGATGATATTTTCCATGTCTATGATTTAGATGGAGATGGTTTTATTACCCGTGAAGAATGGGCAGGCGCGGATGTGGTTTTTGATGCCCTTGATGCCAACCATGATGGTAAAATTACTCCTGAAGAAATGGCTTCTGGTTTAGGGGCTGTGGTTTATTTAGCTAAAGCTAGTTAAATCAAGTCAAAGGGGCAAAGGGCAATAATTTGAGTTCAGAGTTCAGAGTTCGGAGTTCAGATAAAAAAGAAATTTCCCTCTTTTTATCCCTTCTCTCAAGGGGAGAGGGCAAAAGTGTTTAATTAAACCTAATACCCCAAACCCTAAAACCCTAAATCTGACTCCTGACTTCTACTCATTACTCGTTATTTATTACTCATTGGAATGAATCAGAATCAATTGGTAAAAAATTTAGATGAAATCAGAAATACTATTCCTATCTCTGTGAGATTGGTGGCAGTGACAAAAAAAGTTGATGTGGAGGTAATGAAATGGGTTTATGAGCAAGGAATTAAAGATTTCGGAGAAAATAAGTTACAAGAAGCGATTAATAAACAAGCTCAATTACAAGATTTAAAAGATATTACTTGGCATTTTATTGGGCATTTGCAGAGTAACAAGGCAAAAAAAGCGGTAGAGTCTTTTGCTTGGATTCACTCGGTGGATAGTTTGAAAATTGCTCAACGTCTTGATTTTTATGCACAACAGGCATTACATGAAAAGGTGATTCTACAGCAACCTCAAGTATGTTTGCAAGTTAAGCCATTACCTGATGATAATAAATATGGTTGGACGATAGAGCAATTGTGGAATGATTTACCTTTACTGCAAGAGTTACATTCTATTAGTGTTAGAGGTTTGATGGTTATTTTACCTTTAGGCTTGTCTCCGGAAGAAACTTTTTCTACTTTTAAATCGTTGAAAATTTTGCAGGAAAAAATTAGAAATGAGGGTTATTTTTCGGATAAATTTAATCAATTGTCTATGGGAATGTCAGAAGACTACTTATATGCGATCGAGGCTGGATCTACTATAGTTCGTTTAGGTAGAATCATATTTAATGATAATTAATATTTTCTTTTTTGTATGTGAGTCGTCTATATAATTGATTGCTCAATAGGATTATAAATATTTTTCAGTTTTCTTTTGAAATGAAAGATAAATTCATAAATAAGAGACAAAATTTTGTGTAAAAAATTAGTTGATTAATGAAAAAAAATCTAATTATCTTCACTCGTTATCCAGAAATAGGTAAAACAAAAACCAGATTAATTCCAGCAATTGGGGCAGAAAAAGCCTGTTTTTTCCATAAGTTAATGACAGAAATGACGATGAAAAAAGCTGAAAAATTAAAAGAAAAAGTTGATGTAGATGTTAGTATTTATTTTGCTGGTGGGGATCAAACTTTGATGAAAGCATGGTTAGGAAGTAATTATAATTATCATCATCAAAATGGAGATGATTTAGGACAGAAAATGTATTCTGCTTTTGCTAACAGTTTCAACAATAATTTCTCTCATGTGGTTTTAATTGGAACTGATTGTGTTGATTTGGATGAAAACATTTTAAATAATGCTTTTAATCAACTTGATTTTTATGATTTAGTTATTGGAAAAGCAGAGGATGGTGGTTATTATTTAATTGCTTTAAAACAGCTAAAAAAAGAATTATTTACTAATATCAAATGGGGTTCTAATTCTGTTTTTGAAACTACAGTTGGGACTGCATCGAACTTAAAATGTAGCATATATGAACTACCCACTTTAAAAGACATCGATCGCCCCGAAGACTTACAATATTTAGAGAGTAAGATTATTAGTGAGGAAAAATGACTAACTCCAGAAACGTCTATGGAAAACCTTTAAAAACTTGTTGCACATCACCGATGACAGGATTTTATCGTAGTGGTTGTTGCGACACAGGATTGGAAGATAGAGGTTTGCATACCGTGTGTGCACAGGTAACAGAAGAATTTTTGCTTTATAGCAAGAAACAAGGTAATGATTTAATTACCCCCGTGCCGATGTTTAATTTTCCCGGTTTAAAAGCAGGGGATAAATGGTGTTTGTGTGTTAGTCGTTGGGTAGAAGCCTTAAAAGCAGGATTTGCACCCCCGATTATCCTTGAGGCTACCCATGAAAAAACCCTTGAGTTTGTTCCATTGGAAATATTACAGGAATACTCTATAGATTAACAGGAATTATTTTTAAAACATCTTCTACCTGACGGTAAAATTCCACAAGGCGATCGCCGTTCAGGTGTACTTCATTAGTAGGATAATTATTTAATACCTCTATAATACTAATATCATTATTTTTTAGGGCAGAAGTAACTAAAGCTCCCCTCAAAGATTCTCGACTGGCTTTTTTACTAGGGGTAGTAATCACCTCACCAAATAAATCTAAAATAAAACCACCCACAGGATTATTGAGCATTTTAGAAAGAGTTACCCCATTAACCGAAATCGGTTTACATAAAACATTATTGATGCGATCGGAACTTTGATTCGATAAACGGATATAATAACTTAAAGTAGTAGAAATTTCCCCAGTATCACAGAAAACCGTCATATCGGAAACAGGGAGAGATTCTTGCCACATCCCATATTTAAGGATAACTTTTTCTGAGGCATTTACAGGGAAAACAAGCCCTAACATGGCAGAAGAAAAAGCAACAACCCCCAAACAACGACGGAAAAGCAGTTGCATTGAAGATAATCCATATTTGCTATTAGTGCGAGATGTTTTGATATATTTTATGTCCATTCTTATAGTATTTCCCTTTCAACCTCAAAATATTATCTTAAACTGAGGTTAAATAACTTTCATTAATTAACTATATTCATCAGACGCACAAGTTAAGCAAAAGTTCAATTTTCATCACCTAAGTTCGATATAAGATTGTCCGTTAAGGTGGGCAAGAGGAAAAACCCCTCTGTGTCTCCCCTTAAAAGAAACCCCGGTTTATTCCCTCTCTCAAGCAGGGTTTTTTCATTCTAAAATTTTCTGGTTAAGGCAGGGAATACCTGAGTTCGGAGTTCGGAGTTCGGAGTTCGGAGTTCGGAGTTAAAAGTAATAATTATTGACAAAAAAGCTGAATAAATTGATTTTAAATGAGTTTTTCCTAAATTTAATAATTTTTTATTCCAAAATTGGCTCGATGATAACTCGAGGGCGCTTTATTTTTCGATACTTTTTTCATCGAACTCAGTTGGGGAATAGGCACTCTTGCAATAGTTTTTAATGGTTTATGGTTATAAATTGATAATCTAAACATTTTTAACTACTTCTTAATCCTCAAAGCTCTAAAACGCTATATTCTTTTACTGGCAATAGTTTTAGGGTTTTTGTATTTCTACTTTGAAACAGCCCTGCTCTCTCAAGAGGGCAGGGCAAAAATGTTTAATTAACTTCTCCCTAACACCCCAACCCAACACTCTAATCTCCTAATCCCCTGATACCTGACACTTTTACTTACACCACCAAAAATTTTATATTGAACTCAGGTTAATTCAATTATTTACCCATACCTAATTGTTGGGCTTTTTGATAAACCTTACCCTCTGTTAACAAAGAAGGTGCGATTACCACTTCAACTTCCTGCATTTCTTTAATATTTTTAGCCCCTAAAGTACCCATACTGGTTTGTAATGCACCTAAAAGATTATGAGTACCATCATCTAATTTTGCAGGACCTCTAAGGATTTCTTTAATTGTACCCGTAGTACCAACATTAATTCTAGTACCACGAGGGAGAACAGGGCTAGGAGTTGCCATACCCCAGTGGAAACCACGGCCCGGGGCTTCTTCTGAACGAGCAATGGGTGAACCAATCATTACAGCATCAGCACCACAGGCGATACATTTACAAATATCCCCCCCAGTAATAATGCCACCATCCGCAATAATTGGCACATATTTGCCTGTTTCTTTCTCAAAATCATCCCTAGCGGCGGCACAGTCAGCCACAGCAGTTGCTTGAGGTACACCGACACCAAGTACTCCTCTCGAAGTACAAGCCGCACCAGGGCCAATTCCCACCAAAACACCTGCCGCACCTGCTTTCATCAGATTTAAAGCAACATCATAAGTAACACAGTTACCGAGAATGACGGGCATGGGCATTTCGGCACAAAAACCAGCTAAATCAAGAGGAGTGATAGATTCAGGAGATAAGTGGGCTGTAGAAACTACTGTTGCTTGAATGAAGACTAAATCTGCTCCCGCTTCTGCAACTACTTTTCCGTATTGACTAGCACCGGCAGGGGTGAAGCTAACGGCGGCAATACCTTTTTGTTTTTTAATTTCAATAACTCTTTGTTTGATTAATTCGGGTTTAATCGGCTCACTATATAATTCTTGCATTAAGCCCACAAATTCTGATTTGCCAACAGAGGCAATGCGATCGAGAATAGGGTTAGGATCTTCATAACGGGTTTGAATCCCCTCTAAATTTAGTACTCCTAAAGCTCCTAATTCGGAGAGTAATACTGCCATTCTCACATCTACCACGCCATCCATCGCACTGGCAATAATAGGAATTTCTCTTTCAATACCTCCTAAATTAACACGGGTGTCTGCTAAACTAGGGTCGAGGGTTCTATTTCCAGGTGCTAATGCAATTTCGTCTATACCATACGCTCTACGAGCGGATTTGCCACGTCCTATAATAATACTCACTTTATTCTTTCTACTATAAGTTATTAGTTTAGATTATCAAATTTTGAACTATCGTGGCAATTTGAGCAATACTTTTTCTATGTAATTCTTAATAGCAGAGTTGATCAAGTTATGGCTGATATTATTGATTTATTTATAGTTAATTCCGCCCCAGACAATATTATACAAGGGTAAACTGCTTGACCCCAAAGAGGATGAAATAAACCACATTCTTTTGTTTTCACCTTAAATGATGGCAAATATCTTTTGACTAATTGCTGAGTGATAAATATTTCTTTTCCTTTGCTTGAATAGAGAGGAAAACCTGTTTTTGGACAAATTACTTCCGATAATATTTTTTGATTTTGACTATGATAATAAAACTTTTTTCCTAACGTATAAAATTCTAAAAGCAGTCTTTCTTTTTCTAGTTCTTCATATTTTAAATTACTACCATTTAAGACATATTGACAACGAAAAAATAAGAAAATAATTGTTTTAGGTACTTCTTTCCAATCTGGTAATAGTTTTTCTTGATTAAGAATAATATAATCATTTATATTAATAGTTTTTACAAAAATTTCTGGGCTTTTACTATTCATTAATATAATAAATAAGGGGAAATATTAATTATTAATTAAGCAAACAATCCGAGTTATTTTTGCAACTTAAATTATAGGAAGAATAATAAGTTTTTTCCCTACCACCAAACCACTGATAACGATTATCTCTAATTTTTAGATAGCTTTTATCTCCTATGGATTTAAGATTAGGGATAGAACGATAAGCGTTAATAAATAATTGACCATTCGGTAATAATTCTATAATTTTTTCTGCGGCTTCGCTTCCTTGCCATATTAAACTGTTATCTTCCATATTTTTCAATATCATCCCCTGTTCACAGTCTTGGGGAGTAATATTTAAGGTTTTTAAAATTGCGCTATTTTGCATGGGAATATATCTGAATAATTTACCGCGATCGAATCTTTCTAATAATTTAGTAAAATTGACACATAAATTACAGTTTCCGTCATAAACAACTATATAATTAACTGAACTCATTTTCTAACTAATACTTATGTTAATAAAACATTTTATCAGAGATAATTAGTAATTACTAACTGCTAATTTTTTATCCTTAAAAACTACTAAGTAAAATTAAGGTACAATCATTGAACCGATACCATCATCCGTGAAAATTTCTAATAGTAACGCATGGGGAATACGTCCATCAATAATATGAGCCGCCTTTATTCCCTGAGCGAGCGATCGCACACAACAGTTTACTTTTGGTATCATACCGCCACTGACAATACCATCATCAATTAAATCACGAGCTTCTTGAATCGTTAATTTATAAAGAAGAGTGGAGTGATCATGGTAATCTTTAAGAATACCGGGAGTATCGGTCAACAAAATCAATTTTTCCGCTCCCAACGCCGCCGCTATTTCTCCCGCAAAAGTATCCGCATTAATATTGTGGGCTTGTCCTTCATTATCCGCCGCAACACTAGAAATAATCGGCACATATCCACTTTTAACAAGGGCATCTACCAAACTAATATCGACATTAGTAACCTCTCCCACAAAACCAACATTTTCTTGATCTACTGATCTTGCTTTAACTAAATTACCATCTTTTCCACAGATTCCAACAGCACTTCCTCCTGCCCGATTAATCATAGACACTAACTCCTTATTCACCCTACCCACCAAAACCATTTCCACAACATCCATAGTAGGAGCATCCGTAACCCTCAAACCATCTTTAAATTGAGGCTCTATATTTAATTTTGTTAACCATGTATTGATTTCTGGACCACCACCATGTACCACTACTGGGTTAACCCCCACAGAAGCGAGAAAAACAATATCTCGAATCACATATTCCTTGAGAGTACCATCTTTCATCGCCGCACCACCATATTTCACAACAATAGTACGTCCTGAAAATTTTTGAATATAGGGTAAGGCTTCGCTTAAAATTCTGACTCTGGTTGCTTCTTGTTCTCGATAATATTCACTCTCAACGATTTTTTTGGACATAGCAATGATTATTTTTACTTTTATGTATTTGTAATTACTTATTGAATAGATTGTAAGGGAATCTTGTCAAAAGAAAGTTTGTCACGAACTGTTATAGTTTAAAATTATTTAAGCTATTAGAGAAAAATTAGTGAGAAAATTGGAGCGTTAGGGTATTGGGGTATTAGGGGTTAGGAGTTAGGAGTTATCAATTATCAATTATCAACTATTTACCTTTGCCCTTTGCCCCTTGCCCTTTCATTCACTAATTTAAGTTTGATTCTTTATATTTATTTTGAGCAAGGAAAAAATGGTACACAATAGTATTTCTTTGGCAATGATCGTCAAAAATGAGGCTCATAACCTTCCTAGATGCTTAGATAGCGTTAAAGATATTGTCGGGGAAATGATTATTGTTGATACTGGTTCAACCGATAATACCAAAGGGATAGGGATTAGCTATGGAGCAAAAGTTTATGATTATCAGTGGAATGATGATTTTGCCCAAGCAAGAAATTTTGGTTTACAGTATGTTTCAGGAGATTGGGTTTTAGTTTTAGATGCAGATGAGGTTTTTAACCCGAAAATTATTTCTCAGATAACCCCTTTAATGGAAAAAGATGACTGTTTAGTTATTAATCTTATTCGCCATGAAATTGGTACGGTTTCTTCTCCTTATTCTTCTCTTTCTCGTTTTTTCCGTCGTCACCCTCAGATTAGTTTTTCTCGTCCTTATCACGCCTTGATTGATGATTCTGTCATTGCTTTACAAGAAAAAGAGAAACAATGGAAAATATTTGATTCTAATGAAGTTGCGATCGCACATTATGGTTATCAACCAGAAGTGATTGCCCAACAAGAGAAAGCCCAAAAGGCTCGTAAAGCCATGGAAAGTTATTTGGCAGAAAATCCCCATGATGCTTATGTTTGCAGTAAATTGGGTGCTTTGTACGTTTCTTTAGGAGAGGTCAAAAAAGGTCTAAAACTGTTGAAAACAGGCTTAAAATCGAATCTAGCTACTGCTACGACACTATTTGAACTGCACTACCATCTAGCTAATGCTTATGTGAAAGAAGGACAAATTTCCTTAGCAGTTAAACATTATCAAAAAGCGATCGCATCTCCTATCTTAGGTAAATTAAAACTAGGGGCTTATCATAACTTTGGTAGTCTTTGTTATCAAAGGGGGCAGTATCAACAAGCCCTCAACCTTTATCGACAATGTATCATCATTGAACCTCACTACGCCCTTGCTTACTACAACTTAGGCTTAACTCACCGAGCGATGGGTAATATTTCCTTAGCCATGGAAACTTACCGCCAATCAATAAAATTAAATCCCGAATATCCTTGGGCATATCAAAATTTAGGGGTTTTATTACTTCAACAAGGATATATGGAAGAAAGTGCGGAGGTTTTTCAAAAAGCATACAATTTGCATAAACAACAAAATCGCTCTGTTGCTGAAAATTTGAAAGAAGAATTGAAATTGGTAGGATTAAATTTAAACGATTAAGTAGAAATGAAGCACAAACAAGCTATTTACCGTATTTTAGATGCTAACTTAGATCGAGCTAGAGAAGGATTAAGAATCATTGAGGAATGGTGTCGTTTTGGCTTGAATAATCAAACAATGGCAGAATCTTGTAAACAAATGCGTCAAGAATTATCTCAATGGCATAGCCCAGAAATTCGAGCCGCTAGGGATACCATTAATGATGTCGGTACAACTTTAACCCATCCCAAGGAAGAAAAGAGAGAAAATTTAGATAGTGTATTATTGGCTAACTTATGTCGTGTTCAAGAAGCCTTAAGGGTTTTGGAAGAATATAGTAAATTGATTAACGGCAAATTCGCCCTTACGATGAAACAAATGCGCTATCAGGTTTACACTTTAGAAAGTCAACTCATGAATAAAAACAACCATCAGTTATTATCGCAATCTTCTCTATATTTAGTTACTTCCCCCGTAGAAAATTTATATGAAGTGGTAGAATCTGCCCTACAGGGGGGCTTAAAATTAGTTCAATATCGTCATAAAGATGAAACTGACGTTGTGAGATATGAACAAGCTAGTAAATTAAAACAACTGTGTAATCAGTATAATGCTTTATTTTTAGTAAATGACCGCATCGACTTAGCTTTAGCAGTAAACGCCGATGGTGTACATTTAGGACAAACAGATTTACCTATTTCCGTAGCCCGTCAATTATTAGGTAAAGATAAAATTATTGGCAAATCAACAACTAACCCCGAAGAAATGAAAAATGCGATCGCAGATCAAGTAGATTATATTGGGGTAGGGCCTGTTTATGAAACCCCAACCAAAGCAGGAAAAAAAGCCGCAGGTTTAGAATATGTGCGTTATGCCCAAGAAAATGCCTCTATTCCTTGGTTTGCCATTGGTGGCATCGATGAAACAAATATTGAAGACGTTGTGAAGGCAGGGGCGACAAATGTTGCCGTAGTTAGGGCGATTATGGTTGCCCATAACCCTAAAGAAGTAACACAAAATCTCTTGAAGAAACTTTCTTAAACCTGACACCTGAAACCTGATACCTAAAACCTACCCAAATCAAATATTCTTAATATTAACTGAAGTTAGAGTAAAGAGCGAATTTGATAGCGGTAGGCTTGTTCGTCTAAACCATCTCCTTGATAACCTCTCGAAGCTGGAATTTTTTGTTCAAGTGCGATCGCACGATCTCCAGAAGCGGGGTGGGTACTAAGTAAAGTAGGAGTTCTTCCCCCCGTTTTTGCTAACTTACGCATAAAATCAACCATCGCTTGAGGTGCATAACCTGCCGCTTTCAACATTTCCAACCCCAAAGTATCCGCCTCATATTCGTCTTGACGAGAATAAGGTAAATCAACAGCTAATGCGACCCCTAACTGTACTACCTGAGTGCGATCTAAACCTGCTACACTTAATAAACCCTGAGTTAGTGCTTGTTGTTGCATTTGTTTTTGAGAGTGACGAGCAACAACATGACCAATTTCATGGGCAATTACACTGGCCAACTCTGCTTCATTATTTGCGGTGGTAATTAAACCTGTATGCAAATAAATATAGCCCCCCATAGTAGCAAAAGCATTAACTTGAGGATTATCAACTATTTCAAAACGATAAGGTATATTTGGCCTGCCACTGACGGCCACTAACCTGCGTCCAATTTGATTAACGTAAGCAGATAAATTTTCATCTCTGTACAACTTAACTTTGCCTTGAGATAATAGTTGTTGGCGAATTTGACCACCAATTTCTCTCTCTTGTTGATCACTGATATTATTGATCTGAATAAGCTGAATACCCCTAAAAATTAACTCCTGCCAAGGGATAGCATTACTAGGTTGCACATCAGTGATAATTAAACTAGAAGCAACAAAGACAGATGTGAATAGATAAACTAACTTTCGATAATATTTAAACACGGCAATAATCAATATAATTAAACGACAATAAATGCTTTATTTTGAGAGTTAATTAACCTGAGTTCAGGATAAATTTTCATCTATAGAGTGATGGCGAAAAGGTCAAAGGGCAAGGGGTAAGGGGCAAAGGTAAATAGTTGATAATTAATAACTTCTAACTCTTAACACAATACCCCCAACTTGTTTCTCCCTAACACCCCAATACCTTAACACCTACAACCTGAAACCTGATGCCTGAAACCTACTCTTCTTCGATATTTTATTAGACGAACTTTCCTTCAATAAGTTTCCCCATAATTTTTCAGATCAAAATTAACCATTAAAATCAAAATTCAATTTATAAACAACGCAGAGGTAACAAGGCAGGGCTGTTTCAAAGAAGAAAATCAATTAACATAAGTTTTCTGTCAATTATTTATGATATTTCCTCTCTTCCCTTAAAAGGAGCGATAAAAAACTATATCCCCCAACCACCGATGAGCATTGTGAGAGAAAAATCATTTAGGTAGGATCAATGCTGTAACCGATAAAGATAAATAAATTATGGCATATCAATTACCAAATCTCCCCTATGAATACAATGCTTTAGAACCTTATATTTCTAAAAGTACCTTAGAATTCCACCATGATAAACACCATGCCGCCTATGTGAATAAATTTAATGAGGCCGTTGCTGGTACAGAATTAGACAACCAACCCATAGAAACTATTATCAAAAACCTTGCCGAAGACGCTTCCAAACAAGGAATATTTAATAATGCCGCCCAAGCATGGAATCATAGTTTTTATTGGCAATGTATGAAACCCAATGGTGGAGGTAATCCCACTGGTGCTTTAGCAGATAAAATCAACGCAGATTTTGGTTCTTTTGAGAAATTTACAGAAGCCTTTAAAAATGCTGGTGCTACTCAATTCGGTAGTGGTTGGGCGTGGTTAGTGTTAGATGGAGACACTCTAAAAGTTACAAAAACACCAAATGCTGATAATCCTTTTACTAAAAATCAAATTCCTCTTTTAACGATGGATGTTTGGGAACACGCTTACTATTTAGATTATCAAAATCGCCGTCCTGACTACATCAATGATTTTCTGGAAAAATTAGTTAATTGGGATTTCGTTGCACAAAATTTTTCTAAGGCAAGTTAGTTGGGTTTAAGGTTTGGAGTTAGGAGTAACATTATTAATTATTAACTATTCACCTTTACCCTTTGCCCCACCTTAACATCTGACTAAACCTATAATAATTAATCTAACTCAAAATTAGCGATGATAATAGCAGTAAAAGCGAAAGCTAAAACAAGAGGCATAGGGCAGTTTAAAAGATAACTGAAAACTCCTCCTGTAAGACTAATGGCAACACTAATTGACAACCATATTTTTTCCTCTGGAGAAAAACCTTTTTCTGCCTTAATTTCCATTAATGTTTCTTTGGGAATGGGTAAAGGCATTACACTGTGAGGGGGGAAAGCCCAATAATCACGACACTCTAAAAACCAGTCTGTCCAACCATTATGATCACACCACTCTTGAATCCAATCATCACAAAAATGCTTCATTATCCCTGAAATTTATCTTTTCTACAAATTATTTCACCTTATCAAATCTTTTTTTTTAGAGATCATTTTCTTTATCAAATTTAATATTAAAAGTTATAAGCATATTTACTTATTAAGTCTTTCTAACGGATTTAATTAAATGTTAGGCGTTGTTGATTGTAGATATAATTTCTCATTCAGGTGGGGAATAGTGATAATATTTTGATGTCTCGATTTTTGGCATAATTTCAGTACATTTAATACTTATGATTAAGCGCCGCCAAATGTTGAAAAAATCAAACCATCAAACCCGAAACCGACAAGACTCATGCAATGTGCCCTTAACCGATATTCTTACTGAGTAACTGAGATTAATGAGAGCAATATACTTTACAATACTTAATGTTGACCATTAATCAAAATTGAGTAATCATGAGTGCAAAAGTAGAAATTTATACTTGGAGTAGTTGTCCTTTTTGTATCCGTGCAAAGGCGTTACTAAGAGAAAAACAGATAGAATTTACCGAATATTGTATTGATGGAGATAACGCCGCTAGAATGGCAATGACGGAAAGAGCCAATGGGCGTAGTAGCTTACCTCAAATTTTCATTGATGATCAACATATTGGCGGTTGTGATGATATTTATGCCCTCGATCGCGCTGGAAAGTTAGACCAAATTTTGTATAGTTAAAATGAAAAAGTTTCTTTTTATTATAGATCCGATCGCACGATTAGATCCTACCCATGATAGTAGTGTGGCAATGATGGAATCTGCCCAAGTTTTAGGGCATGAGGTTTATATTACTACCATTGATAAATTAAGCGTTGTTGATGGTAAAGCCTATGGGCATATTTCCCCTGTCACCTTAAAACCTGTTCAATTAATTGAAGGAAAGTGGATTGCTGAAAAAGAATGGTATCAAGTAGGAGAGACTTTTTTTTCTCCTCTGGAATTTTGTGATGTGGTGTTAATGCGTAAAGATCCACCTGTTACAACTGCTTATCTTTATGCTACTTATATCCTTGATTTAGTTGATTCTCGAAAAACAAAAGTTGTTAATTCTCCTCAAGGAATTCGTGGGGCTAATGAAAAAATGTACGCTCTACAATTTACCGATGTTATTCCTGAAACTATTGTCACTCAAAGTAAGGAAGTAATTGCCGACTTTTTACAAGAAAAACAAGCCTTAATTCTTAAACCCTTGGGTGGCAAAGCAGGAGAGGGTATTTTATTTATGCAAGAAGGCGATCGCAATTTTAACTCTTTAATTGAAATTAGCACCAAACAAGCACAAGAACCAATTATGGTTCAAGAATATTTACCATCAGCAAAAGAAGGGGATAAAAGAATTATTCTCTTAGGAGGTAAACCCATTGGAGCAGTTAATCGTATTCCTACGGGCAAAGAATTTCGAGGTAATATGGCTGTAGGTGGCAGGGTAGCTCAGACAGAAATAACTCCGAGGGAATGGGAAATTTGTGATGCGATCGCACCTACTCTCCTTGATGATGGTTTAATTTTTGTTGGCATAGATGTAATTGGCGGTTATCTTACAGAAATCAATGTTACCAGTCCGACTGGTATTAGGGAAATAGACCGTTTAAATCATGTTAATTTAGGACAAGAAACAATTAAATTTCTTTTGGAAGTTGAATAAGTTATAAGCAGAAGTCGGGAGTCAGGATTTCGGGTTTCGGAAAGAGATTTCAGGTGTGAGGTTGTTGAGGTGTTAGGGAAGCGTGTTAATTAAACACTTTTGCCTCTTGCCTTGTGCTAATTACTAACTAGGTTATGCTTAAAAAATCTTCCACCAAAGACGACTACCATCAGGAAATGTTGTATTTCGATTTACCTTTGCAGATTTTAATTGTTGCTGATTAATTTTGGCATTTTTTAAGTTTGCCCCTGAAAAATTAGCGTTAGTAACATTGGCATTAGTAAAGTCTGCACTACCTAAATTTGCACCAGTAAAATCAACGTTTTCAAGGTTACTCTTAGAAAAATAAGCCTGAAACAAATTGGCATTAATAAAGTTAGCATTAGTTAAATCGGCAGAGTAGAAATTGGCTTGAGATAAGCTACTATCTTTGAAGTTTACTCCTTGTAATTGGGAATAGCGAAAAATACATTTAATTAATTTACTTCCCTGTAGATTGAGGTTTTGCAATTCCTGATCACTAAAGTCTTTTTTGCCGTTATTATGAGCATTAAAAAATCTTTCCTCATTCCATTTTAATAACATTTTCTTGGGGCGGTCGCTTTTTGTTTTGCGTTTTTGGATTGCTTGTCTTAATTGTTGGGCAGGAGACATGGTTTTACTAATATCACCAACAGTAATTTCTGTTTCAGGCAAAGAAGAAATATTTGTTCTGCCACTCGATATAGGAGTGGGAATACTCAACATATTACCTTCAAGGGATTCCGCATCAAGGGCAATAATTACATCATCCACACTTTTGTAACGATCTCTAGTATTAATGGCTAACATTTTTTCCAAAACCCTGACCATTTTATCACTTAAAGAAACTTCTTGTTGCCATAGTAATTCACCATTATCCGAGTCGATGGGAAAGTTTTTTGGAGATTTTCCTGTTAATAGATAAAGGCACGTTGCCCCCAAGGCATATATATCACTAGAGTATATTGGACGCATAGCTAATTGTTCGGGAGGTGCGTAACCCATCGTACCAACAGATAGTTTAGTTAATGCTGTTTGCCCAAAGGTTTTTGCTAATTTAGTATTAACTTCATCTTTTACAGCACCAAAATCAATTAAGATTAATTTTCCATCTTTTTTGCGACGTAAGATGTTTGCAGGTTTAATATCACGATGAATAATTTTTTGAGAATGAATATATTTTAAAACAGGGGTAATTTCTAGGAGGAATCTTCGTAAAGCTAATTCTCCATAAACCCCTTCATATTTTATTTCCCGTTGTAAATTTTGACCATTAACTAATTCTTGAATCAGATAAAATTGTCCTTGATCTTCAAAATAGTCTAATAATTTTGGTATTTGATGATGATTAATCTGACCTAAAATTTTCGCCTCTCTTTCAAACAAATTAATTGCCGTTTTAACCGCTTGGGGGTCATCTGCATTAGGTCGTAATTGTTTTATAACACATAAAGGATTTTCAGTTAAAGTTAAATCCACTCCGATAAAAGTCGCACCAAATCCTCCTTTTCCTAGAACTTTAATGGCACGATAACGATTGTTTAAAATCAGATTTGCACCGCAGGTATAGCATTGTTTTAGTTTTGGATGGTTTTTTGGCTGAGGGCAATTAGGATTTAGACAATAACTAATAATCATGGGTGTATAAAAGTCAATGGGTTTAGCTTCGATCGAGGCTTATAACATTAAAGATAACTTGATTTTCGATAATTGGTTTATGGAGAATCTATGGGGTGATTTGAGAGATTGGCGGAAGGAGTCAAGACTAACTACTAGAATTATCTTTGACTAATTTCGGTTTCAGATAAAGATTTTCTAATACTACCCCCGCCCCTGCTACCCAAGGAGGAACTATTAATGCTCCAATAATACCCAAAACTTGCACTCCACCTAACACTGCTAAAAGCTGATATAAAGGCTCAATTTCTACACTCGAACCCACCAATAAAGGATCTAGTACATAAGTCTCTACATTTTGAATAATAACAAATAAGAGTAGAACCCACCAAAAAGTCAACCCTCCTTGGGCGATCGCAACTATTAAGGCAGGGATAGAGCCAATAACAGGTCCAAAAAAAGGGATAAGGTTAGTAAAACCAGCAATAACCCCTAAACCAAGGGCAAATTCACTGATACCGATAAATTTTAAGCCAATAGTAATGGCAACACCAAGAATAAGAGAGACTAAAATTCTACCCTGAATATATTTTCCCATGCGATCGCTCATTGGTGGGAATTGGGCTTCTAATTTTGCATCCCAAGGAGAAGGAAAAATGCTGACAAAATCTTTAATTAATTTTTTTGAACCAGCTAATAAATAACCTGAAAGAATAATTGATAATAAGATATTGAAAATAGCTCCAACAATGCCTCTAGTAAGCCCTAAAGAACTTAAAATGAGCTTTTGACTCGATCGCACTGCCCAAGATGCCAAAGCCTGTAAATCAAGCCACTGATCAATTAAATTTAAGGCTTGAGGCTCAGTAATACCAAAACGAATAATTAATGACTGAGTTAAATTTGTAATAATGTCTAAATATCCGGGAAGTTTTTGTAATAACCTTTCTATTTGAGCTATGACAGTAGGTCCAATTACTAATCCTCCCCCTGTAATAATTAAGATAATAGATAAATAAGCCAAAATAACTCCTAACCAGCGAGGAATGCGCATTTTCTCCCCGCAATCGACAATAGGAGCAAGAGTAGCCGCTAAAACAACGGAAATCATTAAGATAACCAGTAAACTTCTCAACTGCCACAGCAGAAGAATTAGTAAAACAGTTATCGCCACTAAGGCAATATTACGGAAAGAAATGGACATCAATCCCCTTATATAAATTAAGAATTAAAAATGATGAATGATGAATTAATAATTAGTTTACTCCTCTCCCCCTTTGTCCTTCTTTCCCCTACCCTCACCATAATATTACAACCTATAAATTTAGGATTCAGGAGAATCTTTAACTTCTAAATCATTTTTTTCCGAGAATCCCCAAGTAAACATTCCAATAATAATACCAATCATAAGCCATTCTGGAGGCACTAAAGAAGGATAAGCCACTTTAAGAATAAGACGGAGGCCTACTAAACCAACAGTAATAAATCCTGCATCTTCTAAATGAGTAAATATTTGAATCCAACGGATAAATAAACCTGCTAAGAAACGTAGGGCAATAACTCCAATCGTACCTCCTGCTATAATTAACCAAATTTCATCGGCAACGGCAATGGCAGTGGTGACACTATCTAAGGAAAAAGCTAAATCGGTAAAAGCAATAATCGGTATCGCCTGCCACAGGTTTTTAAAATTCAGTTTAGAGTTTTCATCGTCTTCGCCGTTTTCTTGATCTGAATTGACGAAATAACGAAAAGTTAGCCAGAGTAAGTATAATCCTCCTAACAATTCAAACTGCCAAAATTTAACAATCCAAGCGGCGGTAATAATCAAGGTTATTCTTAAAACATAAGCCATTAATAACCCAACATTTAAGGCGTATCGTTGTTGTTTAGAGTCTTTTAAGCCTTGGGCAATGGAGGCCAAAGCTATGGCATTATCCGCAGACAATACAGCTTCTAAGGCAACCAAAATCACTAAAATAAAAGCAGTATCAATACCGAAATCGATAGAAGGATGTAAAATTTGCTCTAACATTCAGATTTTTTACCTTTTTCCAGATGTTTACTTTTTTATTTATATTTTAACTTTTTGAGGGTAATACTATTTTCTTCTCTAGTTTTGTAAAAAGTCTATTATATTTTTGCGGGGTTTGTCATTTATGATATTTTTAGGTTTTGATCCGGGTAGAGATAAGTGTGGTTTGGCTATAGTAACAATAGATAAGCAAATCCTATGGCATGAGGTGGTAAAAAGTGAAGATGCGATCGCATCTATTGAGAATTTATGGTCTAATTATCAACCAAATAAATTAATTATAGGGAACTTGACCACTTCTAAAGAGTGGAAACAGAAAATAATAGATAAACTAAACTTATCATCTGTTATTGAGTTTGTAGATGAAAAAAACAGCACATTAGAAGCAAGAGAGCTATACTGGCAAATGTATCCTCCAAAAGGTTTAGGAAGATTGATTCCTCAAAGCCTGAAAGTTCCTCCCCGCCCCATTGATGACCTAGTGGCAATACTGTTAGTGCAACGTTATATAAATAAGCTAACCTGAGTTCGGGATAAATTTTCATCGATGAGTGATGAGAAAAGGGCAAGGGGCAAAGGTAAATAGTTGATAATTAATAACTCCTAACACAATACCCCTAACTCCCAACCTTACCCGATATTCTTAAACCAAAATGAGGTAAATTTAAAATCTCTTGAAGATGAAATTTTAGTTAAGAATTAGTAAAAACCCGATAGTAGGAAGAACTTTTTTGGTAGCATTATGGGGTAATTGTTGGCAATAGGGCGAAGGAAATATGGCAAAAACCAGAACTGTTTATATCTGTAACTCTTGCGGTGCAGAATCTTCTCAGTGGTTTGGAAAATGTCCTAGTTGCGATACTTACGGTTCTTTGGAAGAAGTCATCCTTAATGGTAATGGAAACTTTAGTCGAGGTGGTTGGCAGTCGAATGCCCGTCCTCACCAAAAAAATGTTACCCCTGCACAACCGAGAATTTCTGTCAAGTTTTCCGATATAAAAGAAGAAGAGCAGCCTCGCATGAATTCTGGCTATCAAGAACTCGATCGAGTCTTAGGGGGAGGAATCGTTCCGGGTTCTTTAGTGCTAATTGGGGGAGATCCCGGTATTGGCAAATCAACTTTATTGTTACAAACTGCTAATCAATTGGCGATACGTTTTCCTCGCATTCTTTACGTTTCGGCTGAGGAATCAGGACAACAGGTAAAATTAAGGGCTTCTCGTTTAGGGGTAGGGGTGATAGAAGAAGATGAGGAGGAACTTGATCACAATCATAATGGCAATGGACACAAAACCAATCAGATTAATCAAGACTATAGTGAGCCGAATCTCTACGTTTTAGCTGAAACAGATTTAGAAGAAATTTTAAGGGAATTAGAGTCTCTTAAGCCTCAAGTTGCTATTATTGACAGTATTCAAACTCTTCATTTTGCCACTCTCAACTCTGCCCCCGGCTCTGTCTCTCAAGTAAGAGAATGTACTTCTGCCTTAATGCAGGTTGCAAAGAGAGAGGGAATTACTTTATTTATTGTCGGTCATGTAACTAAAGAAGGTGCGATCGCAGGTCCTAGAGTTTTAGAGCATTTAGTGGACACTGTACTATATTTTGAGGGCGATCGCTATGCCTCCCATCGTTTATTAAGATCTGTGAAGAATCGTTTTGGGGCAACCCATGAAATCGGTATTTTTGAGATGGTGGATCATGGTTTAGACGAAGTGTCTAACCCTTCTGAGTTGTTTTTAAGCAGTAGAGATGAATTAGCCCCCGGTACGGCTACAATCGTTTCCTGTGAGGGGACAAGATGTATAGTGGTCGAGTTACAAGCCTTAGTAAGTCCCACCAGTTATACTTCTCCCCGTCGTTCTACCACAGGGGTTGACTATAATCGACTGCAACAGATTTTAGCGGTTTTAGAAAAACGAGTGGGAATTCCCCTCTCAAAATTAGATGCTTATGTTGCATCCGCAGGGGGATTAGGAGTAGAAGAACCGGCCGCCGATTTAGGTATGGCTATTGCCATTGTGGCGAGTTTTCGCGATCGCACCGTTGATCCTCGTACGGTTTTAATTGGGGAAATCGGTTTAGGAGGACAAGTGCGCCTAGTCTCGCAAATGGAGTTAAGGCTTAAAGAAGCGGCTAAACTTGGTTTTAAAAGAGCGATCGTTCCTAAAGGTCAAACTTACCCCAGTGATTTAGGTTTAGAGATTCTCTGTGTCGGAAAAGTCATAGATGCGATCGTTTTAGCAATTCCTAATCAATCTCCCTCCTCTGTGGATATAAATGCAGATTCTATTGTTGAAGATGAATAAGTTATAAAGGACAAAGATAATAGATTTTAGGCATTAAAACGACTATAATTGAAGACTTAACTTGTTATTATTGATGTCCAAAAACACAAGAGAAGTTATTTATAACTAATTGAGTGACCTTGATATAACAACCAATAAGGAGTATTGCGATTAGGAGAAGCCTACCACTTCAGACATCGCCTCCTTGAAACAAAATACATATTTTTTATTAATAAAACAAAATCGATACAGATACTAAACTTAATTAACATTTTTATGTGTTATTTTTTGAAGGTCAAGATAAAATATAAATATGATAAAAAAGTATATTATAAAGCCTAAAAAAGTTCTCAACAATATTAGTAAAAATCAAATTATTATTTGTTCAATAACTATTCTATATTTTGTTATATTGACAACGTTTGTCGTAACAGGAAGGCTGAAAGAATTAGATGAATATTTACTTCAAACCATTCACGAAAACTTACCAAATTGGTTTATTTATATTGCTAGAGCATCTTATTTTCTCGGAGAAGCGGAAGTAGCCGTATTTTTTGTTTTATTTACTTTAGGTGTTTTAGTCTGGAAAAAATACTGGGAAGAAGCTCAAGTAATGGCTTTTTCTTGTCTCTTTATTTTAATTTTAATTGATAAAATTTTTAAACCTTTATTTGCAATTCCTCGACCATTAGATCGTTTAGTTGAAAATGCTTTTGGTAATAGCTATCCTAGCGGTCATGCGGCAGGAAATTTACTGTTATACTTTTTAATTTGTTATTTTATTTCTCAATCCTACCCTAAATTAAAAGTATTTTTATACAGTCTAGCAGTATTTTTATTAATTCTAATGGGGATAAGTAGTGCTTATTTAAGAGTTCATTGGGTTAGTGACATTATTGCTTCTTATGCAGTTGGTTACATTATGTTTATTTTTTCAATTACTATCTTAAAAAGTTCTAAATAATCTAAGTCTAGCATTTTAAATTATGCTAAATTACAAGGCGTTAGTAGAGTGGGCAATGCCCACCTTTTTCTATGATAATTAGAATAATATACAGCTAGAAATCTACTTATTTAACCTGAGTTTTGGATAAGCTGAAAGCATTATTTTCTCCTCTCATCCTCTCTTCTCATCTGGTCATCATCCTAACACCTGCAACCTGAAACCTGACACCTAACCTTATCGGATATTCTTAAACCGAACTGAGGTTATTTAGAATTTAAAAATTAAGTATTCAGGTTTCAAATCAACAAATTTAGAGACAAAAAGCAAAAATATTGATTTTGAACAGGTTAATTCAACTTGCTTATTTTTAAATATTTAACTTTTATTACATTCTTTCTAAAACAGAAATTCCCAATAAAGATAAACCTAATTTAATCGTTTTTGCTGTTAAATCTGCCAAAATTAAACGAGACAATTTAACTTTTTCTTCTGCCTGTAAAATAGGACATTGATCATAAAATTGATTGAATTTTTGACTTAATTCAAATAAATATAAACAAAGACGATTAGGTAACAAATCTTTCTCTACTTCTTTGATGATATAGTCTAACTGTAAAAGATGTTTTGCTAAAACTAATTCTGTTTCCTCTGTGAGAAGAATATCTTGATTTGACTCTAATTTATCTAGGTCAATATTACCCTTTCTACTAATACCTTGCACTCTTACATAAGCATATAAAAGATAAGGTGCAGTGTTGCCTTGTAGTGCTAACATTTTATCGTAACTAAAACGATAATCAGTGGTGCGATTTTGACTTAAATCGGCATATTTTACAGCACTTAATCCTACCACTTGACTAACTTCATTAATAAAATCATCTTCTTCATTTCTCCCCTCGGTTGTTAGTCTATTTTCTAAGTCTTGTTTTGCTCTATTTACCGCTTCTTTTAATAAGTCTTTTAATTTAATAGTTTCACCTGAACGAGTCTTGATTTTTTTACCGTCTTCTGCTAAAACTAAACCAAAAGGTACATGGACTAATTCCACATTATCAGGTACAAAATTAGCTTTTTTTGCTACTTGAAAAACTTGAGCAAAATGATTAGCTTGTCCAGCATCTGTTACATAAATTATTCTTTCTGCTTCATCTTCTTTAATACGATACTTGATTGCCGCTAAATCAGTAGTTGCATAGTTATAGCCACCGTCAGATTTCTGGACAATTAGGGGTAAAGGATTTCCTTCTTTATTCACAAAACCATCGAGAAAAACACATTTTGCTCCTTGATCTTCTGTTAGGATATTAGCAGTCTCTAAATCTTTAATAACATCGGGTAAAAAGGGATTATAAAAAGATTCTCCTCTTTCTGTTAATTTAATATCTAATAGTCGATAAATAATTTCAAATTCCTTACGGGATTGTTCACATAATAACTGCCATGCTTTGATACTTTCTGAATCTTTACTTTGCAGTTTTACTACTTCTTGACGAGCAGTTTCTTGAAATTCTGTATCATTATCAAACTTAATTTTTGCTTGTTTATAAAGAGTAACTAAATCACCTATATCAACTGCATTAGCTGTGGTTAAAACTTCAGGTTTTTCTAAGCGTAAATAGGCAATCAACATTCCAAATTGTGTACCCCAATCTCCTACATGATTAAGTCTTAAAACATCATGTCCTCTAAACTCTAATAAACGAGCTATACTATCTCCAATAATAGTGGATCTTAAATGTCCAACGTGCATTTCTTTGGCAATATTTGGACTAGAAAAATCAACAATTACTTTTTGTTTTTCACTTACCTTTTCTACTCCTAGTCTCTCATCTTTTTGGTTTAATTTTATTTTTTCTGCAACATATTCTGGCTTAATAGTAATATTAATAAAACCGGGTCCTGCAATTTCTAAGGGTAAGCAAAAATCTTGAGTTTGGGCATGATTAACAATATTTTCTGCGATCGCCCTTGGTTTTTGTTGTAAACTTTTAGCTAAAGGTAGGGCAATATTGCATTGATAATCACCAAATTTAGGATTACTAGCCGGTACAACTAATGGGTCAATATTAGCAAATTCTTCTCCAAACGCATTAACTAAAGCGGTAGTAAAAATATTTCTTAATTTCTCTATCATGGAACAATCAATATAGCCTTAAACTAGGCAATTATAGCTTAAATAGACTTCTGTTCGATGTAAAAATATCTGTTAAGGGCAGGTATCAGGGTATTTATTGGGGGATTAGGGAAGAGGAGTTAGGGGTTAGGAGTTAGGAGTTAGGGGTTAGGAGTTAGGGGTTAGGAGTTAGGAGTTAGGAGTTAGGAGTTATTAACTATCAACTATTCACTTTTGCCCATCTTCACAAACCAATTTTAAACGAGGTGCAGGATTTGAGTTAAACCTAACTTAAATTAGTTTAGTCAATTCCCCACCATTTAATGGTTAATTCTATTTTTTCATCATTGGTTAATTTGATTAAAGATTTTTCCGTCTGATTGTTAATGGAAAGTTTACTTATATCTAATAAATAACGGTTATCAGTTTCAGTTTTTGCCACAAGAATATCAGTGTCATCTGCTAAGAGAATATTAGTTAAATAATCTTCTTTACTCTTAAACTTAAATGCCTGATTTCCCAAATCTCCTAAACGAATTTTGCGTAAACTTTTAATGGGTAATAATTTACCGTATCCCAACGCAGAAATTAATAATAAATTACTTTTATTATCAACTTTTTCACAGCCAATGATTCTTTCCCCATATCTTAATTTAATACCGACATTTCCTTGCGCACTTTTACCCATAGTGGCAACATTATCTTCTGTTATTCCTAGTCTTAAAATTCTTCCTCCATTAGTTGCGATCGCAGCTTCTGAGTTTTCGCTTACTGGTAAGATAAACTGGAGGGAATCTTTCTGTTTTAATTTAATCAGTTGAAAGCCTCTATTACCTAAACCATCTAATTCACCGATACTAATTCGCTTCAGATAACCTCCTTGAGTTAACATCAGTAAACCACTAGCTTTTGTCTCTTCTAAACAAACATAGGCAATGGGTTTCGCATCG
The DNA here is from genome assembly GCF_036345015.1 of Cyanobacterium sp. Dongsha4. Lineage (NCBI taxonomy): Bacteria > Bacillati > Cyanobacteriota > Cyanophyceae > Chroococcales > Geminocystaceae > Cyanobacterium > Cyanobacterium sp. DS4. Next base: position 2,288,691 of record NZ_CP084098.1, on the reverse strand, counting down.
TTTTGGGTAGCACTATTGGAAACCAGTCTATCAATGGTTTGTTTGGTGGGATAAGCAGGAATATCCGCCAGAGAAAGAGGGTAAGCCTTACCGCTATCAAAAAAGACAATCAATTTTTCTGCTTTGGGGTTAACGGTTTGTTGATAGATAACTAAATCAGTATTTTTTTTAACAATGGGTGTATCAGAAATAGTGGCAGGTTTACGCCAATAAATTTTGCCCTTAGCAGTAATATGAATTAAAGCATCCTCTGGCATTTTTTGGGAAAAATCGAGGGGGAGGGAAGGTAATGATTCTTTTTTCTGTTTAGAGGCAGTTTTAGAAATTTTTTCTTCTTTAATACTCTTTAAGTTTAAAATTTTTGTCTTTCTATTATCTGCAAATTTACGTTTTAAACTCCGCAATTCTTTTTTTAAGGCTTTTAGTAATTCGTTTCTGTCTTCAAGTAACTGTTGTAATTGGTTAATTCTCTCTTGGAGTTGACTGTATTCTTCTTCTAATTTTTGCTTCTCTAACCCTGTAATTCTTCTCAATGGCATAGCCAGAATAGAGTTAGCCTGTGCCTCAGAAATTTTTAAATCTGTTTGCAATGTATTTTTTGCCGTTGTGCCATCAGCAGAATTACTAAGAATAGAAATGACTTTTTTGATATTTTTTAATGCTTTTAATAATCCTTCTAATAAATGGATTCTCTCTCTTTTTTCTTCTAATTCATAGCTATATTGTCTTGTTAAAGTCTGCTCTCTGAATTGTAAAAACTCATTTAATACCTCTTTCAAAGACAACTGACAAGGTTTATTGTTAACTAAACCAAGCATAATTATCCCAAAATTACTTTGCAATGCAGTTTGTTTATAAAGTTGATGCAATACTTGTGGAGGTTGAGCATCTTTTTTCAATTCTATCACAACTCTAATACCAGTGCGATCGCTCTCATCTCGGATGTCCGCAATATCAGTAATTTTTCCTTGATTAACTAAATCTGCGACTTTTTCAATCCACCCTGCCTTATTTACCTGAAAGGGCAATTCTGTGACAATGATGGCAGTTTTTTCCCGAATACGTTTCTTTTCTATTCTTAATTGTTCAATGGTAGCCACTCCTCGAATGGTTACAATACCTTTTCCTGTCAAATATGCCTCTTTGATACCATCTGGGTTAATAATTTCTCCTCCTGTGGGAAAATCAGGACCCGGTATCAACTCTATTAGCTTATTATCATCTAAATCGGGGCGGTCAATCAAAGCAATTAAACCATCAACAATTTCACCTAAATTATGGGGTGGAATATTGGTAGCCATACCCACAGCAATACCAGAGCATCCATTCAACAATAAAATCGGTAACTTAGCAGGAAGGACAACAGGCTCTTGTTGAGAATTATCAAAGTTACTGGTAAAATCAACAGTAGAATCGTTAACTTCTTCTAATAGACTCTCATAGGAAATAGGGGCAAGACGAGTTTCAGTATAACGCATAGCCGCCGCAGGATCATTGTCCACACTGCCAAAATTGCCATGGCCTGCTAATAAAGGATAACGACTAGAAAAATCTTGCACCAAGCGCACCATTGCATCATACACCGCTTGATCACCATGAGGATGATATTTTCCTAACACATCCCCCACTACTCTAGCACATTTTCGGAAAGGGCGATCGGGGCTTAGTCCTAATTCATACATAGCATATAGAATACGTCTATGAACTGGTTTTAAACCATCTCTCACATCTGGTAACGCTCTCCCTACAATAACACTCATAGCATATTCCAAATAGGATCTCTCCATTTCTGTGTGTAAAGCAGTAGGAATAATTTGACCTTGATTCAATAAATTTAACTGTTGTGCCATGAGTATTTTTGCTTAATATAATGAGGTAAGGATGTTTATAGGACTATTTTTAGAGATTAGCAAAGAATTTGAACGAAAGGAAAGATTAATTGAGAATTAGTGTTGAGGTTAGTAGATTTTAAAAGAGCAAAGTTAAAAGGGCAAGGGGCAAAAGTAATTAATAATCAGTAATTAGTAATTGATAACTTAAGAAATAAGTTTCCCCCCAATACCCCAGGGCTGTTTCATTCTAAATTTTTCTGGTTAAGGCAGGGAATACCTGAGTTCGGAGTTCGGAGTTCGGAGAGTTCGCTGCTCTCATGCACTCCCTTCGGTCGTGAACGGAGTTAAAAGTAATAATTATTGACAAAAAAGCTGAATAAATTGATTTTAAATGAGTTTTTCCTAAATTTAATAATTTTTTATTCCAAAATTGGCTCGATGATAACTCGAGGGCGCTTTATTTTTCGATACTTTTTCATCGAACTCAGGTAGGGAATAGGCACTCTTGCAATAGTTGTTAATGGTTTATGGTTATAAATTGATAATCTCAACATTTTTAACTACTTCTTAATCCTCAAAGCTCTAAAACCCTATATTCTTTTACTGGTAATAGTTTTAGCGTTTTTGTCTTTCTACTTTGAAACAGCCCTGCCCCAATACCCTAAAACCTGAAACCCGAAACCTGAAACCTCTTTCATTACTGCGAACTCTCAAACCTCAAGATATTAACCGAGGTAAACTTGAGGAAAACAAAAACTGAGAAAAAACCCTCGGATTGTATATAAATGTAACAAATTTTCAAAATAGAGAATTTATAAGCCTCAGAATCAATGAATTTAAGTCTTGTAAGTCATTTATTAGCACATCTTTTTCGGATAATATGTAAAAAAATATTACAAAAATCCTCATTTTCATTTTTCATTGCCTATACTGGCAATATGGGAACACATATCTAGTTGTTTATACTGAAACTTTATCTAAACTTTATATTGTTTGTTGTCTGTTTGTTGTCGTTAGAAATCTGAAGGAGCGAAAAGAAATGCAAATGTCGAATCAAAACACTTGGCGCGATAGCTATTTATTGTCTATGACTAAGAGTTTCCTCATCTGGAATTTGACTTTAACTGTTTGTTTTTTGGTTGTGGGCTTTCCGTTAGTGGTGATATTGATGACGGTGGGAGTTTTAGCCGCAGTGGTTTTACAGTCAGTTTTCCCCGCTAGTGCGATCGTGCTTGTGTCTAGTGGTATGCTAGGAGTAACTCTATCCTGTATTCTTTTCAGTTCGATTATTCTAACTCTTAAAGGTGTTCATCCTAATGAGGTAAAATGGTTAGGATGGTTACAAGATAATGATAAAGTGACTCGCAGAGCTTTATATGCTTCTTGCCCTTTAACTTGTAGTATTACTCAGTATTAATTGCTTGAAAGAATCTGAAATGTACGATGTAGAATGTAGAAAAATGTTTAGTTAAATTTATATTAATCATTGAGATGATAAAGGAATAATGCCTTTACTTCTTCATTCTTCATTTTTAATTCTTCATTGTATATGACTAATTCTTCTATGTGGCAATGGCGAGAGACGGAAAAAGGTAGATTTTTAACCTGTGATTTGCTGAGGAATTGGCAACACGGGTTTTTTACTTGTCATTTTCAGGGGGATTCCCCAAATATTCTTGTTAGTTATTTAAACCCAAATGCTTCTGTTTATCGTCTTAAGCAAATTCATAGCGATATTCTCTTTTCTACTGCAACATTAGATAGCCACTATTTATCTAGTGCTGATTTATTGGAAGGGGATGGTATTGTCTCTAGTAAGTCTTTGGATTCAGTTTGGTGTGCTAGTGCTGATTGTACACCTGTTCTTATTGCTGATCAAGGTAGTGGTAGGGTGATGGCGATTCATTCGGGATGGCGTGGCACTTCTACTGCAATTGTACCAAAGGCGATCGCACTTTTACAATCTCAAGGGTCGAAATTAGGAGATTTACTGTTTGCTTTAGGTCCTGCTATTCATGGTAAGGTATATCAAGTCAATAAGGAAGTTGCTGTTGAGGTTTTAAAAACTATTTTCCCTTCAGATACTCCCTCAGAATTAATCATTGAAAAAGCCTTACAAATAGAAAATCAGCCGATTTTACCTGATGAGGAAGAAAATAAAGTTAGATTAAATGTTACTCAGGTGATTAATTTACAAATTCAACAACAAGGTATAAACTTAAATAAAATTGCGATCGCGCCCTATTGTACTTATCAAACCCCAGAAGATTTCTTTTCCTATCGTCGCACTAAAGAGAAAAATATTCAATGGAGTGGTATTGTTTCTCAGTAACCTTAGTTGGATATAAAATTGTCAATTAAGGTTAAGGTAGGCACTCATGCAAAAGGCAGAGTAAAAAGGGCAAAAGAGCAAAGAGCAAAGGTAAATAGTTTATAATTAATAACTCCTAACTCCTAATCCCCCAATCCCCCAACAACCTGACACTTAACTGATATTCTTAAATTGAAATAAAGTTAAATACCAATATATTACTTGTCAATTTTTAGCCAATCTGTTGCTTTATCTTTTGCTATGGGAGGTGAAAACAAATATCCTTGTCCTAGTTTACACTTTTGGCTGATTAACCATTGTCTTTGTTCTTCAGTTTCAATGCCTTCTGCGATCGCACGTATGCCTAAAGATTGAGCTAGAGCTAAAATAGAGCTAACAATTACTTGATTATGGTTTTTAGAAGAAGAAAAATTCATAAAACTGCGATCGATTTTTAAAGCGTCCACAGATAATTGATGTAAATATCCTAAACAAGAGTATCCCGTACCAAAATCATCAATACTGATTTGAATGCTTCTTTGTTTTATCTGGCTTAATAAATTATTCGTGTCTTCAAAATCTTTAATCAACATACTTTCGGTAATTTCCAACACTAATGTATTTTGTTGAATAGGGTAAATATCGAGAATTTTGTCTAGTAAAGGAATAATCGATTCTGTGAGTTGTTGCACCGAAAGATTAATGTTAATTTTTAAGGGTAAATTAAATTGATGTTGCCATTGAAATAACTGTTGACAGGCAGTTTTAAAAATCCACTCTCCCAAATCGTTAATTAAACCAATCTCCTCCATTACATTAATAAAATCGCAGGGGTATATAATTCCTTCTTGGGGATGTTGCCATCTAATTAAGACTTCAAATCCCTCTGTAGTTAATTTTTCCAAATTAACAATTGGTTGATAGTAAAGTGTAAATTGATTTTCCTCTAACGCCTTTCTTAAATTATTTTCTAAATTTAATCTCAGAACCGTTTGTTGGTGCATCTGAGGGTCAAAAATGGCATATTTCCCTTTACCTTGATGCTTTGCTTTATACATGGCTATATCTGCGTCTCTGAGAACATCTTGAGGTGTTTTATGTTTAGTGTTACCAATGACGATGCCAATGCTAGTATTAGTAAATACTTGACGATGGGAAAGGATAAATGGCGATCGCATCGAGTCTAAAATTCTTTGAGCAACTATTACAGCTTGTTCTACTTCTGTTATATCTTCAAGGAGAATAACAAATTCATCTCCTCCTAAACGGGCGGCTATGTCTGTATCTCGAATAAAAGTTTGTAATAATGCCCCAATTTGTAATAATAATTCATCACCAATTAAATGACCAAGACTATCATTGACTAATTTAAAATTGTCCAGATCAAAAAATAAAAGAGCAAAATTAGATTGAGTGTAACGGCGATTTCTTTTTAAGGCTAAATCAAGTCTTTTGATTAATAGATTACGATTGGGCAACCCTGTTAATTTATCATGGAGAGCATCATGCTTTAGTTGTACTTCCATGGAGATGCGATCGCTCACATCCCTTGATGTGGTTTGTATATAGACTAAATTTCCTTGGTTGTCATAAATTTTTTTGCTGAGGGTTTCTAACCAGATATAGTTACCTGATTTGCAGAGAATGCGATAGGTAATAGTTCGACTATCCTCGTTTCTATCTGTAGAATATACAGAACAATTATCATAAATATAACTATGGTCATCAGGGTGAAAAAGTGTTTCTAAGTCTATTTCTTTTAACTCCGTTGCGGTATAACCCAATAAAAACTCACAAGAAGGAGTTGCATAAACAAGTTTTTTATCTGCATTAAATAAACAAATTAAGTCACTCATGTTTTCTGTGACTAAGCGCAAACGTTCTTCACTTTTAGCCAAATTTATTTCTGCTTGTTTACGGTTACTAATATCCATAATCAAACTATCCCAAAGTACCGCACCATCATCGAGTTTTGTCGGTCTGCCAAAGCCTTGTAACCATTTTTTCTTACCGGAAGGGGTTTTAATTCGCCACTGCCAAAACCAAGGTTGTAAAGTTTGTGCTGATTTGAGTATAGATTCTTGCATGGCGGGTATATCTTCTGAGTGAATTAAATCCCAAAGAATTGCCACATTATTAATAGCTTCTTCAGCTTTGATTTCCCAAAGTTCATAACATCCCTCACTCATATAAATAATTTGATCAGTATGATCAGGATGTAAGATATAACGGAAAATTGCTCCCGGTACATTTTTCGCCATGTTGCGGAATCTTTGTTCACTTTCTTTTAGGGCTAATTCTGCTAATTTGCGATCGCTAATATCCGTTAAAGTTCCCACATAACCTTTTAAATTTCCTTCGCTGTCATATTCTGGTAACGATTGAGTATAAACCCAAACAATTTTGCCATCAGAGTGGAGAAAACGGCATTCCATCTCAAATATGGTTTTCTCTTTAATGGAATTTTCCCATAATCTTAAAATTGATTCTTTATCATCGGGGTGAAAGGCATTTTTCCATTTATCCGCCACAGCATCTTCATAGGAAATGCCCGTTAGCTTTGTATAATGATGATTAACATAAATACATTGAAATTGATTATTAGTCCGAAAAATTCCCACTGGTACAGAAGAAGCCAGACTGGCATAACTTTCCTGACTATCTTTTAATTTTTTCTCTAAGGCAATACGGCGATTAACTTCTTTCTTGAGGGAAAAATTCCAAAGTAGGAGAAAGAATAAGCCGATAAAAGGCAGATAAAAAACTGAATTTATTACTTCTTTTTTAACAGTTACCCAACTAAATTTAGGCTCTGGTTCTAACCATTGCTTTTTTGCTTGATAATAAACAGAATCGCCATTATCTATGAGTTTTTCCAGTTGATGATCTAATTTTTGTAATAGTGATTTTGGGTCTTTATTCTTAACAATAAAATGTAAACGAGCTGGATTTAATAAAATATTTGTTTTTTCTACATCAAATTTACTCTGAGCGATTTTACCGAAAAGATGATTAATAATTCCTGCATCAATATCTCCTTTTTCTAAAAGTACAAATATCTCCTCAAAACTTCCTATCTCTACTAACTCAGGAGAAATGCCGAAAGATTTAATATATTTATTAATGGCTTCTTCTTGAATGCTATTTTTTAAAACCCCTACTTTTTTACCGTCTAAGTCTAATATTGTCTCTAATTTAAGACCTTTACGAGTATAAACTTGAGACCAACTGGCTAAAACTACTTCATTGTTAAAATCAAAGATGCGATCGCGCTCTGGAGAATAAGCTACATCTAACATCAAATCTAATTTACCCTGCTCCACTAAACTTAAACACTGACTCCATTCACAGGGAATATAATTAATAGACCAATTTTCTTGTTTACCTATTTCGTTGACAATATCCACCCAAAAGCCAGAAGGCTTCCAAAAATTAGAAGACTTCTTATCCTTACTTAAAAAAACCTTTGGCGGATTTTCATAAATTCCAATAGTAACTGTTTCGCTGGAATTTTGTGCTAAAACTTCTGACATTTTTAACGGACAAACAAAGACAAAAAACCCCCATAACAGTCTCGAATATTTCATTGATAAAGAAAGCCATTATAATTAAAATCTTTCCATCTTCAGTATAAGTTATTTGAATTACGAGTTACTAACTTCTAATGAGTTTTTCAATGTCTTGACTTGACTGAGGATGACCAAATAAGTAACCTTGCACATATTCACATTGATACTGCTTAACTTTGTCTAGTTGAAATTCTGTTTCTACCCCCTCCGCCACTACTTCCATATCTAAGTTATGGGCTAAATTAACTATACTTGCAAGGATTTTTTCTTTTCTCTCATGCTTCCCAATGGCACGAATAAAACAGGAATCAACTTTCAAAATATCAATAGGAAACTGATATAAACGACTAAGAGAGGAATAACCCGTACCAAAATCATCAATACACAATTTTATACCTAATTCTTTTAGTTCTCTTAACATTACATCTGCAATACTATCAGTTTCTAAAATAGCACTTTCGGTAATTTCTAATTTAATTAAGTGGCGATCGCATTTTGTTTTTTGTAAAACATCATCTACTGTTGCCACTAAATCAGACTGTTTAAATTGACGGGGAGACAAGTTTATATTCATAAATAAAGAATTACTTGAATTTAACTGATTAAAATGTCTCGACTGCTCACAAGCCTTAGTTAGTACCCATTTACCAATATCAATAATTAAACCTGTTTCTTCAGCTAAAGGAATAAACTCGGCGGGGGAAATAGCACCTTTTTCGGGATGATGCCAACGCAACAAAGACTCAAAACCGACTATGGTTTGTTCATTAACAGAAACTATGGGTTGATAAAAAAGCTCGAATTGTTCTCTTTCAAGGGCTTTACGCAAATCATTTTCTAAATTTAAACGCTTGACTGCCACTTGGTGCATGGTTTTATTAAAAATCGCCGAGCGAGACTTCCCCAGAGACTTTGCCCGATACATAGCTAAGTCTGCATCTCTTAACATTTCCTCTTGAGTTTCATAACCCACATTACTTAAAGCAATCCCGATACTGCAAGATGTAAATACCTCTTGAGAGCCTAAAGTTAAAGGTTTCTGTAGATTAAACTGGATGCGATCGGCAATTTGAGAAACAATACTTAAATCATTTACATTTTCAATGATAATTGTAAACTCATCCCCTCCCAAACGAGCTAGTTTATCTTGAGGGCGAATACTTTTTTTGATTCTTCTGGCTACTTCTTGTAAAAAAACATCTCCCACCGAATGCCCTAAAGTATCGTTAATTAATTTAAAACCGTCTAAATCCAAAAACAAAAGAGCAAACATAGAATCTTGACATTGATTGGCTTGTATCAAACTTTTATGTAATTCTTTGAGAAACCAACCCCGATTATATAAACCCGTTAAAGAATCATGAAAGGCATCATAGATTAATTTTTTCTCCGCTTCTTTTTTTTCGGTTACATCCCTTTGAATAGCTAAATAGTGAGTTAATGTCCCTTCCGAGTTATAAATAGGTTCAATATGCCATTGATTATAAAATTCTGTGCCATCCTTACGATAGTTGATTGCTTCTCCAAAAAAAACTTTTCCCTTTCTCAACTTATTCTTTAATTCCTTAAAGATGGTGCGATCAGTATTTGGTCCTTGTAAAATACGAGGAGTTTTGCCTATAATTTCATTCTCCTGATACCCAGTCATTTTCGTGAAAGCCTTATTCACAAATACAATTCTTGGCCCCGGATAATCTAATTGTGTATCTGTAATGACGATAGAATCATGGGCGCTGTGAACCGCCGCCGCCAACAATGTCACTTCTTCTGACCTATTTTGTCCTACTAAGTCAGATAATTTTTGTGTCGATGAAGATGAAGTAGCAGAAATAGGATTTTTCATGACATTACCTGAAGAATGTTGGCGAGAAATCATTATAAATACTTAAAGATATAGATAATTATTTAGGTAAAAGATTTATTGTTAATTTCTCAATATAAATTTACCTAGGTTCAATTATAAAGGAAATGTTAAGACTGGTAAAAATAGATGAGCTAGGAAATGTCTAAATCGTTAGGAGATAGGCAACAGGCAAATTCAAAAGGGCAAGGGGCAAAGGGCGAAGGTAAATAGGTGAAAATTAGTGAAGAATTGTCCATTGTTAACTAGAATAGGGTCAATTATTTATTATCGTGGTTGAAACCATCATTGGTAAATCAATGGCTAATCAAACTTTTGTTTCCACTACTACTATTAGAAGTCGCCGAGAAGAAAGAAAAAAAGAGCGTAGATGGCGAGATTTTATTGCGGTAGTTCGTTTTTTGATGATTTTATCTATAACAGGGGGAGTGTTTTGGTTTATTACTTTACCTAATTGGGTAATTAAAAATAGTCAGCAAATAGATATAGAAGGTAATAGTTTACTGAGTGATGATGAGGTGCGTAGTTTGATTCCTTTGCAATATCCTCAATCTTTGTTAAAGTTATCTACCCAAGAGTTGAGTAAAAATTTACAGACTTTAGTGCCTGTTGAAAATGTTGTTATTCAAAAAGAATTATTCCCCCCTCATTTAAAAATTTCTTTGGAAGAGAAAAAACCAGTTGCGATCGCACTTGCTCCTGAAATAGAGGAAAAAACCAATAAATTAACAATTCAAACTATCGGATATTTAGACAAAGATGGAGTATTTGTTTCCAATGAAGTGTATCACAATTTAAAAGAAAATCCGGAGCAACTACCAACACTAAAAATCATTGGAGCACCCCAGACTTATCTTCCTTATTGGCAAGAATTATATAGCTTTCTGACTCAGTCCACTGTCAAGATTAATACCGTTGACTGGCAAAATCCCACTAACTTAGTGCTACTTACAGACTTAGGAAAAATATACTTAGGTGCTTATACCCCGAAAAAATTTTCACAGCAATTAATGGTGTTAGAAAAACTTAAAGTTATTACTGCCCAAGTGCGTCGAGAAGATATTATCTATATTGATTTAACAGACCCTGAAATTCCTTCTATTAGTAAAAAAGAATCAGTGAAAAAGGAGAAAAATAGCAATTAATTTATTGTTTGGGATGTTGAGGAATTGGGAAATTGGGGGGTTGGGGTGTTAGGGTTTTAGGGAGAAATTTCTTTTTATCTTAACTCTTAACTCCGAACTCAAATTGCCCCTTGCCCTTGTTACTTTGCCTTTTAATTCATAAAAATTATGTCTAATAGAGTTAGAATATCTCAGGACAAAGCTGATTTAGTCCAAAATTTAGTAATATCTCCCCATAATCCTCAAGGAGTATTTTCTACTTATGCAGATTTAATGGCTTTCGCCGCTTCTTTAGGTAAGAGTTATAATTGTCCTATGACTTTAGGTGCGATCGCAAAAGAACCTTCCCCCATCAGTATAGAGGTTTTTAACTCCCGTGGTTATGAATCTTTATTTAAACTATTAGGCATTACTAGCACCCACGACTTAAATATTATTTCTAGCTATGAAGAAAATCAAGAAGAAGCCAGAATTAAAATTTTTGAAGAATATGCCAATGGCGGATTAGATAGATTACAACAACAGTTAAAAGGAGCAGTTGACTATAGTGAGAGAATATTATTAATTCTTACTCAAGAAAAAGAGTGTCTTTCAACGGTCAAAAATAATAATTTCGATCTTAGAAAATTTATTAAATAGGAGGATAATAAAAAGATTTTTAGCTTGATGGGGAATAACATTTATTAACGCCTTTCAAAGAGGAAAAATGCTAAAAGAAAACTTATTTTTATGTATGGGTTCAGCTTGTCATCAGTTAGGAGTTTATGAAGTTTTACCAAAACTACAAACATTAATAAGTGAGTATGATATAGACCAAATAGTTGAATTAAAAGGTTGTTTTTGCTTAGAAACTTGTAGCTCAGGAATTGTTATGAAATTTAAAGACCATTTATTTATTAATATTAGTCCTCAAAATTTAGAAGAAAAATTTATCCATGAAATTTTACCCATGATAAAATAAAACCAATTTATCGCTATTTTTGTCCATAGTTATTAAGTTTAAATCCTAAATTATATTCCCTCTAAAGTAATATTTTCCTCAAAGCACTAAATTAAAATAATGTTAGAAAATAACCATCACTATCTCTATAAATTAGCGTGGGAATATCACCCTAATGCACTAATTGCTGTCAATTCTGATTTAGAAATTCAGTTGGTGAATCCTGCTTTCTGCAGGTTATTCAAATTGGAAAGCTGTGCAATCAAAGGTCAATTAGCTGTTAATATTTTCGGCGATATAGAACATTTAAAAAGTGCTTGGAAAGAGAAAAAAAATATAGAAAATTCAATTAAAGAATATCCTAAACCAGAGATATTTGTTAAAGAATTTATTTACCCCATAGAAGAAAAAAATTTGATTCTCTGCATAATGATAGACTTGACTTCTGAAATTAAACAAAAGAAAGAATTAACAAAAATGCAGGAAGAAATGATTAAGCAAGTCAATAATGTTGTTAATAATCAGATGAAAGTTGCTCAAGAAATTGCAGGACTTTTGGGAGAAACAACGGCAGAAACAAAAGTTAATTTATTTAAGTTATTACAATTATTTAATAATCAATAATAGCGACAAACAAAGTGGCTTCATTACTCTGAAGATGTACATTATTAGTTAGGGTAGGCAACAAGTAATTAACTATTAGTAATTAATTAAAACCTGATACCTGCCCTCATGAGATAACTTCAACGCCAACTAGCTCTTGTTAGAATAATCTGCGATCGCACTTATATAGAGAAGATGTATAATTAAAACTCCGCCCCAAATTAGACTAAACTGACTAGCCCAAGACCACTCAGGATGATTAAAATTGTGAAAAAACCATACCCCCGAATTAGTAGCGATAAAGAGTGCAGTATGGACAGCAAAATTCATGAGATCATCTAATTTACGAAATTCAGGATCATTTTGACGATCAGGTTTTCTAGGCCAACGTGGAGGCATAATTTTTGAAATAACTCAGATAAAATTTACACACTTCTTTATATTATACTCAGTAAAGAAATAAAAAATAATGATGAGTTGTAAAGGAACGGAAAGAAGAAAAACATTATTTTACAACCCTCAAATTATGACCTTATTCTCTGTTGTGGTAAATAGATTTATTCAGTCAACCTTAATTAAATAACCGCAACGATGTTCACCCTGATGAATCCAGTTTGTACGCTCTACTAAACACTCAGGAAATAGAGAACTAAACATTTCTAATTCATGGCTACATACTTGAGGATAAGATTCAGCTACATCAGAAATAGCACAATTATGCTCAGAAATAAAAAATTGAGGGGGATTTTCTTCGATTATAAATAATTCAGCCATGTAACCTTCTTCTTTTCTCATTTTCACTAACTGAGTTACCTTTTCTTCTAAAGATTTACCTTCCATGAATTTACGGTAGTTATCAGCTTTTTTCTCCCATTGTTTTTGCAATACCCTACTAACTTCATTTTCTCCTACTGTTTCGGTGAGAGTATCCAAAAAAGAAACGGCAAACTCTCCATAATTCTGGGGGAAGCGATCGCGCCCTTGACGTGACAGAGAATACAAATATTGGGGTCTGCCTGTTTTCACTCGAATTAAATCATATTCAATTAAACCCTGTTCCTGCAAATCCTTCAAATGTCTGCGGGTTGCTTGGGTACTAATATTCATAGCTTCTGCTATATTTTGTGCCGAAGCCTGAGTTTCTTTCAGCAAATATTGTAAGATTGCTTCTTTACTTGATGATTGGAGGGAAGTGTTCATAGTCTTCCTGAAGAAATGCTGAAATTAATGATATATAGTTTAATTAGGTCGAATAAAACAACAAATTAGTTGCTTAAGTTATCAGTATAGCATTAACTGAAATTTTGGAATTTTAATTCTTAAATCTGAGTTCTGGATAAATTGGTAAAAGGGCAAAGAGTAAGGGGCAGGAGGCAACAGTCAAAAAGCAAACCTCTCTATGTCTCCCCTTAAAAGAAACCCCCTTTATCCCTCTTTTGTCAAACTCCGCAAACACTTGCAATTTTATAGATTCTGGAACTTTTGAAAAAAACCTGCTCTCGAGGAGGTTTGCCCCTCGCCCTTAATAAAACTCAGGTTTGCTTCTCGTAAAATTCCCTTACCACTTCCCATTGAATTCTATTAATAGGAATATCTAATTGACGGGCAATAGTTGCACAATCTTCATATTCAGGATAGACATTCACAATTTTCTCGTTCTTTTTAGCGATTTTTAATCTTATATCGCCATATTTACTCTTAATAGTTCTAATTTCTCGCTCTAGTATCGATCTTTGTTGAATTTGTCTGCGAATGCCTAAAGTCGTAGTCTCTCGGAAAATAAGATTTTCACATATACTGATTTTGTCAAGCTCACAAATTACTGTCAACAAAACCCCAAGACGACTTTTTTTCATCATCACAGGTTGAGTAAAGACATCTTTTGCACCAATATTTAATAAATCTTCTAAGACATAAGCCAAAATTTGGGGGTTACAATCATCAATTTGAGTTTCTAAGACTGCTATTTCCTCTAAATCAGATAACTCTATTTCCCCTATCCAAAGACGTAAAACATTAGGTAGAGATAAATCATGACTTCCTGCACCATTGCCTATTTTCTCTAAATTCATTTTGGGAGGTTGTCCAAAACTTTCCGTTAACGTCGCCGCAATTGCCGCCCCTGTGGGAGTAACTAATTCTTTTTCAATACCGTTGCTATATATTGGGATTTTACGGCTTTGTAACAACTCTAGCACGGCGGGTACTGGTACTGGTAATATTCCGTGAGCGGCTTTGACTGTGCCTCCTCCTGTGGGTAAAGGTGAGCAGTATAATTTTTCTATCCCTAAATAATCTAATCCGATACAAGTACCAACAATATCAACAATGGCATCTACTGCCCCCACTTCGTGAAAATGGACTTTATCTATGTTTGTATTATGAACTTTTGCTTCTGCGATCGCAAGTTGACGAACAATAGCTAAACTATTAGCCTTAATTTGAGGGGCTAAATTACTTTGATTAATAATATGTTCAATATCTGCTAAATGTCTATGGTGATGGTGATGATGAGAATGAGATGTTAAATGGACATGAATTTTTGTCGCACAAAGCCCATTTCTAGTTACAGTTTCTTCTTGTAATTTATACTCTTGACTGATATTTAAGCTCTCTAAACTTTTCTCTAAATATTCTAGTGGCACACCAGCGGAAACTAATGCCCCTAAAAACATATCCCCTGCTATTCCTGTATGACATTGTAAATAAGCGATTTTACTCATATAAGATACAATTAACTGATAAGTTTTATAGCTTTGAGCTATTACATAAAAAATCAAAGGCTTTAGCCTTCTGTCACTGTTTTATTATTAATTTTTAAATTATTTTATGGCTATTTTATACGAATTAAATCCTGATAATCCTCAAAGCAGAAGTATTGAGCAAATAGCATCAGCATTAAAAGATGGAGCAATCATGCTTTATCCCACAGATACAGTTTATGCCATTGGTTGTGATATTAATGTTAAAAGTGCCGTAGAAAAAGTGAGAACTTTAAAACGTCTTGCCAACGACAAACCATTAACTTTTCTTTGTTCTTCTCTATCGAAAATTTCCGAATATGCGATCGTAACTGATGAAGCCTACTATATCATGAAAAGATTAATACCCGGTCCTTATACTTTTCTTTTACCTGCCACAAAATTAGTCCCAAAACTGGTTATGTCACCAAAACGCAAAACTACAGGTATTCGAGTACCAGATCAGAACGTTTGTCAAGCAATTTTAACAACTCTTAATAATCCAGTTGTTTCCACCTCTGCTCATATTAACGATGAAGAAGGATATTCCCCCTCCGATGACTGGGAAAAGGCGAAATTATTTGATTACTTTGATAAACTGGTTGACATTATTATCGATGATTATACAGACCCAGGTTATGACGTTTCAACAATTTTAGATTTTTCTACAGAAAATCCTGCCGTAGTGCGACAAGGTTTAGGGTGGGAAGAACTGGAAAAATGGTTTAATTTCAATAATTAAGAGCAAAAATGGCAAAGCAGAGAAAAAAATCTGATTTCCCAACTAAAATTTGTCCTGTTTGTGGTTTACCTTTTACATGGCGCAAAAAATGGTCTAAATGTTGGGATGAGGTTAAATATTGTTCTGAAAAATGTCGTCGCCAAAAATAAAAAACGGAGGAATAGATGAAGGGCAAAAGGCAAAGAAAAAAGGTCAAAGGGCAAGGGGCAAGGGGCAAAGGTAAATAGTTGATAATTAATAACTTCTAGCTCTTAACTTCTAGCTCCTAACTCCTAATACCCCAACATCTTTTTTCATCAACCCCTAATTAAAAAGCCGCCTCAAAAGCGATGCCCTCTTCGGCAAAATTGGAATAGTTTTGAAGAATGCTTTGTCTTTCATTCTGCCCTACAAATAAATAAGTGCCGGGTAAATTATCGTTTTGGAAACGGTATAAGCTGTCAGCTTGATTAGCATTAGCCCCAAAAGCATAAAAAGCTAATCCCTCTTCTCGGAATTGAGGAAAACTTTGTAAAATACTTTGTCTTTCCTCTTGCCCTACATAAAGATATGTTCCTTGTATTTGAGTGTTTTGGAAACGATATATGGGAATTAATCCATCCCCCGGTTGAGTGGCAACACTAAAAGCAAATCCTTCTTCTTGAAATTTAGGATAATTGTTTAAAATGCTTTGTCTTTCTTCTTCTCCCACATAAAGATATGTACCGGGTACTTCTGTATTTTGGAAGCGATATATGGGATTATTTAAGCCAGAGCGAGGGGTTGCACCGCTTTCTGTACTACCTATATCTACTGTACCTCCCACTATACGGGCATAGCCTCTTTGGTCTGAATTGCTTACTTGAGACGAAGCAATTTCGTTATTTCCTGCATTAATGGCAGGGCTACCTCTGAGGGGCAAATGGGTAGGAGTATAACCACCATTATCCTGTAAATCTCCGAGGAGAGGATCTAATGGATTAACGATGTCTCCGACAATATTATTATTAAACCCATCTAAAATAATACCGTTACCATCACCAATAAGGTTATAGGAACTGTTTGGGGTAAAAAATCCTTCTATGTCACTACTATCTAAATTTCCTGCAACAATGCTGTTTTGCAGTAAAAGGGGGTTATTTGCTCCTAAAACGGTAATACCTGAGCCAATTTGAGAGCTATTATTCGTGATAGTTGAGTTGATAATGGAAACGGTGGCATCTTGGCTGAGAATACCGCCCCCTGCGTCTCCTGTAATGTTACCAGAGATAGTGCTATTTAGTATTTGTACTGTTCCTCCGAAGGTATAAAGTCCCCCTCCTCCTGCTTCAATCACTTCTACGGCGGCGGCATTGGCGAAGTTACCAGCTATGGTGCTATTACGAATATTTAATGTACCTTCGTTATAGATACCTCCTGCGTCGTCTCCTGAGAGGTTGCCTGAAATGATACTGTTAATAATTTCTGTATCTCCGAAGTTGGCTATACCACCTCCATTGTTATTATCTGTGGCGGTATTAATGGCAGTGGAATTATTTTTGATAATACTGTTATTGATAATAGCGGAAGCCCCTGTGTTAATGCGAATACCACCACCGCTACTACCGTTTTCATCAAGGGCATTTTCGGCTATTCCATCCTCGATAGTAACTCCACTAAGAGAAAGTAATCCTCCTTCTCGAACATCAAAAATGCGATCGCCTAATGCTATACCATTGATAATAGTTGATCCTGCACCTACTCCCAAAATGGTAACTCTTGTTTCAACATCTAAGTCTCCTGTACGAGCAACGATGTCATCTACTTCACCGGGTAAGTTGGGATTGTCACTAGGAAATAAGGAGTCTTCGTTACCCTGAATAGACAACTCATAAACTCCGGCAGGAAGGCTGATAACATATTCTTTACTAGGGTCTGCTTTTGCCCTTAAAATAGCATCTCGAAGGGATAAACCGTTTCTGTCTCCGCCGTCATTTTGATCCTCAAAAGTAGTTACAGTCAAAAAGACTTTTTCTAATCCACCACCACCGCCATTAATTTCTTGTAGGATAATAGAATTATCTTCTATCCATCTTTCTGTATCTTCAATAAAACTGTCGGAAGGAGTACCAAAAGAGGCAACGATGCGATCGAATTCTGCTTGGAGGGCTTCTATATCAATTTCAAACATTTTTGCTTTTTATTTAATTATTTTATTAGTTAATATTAAGTTTTAATGATAAATCACACTTCCTTATCCATTGACTTTTTTTTACTAAAATTATACTAAGCAAATTTGAGTTAGAACAGTTCGCTTCGCTCGTACACTCCTTTCAGTCGTGAACGGGGTTTTCAATTCTTAATTCTCAACTATTCACCTTTGCCCTTTTTAACATCTATTTCCTTAAACCTTACATATTGATTGACCTTGATAAGCCTTAAGAGTTGCATTGGCTACTTTTAGAGCATAAACACTGGCTTTATTTTCAATATAAAGAGGTTTTCCTGTCGTTAAATAGTCGATCACTGCTTCCGTATCTTTAACAAAGAGTCCTCGCCTTGTACCAACTTCGATCGCATTTTCTTCTCCATCCCTGATAATCTTACCTGTTTCTCCCTCGAATTTTAACGTCCCCTGAGTACCATAAATTTCTAAGGTGCGATCGCTACTTTTGAATTGTTCACCCTTGCCATAAGTTAAACAAGCTAATAAACCATTCTTGAAAGATAACTGTGCCTGAGTATAACAAGCAGAAAAATAACCAACCTTTTCAGCATCCCAAAAACGCCCATAACAACTTACCGAATCCACTTCTCCAAATAAATCAGTAAAACGACTAATACGAGAAAGAGCCGCTATAAAAGGGAAACCATAATACTCATAGTTAAAAGTCCATTTATTCATTAAACTACTCTTCGGCAAAATAGTCGTATAACGAGCTAAAAAAGGATCGCCAATGGCTGATAAATTAGCCCTAATAGCTTGATGCACTCCCCCCAAAATTTCGATATGTTCTACATGAAGTAACTTATTTTTGTCTTGTGCTAAATTTAGCAACTCCTCTGCCTCATCAGGATTGATAGTTAAAGGAAACTCAACAATAACGTGTTTATCAGCTAATAAAGCACCTCTTACAATCATTCCATGATCTCGATTAATATTAGAAATGCAAATTAAATCTAAACTAGAATCATTTACTAACTGTTGCCAACTAGAAATCGAAGGAATGTCGTAGGTTTCACAAAAACTAGCTGTTGTTTCCACACTATTGCCCACCACCGCCACTAACTCAGTTAAAGGATTTGCTTGAAAAGCCTCCGCCCGTCTTTGAGCCGCATATCCCGTACCAACTAAACCAACTCTAATCATTACTTTTTTACTGATTATTTCTGCTTTATTTTCAGTCTTGCTATTTTATCACCACCTGAGTTCGATCTTGAAAGAATGGAAACAAAAATACTATTTGTAAAGTCATTTTTTCTGCTTAAATATTCCTAACACAAAAAAACAACACTCGCAGAAATTAAGTAAGATTCAGTTAACAATCATCAAAAAACGAATTACGGTGTGAGATTATGGGTAAAAAATTAATATTACAATGGTTGGCCAAGTTTAGCTTATTATCTTTGCTCTGGTTAATCTTTAGTCCATCTGCCCAAGCCGCTTTAGAATTAAGGGTTGCAATCAAAAAAGGTGCTAATTCTTTACAGATAGGTAGTTCAACCCCGGCAGTTGTAAAAGATAATGCGGGGCGAGTTGTCGGACAAGTTGCAGGGATGAATTCTTTTGTATCTCAAGTACAAGGAGGCAATGTTAATCTTAATCAATGGAAATCCAATCGTTTATGGTTAGAGCCTAGTGGAGACGGGGTTGTCTGGATTGGAGATCGCTGGTATCGTGGGAGAGTGTTATTAGTACCTCAAGGTAAAGGAATTACAGCAATTAACTATGTGGATTTAGAGGATTATCTATATAGTGTTGTCGGTGCAGAGGCTATTCCTAGTTGGCCTAAAGACGCACTGAAAGCTCAAGCCGTGGCCGCCAGAACTTATGCTCTATATAAACGAAATAGTGGACGTAATCAACTTTTTGATTTAGATACAACTACCGCTACTCAGGTTTATAAAGGTTTAAGCAGTGAATATACCACCACTCATCAAGCAGTAAGGGAAACCATGGGAGAGGTTATGACTTACAATAACCAAATCATTTTAGCGGTATTTCATTCTTCTTCTGGTGGTCATACTGAAAATGTCGAAGATATTTGGGTATCTCCCTTACCCTATCTTCGAGGAGTAGTCGATTACGATCAAAATTCCCCTGTTTTTAGTTGGAATAAAAGCGTTTCTCCTTCTACCATGAGTAGAATTGTCGGAGGAGTCGGCAATATCCAAGCCCTAATTCCCCAAAAAACTACCCCCCAAGGCAGAATCGTAACTATGAGAGTTGTGGGCGATCGCACTACTAAAAATGTCGCTGGTAGTGATTTACGCAAAGCCCTTGATTTAAGAAGTACATTATTCCGTGTCTCTTTAGGGGGAAATAGCTTACAAGTATCTGGTAGAGGATTTGGTCATGGTTTAGGGTTGAGTCAGTGGGGAGCTCAATATTTAGCCCAAAATGGTGTTAACTATCGTCAAATTTTAGCTCATTATTATCGCAATGCTAAGTTATCTACTTTGAAAACACAATAGAATCTGTTTTAATTAGCTAGGAATTAGGAATTAACAATAAATAACCGTGTACTACAAAAAGGTTTAACTGCTTTAGTGACGATTAGCAGAAGAGATAAAGGAAAATATCACATCGATAATTTTCGGCAAGAGTTCATTATTAATCTGTCATTGCTACTTCAAAGACAAGAATTTGGCACTGTACAGATCCACAATCGGGATGACAGGATTTGAACCTGCGACTCCTTCGTCCCGAACGAAGTGCGCTACCAAGCTGCGCTACATCCCGCTATCGTTTAATAATCATAACATATCTTGAATATCAAATCATCTTTCATCTTAGAATTCATCGAGTTTAATTAAATTTCTCATTTTCACAATACCCTTTTTAATTCTTCTGGATACAGTAATTACACTCACCCCTAAAATATCAGCAGTTTCTTTTTGGGTTAAATCTTGTAAAAATACAAATTCTAAAACCTTACGAGTGCCATCTTCTAATTGATATAGAGCATTTTGTAAACGAATTTTGTCTTCCTGTGCTAATTGAAAACTACGATATTGATGATCAGGTAAACAGTCTCCTAAAGTGCTACGCTCATCTTCATCATTGGCATTAATATCTAAGCTAATCGGTTCACGATTTTGATGGGCTAGTTTAACATCATGCCATTCCTGTAAAGAAACTCCTAATTCCCTTGCAATTTCTTGATCTGTAGGCTGTCTATTTAATTCATTTCTGAGTTTTCTCACAATGCGGTTAGACTGATTCTTTAATTCTAAGCAACGACGAGGAATCCGAATAGAATAGCCTTTATCTCTTAAATAATGTTGTATTTCTCCTCTGACATAAGGAACAGCAAAAGAACTAAATGCAAAACCTTTTTCTATATCGTAGCGATCAATTGCTCTGATTAAACCAATACAACCTACCTGTAATAAATCATCATAATTCTCCTGACACTGATTCAACCAATGACACACTTCTTTGCGCACCAATCCCATATTTAACTCTAAAATTTGGTTTCTTATCTTCAAATCATGATTTTGTCGATAATTTACAAAAAGTTTCTCGTTTTCTTGTTTATATTCAGAGTGTGTTTTTAAAGTAGTCATAGTTCTTTTTTCAATTTATACTAGAGTCAACACATATTACCCGCACAATAATTAATATCAAAGCAAGATACTATCAAAATTATATTTAAACTTTCATTTTTAATCTATTTTTATTGTATTTGATAAAGTTATCTCAAAACAACAGGGTATTCACTGTATTTTTTTATTAATTTTGTCTAAAGCATAATTATTTATCACTATTTATACTGATAAACTATAAGTAATTTATTAGCACGAAAAACTTATCATAATTTAATTATTTTAATGTTTTTGTTTACATTAATTAATATAAAATAATCTAAAGATTTATTAAATCTTTTTCTGAGTAAATTTATACAAGATAAAGAAAGATGCAAGAAGAGATTTTTATTCGGCAAAAACGGATTTTTTTTGATGTTTGG
The DNA here is from genome assembly GCF_036345015.1 of Cyanobacterium sp. Dongsha4. Taxonomy (NCBI): domain Bacteria; kingdom Bacillati; phylum Cyanobacteriota; class Cyanophyceae; order Chroococcales; family Geminocystaceae; genus Cyanobacterium; species Cyanobacterium sp. DS4. Next base: position 2,266,819 of record NZ_CP084098.1, on the reverse strand, counting down.
GCTAGATTTTACGATTTCACCTTCACTACTATCTTTTATCAAGCAATTCATACCCGTTTATTGGATTATATTAATTTACCTTCTTCTCCTTTGATTTTGGATTTAGGATGTGGTACGGGAAAATTGTTAAATCGATTAGCAGAAGAATTTTCCGATTTAAAAGGGATAGGGGCGGATTTATCTCCAGAGATGCTGACTAATGCTCGTTTAGCAAATACCCATCATCCCCGTTTAATCTTTGTTCGTGCGGATGCTCATGATTTACCTTTTGCAGATAATCAATTTGATGCGGTTTTTAATACAATTAGCTTTTTGCATTATTTACAGCCAGAAAAGGTTTTTCGGGAAGTGGCAAGGGTTTTAAAAAAAGGCGGTTATTTTTATTTGGCGGATTATTTAGGAAATAATCAAATGAAAAAAGTATTTTTTACTCCGGGAGGTATTCGTTTTTATAATAAAGCTCAAAGACAAAAATTAGCTTCACAGGCTGGACTTATCACAGTTACTCATCAATACATTTTAAGTGGCGTAGTTTTAACGATTTTTCAATGTCCATAATTTAATAAATACTTAACTTGAGTTCGACTTACATAATATTTATTGGACAACAGTGGGTTTCAGGTGGCAGGTTTCAGGTTTTCCATTTCCAACACTAACATTTAGTAAGTCAGTGAAAAAATTAAAAAGAAAAAAATCAGTAAACATAAGTTTTTTATAATTTATCATCACTTTTCTCTCTTCTTTCTTCCCTACTCTCTATTATTTTTTATTACCTTGTTATAGTTGAAGTTTTTTATGGTTAGTTATTATTTAGGGCTTGATTTTGGTACTTCGGGGGCAAGGGGCATCGTTATCGATGAAAATAAAAATCAAATTCTCTGTCTAAAAACGGCTGATTTTCCTGCCCAAATTCCCTATTATTGGCGGAAAGGATTAGATGAGTTACTCTCACAAATACCTCTTTATATTACTCAAAAATTAGATGCGATCGCACTTGACGCAACTTCTAGCACTACTCTTTTGTTAGATAAAAATGGACAACTGTTGAGTGAGCCACTTTGGTACAACGATGTAAGGGGAAAACAATACTTAGAGGAAATTAAATCTTTTGCCCCAGAAAATCATTTAGTTGTGAGTGCCACTTCTACCTTAGCAAAAATTTTTTGGTGGTATCATCAAGGATTAACCGAAAAAGCAACTTATTTACTACATCAAGCAGATTGGTTAGGATTGCTATTACACGGTAAAATGGGCGTTAGCGACTATCACAACGCTCTTAAATTAGGTTATGATGTGGAGTCTTTGAGTTACTCTTCTTGGCTAGAAAACTTACCGTTTTTCTCTCTTTTGCCAAAGATAAAAGCACCGGGTGAGACTGTAGGGGAAATAATACCTTCTGTGGCGAAAAAATACCAAATTAATCCCCATTGCTTAATTAAAGCTGGAACAACGGACAGTATCGCCGCTTTTCTTGCCAGTAGTATAAAAACTTCAGGGGAAGCAGTTACTTCTTTGGGTTCAACTTTAGTTTTGAAGTTGTTGAGTAAAACAAAAATTGATGACAGTCGTTATGGGATTTATAGCCATCGATTGGGGAATTTATGGTTAGTGGGTGGAGCATCAAATACAGGAGGGGCAGTTTTAAAACATTTTTTCTCCGATGATGAATTAAATGACCTTAGCCAAAAAATTGATCATAATACCTGTACTAATTTACAATACTATCCCTTATTAGAAAAAGGCGATCGCTTCCCTATCAATAACCCTGATTTAGAACCCAAATTATCCCCCCGCCCCGATAACCCAATCTTATTCCTACAAGGTTTATTAGAGGGCATAGCTGCGATCGAATCTCAAGGTTACAAATTATTACAACAATTAGGTGCAACACCTCTTTCTCAAGTTTATACTGCTGGAGGAGGAGCTAAAAATGAGACATGGCACTTAATCAGAGAAAAATACCTACAAGTACCCGTATCCATTTCTGCTAACACCGAAGCGGCTTATGGCAGTGCCTTACTAGCCAGTGAACTGAGTATTTCCAATTTAAGTTAGAATAGAAAATTAGAGAATAAATGGCAGAATCGATTTTCTGATAATTAAACAAAATAATGCTTAATCCGAACTTAGAAGCAATAGAACTTAATAAGGAAGAGTACGAAAGGTATGCCAGACATATTATTTTGCCTGAAGTGGGTTTAGAAGGGCAAAAACGTCTGAAAGCCGCTAGTGTACTCTGTGTTGGAACAGGAGGACTAGGTTCTCCTTTAATTCTTTACTTAGCCGCCTCTGGTATTGGTAGAATCGGTATAGTTGATTTTGATGTGGTTGACACTTCCAACCTGCAAAGACAAATTATCCACGGTACTTCATGGGTTGGAAAACCCAAAATTGAATCGGCAAAACATCGTATTTTAGAAATTAATCCTGCCTGTCAAGTTGACTTATATGAGACTCGTTTGAGTTCAGAAAATGCCCTCTCTATTTTTGAACCCTACGATATTATCATTGACGGTACAGATAATTTCCCCACCCGTTATTTAGTTAACGATGCCTGTGTTTTGTTGAACAAACCTAATGTATATGGTTCTATTTTCCGCTTTGAAGGACAAGCAACAGTCTTTAACTATGAGGGAGGCCCCAACTATCGTGACTTATATCCCGAACCACCACCACCAGGAATGGTACCCTCTTGCGCAGAAGGAGGAGTTTTAGGGGTTTTACCCGGAATTATCGGTACAATTCAAGCCACTGAAGCTATTAAAATTATTTTAGGGGCAGAGACAACTTTAAGCGGTCGTTTATTATTATTTAATGCTTGGGATATGAAATTCAGAGAGTTGAAATTACGTCCCAATCCTGTACGCCCTGTAATTGAAAAATTAGTTGATTACGAAGAGTTTTGCGGTATTCCTCAAGCTCAGGCAGAGTCAGAAAAAGCTCAGGAAGAACTCCCAGAAATTACGGTACAAGAGCTAAAATTCTTGTTAGAATCTCATCCTCATGATTACGTATTAGTTGATGTGCGTAATCCTAATGAGCATGAAATTGCTCGTATCCCCGGCTCTGTTTTGATTCCTTTATCTGATATTGAAAGTGGAGAAGGAGTACAAAAAATTAGAGAATTAGTTGATGTAAAAGGTCATCGTTTAATTGCTCATTGTAAAATGGGTGGACGTTCGACTAAGGCATTGCAAATTCTCAAAGAAGCGGGTATTGAGGGTATTAACGTCAAAGGAGGCATCTTGGCTTGGAGTCAGGAAGTTGATCCTTCTGTACCTTCCTATTAATTCAAGCAATAAAAGGGCAAAGGTAATTAACAATTAGCAATCAGCAATCAGCAATTAGTAATTAGTAATGAAGACAATTTCTTCTCGTTCCCCCCATTTTCCGTTACTGAACAGGGGAATATCACTACAGTAAAGTTCGGTGATCACACAAAAAATTATCCTAGCCTTCTTTAGATAAATCTGTCATCATAGAAGCAAGGCGCGCAATCTAGTTATTTTTGTTAAGAAAATTAACACTATTCATAATAGTCGATAGCTTAAATTGATTTGGTGCTTTAATTTAAAAATATTTTTGTAAAAGTGAACTTTTGTAAATAAATAAACGTCTATATAGAAAGTACAATAATGTTAAAAAAATAGTTTAAGCCATTAAAACTAGCATTATTATTAAAAGGTTGGAAAAGTCCTGCCCAGAAAAACTACATTGAGCTGAAAGTTAGGAGAGAAAAAGCCCTATGTCCAATGCTAAAGTTACTGCAAATATTAATGATGTTGATAAAAGAAGAGTGAATACCGTAGATATGGTACGTACCTATCTGCAAGAAATTGGGAAAGTTCCTCTTTTAAGTCATGAGCAAGAAATTGTTTTTGGGAAACAGGTGCAACACATGATGTCTCTCTACGATGTGAAAGAGAGCTTAGAAAAAAAGTTGGGTCGAGAAATAACCCTGGAAGAATGGGCTCAGAAGGCAGATAAAACCCCCAATGAGGTGAAAAAAATAATTCATCAGGGCAAACGGGCAAAACAGAAAATGATCGAAGCTAATTTACGGCTTGTAGTGGCGATCGCAAAAAAATATCAAAAGCGTAATATGGAGTTTTTAGATCTAATTCAAGAGGGTAGTCTTGGGCTAGAAAGAGGGGTGGAAAAATTTGACCCCACCAAAGGTTTTAAATTCTCTACTTATGCTTACTGGTGGATTCGTCAAGCGATTACTCGTGCGATCGCACAACAGGCTAGAACTATTCGTCTTCCTATTCATATCACAGAAAAACTGAATAAAATTAAAAAAACTCAGAGAGAATTATCTCAAAAATTGGGTAGAAGTCCTAGCCCCAATGAAATAGCAGAGGCTTTGCAGTTAGAACCAGCTCAGATTAGGGAGTATTTCAGTATTGCTCGTCAACCCATCTCTTTAGATGTCAAAGTGGGAGATAACCAAGATACCGAGTTATCAGAGCTTTTAGAAGATGAAGGAGTATCTCCAGATAATTATATTACTCAAGAGTTGATGCGTCAGGACTTACAAAAACTGTTGGGGGAATTAACTCCTCAACAACAGCAAGTAGTCAGACTCAGATTTGGCTTAGAAGATGGTAAGGAATTATCTCTGGCAAAAATTGGACAAAGAATGAATATTAGTCGTGAAAGAGTACGTCAGTTGGAGCAACAGGCATTAGCTCATTTACGCAAAAAAAGAAGTAGTGTCAAAGAGTATATCGTTGCCAGTTAATTAGGGGTTCGGAGTTTAGAAAGAGGGTACAGGTATCAGGGTATAAGGGAAGTGGAGGCTTAGGGTTTTGGGGTATTAGGGGGAAACGAGTTAGGAGTTAGGGGTTTTATAAAAGTAGGGGAGTGGGGAGTAGGGAGTAGGGAGAATTAAAAATTCGGAAATTTTCTAACATCTAACACCTGAAACCTGAAACCTGAAACCTGAAACCTGTCACCTTTTAATTATCAACTATTTACCTTTGCCCCTTCCCTTGCCCTTTGACCTTTTTAAGGGAAGATACAGAGAGGTTTATCCGTTCTCTTGTCTTAATCACTAATTGTTAATTGCTTGTTAATTGCCTTTATCTTTACCCTAACTTTGAACTCAGTTTGTTTCTTGTCTCCAGTTGATAGGCTATTTGTAAGAGGGTTTTTTCATCTGCTGGTTTCCCGATTAGTTGCACTCCGATGGGTAAATTATCTTCTGTAAATCCTGTAGGAAGTGCGATCGCAGGTTGTCCTGTCGCATTAAAAGGAGGACAGGGATTGATCCAGTGAATAATCTTTTCTAGGGTTTTTTCGGCAGGTAAATCTGCCCATGCACCGATTTTGATTGGTGGTGACATATAAGTAGGTAAAAGCAATAAATCAAAATGGTCAAAAAAGCCGACTATCTGTCGAGAAATAACTTGCATCTGATGAACTGCCCTTAAGTAAGTGCCTAAATCAGGGGAGTTTTGTTTTAACCACTGATTCATCGGATTGAGGATTTGCTCTGGGAATCCTGCCGCCGTAATGCCCGATTGCCAAATGATTTTAAAGGGTTCAACCAAGGTTGTAAAATCTGGACAAGCCTCTACTAACTCATGACCCATTTCTTGTAAACAAAGTGCGATCGCATCTACTTGAGTTTTTAAAATGGGGTCAACTTCTCCAGCCGGTAATACAGAAGTAGCAAAAGCAATTTTTAACTTACCTGTTTCTTGTGTTAAAGCGGAAAGAAACGAAGTCTCAGGATTTGGTAGCCAATAAGGATCACCCGTAATATAACCTGCGATCGCATCTAATAAAGCAGCACTGTCTGCCACCGTACGACTTAAACAACCATGAGTTGCAATTCCTCCTTGATAATCTCCCACAGGAGCATTAGAAACTCGTCCTCGACTGGGCTTTAAACCCACTAAACCACAACAAAAAGCAGGTCCTCTCACAGAACCTCCTCCATCAGAACCCGGAGCGATGGGCAATAACCCCCCCGCCACTGCGGAAGCCCCTCCCCCACTTGATCCTCCGGCTGTATAGTCAAGGTTATGAGGGTTGCGACAAGGAGGTAAACCAATAGATTCTGTGTAAGGTAGTGAACCTAACTCAGAAGTTGCAGTTTTGCCTACAATAATAAACCCTGCTTCCTTTATTTTACCTGTGACACTACAATCATAATCTGCAATTTGGTCTTTAACAAAACCATTACCATAACTTGTTGGCATACCTTTAACAGGGTATAAATCTTTAATAGCGGTGGGAATACCAAAAAAAAAGGGTAAGCAAGAGGTATCGTCAACTTGAGCTAAGATTTCAGTTTTTTCTTTGGCTTCTTTGTAGGCTAAATCTAAGTTTAAATAAGTAAAAGCCCCTAGTTTTGGGTTTTTTTCTTCTATTTGTGGAGCGTAAAATTCAAGAATTTCTAAGGGAGAAATTTCCTTGCTGTGAATTAATTTACTCAACTCTACTGTTGATATTGAGCTAATATTTTTTTTATTGGTCATAAAGAAAGAATTTGATCAAAAACTTAGTTCCTAATGCCTAATTTCTGATTAATATATGTTTGCTGAATAGTGTTACGGTGAATCGATTTCAGAAGAGCAAAGTAAAAATGGCAAAGGGCAAAGGTAAATAGTTGATAATTAATAACTCCTAACTCCTAACTCCTAACTCCTAACTCGTTTCCCCCTAATACCCCAAAACCCTAAGCCCCACTTCCCTTATCCGATGTGCTTAAACCGAACTGAGATTAAAAAAATCCACTTTGCCCATCTAAATTAGGTTGTACTTTAATGCGCACTAAAACACAAGTTAGATTATCATGACCATTTACTTGGTTGCCAAGGTCAATTATGTGGGCAACTCCTTCTTCTAAACTAGCCTTGGAACTAATTAAGGGTAAAAGGATTTTTTCCCAGTTACTTTCAAATAAATCATTGTCATATAAACCATCGGAACACATTAAAAATAAGGTATCCTCTTTAATGTCTAAAAATCTGATGTCTGGATTAACAAAGCTATTGTCTCTGGGGCCTAGGGCTTGGGTTAATTGGTAAGCATCGGGGCGCGCATAGGCAATTTCTGGATCAACTCCTTGTCTGATTTCTGCTTGAGCAACACAATGATCTACAGTCAGTAACTCTAAACCCCATTTACGGGTAACTCGATAAATTCGACTATCTCCCACGTGTGCGATCGCAGCTTTTGTGTCTTGCACTAAAGTTAAAGTGAGAGTTGTTCCCATTCTACCAGCACCGACTTGTCCTTTATCCTTGTTAAGAGAATAAATCGTTTCATTCGCACTTAAAATTCCTTCCCGAATGGTTTGAGCAGAAGGCAATTCGTCGTCCCAATTTTGCTGGAAATACTCTGATAAACACTTGACTGCCGTAGCACTTGCAACTTCACCTCCTGCATGACCTCCCATACCATCACAAACTAAAAAGAGTCCTTTTGCAGAAACATAAGTACCACGAGAGCTTTCAGACTTTTTGATTGTTGTATCCATCGCAAAATAGTCTTCATTATGTCCCCGACGACGACCAATATCCGTCAATCCCACTTCTTTAACGCTCAATAAACGCATCGGCAAAACTAAAGTAGGTTGGTCATCTCCATCACTGTTAATTTGTGTAGCTTGAGATTCAGAAGATAAATCATCATCTCCAAATGACTCAGCAATGGTGTTTAACTCATCACTCTCATTGAGAAAACTTAAATCTTCCTCTTCTAATAATGATTCAATTTCTGTTTGTTGAATTAGCAACTCTATTTCAGAGCGTAATTGTTTCGCATTTTCTACCTCTCCTGACTCAATTTTGATCATTAAATCTGTAATTAATGACTCATAATCTCCACCGAAATCAGCAATTAAATTAGCCCATGTTTCTACTAATTCCCTCAATAACGGAGGATCATTCTCAGGGTCTTGGTATATATGCTCTATTAAGAGTGTTTGATTAAAATCAATTTTTAGATTATTGATATGTAGTAGTGTAGAGCGACAATTAAGTTTACCAAGAGTTCTCCATAACTTAGTCATGGTTTGTAAATAACCTAATATAGTTGCTTTATCAGGGGTGTTATTTTCCCAATATTCTGTCAGGGTTTTAAATATTTGATTGTTGGTGACAATTACCACTTCCTGATCAAATTCGGAATCTTGCCAAGCATCTAAAAGTTCAGGTACGGTGGGATTATATTCGGTTAGGGTAAGATAAACAAAAGCTAAGTCGGGAATACCTACTTTTTTTAAATTATCCTTCTCAAAATCTTCTATTTTTTCCAAATTTTCATCTAATATGCTTTTTTGTTCGGGATTTATATCGATAACTTCTAAAGCAAAATATTGACGATTATTAATTGTTATATAAGGGGTGAGGGAATTTAGTTCTAATGGATTTACTAGGGCATATTTGTTAGGTAATTTACCTTTTGTTTCTTCTGGGGTTTTAAAAGGGATATAAGGGGTTTTATCGGCAGGAGTGCTAATGATACATTTATAAATAGTGGTGTCAAAATCGCTCATGGACATATGGGGCTTTTAGTTACTTATAATTAAACATTATAATTAGGTTCTATCTTCAAATACTATCAAATGCACGACCTCGAAATCATTTTGCTAAAGTATTGTTAACAAATAGGGGTTTCAGGCACATAGTAGGTATCGCCTCAATTTTTTTGCAAGAATATGGAGTTTAGGAAGGTTTCAACTAAAAGGTTTCAGGCTTGATGATTTTTAATGATCTTTATGGCTAGAACAACAAATATATATTTAGAGGGGCTTAATTGATGACACGCCTTAATATTCAAATATTATTACCATTGCTGATTGCCTATTCCTCATTACCGATTTAAACTAAAAATCATAGCCTAATATTTATTGTTTGAATTTTTAGGAATCTATATTTTATGAGTAAATATTCTAAATTAATTAGAGATAATATACCTGATTTTCTTGATAAAAATAATTTAAACTATCAACTAACAATATTAAATAATGATGAGTATAAGCAAGAATTGAAACGGAAGTTAATTGAAGAAGCTAAAGAAGTTTTTGCCACAGATAAGAAGGAAGATTTAATAGAAGAAATAGCGGATGTTTATGAAGTTATAGAGGCTATTATCGAAGCAAATAATATCACTTCAGATGACATTAATTTAGTTAAAGAAAAAAAAGCACAACTTAAGGGAAAGTTCAACAAAAAGCTACAGTTAATCAATTGTAGAAATTCTGAAAAAAACAAAAAAGTAAATTTGTCTTTAACGGAATTGAAGACTATTGATAAAGCAGAGGCTTATTTAGAACAAAATATCTTACCTCAAGGGAATATTTTAGATAAGGATAGCCAATTATTGAAAACTTATTTTTATGATTTTAATACTATAGATTCTTCTTTCTTAAGACTGAAAATAGATTCTCAATGGCAAGGTTTAGCTATGAGCAATTTAGGTTTTTATTCATGGCAAATTATGATGGCAAAATATTCTGGGGCATTTGCTTTTTTACAAACTCAACATCAAAGTGCGATCGCATTTTTGAACAGTAGTGATAATGAGATTTTGAAAGAAAAATATTTAACTAAAATAGGAAAAGAAAATTATTTTTATGGAGTGGGTTTTTCTCATCTAAGAATAAAAGAAAAGGCTTTAGTAACTGCTACTGTCACAGAAAAAGGATATGAATTAAATGGGTTTATTCCTTGGATTACTGGTTATGATATATTCTCTCATTTTATTATCGGGGCAACTTTACCCGATGGTCAAGAACTTTATGGTATCATTCCTTTTCACCATCAAAATTCATATTTAGAATTAAGTAAACCTTTACAATTATGTGCGATGACAAGCACTAATACTGTCACGGGTAAATTAAATAATTATTTGTTGAGAAAAGAAGATATTGTTACAATTAAACCTAGCAATAATATTCATCTGAAAGACCAAGAAAATATTTTACATCATGGCTTTTTTCCTTTGGGTTGTACTTTTGCTAGTTTGAGAATTATGGAGGAAAATTTAGTCAAATTAGATTATCAAGAAATCAAAGAAACTTATTTTGAATTAAAAAATCAAGTAGAAAATTTGCAAGACAAAATGTTAACAGCTATGATTGATAACAATGTTAGTTTTGCAGAAAAATTAAAGTTGAGAGTAGAAGCTATTAATTTAGCTCACAAAAGTGCGATCGCATCTATCATAACATCAAAAGGAACAGCTAATATAGACTATAATCCTGCCAATAGAGTTTATCGAGAAGCCCTAGTTTATTCTGTTTCAGGGCAAACTTTACCTTTATTAAAAGAGTCTTGCTATTCTTTAATCAAAGATGATTAATTAAGAAAATTTTTGCCAATATTATTAATAATATTTTCCGCCATTATTTTTACTTCTGGAGATATTTGTTCACCAAAATTAGTATTTTTAATAGGAATAGTAATTAACCATCCTTGAGGGAATTTATTATATAAGTTGTTGGTTAAATTAATTAATGAAATAGGATTGAGATGATGAGTCCAATTTTGTTGAGTATAAGAGTTTATATTTTCTATTTTATTTATTTTTATCTTTTCACTATTTATCTGAGCATCAATAAAGATTATTTGTTCAAATTGAATAATTTTCTCTACTAATTCTGGTGTCAATTGGTGAGTGGCAATAGCGGTTAAATTCTTTAAATTCAATTGAGAAAGTGCGATCGCAATTTTTTGTCCTATACCATCATCACTGCGTAAGGAATTACCATAACCAATAACTAAAGTTGATTTTTTCTCGATTTCAATCATTTTTAATTTAGTGTAAAAAACTTATGTCATAACTTAACAATATTCAAGAATAACTTTTTTTTGATTTTCCCTTAATAACTGCACTAATTCCTCAATTAAACTACGACGAATAGAAATATTTTTAGGTAAAAGAGGATTCTGATAAAATTCATTAATTTGTTGTCCCACTAAAAAATAAATAGAATCAGCCTCTAAAATTTCCTTGGCTAATAATACCGCACTATTACGCACCGTTGGTAATCTACTAACATCAAATTGACAACGGTTTAACAACTCTTTCGCTTTAGAAATAGTTAAAATTCCCTCCGTGACTAAATCAATTTCTTTCAATTTACCAATGGGAGGTAGCTCTTTTGTCATCGTAGCAATATCTATATCAATAGTTTCTGCCATATAATTAGCAACAATATTACCTGTTGTACCACCGCAAATAATTTTACGTCCAGCAAAACTCAATAATTGTTCCGCATAATCTTCATCTTTGCTAGGATCTAAAGGAGGCCCTGTAAATATCATTAAAGGCTTAGGTTTGCGTACATACACACCTACAAAAGTTGCATCATCACCGATATGATTACAGTAGAGTTTTTTAGTTTCTTGAACCACCTGTTCAATAATTTTACGAGAATTACTAGCTTTTGTCAGAAAAACACTTTCTAAAAACTTGGCAATATTATCCCATCCCCAACCAAAATTCATGGTATTACCTAATCCAGCATACAAAATACCATCGCTAATTGCTCCTAAAAAATCGCCCCTTTCTAATATTCCTTGATAATAGTTAATTTTTTTATCTAAAATCACTTCCGTTGTCGGAATAAGTTTTTCTATTCTGCCCTTTTTCAGAAGAAAAATAGGGGGATTATCAAAGTTAATTACCTCAAATTTATTGTCATGATGATTAATTGTAATAATAGTGAAAGTGGCATAAGCAATATTTCGCATCTGACACCGCGGCAAAGTCCCCGCAATGGTTTCTATTACTTCTTTTAAGGGCAAATCTGCATCAAGCATAGTAATTAACATCTCCGTAGTAAGAGTTGCTAATATATTTGCTTTAACACCACTTCCTAAACCATCAGAAAGAACAATAGTACTTTTAGATTCTCCTTTAGTAAATTTGACTTTATCCCCACATAATTCCTCTTTATGTTTATTTAAACTATGGTGATAAATATCAAAAAAATTATCTTCATTCATGAGTTATAAAAGAATCTTTATTATTGATTATCGCAGTTTTGAAGGAAAAAAACCTCAGAAGTAACTGTTGTAAAAGAACTGCTCAGACGAATTCCCTTAATACTTTATCTTTATTTAATATTTGTTTTGATTCTGTTAAAGTATTTATCATATTATTTTATTAGTTAATATTTATATATTTTTAATATACTTTCTAAAAGCTCTTAAAACTGCTGTTTCTCCATCGATTAAACTTTGTTGAATTAACTTAGGAATCAAGTCTATATTGATAAAGGGAAAGGCTAAACTTTCCTCAAGCTCTCGGTGATTATTTGTCTCTTTTTCAAGGATAAAAACAGTTAATTTTTCCCCATCATAACGCCATATTTCTGGTATGCCTAAGTTAGCATAAATAGGTAATTTATGTAATGAACCGCTCGTTATATCTATTTCTAATACTAAATCAGGGGGAGGATCGATGGTTAAATCAATTTGTTGCTTATTTCTTACCTTTGGTTCATTTTGTAAATAATAACAAGAATCAGGCTCTACTGCTTGTTGAAATTGCTCAGATTTTAGAGTGAGTGAGCCGAATTTTTTGAGATTTAATCCTAATTCATCTGCGATCGCACGAATAAGATCATCAATAAAACGGTTATTATTTTCGTGTTTTCCTAATGGACTCATAATTTCTAAAATATGATCATGGTAAGTTAAACGTTGATTTCTTTTATCACCCAATTCATTGAGAAGGCGATTAAAAGTCTCCCAACTAACTGAATTTAACTTAACTATATTTTCCCCTCTCGGTTTAGTGATAACTGCTGTCATAGATTTTTATTAATGATTAATAAATAGTTTTACAGTAATTAAATAGTAATAGATTATTACGCAATTAGTTGTGGAATATTTATCTTGACTTCAGGGAAAGAAAGAGGTGAAATTTGACCAGTTTTCATGGTTAATTCTGATGTGTAATGACTATTAACTAAATCTCTAAATACTTTTAGCTGTAGATTTTTTAAATCTACCACCCAATATTCTCTAATACCAGCTTCAGCATAAATGTCTTTTTTTTCATTCAAATCTTTACTGAGGGTTGCTTGAGAAAATTCGATAATCCAGAAAATATCTTCAGGATAGGGATGGTGTTTTAAGTATTCTTTACCTAGCGGTTTAACTATAGCAATATCTGGCTCTGGTTCGGAATTATGAGGTAGTGTGATAGGTTTCGCATCTCTGATTTTAACTCGATTTCCCAATAAACTGCGGAGATAGTCAGCAACTTCGCTATTATAATAGGCATGAGGTTCTCTTTCTGGTGACATAATAATTATTTCTCCCCGCAATAACTCTACCGCTTCACCATTAAAGATGCCACTATCAAGGGCTTGATGATAAGTTTCTGTTGTCCATTTATAGGTAGTTAGGGTCATAGATAGTTACCTTTATATCGACAATGCCTACTCAATTATTTTACTCCAGTTCGATTAGGAGAATATTTGAAAAAAGCAGTTTATAGAGTTTAAATATGGCTATAACATATCATGTCTTTCCAAAGAAAAGGTAATCTTCCCGCAAATTTGAAGTTAATATTGCTAAAACCTTGAGACTTTAATAATTCTGTCAAAGTAGCTATGGAAAAAAACTTAATATGTCCACCATCCCATAAAACCGTTAAATGTTGATCCCATTTTCCCATGATTGAAAGGGCTAAATTCTTCCAATAGCCGTTGTAAGGTGTCGTTACAATCAAATATCCGTCGGGATTTAAACACTTTTTCGCAACTTTAGCTAATTCTTTGGGATAAAATAAATGCTCAATCACATCGATCGCAATTATAACATCAAATTTTTTACCTAATTTTTCAGGAGAAATATCGTATGTACTTTCTTGAATAAACTGGCAATTACCGTAAGTCTGTTGAGCAAACTTAATTCCAGAGGGAGAATCATCAACTCCTGTCACTTCATAACCTGCTTGAGCGATTATCCCTCTTTTGTCAGTTTCCAACTTTAACTATTATTAAATATTTTCAAACACCTTGGTAACTAATGATAAAAGTATGTTACAGAGTAAAATTTACCAATTTAAAGTTTTGATTGATTTTATAATATTAAAGATTGTATCGATCAATTGATATGCCATAGTTCCAGAATCTATAAATTATAAGTGTTTGCGGAGTTTGACAAAAGAGGGTTATTTATTGATTCTTTTTGTAACCACAAATACATATAAGATTATATTGCTATTGATGGCAAAACCTTAAAAGGTACTGTGACTAATTATGGCAATGAAAGTCAAAATACATTATCAGAAAAATTTTATTTTTATATTTAATCAGGTTTATTATGGTGAATTTAACAGAAACTCAAAGCCGAAAAGATGATCATATTCGCATTTGTTTAGATGAAAAAGTACAAGTAAACCAAATTACTAACGGCTTAGAAAAATATCAATTTACCCATGTTTGTTTACCAGAATTAAACTATCAAGAAATCGATATTAGTACCACTTTTTTAAACCGTCAATTAAATACTCCTTTGCTAATTTCTTCTATGACAGGAGGCACGGAAAACGCCCAATTAATAAACCAACGATTGGCGAGGATTGCCCAAAAATATGGTTTACCAATGGGGATCGGTTCAGGACGTGTTATCATTGAAAAACCAGAAATTGCTCCTACTTTTCAAGTGCGTGACTATGCTCCAAATATAATATTATTAGCTAATTTAGGAGCGGTTCAACTTAATTATGGTTATGGTTGGGAAGAATGCTTAAAATTAGTCGATATTTTAGAAGCAGACGCATTAATTCTCCATTTTAATCCTTTACAAGAATGTATCCAACCTGAAGGGGATACCAATTTCAAAGACTTATTGAAAAAGATTGAGCAAGTGTGTGATAAATTATCTATACCGGTTATTGCCAAAGAAGTAGGTAACGGTATATCGGCAAAAATGGCAGAAAAATTTATTAATGTTGGTGTTAAAGCTATTGACGTAGCTGGTATGGGTGGCACATCATGGGCAATGGTAGAGAGTGAAAGAGCAAAAAATCCTCTTCAGAGAGAATTGGGTAAAACCTTTGCTAATTGGGGAATTCCCACTGCTGATTGTGTTAAAGATATTCGGCAAAAATATCCTGAGATACCCCTAATCGCTTCGGGGGGAATTCGTAATGGTTTAGAAGTGGCAAAAATGTTGGCTTTAGGTGCAGATATGGTGGGTTTGGCTTATCCTTTTCTGAAAACCGCTATTACTTCAGAAGAAGCTATTGAGGAGTTAGTAAAGCTATTAATTGCAGAGATAAAAACAGTGCTTTTCTGCACAGGAAATAAGAATATAAATTCTTTAAAAACTTCTCAAACATTAATGGTTAATAATTAAAACTTCAAAATTTTTCTTTTTTTTCATACTCAATATGAGAGAGCCAATTTTATTTTTTCTTCACAGAAATTAAATAGAGTTTTTGTATAAGTATGACGTTCATTAAATTGAGTACTAAGATAAATATGACGCACTAAAGTTAATAGAGTATAAATATCAATATTATTTTCAATCATAGTTTTTAAGTCTTTTAACTCCCATAGTGATAGAGAATCCTGTTTTTCTTTCGTATGAATGTTTATAAATTCATTTTTTAAAGCTAATTCTTGATGTTTTAATGCTGATATATCCTCAAGTTGACGTAGGCTATATTCGCTAATATGACCGATAAAATTGCCAATATCTAAACAAGGATTTCCTCGACAATATAAGTCTAAATCTAATAAATAAAAACGGTTGTTATCAATAATAATCTGATCAAAATAAAAATCCCTATGAATACCACATAATTCTATTTCTATTACTTTTGATGCTAAAATATCACATTGATTGAGTAAGTTTTCAATTCTTTTTTGCCAATGAGGATAATCTTTAGTTAGTAATGGTAATTTTTCATGCAAAATATTTAATTCATCTTTAATAGTATGAGTGCGATTAGTAGGAATATTTATTTGGTGCAGTTTATCAGCAATATGAGCAACTTTTTGATAAATATTAATGGGTTGATTTTTTGTTAAATATTTACTTAGTATTTGCCCCGATACTTTTTTTTGTAACCACATTTGCCATTTAGGAATTATACCAACAGCTTTAGGGACAGAAATATTATCTTGGCTATTTTCATCAAAGCCATTTTGCCACAGTTTTTCTTGTAATTGAAAACTATGAAAATCTGTTTTTTTTGCTTTAATTTTTCCTATTAAAATCAAATTATTCTTGCTTTGAAAATGATATTCAATTAAACAGCGTTTTTGTTGTCTATAACGAATTAATTTAATTTGAGTTAATTTATAATTATCTTCTTGAATAATTGAGATATTTTCGTTAAAAGTTTTGATAACTTTGTGAGGATTAATGGCATCTTTAATATAGTTATTTAGTTTATCTTCTGGATTAATTTGATAATTATTAATAATAATACAATTCATTATTTTTCTTGATTTTTTTGAATAATATTACAATTTAACTAATTTATTTAGATGTTCACAATTAGATAAAGTTTCTACTTTACCATTGTTTAAATAAAGAATTAAATCGGCTTTTTCTGCTAAAGATAAATCATGGGTAATTAAAAAAGTAGTGCGATTTTGAGCTAATTTTTGTAGGGATTCCATAACAATTTCTTCATTTTGACGATCGAGTCCTGTGGTTGGTTCGTCTAAAATTAAGATGGGAGTTTGTCGAATAGCCGCCCGTGCGATCGCAATTCGCTGTCTTTGCCCTCCTGAAAGGGTTGTACCTCTTTCTCCAATCATGGTATCGTATCCTTGGGGTAAATTGGAGATAAAGTCGTGAATATTGGCTAATTTGGTAGCTTCAACAATTTCCTCATCAGTGACATTCTTCACCCCGTAAGCAATATTTTCTCTGATAGTCGCTCCAAACAACAGACTTTCTTGTAAAACTACACTAATTTGCGATCGCCACGATTTAAGAGTATAATTTCTAATATCCTTACCATCAACTAAAATTGCCCCTGAAGTGGGCTCATAAAGACGTAATAATAAACTCATCAAAGTAGATTTTCCGCCCCCAGAAATCCCCGTAATCATAACAAATTGCTCTGCTTTTATCGTTAAATTAATATTATTAAGGGTTTGTTTCCCTGAGGGATAAGTAAAACTAAGATTTTTGAAAGTTATTTCCCTTTGTAGAGGAGAAGCATTGATAGTATGGGGTAAATCTCGAATTTCGGGAGTTTCCTTGAAAATATTTAAAATTCTTTCTCCAGAAGCCGAAGCCTTAGCTAAACGCCCAGTATATTTAGCAAAATTTTGGATTGGTTTAAAAGCATTTTTGAGATAGGTAAAAAAAACAATTACATCTCCTGCCGTCAAATTATCTTGCAATACTAAATAAGAACCATACCATAAAACCAAAGCAATACCCAAAGCAATTATCATATCGACAATCCTTTCTAAAGAAGCGGATAAACGTTGAGTTTCAACTTTTTTTGTTAAACTAGCCTGATTTTGATGAAAAAATATTTGAGCAAAGGCATTTTCCAAGGATAGGGATTGAATCAGTTTAATTGCCATCATCGACTCCGCCGCCGTTGAAGCAACTAACCCCTCTTTTTTTCGTTGATTAAGAGAAGATTCTTGTATCTTAGAACTAAGAAGATTTCCAGCTAATACGAACAAAGGTACTGTCAATAAAGACAGTAAAGTCAACTTAACATCAATCCACAACATTGCCCCAACGGTTGCCACTAAGGTTAAACTACTGATTATCAGGGGTAAAGTAGCTGTTAATAAAATCTCTTGTAACCGACTAGCATCACTGCTAACTCGGATGATTAAATCTCCACTTTTGGCTTGGTTGTGATAATTGAGAGAAAGTTGTTGTAGATGGCAATACAAATCATCCCTTACCTGTGTCATTACCCTACTACTAACCATCGCAGAAACTACAGTACTCCAGTACCCTGCAAAAGCTCTCAAAGAGGTAATCAGTAAAATAGAAAGACTGCTTAAGGTTAATAGAGAAAGAGGTGAAATTTGATTCAGAATAAGGGGAGTGGGAGTATCTCCTAAAACGTAGTCAAATATAAATTTTAAGGGTAAAGGCTCTAAAACTCTTAACCCAACTTCTGCCACGATAGCGATAAAGGTTATAATCACTAACCACTTTTGTTGATGTAGATAGGGCGAAAAATAGCTTAATAATTCTGAGAGAATGGGCAGAGTTTTTGTTAAGGATTTTGCGGATGTCATGAATTACCCTCCTTTATCCTTAAACTAGATTCTGCGACACAGGCTAAAATTTTATCGGCGACTTTATCCCATGTATAATGACTTAAAATCTTTGCTCTAGCAGATGTACCTAGTTTATCACGAAGAAGATGCGATCGAGCTAAAGTTATTAAAGCATTAGTTAAAGCAAAACTATCTCCAGCCTCACACAGTAAACCATCAACCCCATCCTCTATCAATTCCTTAATTTGCCCAATATTACTCGCAATGACAGGTAAACCTGCCGCCATATACTCATAAACTTTGAGAGGAGAAAAATAAAAATTATCTAAAGAAGGATAAGGCGCAATACCTACATCCATTTTCCCTAACCAATAAGGAATCATGTCGGGAGATACCGCCCCCACGAATTGCACCACAGATTGTAATTGACGTTGCTTAACATTCTCCACTAAAAAATCTTTTTCCGTGCCATCTCCCACAATTAAAAGACGACTTTCAGGATAATCTCGATTAAAACGAGCAAAACTGTCGATTAATATTGGTAAACCATGCCAAGGCTTCAAAGAACCCACAAAACCCACAGTAAAAGGATAATTAGACTTTTTATGGCTATTTTTAATGACATCATCAGAAAATCTTTGAGCATTAACTCCATTAGGAATAACTTTAATTTTCTCTGGATTGCTCACATATTGACTAACATAACTTTTAATTTCTTTTGACACAGCAATAATGATAGTTGCCAATTCAAATACCCTTTGAGCAATTTTTTCTGCCTTCTGACGATGAACCAAACCCCGATGTTGATCTTGTTCTATAATCAAAGGAGCATTAACTTCTAAAATACTGGGAATATGTCTTTGTTGGGCAAACTCTATTCCTGCATAACTCCACAACGAATAACGCTCATAAATAAAATCAAAAGGTTGAGTTAAAGTTAATAAGGAATCTAAATCAGAATTAATACTTAAAGCCATTTTTTCCCTTTCACCCTTTTCTACCTTTGGAATAGGAGGAAGAGGATAAATGTTAACCTTTTCAAAATCATGGGGGATTTTTTCCCCTAAACGAGGAGTAAATAGGGAAACTTCGATATTTTTCGCCAATAATGAGCGGATTATTTCTTGTACATGAATTGCACATCCTTTTTGCCCAAATACGGGAATACCCACATCAGCACAGACATAAGCAACTTTCAAATTAAACCCCCTGTTGTAGTGAATAATGAATAGTTGATAATTAAAAATTCCTAATTTCTAACCTCTAACTCATCTCTTCCTTTCTCCTCATCTCCCAATCACCCCAATCCCCTAAACCCCTAAAATATATTCCTCAATAAAGCAGTATTTTTGTGAATATCAAATTCTGATTCGAGTAAATGCCTTGCTGATTGAGCTAATTTCACCCTTAAATCGGATTTGTAGAGAAGTTGTTTTAATGCTTCTGCTAAAGCCTTTTCATCTTCTTGAGGTACAATCAAACCAGTTTTTCCATCTTTGATTAGTTCAGGGATACCAGTTACATCTGTACCGATACAGGGAGTGCCTAATGCCATTGCTTCCAATAACACCGTTGGTAAACCGTCTCTATTACCATCTTTGGCAACAATATAAGGGGCGGCAAATACTGCGGAATTTTGTACTAATTCACAAACTTCATTTTGAGGGCGTGAACCGATTAAAATGACTTTATCTGATAAATTTAGTTCCTCTATCTGATTTTTTAGGGATGTCTCTAACTCTCCACCCCCCACTATTTGACAGGAAAAATCACATCCCCATTGTTTAAGTAAATCACAAGCCTTAATTAAGATTGATAATCCTTTTTTTTCGACTAAACGCCCCACTGAAATTATTTTTGATGGACGATTTTCGGGGGAAAGATAGGTAAATTTAGCCAAATCAATACCATTGTAAATTCTTTTAACTGATTGAGCTACTTTTCCGTAGTTTTCCTGCAAATATTGACGGTTATAGTCACTTACGGTAATAGTAATTTTACTATCTCTGATTTTATTATGGAGATCGTTAAAGTCAACACTTTTATGGTAAATATCTTTAGCGTGGGCAGTAAAACTGTAGGGAATATCAGTAAAATGAGAGGCTAGACGAGTGACGCTAGTGGCAACCGAGGCAAAATGAGCGTGTAAATGGGTAATATTTCTCTGACGCACTTCTCTGGCTAACCATAATGCTTGATAGACAACACTTGCCCTTTCTCCTGTGGCTAAGGGGAGTTTTTGCCAAATATCGGGTATTATTTGAGCGGTTTCTTGTAATTCTGCCCAAAAGTAACTGGCGGGAGTGGGGGAAAGGGTATTAAGAAAATTACTTTTTCTGCCTTGAGTTGGTTTCTGGATATAGGTAACAGAAGCCCTAACTTGGGAAATAATATTTTGAAAATGAGTATCGGTAGGAGGGCGCAAAGCGAAAATATCGATGGCTAAACCTGCGGATTCATGGGCTAAGATTTCATTAACGATAAAGGTTTCTGAGTAACGGGGATAACGTTTTAGGATGTAAGCTATTTTACATGGCTGTTTCATTTTCCAGATTTAAAGATAAAAGCCTTAATGTATCATAACCATTGTAGAAGAGCCAAAAAAAATATAAGGTATAGTTTTTGATACTATTTACTATTGCCCATTGCCTATTCCCTATTCCCTGATAATAATAAGCCTTGTACCTCTGCATAACAAAAATTACTATACACTATGTCTAATAATTTCAATTAAGATATAGTCAAAGATTGTCCATTATTTTTCGTAGATAATTTCAGCAAAAAGGGTACAGCTTTTTCTACCCATTGATTGATGGGAGTATAATATTGAGCTTCATCCCCAAAACAAATATCTAACATCTGGGTATGAATAATACCGGGGTTAAGGGCAATGGTTGCGATACCAGAAGGTAATTCTTGGGCTAATGCTTGGGTTAATCCTTCTATAGCCCATTTTGAGGCACAATAGGGAGCTACTTCAGGAGAGGTCGATCGCCCCCAACCTGAGCTAATATTAACAATGATACCCTGCTTCCTCTTCATCATTACGGGGAGAACATGACGAATAACATTTGCTGTTCCTTTGATGTTAACATCAATTAAATAAGAGAAATCTTCGGCACTAATTTCCCATAGGGGGGCAGGATAATTAATTACCGCCGCATTATTAATCACTAAATCGGGAATATCAGGAAAAGATTGAATCCATATTTTTACTTGTTCATCATCAGAGACATCAAGGCTACTAAAATGATGTTGAGGATATTTGTGTTGTAAATCTTTGATGGAATTTTGAGAGCGGGAACAACCTATGATATTATGACCCAGACTAATAAACTTTTCACTTAAAGCTCGTCCTAAACCTTTGCTAACTCCTGTAATAACTATAGTTTTTTTCATCGCTGAATTTAATATATTTTTGATTAATTGTAACTTTCAGGGAGTTATTAATTCAGGTTTTTAAGAAAATTTTGGCGGAATTTTTGTTATTTTTGACCATTTCAGTGATTAATTGAGGAATTCTTTTTAAGCCGTCTAAATCTATATTTACTGTTTGCTGATGGTGGTTTTTCTCTTGCCTAAACCATTGACTTAAGGCATCGGCACTCAATTCTTGGGGGTGCAACATATCGACAAAACCTAGTTTGTTTAGTATTTCTGTCCTAATTAATTGTTCTTTGCGAGGGGTAATTCGTGGCACTATTAAAGCCCGTTTTTGAAAAGAAAGTATTTCGCAGGTGCTATTATATCCTCCCATTGACACTACCCAATCGGCTTTTTTTAGAAAGAAGGTAGGTTCATTAACATATTCTAACACCTGCAGATTCGATCGCACCGCACCATTTTGTGATGGCATTTCACAATATTTCTGAATTTGTTGTCGCACAGAAGAGGGCATCATAGGACCTGTAATAATAATACCATGAGTATTTTTTGGTAACTTACTTTGAGCAAAAGCTAAAGCTAAATTTCCGCCGTCTTGCCCTCCCCCTACCATACATAAAGCAACAGACTCTGAGGGGAAATGTAAATCTGTTTTATGATGCTGTTTTTGATACCATTGAATACGGACAGTTTGATCCAAATAACCTGTATAGTGAAACTTACTGGCTATATCAGAACTAAAAGTATATTCTTGTATCGAGTTATAAATTTGCTCATCCCCATAAATCCATACTTGATCATAATATTTGCGAATAGCATCTTCATAATTATTTTTTTGCCAACTATTCTTAATGACATCAGGATCGTCTAAAATATCTCTTAAACCGAGAATACATTTAGTTTTTGTCTTTTTCCTTAAATATTTCAGAATGGGATTCAACTCATTGATTGCACCCCTAGGCACATTGTCAACAATAAAAATATCCGGTTGAAAATTCTTCATTGCTGTTAAAATAAGTTGCGATCGCATCTTAGTAATTTGTTTCAAAGACATATCAAAATGCCTAGCCTGATACTGCCCATTACTAGACTTATATAAAGCAGGAAGAGTTAAGTAATCGATAGCAGAAGAAGAAAAAAATTGATTTCCCTCTCCCATACCACTAATTATTAAAATATTGCCAGAAATACCAGATTCTTCTAAAGTTTGAGCGATTAACTGATTTCTTCTTTTATGCCCTAAGCCCATGGTGTCATGAGAATAAAGAACTATTTTTAATTTTTGAGGAAATATTTGTTCTTTTCTAACAGCAAAATATTGATTAATCTTTATTTGGGATTCAGAAATCGGAATGACATTACTATGATGTGTCCATAAATTCTTAAAATAAGGTAGGGCAATATTCATGATGTTTTTTTTATTCTTGTCTGACAATTAATAATAAGATTCCTAAAATTCTTTGTTTGTTCCTTATACTCTTTATAAAGAGTTAATTATACGCTTAATAGCGATCGCATTTTGTACAACTGATTAGAGATTAATATATGATAGAAGTATGAAAATAAAATTTTTCTGGCTTTTAAAAAATTATGAAAATTACCCCCCAAGCAATTTATAGTCTTTATAGCAACGCTATTCGTAACCCTAAATATCGTAATTGGATTATTCTCGGCACATTAATTTATGTTTTAAGTCCTATTGATATTTCTCCCGATATATTCCCCTTAGCAGGACAAATTGATGATTTTTTATTATTATCAATAATGGCGATCGAAGTTATCCAAATGGTGTTTAATAGTCAGAAAAAAGAAGAAGAAAAACCAGCAGAAAAAACTGTTGATGTGGACGCAGTTTCAGTGGAATAGAATAACTTAAAATAGGTTGGGTTGAATAAATCAAAGCCCAACATAACATAATTAAACAGGGGAATAAAAATAATTTTAATTACTCAGAGAACTAACTTTTAAACATCCCCTTAATTTTTTCTACCCATCCCAAAACATCTTCATAAGAAATTTTTAGTAAAGATAAAACACCTATTAAGATTAAAATAGAACCGAATAAAAAGTTATTATCATATAAATATAAGCCAACTATTACAATAAAATATGGTGATAAAATACCGCTAATTTTTTCCACTAATTTAACCAATGGTGGAGAGTCGATTTCTTCTAATTCCGTATCAAATAAATTCTCATTATTCTCATTAGTTAGGTTTTCTATTTCAGAGGTTGCCATTGGGTTTTTATCAGGGTTATTTTTACTAAACATTGCTATATTTGGAGAGTTTCTAATGATAAATATAAATAAAACATTGATTATAAGCTATCTTTTAAAATTGTAACCTAAGCAATTCACCTTAATAAATTTGCCATAAAGTTTTCTAAAGAGAAAAATTAGGAAAAAAGCCTTCCGCTACCTGACGTAGGTTTTTGTTTATTATACGAGCTATTTCTATATGAGGTTCATCTTTTTGAACAGGGATAATATCAGCTTGTTTACCCTGATGGAAATATTCTATTACCTTATTTGCCGCTTCTAAACCAGTTACATAGGCTTTTTCTTGCGACCAAGAACCATGATTAGTTATAATCCAATCACCACTCATAAATAAATTGGGAATAGCTGTTTGCACTTTTAAAAGGTGTTGATAGCTACCGGGGGCAAAATGAGTCACTCCTTGGGGTATCCTAATGACGCTACTATCGATAATTTCTGCCATCCCAAATTCTGGTAAGCAGGTTTTTAGATATTGATGCACTCTTTCCACAATGGCATCATCCGTCATGGATAAAAACTGATTGGCGTGGTAAAAATCTACCTCCACAACGCTTCCTTTTTCCCCTTGATATTGATCATGAAGAGCATTAAGATCAAAGAATGTCCAACCAGTAGTGCGATCGAACCCAAAACAAGCGTTAGAAGGTTGGGGAATATTCACTTTTTTATCAAACCACAGTCTGACGGCTAAAACATCAATGCCACCTAGGTTATTAAGGTTTCTAAACTGCTGATAGCGATTGAGAGACTTACTACTGCTAACGATTTTTTTGATCCCCGAAACACTCACCCCTGAAATGATACCATCGGCTTCATAGAAATTATCTCCACAAACTACCCCAGTGGCTAATCCTTGCTCATTGACAACAATATCCGTTACCCTTTGATTAGTGACGACTTTTCCCCCTAATTTTTCGATTTCCTCTATCCAGGGTTGAAAAATTTTCTCTCCCACTGTACCACGACACCAAACCACATCAAAATCGGGCTGATGTGCCAAGATAAAATAATATAACATCCCCAACGCCGCCGCCGCACTACATTGCTCACCCGGTGCGAACAAACCTACCAATAACATCGGTTCAAAAGATTCGTGATATAAACGGGATGAGACTCCATATTGTCTAAACAATTCCCTAGCAGTGATTTTATCGTATCTTCTCCATGCTTCTTCCGAATTATCAAAATCTATTACTGCATACATCAAAGGTAACGCAGAGATGCGATCGCACAATGGTAAACGATGGAATTGAGGATAGACAAAAGTACCTAAAGGGGAGGGTAAATAGGGTTGATTTTGAAAAATAGGGGAAGTGGTTTCCAAGCCATAGGGAGAATATTGATTAGATTGAGTAAAGGGGGTAAAAGGCTCTAAATTTAACTCTTTAACTAGATGGAAAATATTGCGGTAGGGATACCAAAAACCGTGTATTCCTGCTTCTACACTCTTACCTTGTGCCGTTTTCCAACCTGCTACTAACCCTCCAGCATGGGGTGAGGCTTCCAGTAAAGTGACATCAAAACCCTGTTTAACAAGGTGATAAGTTGCTCCTAAACCTGCCCATCCCGCACCGATAACGATGATTTTTTTACTTCTGTCCATGATTATAAATTATTCTGAAGTTAAATAATTGATTTTTTTAAATATTTGAACCACTGACTGGCAATATTAATATCGGTAAACGGTACATCAATAGTTTCATTTTCCTTTAAACTAAATTGGAGGGTTGCTTCCCCTTTTTCAGGGAGATTATCTATCTCAACGACTTGATTTTTGACTAATAAATTCAGTTGGGATAAATTTTGTAGAGAAAAGGTTTTTTGATCTTTAATACCCTTAATTGTTGGTATCCCAATAGTGATTAAATCGCCTTTTTTCCCTAATACTGAATAAATGTCGTATTTTGACTTATCAAATTGTTCTGCCCATGCTTGATAAGCCTGAACTTTATCATATTCTTTTTTTCCACTCCACGCTAACCAAAAGAATAGTATGAGTAACGGCAACCAGAGTAAACCACGTTCCATGTTAAAATTGGCAATTAAACTTTATTAGGACTAGCATAGAATAAAAATTGATCTTATCTCAGAAAATAATTAAAATTTGACCCTGAGTTATTAAGATCATAGTCTATCGAAAATCATAGTCTATCGAAAATTATATAATTTAGAGAGTAAATATTTATATGACTTCTTATACAACTTCCTCCGCAAGGGCTGAAATGAATGAATTGAGAAGGTTAAAAACTTTACTACCGCCTGAGTTACAAAGTTGGGTGATGATTGAAGCCTCTACAGAAGTCAATCCTCCTCTAGTTTGTACAGAAGAATTAGGGAAGGATGAGGTAGAAATTCAAATTGATTTAGCGAAATGGGAGAATTTAGCGATAGATCAACGTAATCTTTTATTCTGGCATGAAGTAGCCCGAATTCAAAATGATACCATTCCCAGAGAAGGATGGGAAATGGCGGCCTTAGCTATTGGTTTAGGCGGTGCGGTAGGAGAGTTATGGGTACAGGATGGTTTATTGTTACTTTTAGCTTTGGCTTTGTGTGGTATTTCTGGTTATCGTCTTTGGCAGAAAAATAATGGGGAGAAAAACTTAAAAGAAGCTATTGAAGCCGACGAAAAAGCGATTCAAATTGCCACTCGTTTCGGATACACCTTAAAAAATGCCTATCAAAGTTTAGGAAGTGCTTTTAAAACTTTAATAGAGCAAACTCCTAACCGTAGTCAACGGAAGAAATATGAGGAGCGTTTACAGGCTTTAAGACGTAGTGCGGCAAAAGCAAAGCAACAGAAGACTCCAGAAGGCGGTAATCAGCCCTTGAAAACCCCCTCAGTGCGATCGCGCTCTAGTGCCAGAATGAAGAATATTTAGTTCGGAGTTCGGAGTTTTTAAAAGTAGGGGAGTGAGGAGTGGGGAGTAGGGAGAGTATTCTAAGATCTCATTATACATTCTTTTCTGTTCCCTGTTCCCTGTTCCCTATCCTAGCCAGTTAACCTAAGATACAAACCAATTTACTCAAAAGAGATGTCAAATAATCACCAAGATAACTACGAAAATCAAGAATTAGATCCCATAACTTCCTTTATAGACGAATTTTCTGATCCAGAAATGGAAGAAGAAGAGTTTAGAAGTGACTTTTTTCAAGGATTGTCGGGAAGACGAAAGAAAGCCGCTTTTGCTTTGGGGGTTATCTGGATTGTGACGGTGACTCTCCATCTTGTTTCTTGGAGTATCTGGATTATGGCGATTTTGGGGATTTTTGTCACTATTCAGGCTTTACGGTTAATGTTTGTGGCTTCTTCTGTTGTAGAAACTCCTGAATTAGAAAAATTGCCTTCTGTTTCTCTGATGGTGTCGGCAAAAAATGAGGAAGCAGTGGTGGCTAAATTAGTGAAGATGTTGGCAAATGTGGATTATCCTCAACATTTATACGATTTTTGGGTAATTAATGACAATAGCGGCGATCGCACTGGTATTATTTTAGAAGAATTAAAGCAGGAATATCCCCAATTAAAGGTTTTACACCGTGACTCTAGCGCTAAAGGAGGCAAATCTGGGGCATTAAATCAGGCATTTTTACAAACCAAAGGGCAAATAGTCGGGGTATTTGACGCTGATGCGATTATTCCCCGGGATATTCTCTTAAAAACTGTGCCTTTATTTGCAGAGAAAAAAATAGGTGCGATTCAAGTCAGAAAGTCTATTTCTAATAGTAACGATAATTTTTGGACAAAAGGGCAATCGGTGGAAATGTCTTTAGATAGCTACTTTCAACAACAGAGAATCGCCTGTGGTGGCATGGGAGAATTGAGAGGAAATGGGCAATTTGTGCGTCGATTAGCCTTAGAAAGTTGTGGCGGTTGGAATGAAGAAACCATCACCGATGATTTGGATTTAACTATCCGTTTACACCTTGATCATTGGGATATAGGTATTTTAGCTCATCCTGCTGTAGAAGAAGAAGGAGTAAAAGGTGCGATCGCACTTTGGCATCAAAGAAGTCGTTGGGCAGAAGGAGGCTATCAGCGCTATCTTGACTATTGGCGCTTTATCATCAGTAACCGTCTCAACTGGCAAAAAAAATTCGATTTGCTATACTTTTTCATGGTGCAATATATCTTTCCTACCGCCGCCATTCCCGATTTAATTATGGTTACTACCCATCACACTTATCCCTTAATTGCGCCCTTGAGTAGTTTAACCCTATTTCTCGCCTTTTGGGGTATGATTATCGGCTTAAAACGTACCAATCCAGAGAAAGAATACAAATTTGCTGATTACTTACAATTGATACAAAAGAGCATCTTAGGCATGATATATATGACTCACTGGTTTATTGTAATGCCTGTTACCACTGGCAGAATGTCCATTCGTCAAAAACGTTTAAAATGGGTTAAAACAGTCCATGAAGGAGATAAAGAATTAGCTATTAGTAATATCAGTAATTAGTCATGGAAAAAATGAAGAATAAAAATAAAAAATTAGCAGTTAAACAGGTATCTTGCCTGTGTTTTTCTAAATATTATTAATGTATAAAAATACCTATAAAAGATGTTAAAAATAGGACAAAAAGCACCAGAATTTACAGCAACTGCCGTTATTGATCAGGAATTTAAAGTAGTTAAACTATCTGATTATCTTGGAAAGTATGTAATTTTATTCTTTTATCCCCTTGATTTTACCTTTGTTTGCCCTACAGAAATTATTGCTTTTAGTGAGCGTTACGAAGAATTTAGCAGTTTAAATACTGAAATTTTAGGGGTTTCTGTTGATAGTGAATTTGCTCATTTAGCATGGATTCAAACAGAAAGAAAACAAGGAGGAATAGGTGACATTAATTATCCTTTAATCTCTGATTTATCTAAAGAAATTAGTAAAGCCTATGAGGTTTTAGATGAAAATGCAGGGGTTGCCGCTAGAGGATTATTTATTATTGATACGGAGGGTAATATACAACAAATTACTATTAATAATCTTTCTTGTGGACGGAGTGTAGATGAGACGTTGAGAAATTTAAAAGCCATTCAACACGTTCACTCCCATGATAATGAAGTTTGTCCCGTTGATTGGCAGGAAGGTGATAAAACCATGATTCCAGATCCTTTAAAATCAAAGTTATATTTTGAGTCGAAGTAATATGTAACCTGAGTTCGGGATAAATTTTCATCTATGAGTGATGAGAAAAGGGCAAAGGTAAATAGTTAAGAATTAAGAATTAAAAACCCCGAACTCCGAACTCCGAACTCTTAACCTTATCCGATATTCTTAAACCGAACTGAGGTACTTAAAGAGTTACTTGTGCCCCTAAATTTTCTAAGGTAATCATTTCTGGAATAGTCAATCCTTTGATGCCTATAAAACAAGAATCCTCGAAAGGACGTTTTCCTCTTAATGCCATAATACATTTACCCGTTTCCACATTCCAAATTTTGACGGTTTCATCTTGACTGCCACTAGCCAAATATTTACTATTGGGATGAAAAGAAACAGACCAAACCCAACTATTATGACCTCGAAGAATTCTTAAAAAATCTCCTGTTTTGGCACTCCAAAGTCGAATAGTATGATCGCAACTACCACTAGCTAAATATTCTCCATCAGGACTAAATGCTACTGATTGAACCCAACTGTAATGACCGATCAAAGTTTTGACACATTCTCCCGTTTTTGCTTTCCAAAGTCGAATAGTATAATCACAACTGCCACTGGCTATATATTCACCATCAGGACTAAATACAACAGACTGCACCCAACTTTGATGACCTTCTAAAGTATGTAGACATCTACCCGTATCAGTATCCCATATTTTCACGGTTCTATCTTCACTGCCACTAGCAAGAATTTTGCCGTCAGGACTAAATGCTACTGACCAAAGCCAACTTTGATGACCTCGTAGGGTTTTGAGACATTTTCCTGTCACTATATCCCATATTTTTAAACTATAGTCTCCACTGGCACTAGCTATTTTTTTGCCGTCGGGGCTAAATGCTACTGAACGAATCCAACGATTATGTCCTACTAATGTTTTGAGGCATTTTCCTGTAATCATATCCCATATTTTTAAACTATAATCACTACTGGCACTGGCTAAAATCTTACCGTCGGGACTAAATGCCACTGAACAAACCCAACCTTTATGTCCATGTAGAGAGGTAAATGTTTGTGTATTATTATTTTTTGTATTTAAATTACTTACATCCCATAATTTAATTAATTTATCTTCATTGCCACAAGCTAAAGTGTTGCCGTCGGGACTAAAAGTCACTGCCTGAATCCAACTAGCATAACCTTGCCATGTTTTGATACATTGACCTGTGCTGGTTTCCCAAAGTTTAATAGCATTATCTTCTCCTCCACTAGCTAGAATTTGTCCGTCTCCCCGAAATGCGATCGCACCTAGTCTGCTATTGTGTCCATGAAGTGTTTTACGACAAGTACCCTGTTGCCAATCCCATAAACGAATTGTATGATCTCCTGCTCCACTGGCTAGAATGTTATCTTCTGGATGAAATGCTAATGAGCGTATTCTTTGTGTGTGTCCATGCAGTTCCTTTAAACATTTTCCTGTTTGCCAATCCCATATTTTAATGATGCGATCGCCTCCTCCACTAGCTAAAATTTTTCCATCACCACTAAAAGCAAGAGTGCGAATCCAAAGAGTATGCCCTTTCAAAGTCCGCAGACATTCCCCCGTATCTAATCGCCAAATTTTAATTAATTTATCTTCACTACCACTAGCCAAATATTTACCATCTGGACTAATCACCACCGACCAAACATAACTATTATGACCATTTAAAGTTTGTAAACAAATACCACTGTCAAAATCCCAAATTTTAATAGAACAATCACTGCCACCACTAATCAATTTTTCACCATCTGGAGTAAAAATAACACACCTGACTCTTTGGTTATGACCAAACAAAGTATTTAAACATTTTCCCGTACTAACCTCCCAAATTTTAATGGTTTGATCACTACTACCACTGGCTAAATACTTACCATCAGGGCTAAAAGCCACCCCATGAACCCACCCCGCATGACCCTTAAAAATGGAAATAAGACGATTTTCCTGTAAAGACCAAACACAAATTTCCCCATTCACATCCCCTGTCACCAAAAATTGATCATTAGGACTGTAAACCATCGAAAGAATATTACTCAACCTTTGAGGAAAAACCGACTGTTGAAACTCACAATGGGCAAAATTAACATTATGAAGTTTGCATTCTTGTAGATAAGCCTGTCTGATAGTTAATTTAGAAAAATCCCATCCGCTTAAATCTGTATTTAATTCACACAATAAATTAAGAATATTACCCACGGCATAGCCTGAGCCTGTGAGATTTTCTTCTTGCAATTTTCGTACAATTTTGTTTAATTTACTTTCTAAATAATACTGATTCTTAAAAATAATAATTAATTTATCTAATAAAGGTCTAACAATAAAATTTACCTGAGATTTTCTAGTATGTTCTTTTATATCTGTTTTTAAGAGAGCATAATGATTAAATAAATCTAATTCTTCTGTGATTATTTCGTTGATAATTTCCTGAATTAACTTATTAATTAAATATTCTTTTACCACTGGTTGCAAAGAAAATCGATTATCATGACATTCAATTAAAGAACGCCCCATCAATGATTTAATTGCTGTAATTAGATGTAAACGAGAGATTTTGGGGTAAATATCCCTTTCCAAATCATTGGTAGTAACTTCGTCAATATTAATGGCTAACCAATAGAGAATTTTTTTTCCTAAGTCCGACAACCGTTGGAAATGTTCTTCTAAAAGACAAATTATTTCATCGAAAATAAAAATTTTATTTTTAATAAACTCAGATAAAGAACCATCAAATAATTCTTTAATTGTTGCTCCTAAAATTTTCAATGTGAGAGGATTACCATTATAGTTTTCAATTAGTTGATTTGCTTGAGCATAATTAGACCAATAACAACCTTTAATTTTAAGAATTTCTAAACCTGCTTGAGTATTTAAACCTCCTAAGTTAAAACAACGAACAGGTAAAGTATCACCGCACATCAAAACCATTTCCTTAATTTTTTCTCGACTGGTGATTAATAAACAACTTTTATGGCGACATTCTCCTAATTTTTGAAATAATTTAATATAGTCTTGAAAATCTGCTTGAAAATAGCCAGAATTAACTCCAGTGGCGAGGATTGTTTCTAAATTATCAAGAATAATTAAACAGCGATGTTGAGAACAAAAATTGATTAAACGGGAAATTTGTTCATCAATATTAATAACTAAATCTTTTTCTTGTTGAGTGAAAAATTGCAAAATATCAGAAAGCAAATCACTAAGCAAAGTTGCATTACTTAAAGACCTCCAAATAACATATTCAAAGTCATGCTCTATATTTTCCCCTAACTTAACACTCAGATAAGTTTTTCCCATGCCTCCCATGCCCACAACACCCACACAACGGCATTTATCTTGAACAATCCATGTTTGTAGTTGAGTTAATTCGGATTCTCTGCCAACAAAATAACTTACATCTGGGGCAGTACCCCAATCTTTTTGAGTATTGTAACAATAGTTAATATTTTCCTTGACATTATCGACATTATTACCAATCACTTCTGGAGATTGAGGAGAAAAAGATAAGTTGAGATTATGATCGAGTTTTTTTTGTTCTAGGATTTTAATTTTTTTTTCTAAGATGGTGCGAAAGTTGGTTTTTTTAACCTTTTCTTCGCAAATGTCTGATAACAATTGCCAGAGTTTTGGTCCTGCGTCTCTTTTGAGATAACTAACGGAATAACCGCAAGATTGGGCTATTTCTTCATAGCGCTTACGAGGTTCAGATAAGGATATTAACAATAACTGCTTTTGTAGATCACTTAGATAGTGTCCACTTTTAATATAAACTTGGTCATCTACTAACTGAATTATTTGTTCTACATCCATGGGTTTTGTGTGACAAAAAATCTCAAAAGTTTGTCTTTTGATTTTAGTGCTGATTTGACAATTTTATATTTAACTTTAAAATCTTTTAATAAGTAGTTAATTAGTTTTTAATCAAAAAGAGTCAAAAACAATTATGTTTCGCTCTTAAATAATATCAATTATTATAGCTAGGTTTTGTGAATATAAGTTTAAAAATAAGTACCAATATCGGCTAGGAGAAATGAGAAATGGAAAATTATTATTTTTGTTGGTTGATTATTTGAGCTTTTTAATATTTTTTGAAGTAAAAGAAAGATAAAAAAAACAAGAACATTTTTTAAGGTGAAAATGATAGTATTTGGTGAAAATAGCTTTTATTTACTAATTTTTCATAAAATATAAAACTGATAAGACTTAAATAATCTTAATGAAATAATATTTCTGAAAAAAGTTTTTAAGTTTGATAATAGTTTTTTGTGTGTCGAAGGGATGTTAGATGGCTTTATTTGTTTCTTTTTTTGATCAAAAGATTCCCTATTCTTAACATTGGATTAATATTTTCTTCTGTATCAAGATTGTCTTGAGATATATTACCCCATTTCGCAATTTCTAGTTTTATGTTGTTACCTTGTACATACTGAGAAGATAGTCTTAATTCAAGGGGGTCTTTTAATAGGGAGGCATCGGCGGGAATGATTCCCAATTTATTGATTGCATAAACTTTTTGAAAGGTTCTATATTCTCCACTACACAGAAGGTAATCCCAATCTCGCTTTTTCTCTATTAGGCTAAATAAACTAGAGGCGGTGATGTAACTAAACAAATTTGCGATCGCATTTCTTCCTTGTTCAACTTTAATTTTATCTTGGGAAAAGTCTATAAACCATTTTTGTGAACCATCGGGAAAAATAACCTCTAATTGATAAATAACAGACCATCGACAATGTTCTTTAAAGATTAAATCCTGATATTCTGTAATAAAATTCAGCAAATTGATCTCAATTTCTTCGGCTATGTGAGATTTCATTTTCGATAAATCATAATTTTCGGGGTTGCCGTCAAGTAAGTTTTTTTCCACATTAACAGGGGAAAATTCTAAGCATTCCCGATCATCTAAAATCATTTGTGCATATTCACTCTGACCACGATTATAGCTATATTTTCCTTGATCAATAGTAAAAACGTCACCGGGATCAAGGGTGTAAATATTTTCTTTCAATTCAGGAAAAGCAGTTTCTAAATCTCGACAAAATCTTTCTCTGGTAACGGGAAATACAATGCGGTTTTGCCATGATGATTGATTAATATACTTAAATCCATTTGCCCCCGGTGCGATCGCATTTGGTTCAATTAAACTAATTAAATGGAATAATTCTCCGTATAAACCAAAGGGAAAAGAGAGACTTTGATTATATTGATATTTCCCTTCCATACTAATGTGCCAAACACTCAATAAAAAATCAATGTGGGGATAATCCTTCTTGACTCTTTGGATAGTAGGAGGAGCAAAATAAGTATCAACAGTATTCCAAAAAACCCCAGAAGAATCAGCAAATACCATGCCAAATTCAGGCACTCGAACCTCAGAACGAGTAGTCATCAATACAGTTGAACCAATCCTGACTTTATCAAATTCCCTGAGAGGATAAATAGACTTATATCCTAATTGAACAAGACTTTCAGCAATCAATTTATCTTGAGGAATTAAAACATCGACATTTTTCGGTAAAGAAGCGAGGGTGCGAATGTCAAAATGATCTAAATGTTGGTGAGAAATGACCAAAAAATCAAAACCGGGTATTTTTTCAGGGAAAACCACTCGTTTTGGACAAGATTCGTTCAAACCTTCACAAAAAGGATCAAAAAAAACAGGATCCATTAATACCCGACAATCTTCCGTTTCGACAAAGAGGGAAGCATGACCTATTAAATCTATTTTCATGGTTTTCTAGTATTGTTTTCGACAATTCTATCCTAAAAATCTCGATTCTAAACTGGAAATAATAGCTTAATTCAACAAAGCCCATTAAATTAAAAAAAAATGTATTTAAAATCAATGTAAGCGTAGTTTATGTAAATTATAAATACTATTGCCTATTGCCTTTCTTCCCTTAAAATGCAAGATACAGAGGGGTTTTTCCTATTGCCAAACTTAGCCGACAATGTTATATTGCACTCAGGTTATCAACACACTAATAAGCATAAGGATTAGAGGGAGTCGGAATCGTTTTCACCATCTGTGCCTGTAACACTAATTGTCTTTTTTCCCTGATTAATTTATTTTCGCTGACTTCTAAAGCTGGTAGGGTAACTGTATTCATCAAACCTTGAACTTCTAACCAACTATCGGGAGGAAATTCGTTGCGAGAATCAGGTAATTCTACCAAAATCCCCACGGGGTAGGCATCCACTGCACAACAAGTCAAAACAAAGCGAGAAAGATAGATATAGTTTTCAGGAAGATGATCTAAATGTACCACGAATCCTGTTATGTTGGCAGGTTGCCCTATATAATTATCTGGCTCAGGATATACATTCAAGGTTCTAACCCATTCTATCAAAGAGCGTTTTTCAGGGGGAATTTGATTGAGAAAAGATTGAGTTTGTAGGGTTGTGGGAGGTAAGGTGTCTGTTACGCCTCTTTGCATTGCAGTTTGGCTATTTAAAACCATTGGATTGATAATTAAACCTAAAACCGCAACAGCTATCAATAGGCTACTTCCCCATCCTTTAGGTAGTAAGTTGCTATGTTGACTATTTGCTAATTGTTCAAAATTAGGATTTTTTTGATGATAAATAAAAACTTGATATATCTTCGCTATAGCTAGTAATAATAAAACAATACTGCTAATAAGTACTAATAAGAAATAATTAGGATGAATTAATAAATAAAGCTGTCCTGTTACCCAATATTTGAACAATAATATTGACCAAGAAAAAATAGCTATTATATCTATAATATTAAACCATTGTTTTTTATTATTTATTAGGTTGTTAATCATGGTTTTGATAATAAAAATTAGAATAAATAGTTATAGGAAAGGGTTAATATAAAAGTTAACTGAGCAACGATTACCATTAAATAAATAATCATTCTTGGTTTAAAAATAGATAACATTAAGCCGATCGCTTTTATATCAATCATAGGTCCAAAAACCAGAAATGCAACTAAAGAAGCGGTGGTAAAAGTGGAGGCAAAAGATAAAACAAAAAATGAGTCAACCGTCGAACAAATAGAGACAACTGCGGCTAAAATCATCATTGAGATAATAGAAGTGATGGTATCTTGTCCTAAATTTAAAATAATCTCTCTGGGGACAAAAACTTGTATCGAAGCTGCGATCGCACTTCCTAATATTAACACACCACCCAATTCTCTAAGTTCGTTCGTAACATTGCTAATAAATAAATTCCACTTGTAAGACTTACTAACTTGATTTTTAGGATTAACCGGAGACTTTAACAAAGTTTGATCCATTTTGACTGTCTGCCCTTGAGGAGAAAGAAGAAAGCTACCAGATTGTAAAAGACTGTATTCTGGTTGAGAGGAAGATGTCTGAAGGGATTTTTTTGCTTCCATTTGCTCAAAAATAGCAGTCAAACGCTTTGCTAGTAAAGGTTTTAACAGGGGTCGAGGATCTTTTTGTAAACTAAAAATACAACCCACTGCAATGGCGATAGTCAAAGAAAAGATGATCCTTAACCAAAAAACTTCAGGTTGTCCTCTAAAAGCGACATAAGTTGACCATAAAACGATAGGATTAATGGTAGGGGCGGCAAGAAGGAAGGAAATTGCTACAGAAGTAGGTAAGCCCTGCAATAGTAAACGACGGGCAACGGGAATATTTCCACATTCGCATACAGGAAAGAAAAAACCGAATAAACTGCCAATTATTGAACCTAAAAAAGGATGATTGGGGATTCTTTTAATTAAATTACCTTCATCAAAAAAAAGAATTAAACTACTAGATAATAACACCCCCATTAATAAAAAGGGCATCGCCTCAACTAATAAACTGGTAAATAAAGTAAAAGCACTATAAATTTGAGTCATGGGTGTGAGATAAAAAAGAATAAGAAACCTATTATTAAAAACAAATAATCTAAGTCATAAGCTAATCTGAGTTGGATGTTTTTGGATAAAGAGGGTAATTTTTCAGACATGAATATATTATCAGTCGTTGCTGACTTTAGATATGATTTCTCTTTTAGGTGGGCAATAAGCAATCGTAATAATAGCTAAAAAGCAAAGAGTACAAATGAATAGTTGATAAAACAAGAGGGCAACAAGAGAATAGACTCTCCTTGCCTAACGGAAAACACCTGATACCTAAAACCTCTATCTTATCTATCACTCATCGAAACTATCGTCTTCTAATTTCAAAAACCCCACGACATCCTTGATCAACCCAAATACCATCTCGATCGTAGCCCCACGTACTACCTTCCCAACATCCAGAATTACTAAGTTGTCGTCTCATCACAACACGATCGCCTCTGCGAATATCTGCACCACAACGGGTATAATTTCCTCGGTCAGAATTGCAAGTAATTGTTCGATCATCATAGTTATTGTAATTACCACCACTGTTATTATCTGAACCACTGGCAATAGCGGCTGCGATCGCACCTACCGCTAAAACACCACCGATAATTGCCGCCGTATTATTTCCACTACTATTATTATTGTTGTTGTAATTATCTCCTCTTCCTCTGACAGCAAATTCAGCACTACAACCACGATCAACCCAAATACCATTGCGATCGTAGCCCCATGTACTTCCTTGACGACACTCTGTTTGACTCAATTGACGAATTAATTTGACACCCCCTCTAGTGTCAGCATCACAAAATTTATAACGCCCTTTGTAAGACTCACAGGTAAGACGACTTTCTGCAGATGCAGGAGTTGCTTGAGCAAAAAATCCACAGCTAATGACGCTAATTAAAGCTAACTTATACCAATGCTTCATTTTTAATTTCTCCTCCTTATTGACTAACACACTGAGACATTCTTTCTGGGGTTTCATCGTGGAATAGTTTTAAATCCACTTTTTTCCAAATCGGATTACCATTTGCCTGTAACCAAGATAAATTATTTTTAATCAAAGAAGCCACAGGAGACACTTGTTCACAACTATCATTTTCTACTGTAAACAATAATGATTGAACCGCAAGAGTTTGAACTTCCTCCGATTGCCACTCATAAGTATTGCCTCGGAGAGTAGCAGGAGAATATAAACGGGAGAAAAAATCATCATCTTCATTTATAGCTAAACTGATGGGCAGAATCTGAAAATTATCTTCCTTCAAAATTTGTTCTGTTAAAACCTTTGCAGGAGCTCCCACCACATAAAACATCGCATCAATTTCTCCATCTCGTAGAGCATCAATACTACGCTTTACATCATAAGTCAACAACTCTTGAGGATTAACTCCCCATTGAAAAAGTAAAGTTGTAGCGGTTGCACTTGTTCCACTATTTTCATCACCAATAGAAATTATCTTGCCCTCTAAATCTTGCACTGACTTAATATCTTTCCGTGTAATAAGATGGACTTCTTCTTGATAAAGAGGTAAAACTATTCTTAAACTTTCAGCTTTGCGACGTATTTCCTCATTGTCATTAGCAAAGGTGTTGTAAAAAGCAAGAATATCACTCTGAGTTAATCCCAAACTAACACTGTCATAGCGGAAAACATCATCAATATTTTGTAAAGCCCCTTTTGTCGCAATAATGTCTATATCAAGATTATTTTCTCGGGCTAATTTTTCAATATCTTTAGCCGCCCCATAATATTCTCCTGACTCATCTCCTGCAACAATATTAATTTCTGTTGCAACATTTTGAGCCACTGTTGGATAGAGCAGAGAAAATGAGGTTATAACTGTAGCAGTAATTCCTAATACTCCTGAGAGAAAAGGAGAACTGTCAATTAATCGCAATGATTTTCTTTTCATTGTACAAAAATCCGACAAGTTTTATTTATATATGCGATAATTCTAATGGAAAAATCAGAAATAGCCACAACTAAGATTTATTCGTTAGGGAATTAGGAGATTAGGGTATTGGGGTATTTAGGGAGAAACTAATTTTTAACTTAAATTAAAGTGCATCATTACGAATCACTGATTGTTAATTACCATTGCTTACCATAATCTGAGAATTGCATAAACGAGTCTCAATTAATTTATAAGAAAGATAGAAACATCATCCCCCATTTCAATTAAATTAACTCCCACTGGAATAATTGCTAAACTATTTACTCCTTGCAGATTAATTAAATTACCAGAATTATGAGAACCTTCTGCCATACTAAATTGATAGTAACCATCCACAAGATTAGTATAGCCCCATAAATAGGTTTCTCTTGTTCCTTGAGAACGCAAATGATTACAAGTTATACCTTTAACAATGGGTAAAGAAGAAGGATTTATTTCCCCTGATAATTTTGCGATCGCATCTTTAAGAAAACGCCAACAAGTAACCATAGTGGAAACAGGATTTCCCGGAATACCAAAATATAATTTATTCTCTCCAAATGTAGCTATAGTTAAAGGTTTACCCGGTTTCATTCTGACATTTTTAACCTTGATTTCTCCCCCTAATTTTTTAATCACTTTATCCACATAGTCATATTCTCCTACAGACACTCCCCCAGTGGAAATAATCCAGTCAGCTTCAGCTAAAGCTCTTGTTACAGCTATTTCAAGGGCATCTAATTCATCAGGAATAATGCCCCATGGTAAAGGAATAGCCCCATTTTGTTTCAAGAAACTGGCAATCAAGTATTGATTAGAGTCGATAATTTTCCCTGTTTGTAGGGTATCTTGAGGACTAATTAATTCATCTCCTGTGGAAATAATGGCAATACGAGGCGATCGCACTACAGGTATATCTAAACATTGTGCCGTAGCTAAAATAGCCACTTCAGGAGCATTAATGCGACTTCCTGCGGAAATTAAACACTTTCCTGCCTGATAAAATGAACCTTTATGCCTTACAAATTCTCCTTTGAGAGGGGGATGAGTAATTGAGACATTATCCCCTTGACGGAGGGTATTTTCTTGAATAACGATAGTATCAGCCCCTTTAGGTAACATCCCCCCTGTAAAAATTCGAGCCGCCTCTCCCATTTTTAATTTTTTTTTGGGGCTATATCCTGTTTTAATTTCTTCTACTACTTTTAAGATTACGGGATTTTTTTCAGATGCAAGGGCAACATCACTATATTTAACAGCATAACCATCCATTGCCGAGTTATCCCAATAAGGAAAATCTAAATCAGAGGTAATATCTTGCGCTAAAACACGATTATCAACTGAAGAGAGAGAAACTAATTCTATATCTTTAATGGGTTTAATTAAATTAGAAATAATTTGTTCTACTTCATTAACATTTAACATGAATTAATTAGAGATTGATTTTGATTAATTGTTAAGATTCTAACAGCGAAAGAGCAAAGGGCAAGGGGTAAGACAAAAAAGGCAAAAAGGAAAGGGAAAAGGGCAAGGGGCAAAGGTAAATAGTTGATAATTAATAACTCCTAACTCCTAACTCCTAACTTGTTTCCCCCTACCACCTGCAACCGTCAAACCCGAAACCTGACAGCTCTTTCTGAACATGGCTAATACTTTTTTAGCAAATTATGGTAATGTTTTTTACTGATCAAGATTAAATAATTATTATTTACTAATAGATAATTTTTTTCTTATAATAAATTCCATGACACAATTAGCCGACCCCAAAGGGAACTGCTTCGCAGAACGCATCTCCCAAGTAACTCCCTCTATTACCTTAACCATCTCTGCAAAAGCTAAAGCAATGAAAGCTGAGGGCTTAGACGTATGTAGTTTCAGTGCAGGAGAGCCAGATTTTGATACCCCCAATCATATTAAAGAAGCGGCGAAAAAAGCGCTAGATGAGGGTAAAACTAGGTATGGAGCGGCGGCGGGAGAATTACCCCTCAAAAATGCGATCGCATCTAAATTGCAAAGGGATAATAATTTAAACTATCAAGCGGAAAATGTCATTGTTACTAATGGGGGAAAACACGCCTTATTTAACCTTATATTCGCCTTAATTGAGTCTGAAGATGAAGTTATAATCCCCGTACCCTATTGGTTAAGTTACCCTGAAATGGTGACGTTAGCTGGAGGAAAATCTATTTTTGTTATTACCTCCGCAGAAAATAATTATAAAATCACCCCTGAGCAGTTAGAATCGGCTATTACTCCTAAAACTAAACTCTTAATCCTCAATTCCCCTTCTAATCCCACAGGAGCAGTCTATACCCCCGAAGAAATCCGCTCTCTTGCAGAAATTGTTGTCAAACAAGATATATTAGTAGTATCAGATGAAATTTATGAAAAAATCCTTTACGAAGGAGCAACCCATCTGAGTATCGGTGCTGTCAACGAAGAAGTTTTTAAACGGACTATTGTTTGTAATGGATTTGCCAAAGCCTATTCTATGACTGGTTGGCGTGTGGGTTATATTGCAGGTAGCGTGGACATCATCAAAGGCATGACAACAATTCAAAGTCACACCACCTCTAATGTTTGTAGTTTTGCTCAATATGGCGCGATCGCAGCTTTAGAATCTTCCCAAGACTGTGTGAAAGAAATGCTAGAAGCCTTCACCGAAAGAAGAAAATTTATGTACTCTGCCATACAATCTATTCAGGGTATTAGTTGCCCTTTACCCTACGGAGCATTTTATCTATTTGTGGATATTAGCTCAACTGGCTTAAAATCCCTCGAATTTTGTGAAAAACTCTTACAACAAGAAAAAGTTGCTACTATCCCCGGTATTGCTTTTGGTGATGATAATTGCATCCGTCTTTCTTACGCAACGGATATGACAACCATTGAAAAAGGAATGAGTAGGTTAGATAAATTCATTCGGTCGGTGTAAAATTGAAGCAAGGACGGGAGTAAGGCTAATAATACTTCTATCCTCTGAGTTCTTTTATCCATTAACAATTTTAACATGAGTACAGTAACAGATAACGATTTAAAAGAGTTAAAGGATTTAATTAACTCTAAATTTGAGCAAGTTGATCGCAAATTTGAGCAAGTTAATGAAAAAATAGACTCTCGTTTTGAGCAAGTAGATAACAAATTAAATGATATGAGAGTGGAAATAGCATCAATTAAGGGTAATCAAGAAGGGTTTAGCAAAAGACTTGATAATCTTGAGTTTACTAACAGAGGTATTTTTATAACCGTTGTCAGTGGATTACTCCTAGCAGTCATCACTTTAACAGTTAAATTCTTAGCACCACCAATGAGCTAAATTTTCTCAAAGGGGCTGTAACATTACCTCAATATTAAAAATGTTTAGCAAGTGGCTGAAGGAGAATGTTATTATCTAACCTCAGTTTGGTTTAAGAATATAGGGTAAGTATTAGGTTGTTGGGGAATTAGCGGTACTTAAGCTAAAAATATCAAACTATGAGTCTCAAATCCTTATGAATTAAAGATTTTACATCGATTGATAACTTTTCCTTTGATAGTAGGAGTTTCAGCCATTTTTATCGTGTTTACCTAAATCCCTTACGCTGACCGTATTTTAGGCTATTTTTGCACAAAAATTTCTCAAATTACCATTACGCTGTGCCTTTGGCATCGCACCCCTTAACTTTCCTGAGATTAGAATATAAAGCATAATGGTGTTACATTCAGTATGACAAGGTATAACAATTAAAAAGTTGTTGGACAAAAATATAATTTCAGTTCGATGGAATATTGAAACCTAATTAACTTGACTAATATATCTCTCCATTTCTTCACTTTCCTCACCGTAAACAGCCTCAATTTGTTGATGGCAACAATCGATCGCAAATTCTTCAAATTCTTCTAAGGGTATGTCATACATCTGCTCAAAAATATCAGGTTTTACACGACAAAAACGAGGTCTATCATCGTAAATATTACACTTCCGTAGCTCATGATCATAGTTAATGCACCAACCATCTTCTCCCACCATGCTCAAATATAAGGTCAATTCCTCCTGAGTTAAATACTGCTCTAAATCGGGGCGATCGCTCGGATCTAAATTACAACACGCACCACAGTTTTCAATACAACGCCATTGATTCATAGAAGATAAAATCTGTAACAAAACTTAATAAATTTTCCCTAAACAGACAGATGAATAGGAGAACTTTTCCTAGTATGATATATTCTGGTGAGACTAAGAAATAAAATTTAAAATTATCAATTAAAAAGCTAGGAGTTACTATGGATTTTATTAGCAATTTTTTTAGTAATCTAAACTTAGAAGTCATTTTACAATTGACCTCTGTTAGTTTTATATTAATTGCCGGTCCTGTAATTGTGTTTATTCTTTATGCTTTGCGTGGAGATCTCTAAATTACTTTAGTTCGAGTAATTATTACTATCAATTGACCCTTGACAGTTGACAACACAAAACCCCTTTGTAGAGTCAGAATATTCTTTGTTTTTATTTTTCATTGCCCCTGCAAGTTACGCAAACAGGCTTATAGACAACATTTTTAGGATATAGTTTTTATGTTAAATCGTAGATTGAGCGGTGTTTTGCTCCATCCCACCTCTTTGCCCAATGCTTACGGTATTGGAGACTTAGGAAATAGTGCTTATCGTTTTGTAGATTTTTTGAACGAAAGTGATCAAGGGGTATGGCAGATTTTACCGTTGGGTCCTACGGGGGCTGGAAATTCACCTTACTTAGCTTATTCTGCTTTAGCGGGGAATCCTCTTCTAATCAGTGTAGATATTTTATTTGGGGATGGTTTAATAACTCAAGAAGATTTAGATAATCTTAGCAATGCTTTCGCTTCTCACTCTCCCACTCATATTGATTATGATTTAGTTATTCAAACTAAGTATCCTATTTTACGCAAAGCCTTTAACGCTTTCCAAGAAAGAGAAAAAGACGAATATGCCAAAGAATTTGTTGATTTTTGCCAAACTCATAAAGACTGGCTAGAAAACTATTCTCTCTACATGGCTTTAAAAGATTACTACCAAGATAAACCTTGGTTTCAGTGGGATGAAGATATTGCCAAAAGAAAACCAGAAGCCATTAAAACTTGGCAAGAAAAACTGGCGGAGGAAATACTTTTCCATCAATTTTTACAATTCAGTTTCTTTCGTCAATGGTGTAATTTAAAAGACTATGCCAATGAAAGAGGAATCAGTATTTTTGGAGATATTCCCATTTACGTTGCTCATGATAGCGTCGATGTGTGGGCTAATCAAAGTATTTTTTGTTTGGATGAAGAAACAGGGGAAGCGGCTTCGATGGCAGGTGTCCCACCAGATTATTTTAGTGCCACTGGTCAGCTTTGGGGTAATCCTGTTTATAATTGGCAAAAGCTCAAGGAAACTAAGTTTGCATGGTGGATTAAACGCATTAAAGGGATGTTGGAATATGTAGATGTAATGCGTATTGACCATTTTAGGGGTTTTGAGGCTTATTGGGCAGTACCTCAAGGAGAAACTACTGCTATGAGCGGAGAATGGAAGGAAGCCCCCGGAGATGAATTTTTTGCGGTATTAAAGCAGGAATTAGGTACTTTACCTATTGTGGCGGAAGATTTAGGGGTTATTACTCCTGAAGTAGAGGCTTTGAGGGATAAATATGGTTTCCCCGGTATGAAAGTTTTACATTTTGCCTTCGACTCTGATCGAGATAATCCTTTTCTACCTTATAATTACCAGAATAATTGCGTTGTTTATACTGGTACTCACGATAATGATACGACTATCGGTTGGTTTGAAAAACGTTCT
This sequence comes from Cyanobacterium sp. Dongsha4, assembly GCF_036345015.1. Classification (NCBI taxonomy): domain Bacteria; kingdom Bacillati; phylum Cyanobacteriota; class Cyanophyceae; order Chroococcales; family Geminocystaceae; genus Cyanobacterium; species Cyanobacterium sp. DS4. The sequence continues at coordinate 2,222,255 of NZ_CP084098.1, read as the reverse complement.
CACGAAGATAAACAAAAAGTAATTGATTATTTAGGGGCAGTTTGCGATCGCGGTATTCACTGGAGTATGATTCAATTAGCCTTATCCTCTGTTGCTAACTGGGCAATATTCCCCCTACAAGACTTATTAGGTTTAGGTTCAGATGCAAAAATGAACACCCCCGGCACTATAGAGAATAATTGGACTTGGCGTTTTCCTGAAGGGGCTTTAAACCTTGATGTTACTGGTCATTTTCGTTATTTAACTTATCTTTATGGTAGGAAAAATAATTAGTAATTAGTAATTAAGACAAGGCAATAGGCAAAGGGCAAAGGGCAAACCCCCCTTTTTCCCCCCTCGAGAGGGGGGAAAGCAATGGGCAAAGGTGAATAGTTGATAATTACTCCTTATTCGTTACTCATTACTCCCCTAAACCTGACACCTCTGTCTCAACCCCGAATCCCTGTACGGGCGAATGGCCATTCGCCCCTAACTAACTCTGAACTCGAACTCAAAATCATGTCCACATTAGAAAGAGAAATACATCGCCCTACTTGGGATGAATACTTTATGTTGATGGCTAAGTTAGCATCGACTAGATCAACTTGTCTCGCTTTTCCCGTTGGTGCGGTAATTGTTAAGGATCGTCAAGTGTTAGCTACGGGTTATAATGGTTCGCCATCAGGCTCTGCCCATTGTACTACACAGGGTTATTGTTATGAGGGGTTGAGCAGTTGTGATGCAAGTAAAACTCTACCTTCTCGGGCGGTTCATGCGGAGGCAAATGCGATCGCACAGGCGGCCAGACACGGTATTGCTACCCAAGGGGCAACTATTTATGTAACTCTTGAACCCTGTATTGCTTGTTTGAAATTAATTATTTCAGCAGGAATTAGAGAAGTATTTTACGAGACTAATTTTAATTCAGGAAATAAGTTATTAGTGCGAGATGCTTTTGTTGCTGATAATTTAGTTACCTTAAAACAAATGAATGTTAGGGAGGCTATCGCTTCTAATGCCAGTCGTTTTCTTTTAGAACCAGTTTCTCTGTTAGATTTTAAATAAAAATCAAGATTTATCAATTCAGAGATAAAAATGCGATCGCGCTTCTAATCCATTCCTCTACATGGGGATTTTTCTGTAATAAATTATCTTGACTGATAACAGAAATCGCTTGTTGAATTTCGTTGTTGGTGTATCCTAGTGCCAATAAAGTCATTTCCAAGTCTGCCATAATTTCCTCACTAGGTAAAAAATTACCACTGTCAACTCTAACCCCCGCATTAACTCGCCATTGGGCAAGTTTCGTTTTTAACTCTAAGGCTATTCTTTCGGCGGTTTTTTGTCCGATACCGGGAGTTTTTGATAATAAACGAATGTTTCCCGTAACAATGGCTTGAACTAAGTCTTCTAATCCTAAAGTATCAATAAGTGCGATCGCAGTTTGAGAACCAACTCCAGAAACACTGATTAATTGTCGAAATAAATCTCTTTGAGCAGAATTTTCAAAACCATATAGTATGTATTGATCATCTCTTACTTGAAAATGAGTAAAAACACTGATAATCTGATCTGAATTTGACTCTAATTGTCTGATAAAGCGACTAGGAACTTGAATTTCATAGCCAGTATTATTAACTTCTAATATTAGAAAATAACGATTATTATAAGCATTTATACTATTAACTATTCCCTTAAAATAATTAAACATAATTTAATCTCATTTGTTCAGCAAAAGTATCTGGATTTAGGCAGGTTTCAGGTAACAGGTTTTAGGTAATATTAACCCTGCACCCCTGTTATAATTTGCTCAATAGATGCGATCGCATTTTCTAATTGATCATTAATAACTTGATAGTCAAATTCATTACAGGTAGATAACTCAAATTTAGCTTTTTCTAAACGCTTAATAATCGACGATTCTGGGTCTGTTCCTCTACCTCTTAATCTCCGTTCCAATTCCCCTTCTGAAGGGGGTAAAATGAAGATTCTAAGGGCATCTGGGAAAGTTTCCTTAACTTGTCTTGCCCCTAAAACCTCAATTTCTAAAATAACGATTTTCCCTTGTTCAATTTGTTCAATAACTGGTTGTTTCGGAGTTCCATAATAGTTACCGCTATACTCCGCCCATTCCAACAATTGAGAGTTATCAATCATCTGTTTAAAATCATCTTGAGAAAGAAAAAAATAATCCTGACCATGAATTTCTCCCTCACGGGGTTTGCGAGTCGTAGCCGAAGTAGAGATAAAAATTTGTGAATGTTTAGCCAGTAATTGCTTGACTATTGTTCCTTTTCCCACACCGCTAGGCCCTGTAATAACAATTAGTTTCCCTTGTTTTTCTTGTTGGTTCATTATTTGCTTATATATTACTTCTGGCGATCAGTTTTTTTGTAAAGAAAAAGTTTTTTAGATTAAGTCTAATAGTGTAATAACTAATTTATATATGATGCAATAGAGTTACTTAAGTTCGGGATGAGAGGCGGAGAACACACATAAGTACATTGATACTAAATATTCTAAAATAGACTTAAAAAGCATTTTCCAGATAATCAAAAATTTCAAATTGATAGCCTTCATAGTTGAACTTTGGTTTTAGACAATTATCACTAATGGAAGATATTACCTCAGAGTTAGTTAATTTTTTGTAAGTCAATAATGCAATATCAAAACGACAATTCCAATCAGTAAATATTTGATTTTTCTCTAAAAATGAACTAGCTGTTAAACAGATTTTTTCTTGTTTTTTATGATTAACAGAATAAAGCCCGTTATCATCCCAATTGTTTTTACTGCGAGTTTTAACTTCAACAAATATAATTTCTTTCAAACTTTTATTTATTACTATGAGGTCAATTTCACCCCAACGACAATGCCAATTTGATTCTATAACAGAATAACCCTTATCTGTTAACCACTGGGCAATTATTTTCTCTCCTAAACTGCCTATTTTTCTCACTTTTGATTAGCTTTTAATTCTTTTTTTGTTAGAAGGGCAAAGTTAAAAGGGCAAGGGGCAAAGGTAAATAGTGTTGGGGTGAATAATTAAAAACTCCGAACACTCCGTTCACGACTAAAAGAAGTGTACGAGCGTAGCGAATTCTCTGAACTCTGAACTCCGAACTCCGAACTCATCACTTGTTTCCCCCTAATACCCTAATACCCCAATCTTCCAACACCCTGACACCTCTTTCCTATTTTTAGTAGTAGTTACCGACTTTGCGATGATGTACGGCGGTTAAAGCGTCTGATTTTGAAACTCTACCTGCTGTAACTTTACTATAAACTATCCAATGATCTCCGCAATCCATTCTACTAACGACTTGACATTCTAAATAAGCTAAGGCATCAATAAGGATAGGTGAACCATTATTGGCTGTTTGGACTTTCACCCCTGCAAAACGATCAGCACCGGGGGGGAAACGTTTTAAAAAGTGTTTCATTAAGTTTTGATAGTTTCCTTCTTCAAGGATATTTAAGACAAATGTGTCATCTACTTGTAGCAAAGATTCGATCGCACGATCTTTAGCAACGGCAACGGTAAATCCGGGGGGTTCAAAACTAGCCTGTGTTACCCAAGAAGCTAACATAGCCCCGTTAGTTTCACCTTTTTGGGCAGTGATAATATATAAACCGCCACTTATACGCCCAATCGCTTTATCTAGGTCACTATCAAGGGCTTTTCTTTGTTTAATGGTTGCTTTTTTGGTTAAAAACTGTCCTAAGTCAACTCCAGATTCTTCGCATATTTGATAGGTGGTTTCTTGGGGAGTCTCTTTAATCCGAATAGAGGCAAAGGCTTCATTTAAGCCTAAATCTCTTAATTTAGTCCCTAAAGGATCAATAGGTTCGTCATCGCCACCATAAGACTCGTATAAACCAAAGTATTGTTTGCTGTTAACTGTAGCTAAAATTGTACCAACTTTGTTGTTTAAGGCTTGAGATGATAGGGGGGGCATTCCCAAGACTACTCCTGCACTAGAACTTACTATTTCGGGTATTTCTTGAATTTCTATACCATTGAGATCGAACATTTCTACTGTAATCCCAGTTTTGGTAATTCCTTTGGCAATGGCTTGAGAGATGCGATCGCTGTATCCATAATCAGAAATATAAAATACTGCAACCGTTTTTTCTCCTTTACTTTGTTCACTACTCCAACGGTGATAGCGATCGAGCAATTCTTTGACATTATACTTGAGAATAGGTCCGTGACCATTAGCGACAAGACTAATTTCCCCCAATGCGTCCATTCTTTTCATGGCGGATAAAACCGAACGGGCATTAGGTGCCATTAAACACTCATAATAAAAGCGGTAGTCTGGTTCAATGTCTTGTAAATTTTCATCATAGAGATAATCACTACAATAGTGCATCCCAAAAGCATCACAGGTAAACATAATACCAGTGCCATGATCGTAGCTAAAAATGGTGTCAGGCCAGTGCAAATTAGGAGCATTAACAAATTCAATTACATGACCATTACCTAAATCGAGGCGATCGCCATTTTTGACAATTTGTTTTTTAAAATCGAGGTGAACAAATCCCTCTAAAAATTGAATAGCAACTTTAGAAGCCACGACCGTAATATGAGGGGCAATTTCTAACAAGTCTTTAACTAAGCCACTATGATCAGGTTCAGTGTGGGAAATAATGAGATAATCAAGATCTTGGGGATTAATAACCTGATTTAATGCTTCAAAGTATAACTGTTTAAATTTGAGATGGGAAGTATCAACTAAAGCCTTTTTTTCTGACTCAATTACATAGGAATTATAAGTTGTGCCGTTTTGCAAACCAAATTCTATATCGAAGCGATCGCGATCCCAATCTAAAGAACGAATTGCGGTAGTATCCTTAGCAATAATATCAATTTGCGTAGTTAAACGATGAGAGGTTTTTTGAACGGTGGTTGCTACCATAAATTAAATCCTCTTTAATAATAATTTTTTATCTTATTAAACCATTATAGGTTTGTCTTAACTTAACTGAGGATGAGGATTATTTATAACAACCATAAACAAAGAGTTTTTTTAATGAGCTTATGTTAAATGTTTTCGTCAAAATCTATTAATTTTAAATCTGAACCCAAGTTTATTCATGTATTTTAGAAACACTAACTCTTCCACCGATATTTGCGATCGCATCTAAAGCCGCCGCCGCCCCCGCTTTAATATCCCTTTCAGCACCCCCTAAATAAAGTCGTCCAAAACTACCCACCGCCTGAACTGTCAAAATATTAATCAAAGCCGCCTTCTCCGCTTCATTTGCCGCCAATGCCGCATAAGCAGCTGGTTTTACCTCCAACACATAAAGAGTTTCTCCTGCTAACAACATTTGTCCTCGACGATTACGATTAATGATTTGAGCTTGATAAGGGTCAATATTACGAATAATTTGGCTAGAAACCACCTCTGGCTTCAGAGAATCTTTTTCACTCACTCCTAAAGCATCTAAAATCGCCATTCCAGCAGTTTTCACTTCCCCTTGATTACTGGAATGAATCTCCAATAAGCCATAAAGACGTTCCACAAATTGAACTCCCGGTCTGACTACCGCAGACTTCAAAGCCACATCAGTGATTCGATTTATTTCAATTCCGGGGGATATTTCAATCCATAAAGAAGCATCACCGGGTAAAGGTAAAAATCCTAGAGCAACCGTACCTATATAGGAAGCGTGTTGAGGTTGTAATCGATCGAGATAGACATAGCTTCGGAGTTCAACACCCATGTTAAAAATGACAATTGAGTTAACAAGAATCAATTATTAAGTATTCTCTGAGTTTAAGCAACCTGAATCATTATTTAGGTTTGGAGTTATGAAACAGGTTTGACGGTTGCAGATGTGAGGTTGTTGGGATATTGGGGTGTTGGTTAAACACTTTTGCCTCTTGTCCTCCTCCCTAAATAGGGGGGATAAAGGGGGGTTTGCCTTTTATCTTTGCCCTTTTTTTATTACGAATTTTCACTTAGCTTAAGCTACTAATCGCCTCTAGCAAACCTCTAGCTTTATTCAAAGTTTCTTGATACTCCTTGTCTGGATCTGAATCGGCGACTAAACCTGCTCCAGCTTGAACAGATACTAAATGATTTTCCTTCCCAGAAAGAGTTTCCACAACCATCGTTCTAATGGTAATAGCAGTATTTAACTGCCCTTCAAAATCATAGTAACCATAAACCCCAGAATAAGGACCTCTTCTTTCGGGTTCAAGTTCATTAATAATTTCCATTGCCCGAATTTTAGGTGCTCCACTGACTGTACCAGCAGGGAAAGCCGCTTTCAATAAATCCCATGCACAGTAATCCCCTGCTAACTCTCCCACAACGTTACTAACTATGTGCATTACGTGGGAATAACGTTCAATAACCATCAATTCATCGACTTCCACACTTCCTTTTACACAGACTCTGCCTAAGTCATTTCTGCCTAAATCTACTAACATGACGTGTTCTGCCCTTTCTTTGGGATCATTAAGTAAGTCTTGGGCTAAAAATTGGTCTTCTTGATAGTTTTTGCCCCTTGGACGTGTTCCTGCAATGGGACGGACTACGGCTTTGGTTTTGCCATCATTGGTTTTTTCTGCTTTAACCATTACTTCGGGAGAAGAGCCGATTAACTGCCATCCGTGAAAGTTATAGTAAGCCATGTAAGGGGAAGGGTTAATCAAACGTAAGGAGCGATACAACTCAAAAGGATGACCTTGATAATTAGATTGTAATTTCTGAGAAATGACTACTTGAAAAATATCTCCTGCTTTAATGTATTCTTTAGCTTTTTCCACATTGGCACAAAAGGCTTCTTTACTGGTGTTGCTTTTGTATTGAATGCGGGGATTTTTTTGAGTTTTTGGGGGAGGGTTAAATTCAAGGGGCTTTGCGGAAACGGGTAAAGGTAATTGTAGTTTTAAAACTAATTTGGAAATTTTGTCACAAGCCTGATTGTAGATTTCTTCTAGGCTTAAATGTTTCTGTCTTAAATCTGCATATGCGATCGCCCATATTTTTCTTTTAACTTGATCAAAAATCAATAAATTATCTACCTGCATCCAAATACCATCGGGCAAACTTTCCCCAGAGGCAGGATAAACAGTGACTCGTGGTTCAATCCAAGAAATTAATTCATAACCCCAATAGCCAAATAGTCCACCAATACCGGGAGGCAACTCTGGTAATTTAACAGGTTTAATGGTTTCTAAACATTGAGAAAGGATGTTAAAGGGGTTTCCTGAAAAAGTTTCGATTCTACCATCACGATGAATTTGTTTGGTCTGACTTCCTCTTGCTTCTAGTATCCAAACAGGATCACATCCTAAAAAGCTATATCTTCCTAAATTTTCCCCACCTTCTACTGACTCTAATAAGAAACTATAAGGTTGATCTGCACAAACTTTATACCAAGCAGAAACAGGGGTTTCTAAATCCGCTACCAATTCTCGATAAACAGGAATAAAATTTCCCTGATGAACAAGGTTAGAAAATGCAGAAAAATCGGGAAAAATCATGGGTTATAAACATCAATCACATTACGAGTATAAAAATAATTCTACCCTAAATGTTGCATGGTTTTGGATTTGTCGAGGGTAAAATAGTTAATAACACTTGCTTAAAAATATTTTTATAACTAATGGTTAACGCAAACAAAAAAACCACTCCTAAACAAGTTTTTCGCCGAGTTTTTGTTATTTTATCTGGGCTTTCTTTTTTCTCTTTTTCAATTTTTGGCGTTATAAAAATGCTGAAAAGCCCTAGTAATGCCAATCAACCTCAACAACAAGAAACTGATTCGGCTCAAGCACTTTTAGAAAAAGAGGCTCAGGGTTATAAATTGGTTTTGCAAAGAGAACCTGATAACATTTTTGCTTTAGAAAAGCTAGTTCAAATTTACTTATCTGGTGGAGATTTAGCGTCTGCTTTACCCTCGATGGAGAAATTAGTAAGTCTTCAACCAGAAAACCAAAGTTATCAAGAAGCCCTCAGTTTTATTAAACAAGGTTTAGCACAGCAAAATAATCCATCTACAAATACGCCAAATCCTCCTTCTCAATCTTCTGAATGATGATAGTTTTTTCCGATGAAAAAATAGTGTAAACTCTTAGATTAATCATCCTCTTAGTAGTCATTCATGAAAATTCCCATTCTTGATTTAAAGCCTCAATACCAATCCTTAAAAGGGGAAATCGATAGTGCGATCGCCTCTGTGTTAGAATCAACTCAATTTGTTCTAGGTTCAGAAGTAACAGCCCTAGAAACAGAAGTAGCCGATTATTTAGGTGTAAAACACGCTATTGGGGTAAATTCTGGGACAGATGCCTTAGTTATTGCCTTGAGAGCTTTAAATATAGGAGCGGGAGACGAAGTTATTACCACTTCATTTTCTTTTTATGCTACGGCTGAATCTATCAGTATTGTCGGGGCTACACCTATTTTTGCTGATATTTCTACTACCACTTTCAACATTGATACCAACTCAATTTTAGAAAAAATTACTCCGAAAACCAAAGCAATTATACCCGTACATCTCTATGGACAACCTGCCGCTATGGCTAAAATTCAAGAAATAGCCAAACAGTATAACTTAAGGGTTATCGAAGATTGTGCTCAAGCATTTGGTGCAATATACTATGGTGATTGTCCAGATTGTCAGGAAAATTATTGTCAGCAACCCTTAAGGGATTCTTTAGTTGGTAAATATGTGGGTAATTTAGGCGATGTTGGTGCTTATTCTTTCTATCCCACCAAAAACCTAGGGGCATACGGAGACGCAGGAATGATTGTCACGAATAATGATGAACTCGCTGAGTTAGCTAAAATGTTGCGAGTTCACGGTTCAAAAAAGAATTATCATAATGAATTATTAGGCTATAACTCACGTCTTGATAGTTTACAAGCCTGTATTTTAAGAGTAAAATTAAAGTATATAAATCAGTGGAATAAAACAAGACAAAAAGTTGCAGAAATTTATAATCAATTATTAGTAAATAACGAAAATATTATTACTCCTAATATTAGTAAAGGTCATGTTTTTCATCAATATACCATCAGAGTAATAAATGGAAAAAGGGATCAACTGAAAGAATATTTAGCTCAACAAGGCATAGGCTCAATGATTTATTATCCCATTCCTCAAGATCAATTACCTGTGTATAAAGATAAATACTTTCCGAATCCTATTTCAATGAAGTTAGCTGAGGAAGTTTTAAGTTTACCAATTTACCCTGAATTAACTCAGGAAAATATAGAATTTGTTGCTCAAACTATTAATGATTTTTTCTCTAGTTAATCTCTGAATTCTAAAAACCTCAAATCCCAATTCTTAACTCTTTTTTCTTTATGACATCTTTTGAAACAAGAATCACGGAAGATGGTTCAAAAACTTTTTACTCGTCAGAGTTTGGAGAAACATTCCATACTAAATATGGAGCAAAAACGGAAGCAGAAATAACTTATATAAAAGGTTGTCGGATACCAGAAAAAATTAAACATCAAAATCATTTACGTATTCTCGATATTTGTTTTGGTTTGGGTTATAACACGGCGGCGGCTATAGACTATATTCTGAAAGAGAATCCTCGGTGTTATATAGAAATCATTGGTTTAGAATTAGATGAAAATGTTCCCATTCAAGCCTTAAATAATAATCTGCTAAATGATTGGCAACCAGCAGTTGTTGATATTTTAAAAGAATTAATTATTAACAAACAGGTAATTTCACCTAACTTTAAATTAAGTTTATTAATTGGAGATGCAAGAGATGCGATCACATCTTTAGTAGAACAAAATTGGCAAGGAGATGCTATTTTTCTTGACCCTTTTTCTCCTCCTAAATGCCCTCAATTATGGACAGTAGAATTTTTGTCTTTAGTAGCTAAATGTCTTAATCAGGAAGGTATTTTAGCAACTTATTCCTGTTCTGCCGCAGTACGCACAGCCCTACAATTAGCAGGATTAAAACTAGGTGCAAACTTTTGTATCGGGAGGCGATCGCCCGGAACTTTAGCTAGTTATACTGAAGAAATATTACCCCCTCTATCATTAATGGAATTAGAGCATTTACAAACTAGAGCATCAATTCCCTTTCGAGATTTATCCTTAAGGGATACTGCGGAAATTATCAAAAAAAGAAGAGAAAAAGAGCAACTATTAAGCAATTTAGAACCAACAAGTAAGTGGAAAAAAAGATGGTTTAATCCGAAAAAATTGCGTAAATTAACTGATGACAATCAATTATAAATATCTAACAATAGAAGTATAAATAAAGTAAAAAATCTAAATTTAATATTTCTTTTATTTTTATGTAGCATTTCTCAATCATTTGTGGAAAATACTCCTTTCATTCCTTCTTTTTTACAGGAATAAATGTTGTTACGAATTGCTATACAAATTAGATAAAAAACAGAAAAATATAGAGGGTTGTGATTAATTATGATTAAATGCAAACAAGTGCAAGAACTAAGCACTCAAGAAATAGCCCTTCCCACCGTTTCTACACCTAGCACTATTATGGTAGTAGATGATCAACCTTTGAGCTTACTTCACGCTGTTGATTTAGTCCAATACCAAGGTTATAAAGTGGTAGAAGTCAATGATAGTCGTCAAGCCTTAAAAATCGCCTTTGAAGAACAACCCGACGTTATTCTGGCGGATGTAGTAATGCCAGAAATTAATGGTGTGGAATTAACTAAACATCTAAAACTTGAACCTCATACTCAATCAATCCCTGTTTTATTGATGTCTGTTACAGAAGAATCTCAACTACGTCATCAAGCCTTAAAAGCTGGTGCAGAAGATGTAGTATTAAAACCTCTTGATCACACTATTTTGTATCCAAAACTAAAAAATCTCGCTCAACAAAAACGCCTCAATGAAGTTTTAAATCAAACTCAAAAAGTTTTACTCAATCTCGCCACCTTAATCAAAACAAAATCTGGTTATGATCATCAATCATCATTTCAGTTAGCCAATTTAGTTAGAGGTTTTGCAGAGCATTTAGAATTACCTCATAGCGATATAGAAGACTTAGTATTCGCCGCTTATCTTCATGATATAGGAACAGTAAATATTCCTGATTATATTTTCCACAAACATGGAGCATTAACATTAGAAGAGAAACAAATAATTCATCAACACTGTGTTATCGGAGAACAAATTTGCCAACCTCTACATAACCGCCCCAACTTATTAAAAATCATTCGTCATCATCATGAAAAATATGATGGTAGTGGCTACCCAGATGGTTTAACGATGAAGCAGATACCTTATTTAGCACAGGTCTTTCAATTAGTTGATATATACTATGCACTAACTCAAAACCGTCATTATAAAACCACTTATACTCCTTCATCTGCCCTCGCTATTCTTGAAGAAGAAGTAATCAAAGGATGGCGTAATCCTGAATTATGGGAGCAATTTAAGCAATTTATTTTTCTTCAGTTATCTTCTTCTTGCTTATCAATTTAAACTGATTTCATCAGAGTTGCATATAAAATTGTTGGTTAGGGTGGGGAATAGGTAACATTATTTCTAAATTTCTAATTGATGTTAACTAGGGTTGAATTGATTTGAAATGCGTTTTTTCCTCAATTTAATTTAATGATTTTTAAAGGAAAAACTATAACTCTTTCAATAGGTTCTAATAAATAAGTAGTAAATTTTCCAACTTATAATAAAGTTAATTCCCCTGCTACTTCCAACCTTCTATAATCATCAATTCTTAAGAACATTTCTCCTAAATTTTCCGCTACTGTAGGAGTTATCCACCCCATTTGTTTTAAAACATGAATTGCAGTGGCGTATTTTGCTCTTTTTGCACCATCCAAAACCTTAATTGCTAACCCCATATTCTGTCCAATATTTCCCACGCATTGAATACCTTCGGCCCCTGACTTACTTACCAACATACCATCAGTTAAATTCATTAATTCCGTATCAAAAGCCCCCTCTCCTGCCACCATAGTGGGGTGATTCGTCATTGCTCTTACAATTCGCTCTAAATCAATACTATTGCCATTTGCTAACTTAGCGTAAAGAGTGGCCATTTGTGATAATTCTAAAGCATAGGTGGGTACACCGCAATCATCTCTAGCACTCATAATCTCATCGGCAGGAATAGACAATAATTCCGCAATTTTATGTAATATTAACTCTTGAATCGGATTAGACTTGTAGTAATAGGTGTCTAAATTCCAGTTTCTCTGCTTACAAGTAGCTAACATTCCAGCGTGTTTTCCTGAACAATTATGTTGTAAAGCACTATTTTTTCCCGCAGGAATAGGACATTTCAAAAAACTAGGCTCAATATCCGCACGCCAAAGTATATTAAAAACTTGCCTAGCTTGTTCAATCGTACCCTGATGAGAACTACAAATAATAGCCAAATCCTGATCATCTAAATCAAAACGCTCAATAACTCCTGTGCTAGTAACAGCAAGAGCCTGAAAGGGTTTCATTGCTGAACGCATAAAAGAGAATGTTTCTGCATCCCCAGCCACTGCAAGAACTCTTCCTCGATCATCAGCAACTACAACCTCAGCTTGATGTATTGATTCGACAATTCCTTCTCTGAGGAGATGTATTTCTAAGCGGGGGTAGCTAGGGCGTTTTAATTTAGTCATTGATATTGAATTTTTCCGATAATTATTTCAGAGTTTCAACTAAGTAATCTTAGCATATCTCAAGGTCTAAGTAGAGGGAATTAGGGGATTGGGGTATTCGGAGAAGTTTATTAAACACTTTTACCCTCCCCCTGCTTAGGGTGGATAAAGGGGGGTTTCTTTTAAGGGGAGATAAAGAGAGGGGTTTGCCTCTTGCCCTTTGCCCTTTTTACTCAGATTAAATAAACTTGCGGATAGAATTGGTGGATTTTCATAGACTATCAACAAGATGTAAAGATTTTATACTTTTCTTATCAATTGAGGTAAAGAAATAAGATAATAGTCTCGCTGTTTATAATCATTATTGTAAAAGGAAGCCACTCTTTCCTTGAATGAGTTAACAGTAGTCTTATTTGTAAAAAGGTAATTCCTTAGCATATTGGCTTTTATCACATAATCAGATATAAGATCAAAACTAACTGTTTAACTTGAATTTATAAAATCTTGTTTAGGAGAAAAAAATGTTAGTTGATGCTGTCACCAGTTTAATCAAAAACTATGATGTTACGGGGCGCTATTTAGATCGTAATGCCCTAGATTCTTTAAAATCCTATTTTCAGTCTGGCACTACCAGAATTAAACTTGCTACGATGATTAACGGTAATTCTCCCGACATCGTTAAAAATGCTTCTCGTCAATTATTTGAAGAAGTACCCGAATTAATCCGTGCTGGTGGTAATGCTTATACTACTCGTCGTTATTCGGCTTGTTTAAGAGATATGGACTATTATCTTCGCTATGCTAGTTATGCTTTAGTGGCAGGAGATAACGCTATTTTAGATGAGCGTGTTTTACAGGGTTTAAAGGAAACCTATAACTCTTTAGGTGTACCTGTTGGCCCCACTGTGCGCGGTATTCAAATCATGAAAGAAATGATTAAGGATATGGCATTTCAAGCGGGAATGGATGATGTTAATTTAGTGGATGCTCCTTTTGACCATCTTACTCGTGAGTTAAGTGATATTTCTGTTTAGTATATTTTTTTGAGTAGTTAATAGGGAGTTTGGGGTGAGGAATTTGGGAATTGGGGCATTAGGGAGAAGTTAATTAAACTCTTTTGCCTCTTGCCCCTTGCCTTTTTTACTTTGCTCTTTGCCTAATTTTAACCTGAGTTTTGGATAAGCTGAAAGCGTTATTTTCTCGTAATCGGAAAACCTTATAGCTTCTTAGAAATAACCATAAAATTGCCTTAACCCGAACTGACGTTAAATAGTTGATAATTAAGAATTAAGAATTAAAAACTCCTAATTTCGTTCACGACTGAAAGGAGTGTAAGAGCCGAAGGTGAACTCCCCGAACTCATTTCTCCCTAGCACCTGAAACCTGAAACCTAACCTTATCCGATATTCTTAAACCGAACTGACGTTATTTTAAAATACTGCCATAACTATTATTGTTATGATTTAACTTACCCACTGTGCGTAAGATTGCGATCGCTTTTGAGTATTGAGAATCAGCTTTAGTAGCGATTAATGATGGGTCTTGACTTAATAAATACTGTTCTTCTCTGGTTAAGGCTTGAACAATATCGGGCGCAATACCTTTTTTGTTGATGTTTGTGCCACTAGGGGGGTAATAACGGGAAATTGTCACAGCTAACCCTGAACCATCTGAAAGGGAATGAACTGATTGAACTGTACCCTTACCGAAAGTGTTTGTACCTACAAGAGTAGCTCGACTATTTTCTTTTAATGCCCCTGCCAAAATTTCACTAGCACTAGCAGAATCACCATCGACTAAAACCACTAAGGGTAAATCAGTAATGGCGGAATTATCTGCAGAAAAAGTTTGATGTCCTCCTTGGCGGTCAACTATATCTACAATTTCTCCTTGAGACATCCACATTCTGGCAATATCCACACTGGCAAATAATAATCCCCCCGGATTACCCCGTAAGTCTAAGACAAAACCTTGGGCTTTTTGTTGATTTAATTCTCTGATGGCTTTTTGCATTTGTTCGGCGGCATGAGAACTAAATTCTTCTAGTTTGATATAACCAATATTCAATTCTCCTTCTCTTTTCATGGCAAAATCTACGGAAGGAACTTCAAATTGGGCGCGAGTGACGCTTACATTAAAGGCAGGTTTTCCTCTTCTGGCTATTTCTAGGTTTACATCTGTTCCTAATTCTCCTTTCAGGGCTTCTGAGGCTTGATCTAAATCCATTAAAGCCGTTGGTTTTCCATCTATTCTGACGATGCGATCGCCTCTTTGTAAACCTGATTCTTCTGCAGGAGATTGACGAATAGTTTCAATAATATATAAATCTTGGGTACGAGGATCAATAGCAATACGAATACCTACCCCTGATACTTCTCCCGATGTCTGACTGGTAAGAGTTTCAAATTGTTCGGGAGGCAAAAACCGAGTATAGGGATCACCTAATTCTTTTAAGGCTTGGTTAATGGCACGATAGGCTTGTTTTTTACTACTATAATTCTTTTCTAATAATTCTTCTCTTTTCTTAATCCAATCAATCCGATTAAAATTGCGATCGACAAATTCATTATTAATAATTTGCCACACCTCATCTACCACTACTTTAGGGCTATCCACCATTTCCGCACGGGCTTGTTGAGGAATAGAAGAGGTTAAAAACCCACCAATGGCAAAAGAAGCGAGAAACGACTTTAAAAGGGGGTGTTTTTTTCTGCTAGATTCGTTACCTGACTGATTCATAAGTCTGAGAATAAATGTAATTGGTCTTTTTTCAATGAGAAGAAGCGGAAAAAGTGTCTAGTTAGTCACATTCTTTCAGTAAGGGCAAGAATTGGATTTTGCTGATAAAAATTTCCCCGCTACTTCCGCTATTTTTACATTCTACATTTTAAATTATCAATTTGTGTGGGAAATAATGCTTTAGAGTTTGCGAATAAATTATTAAGTATGTTCGGTGCAGAATCAGGAAAGATTTACTCAACTTCTTTAGTTCTGAGAGTTAAGCAAAATATTATAATAAAAATAGATGCAATATCATAGAATTAAAATTGGTCATAGAATGCAAACTTTTGGTAACTTTATTGATAAATTTCCTCCAGAACAAGATTCCCTAGAATTAACTTTTACACCTACTTCTATTCCTCTTAAAAAACGTTGGCGTAATAATCGCTTATCTGCTTATTTTATTGCAGATTATTTTACTACTTTTTTACCCTTAGATGATAGCCAAATAGAGGAACAAAAACGCATTCAAGAAAGTAAATCTGCAGTTTCTTATGTAGCTAATGAACTTTTAGAAAATGCAATGAAATATAATTACGAGGAAGCACATTCCCAAATAAAATTTGGAGTTCACTTTCTGCAAAATAGTAGTTTAATAGCTGTTGTTTTTGCCAGTAATAGTGTTACTATTAATAATCAAAAAAAATTAGAAAATTTTATTAATAAACTGCAAAATAATGACCCAGAAAATTTGTATATAGAACACTTAGAAAAAAATGCCTTAGAAGAAGAACAGTGTTCTGGTTTGGGAATTTTAACTATTATTAATGATTATAACGGGGAAGTCGGTTGGAAGTTTGAAAAAATGTCTTCTCAAAACCATAAAAGTTTTTTTCTAGTCACTACAATGGTACAGATAGAGGTTTAAATTCCTATATACTATCTATATTATTATCAATAATTTTAATCTCATTTTTTGTTATAAAATATTTAATAGTAATTAAAAAAGTATTTACTAAACATAGAAAATATGCAAGATCAAAAAATTCAAGGAGAAGATTATTTAGTAGAGTTTAACGCTGATAATTGGGCAGTTACATTCAAAGGAGAATTGAGTTTAAGTGGTCCTCAAGAATATTCCCCCATTAAAGATTTGCTAGAATCAGTCGCAGATAATGACCCAGAAAATATGACAATTAATCTCAAAGAGCTACATTTTTTAAACAGTTCTGGTATTAGTATGTTGTCAAAATTCGTAATTAGTTTGAGAAAAAAAAAGAAATTACAATTAATTATTTTAGGATCAGAGCAGATTCCTTGGCAAAAAAAATCTCTAAAAAATTTACAGAAGTTTCTACCAGGTTTAAAGTTGGAAATAAACTAAAAATGGTTTATTAAAAGTAAAATTTATTGTTATTTTTCCTCACACAATTGACATAGATAATTTGTGTTTAACAGAATTTATTTAGAGAATAAAGGAAGTAAAAATAAAGAACTTAATATCCCCAATAACAAGCCTACTAAAACTTGAAAAGGAGTATGCCCTAATAATTCTTTTAATCTTTCTTCGTTAAAGTCCTCATGACGCAAAAATTCATCCATAATTTGATTTAAAATTCTCGCTTGTTTTCCCGCCGCTTGTCTAACTCCTGCCGCATCATACATAACTATTACCGCAAAAATAGTTGCGATCGCAAATTCTGGAGATGACCAACCTAAAATTTGTCCTGTACCTGTAGCCAATGCACCCACTAAAGCAGAATGAGCACTAGGCATTCCCCCTGTACTTACGATATAGCGAAAACTAAATTTCTGATTAGCAATAGTATCCACAGAAACCTTAATAATTTGAGCCAAAAAACAGGCTAATAAGGGGATAACTAAAAGTTTATTAGAAAATATATCCCTTAATACTTCCATTTTCTTCCTTTTCCTAATTTTTACGGTTAATAATATACTCAGCAATAGCACGTAATGGTTGAGCCTTATCTCCGTATATGTCCAACTGTGCGATCGCATTTTTGATTAAGTCTTCTGCTTTTTGACGGGAAGTATCCAAACCCCAGATACGAGGATAGGTAGCCTTTTGAGCAGAAATATCTTTTCCCGCAGTCTTGCCCAACTCCTCAGAAGTAGCAGTAACATCAAGAATATCATCAACAATTTGAAAAGCTAAACCAATATTTTGGGCATACACCGACAATCTAGCTAAATCATCCTCAGAAGCACCAGCCAAAACAGCACCAGAAGAAACACAGGCTTCTAATAAAGCTCCTGTTTTACGACGATGAATGAAACTCAAAGTATCTGCAGTAACATCCGCTTTTCCCTCACACTCTAAATCTAAAACCTGCCCACCAACTAAACCATTTGCCCCAACTGCTTTACCTAAAATAGCCAAAACCTTAACAATCCTTTCCGATGGAATACAAGATGTTTTGATAGCCACAAACTCGAACGCATAAGCGAGTAAACCATCCCCCGCTAAAATTGCAATATCTTCACCATAAACTTTATGATTTGTCAATCTTCCCCGACGATAATCATCATTATCCATCGCTGGTAAATCGTCATGAATCAATGACATAGTATGAATCATCTCTAAAGCACAAGCCGTAGGCATAGCCACATCCTCAGTTTGTCCTAACAATTCAGCTACCGCTAAACACAAAATAGGACGTAATCTTTTTCCCCCAGCCAACAAAGAATAGCGCATTGCCTCATAAATTTTCTCCGGCTTTTCTATGGGCAAAGAGTCATCTAGTGCCTTCTCAACAATTTCTTTCTTTTCTTGTAAATAAACTTTTAAGTTAAAAGGGCTATTTATATTAGGTTTAATATCGGTTTTTACCATTGTATTGACAATATAATTACGATGTATGCTTTGATCTGATTCTTGATCAATTATCAATGATTAATGACTATAGATCAAGATAATTCCCATGACCTAAACAAAAATTAAAAGCAGACAAAGTTAAAATTTACAACCTATTTTGTCCAATTACTAAAAGAGAAATGGTAATTCTAATGGTGTAAGATTAAGCAGTAGTCTAATAAAGACTAGGCTAACGATTATTTTTAGTATTAACCTACTCAGATTTAGTTATTTAATTTTCATGAAAATTAGTCGTTTTATCGCTGTTGGTACTTTATCCGCTTTATTGGCAGGATTTAGTTATCAAACCTCTGGCTATGCTCAAAAGTTACATTTACCTTTCCTAGCGGCACAGTCAGACACTCAAGATACATCAGCAATCCTCAAAGAAAAAGCGGAAACAATGATTGAGCTTTTTTTCGCTCAGGATTTTGAGAAAATAACTCCTTATGCAACTCCAGAGTTAAGAGATGATTTATCTCAAGAAAGAATGGAGCGT
Source organism: Cyanobacterium sp. Dongsha4 (assembly GCF_036345015.1). NCBI lineage: Bacteria > Bacillati > Cyanobacteriota > Cyanophyceae > Chroococcales > Geminocystaceae > Cyanobacterium > Cyanobacterium sp. DS4. The sequence goes on along the minus strand of NZ_CP084098.1, from coordinate 2,203,589 downwards.
TTATGGAATAGAGTGAATACCAATAACGGTAACTTCAAAGCGAGAAAGCAAACTCGAGTTATTGAAACCCCCGGCAGTGATTTAGTTATCGTTACCTTAGAATTTGAAAATATCACCGAAGATTGGATGGTTATTTTTAATGATAGCCAAGAAGTTGTAGGCGTTGACTTTCCTACCTTTGAAAATATTGAAACCATCGCCCAACAATTTGTGGAAGATATAGCACAAGGGAATTATGGTGAAGCTAGAGGTTTTCTCCATCCCTTCCTCAAGGAAACTATTTTTTCCAAGCAAATAGAAACTGGATGGAATCAAATTATTGCTCAAAATGGTGATTTTAAAGGCATTAAGGATATGCGAGTTAGATTAGGCTCGACTATTGATAGTACGGATATAGTTGTGATGGATTTGCAATTCAATCGTGCTGATGAGCAAATTGTCATTATTTTTGACAGTTCTAGGAGTATTATTGGTTTAGATTTTGTTGAACAATAGACAAGAAATTAAGTAGAGTTGATTTATGTTAGAACAAGAGTCCATGTTAATTGAAGATATTATCGCTAGAGAAATTTTAGATTCTCGGGGAAAACCTACTGTAGAAGCTGAGGTGCGTTTAGAAAGTGGTGCGGTAGGTATTGCTCAAGTTCCCAGTGGTGCTTCTACTGGTACATTTGAAGCCCATGAATTGCGTGATGGTGATTCCCGTCGTTACGAAGGTAAAGGTGTCTTAAAGGCAGTAGATAACATCATTGAAAAAATTACCCCTGTATTGTTAAGTTTAGATGCTTTTGATCAAGTTGCTGTGGATACGGCAATGATTGATAGAGATGGTTCAACAAATAAGAAAAATTTGGGGGCAAACGCCATTTTAGCGGTTTCTTTGGCTAATGCAAAAGCGGCGGCGGCTGAGTTGGGAATTCCTTTATATCGTTATTTAGGTGGCCCTCTGGCTAATGTTTTACCTGTGCCGATGATGAACGTTTTAAATGGTGGTTCTCATGCCAATAATAATGTGGACTTTCAGGAATTTATGATTATGCCTGTTGGGGCGGAGTCTTTTTCTGAGGCTTTAAGGTGGGGTGCTGAAATTTTTGGTTGTTTGAGTAAAGTCTTAAAAGAGAAAAACTTACTAACTGGTGTGGGTGATGAGGGAGGTTATGCTCCTAATTTGGCTTCTAACCAAGAAGCTCTCGATTTATTAGTAGCTGCGATCGAATCTGCTGGTTACAAACCCGGCACGGATGTAGCTTTAGCGATGGATGTAGCGGCTAGTGAATTTTACAAGGATGGACAATATGTCTATGATGGTTCTGCCCATTCTCCCAGTGAGTTTATCTCATATTTAGAAGAATTAGTAAGTAAATATCCAATTATTTCCATTGAAGACGGTTTACAAGAAGAAGACTGGGATAACTGGAAAATTTTGACTGAAAAATTAGGTTCAAAAATTCAATTAGTGGGAGATGACTTATTCGTAACTAACCCCACCCGCTTACAAAAAGGTATCGATTTAGGAGTTGCCAATTCCATCTTAATCAAATTAAATCAAATTGGTACTTTAACTGAAACTTTACTCACTATAGATTTAGCGACCCGTAAGGGATATACTTCTGTAATTAGTCATCGTTCTGGAGAAACAGAAGATACTACTATTGCTGATTTGGCGGTAGCTACTCGTGCAGGGCAGATTAAAACTGGTTCTTTGTGTCGTAGCGAGAGAGTGGCTAAATATAATAGATTATTGCGCATTGAACATGAATTGGGCGATCGAGCTGTCTATGCTCCTAAAGTTGGTTTAGGGCCTCTTGTCTAACTTTGAGTCGAGATAGGTGATTAGGTGAGAGAAGTAAGTAGGGGCTTAGGGTATTAGGGTATTAGAGAGAAGTGAATTAAGCATTTTTGCCTTTTGCCCGTTATCCTTGCCCTTTGACTTTTTGACTTGAAATTTAGGAACTTAACAACCATAACTAACGTTATTATGAGAAAAGAATAATTCATTGAGTAAATAAATAAGGAGAGATAGGGAGTATGTTCAGGCAATTTTATCCCCATGTTGTTGATTCTATAGGTGCGAGAAACCCCCAATTGTTTAGAGAAGTGAAAGGTAAGTTGAAACCCAAAAATGTTGCCATCGTTTCTTTAGCATCAATTATTGGTCAAATATTACTATATCTTTACTTCAATAATTTATTACCTACGGTAAAACATCGATATAGTAACCGTTATTGCACTGCTACTCCTGCCGATTCTTATTCTCATTTTGGAGTGTGCCAAGAAGATTTATTAGGCAATATTATGACTCTGAAAGAATTATGGTGGTTAGATGTATTTACTACCATGAGCATTATGGGTATTTTTATTCTCTTGGTAGTTGGTAGTTATATGTTAATTGACGATATTTGTAAAGAAAATACTCGAAATACTCTTAATTTTCTCCGTCTAACTCCTCAATCTGCCATGACTATTCTGGCGGGAAAAATGCTTGGTGTACCTATATTAGTCTATCTCTTTGGTGCTTTAGCTCTTCCTTTACATTTTTTCACAGGTTTGAAAGCAAATATCCCCCCTATTTTAATTTTCGGTTTTTATCTAGTGTTAGGGGCTAGTTGTTTATTCTTCTATACAGCTAGTTTATTGTTTAGTTTAGTTTCTAATGGTTTAGGTGGTTTTCAGGCATGGCTAGGTAGTTTAGCTATTTTCTTTTTCTGTTTAACCAATATGGGGGTTTCTTTAGAGGCTTATCGCTGGAGTGCAACGTCTTTTGATTGGTTTGCACTTTTTTATCCCGGAATGTTTCTAGTCTATTTAGTTAAAGCAACTTTTCTTTCTCCTAATACCATTGGCTATTTATCTGCAGAAGGATTAAGTAATCTTAATTGGTATGGTAATTTTTGGTGGCAAAATAGTTGGAGTGGTTTTGCTTTAATTATCGCCAATTATGGTGTTTGGACTTTCTGGTTATGGAAGGGTGTTAAACGTCGTTTTCATAATCCCCATGAGGTAGCGATTTCCAAATATCATAGTTATTTAATTTCCGCTTGTTTTATTGTCTTCAACCTTGGTTTTACGTTACAAGAAAATAGTCTTTCAGGTTCTGATTTTAAGGATAAGTTAATCGTTTTTCTGATTGTTAATTTCTTTTATCTTTTATTGATAACTCTTGCTTTAACTCCTCAACGACAAACTTTACTTGATTGGAGTCGTTTTCGGTACGAAAATTTTAACCATCGACATTTAGCTAAAGATTTATTATTAGGAGAGAAAAGTCCTGCTATAGGTGCGATCGCACTTAATATTTTACTGATAAACTTATATGTAACCCCTGCTATTGTAATTTTTTCATGGGGTGAAGATAAGGTATTGATGCTCACAGGATTAATTCTTGGGGCACTGATGATGGTAATTTACGCTACGATTTATCAACTATTATTATTATTAAAAACCAAAAAAAGAAATCTCATTGCTACCACTGTAGTCAGTACCTTAATTATTGCTCCATTTTGGAGTGTTATTATTACAGGTAGTTCTGGATTGGCTAATTTTTGGCTATTTTCTCCTTTCCCCGCAGTAGCAGTAGCAGAGGTTTCATTTTTACCCTTGTTAGTTAGTTTCTTAACTCAGATTGTGGTAATTATTGGTTTTAATTATCAGCTTAAAAAAATGTTGAATAAAGCTGGAGAGTCTGAAACTAAAGCCTTACTTAGCTAAATCAAATAGCTTTAAACAAGGTAGTTTATGTCAATCAATTATTAGTACTATTGCCTTTTGCCCTTCTCCCCTTTTAAGGGCAGGGAATGGGGAATAGGCACTCTTGCAATAGTTTTTAATGGTTTATGGTTATAAATTGATAATCTAAACATTTTTAACTACTTCTTAATCCTCAAAGCTCTAAAATCCTATATTCTTTTACTGGCAATAGTTTTAGCGTTTTTGTATTTCTACTTTGAAACAGTCCTGCCTTTTAAGGGGAGATACAGAGGGGTTTTTCTTTGCCTACCTTAACCGACAATTTTATATCGACCTGGGGTCAAACTGAGGCGATTTTATAGATAACCGTGAGTTGCCAAAAAATCTAAGCTAATATCTTCTTGAATAGATTTTCCGAGACGATGACTAATTAATCTGTCCACATATTTACCCAAAATATCACTCTCTAAATTAACCCAATCTCCCGCTTGTAATAAAGATAAATTAGTTTGAGCATAAGTGTGAGGAATAACCGCAACAGTAAACCATTCCCCAGATTGACTATCACACCTTGCAATAGTTAAACTAACCCCATTAACGGCAATACTAGCCTTAGAAACAATATAAGGAGCAATATATTCTTGCCATTGCCTTTTTAGCTCAGAGGGGAAAGAAAAAGTCATTTCCCACGACTGCTGTTTATTTACTGACTCTATTAAACAACCAATTCCATCTACATGACCACTCACAAAATGTCCCCCAATCTTACTACCCACTCTGAGCGAAGTTTCGAGATTAACTTTTTTCTGTTTAATAGTACTTTTTCCCAATGTTGTACGTTGCAGAGTTTCAGGGGAAGCAGTAGCGGTAAAGCCTCCTTGCAAAATCTTTTCTACTGTTAAACAAATACCATCAACAGCAACACTATCTCCTATTTCCAAATCATGACAAATAAGATGTTGGGCTTGAGAGTCAATATCTATCTGATATAAATCATTTCCTAAATTTCTGATTTGTCCAATCCCTTGTACTAATCCAGTAAACATCTACTTTGTTTCATCTTCAATATGACTTTTTACTATAATACTTTGGATTAAGGGCAATAAATGATAAAAATAATTTTTATAACATCATGGCAATAGATCAAAAACATCCTTTAGGACACATAGATAGAGAAATAGTTAAACAAATATTTGTTGAGGGGAAAAATGACTATAATTTAGCGGAAGTGGCAAGGCTAAAAATACGCTACCAAAATTTTCCCGGTGCTAGAGATATTCAATTTGACTTGGACTCCATCTTACAACAATGGGAAATGACGGAAGATGAATTATTTGCAGAATCAAGGAAGTTGCATCAAGATAGATCTATCTATCGCAAAAAAGTGAAAGGGGATGAAGACAGAGAAGATTGGAGTTAATCTAAGTTTAATCCAAAATTGTAGGTTAGGGTAGGCAAGAGGTAAACCCCCTTTCCTTTATCCCCCCTTTCGAGGGGTGAGGGCAAAAGTGTATAATTAACTTCTCTCTAATACCCCAATCCCCTAATCTCCCAACAACCTTACACCCCAACACCCTAAACCTTTACGATAAATTCTCTAAATAACTGTGTTATCAGGAATAACAGCATTTTTGATAATGACGATAATGCCATTACGGATTAAGAAACCTTCATCTTCTCGATTAGCTTCTTCCACTCTGTCTTTATTTGTGATGATAACGTTTTGACCTATTCGTGCATTTTTGTCGATAATAGCTCTTCTTATGGTGGAGTTTGCTCCAATTCCAACTGGAACGCTACCTTGTTCAATTTTGCTTTTTCTGGCACTAAAAGGCTCGTAGAAATCAGCACCCATTACTAAAGTATCTTCGACAATGCAGTTGTTTTCTATGCGAGTACGAACTCCTAATACACAGTGATTAATACGACATTCTTTGATGATGCAACCCTCGCCGATAATGGATTGGGTTACATTAGAATTTAAGAGTTTGGTGGGAGGCAAATAACGAGAACGAGTATAAATAGGTGCTTTTTCGTCGTAGAAACTGAAATCAGGTTGAGGTTGATTGGTTAGAGCTAAATTTGCGTCATAGAAAGCCTCAATAGTTCCAATATCTTCCCAATAACCTTTATATAAGTATGCCTGAATGCGATGATCTTTTGCGGCAAAGGGGATAACTTCTTTTCCGAAGTCTGTTTGATTGGGATTTTGTCTTAGTAGTTTTTCTAATACTTCTTTTTTGAAGACATAAATACCCATTGAAGCAATATAGGGTTTTTCTTTAGCTTGTTCAGGATTTAAACCTAAAATAGAGGTATCTACAGCCATCTGTTTGAGGGCTTCTCCTTCTGGTTTTTCACTGAAGCTGATAATTCTGCCACTATCATCGATTTTCATTAAACCGAAAGCTGAGGCTCTTTGTTCGTCAATGGGTACAACGGATATAGTAATATCGGCATTAGTGTCACGGTGATGTTGCACAAATTTACTATAATCCATGCGATAGAGATGATCTCCTGATAAGATAATATATTCATCTACATCCCATTCTTCAAATAGCCATAAGTATTGACGTACTGCATCTGCTGTACCCTGAAACCAATCAGGATTTTCTTTGGTTTGTTGGGCGGCTAATACTTCTACAAATCCATCACTGAAGCCTGAAAAGTTATAGGCTTTGCTAATGTGACGGTTTAAGGAAGCAGAGTTAAATTGGGTTAAAACGTAGATTTTTAATATCTCTGAGTTGATACAGTTGCTAATAGGAATGTCTATTAAACGATATTTCCCCGCTAAAGGCACGGCTGGTTTTGCCCGTAGTTTGGTGAGGGGGTAAAGTCTTGTACCTGCGCCTCCGCCTAAGATGATGCTTAGTACTCTTTTCATAAAATTTTTCTATCAAATAGCTTTTATTAGAAAGTTTATTGGTTAATGGTCAATCAGACAATGATAATTATTGAATAGTTCGGAGTTTGAAGTTAGGGTGTTAGAGTGTTAAGGGTGTTGGGAATTCAGCTAACTTTGTACATAGTGTTTATAATATTGTATATTGTGTTGATTGTTTGCTATTATGAAAACAAATATTGATCTGGATGAAAAACTTGTAAAAAAAGGCTTTGCTATCACAGGATTGAGAACCAAAAAAGAATTAGTGAATTTTGCTTTAGCTGAATTAGTCAAAAATCACACTCAAAAAGACCTTTTAGAATTGGCGGGGGAGATTGAATTTATCGATGGTTTTGGCACTAATATGGTAAGAACAAATCGTTATGTTATTGATTGATACGTCAATTTGGATTGAAGTGTTACGGGATAAGTCCAAGATTAAGTCAGCACAACTCAAAAAGATGATTGATGGAAGAAATTATTTCCTTCCTATTTTTGCCAGAATGGAACTTTTACAAGGATGCAAAGACGAGATTGAGTGGATAAAAATAAGTTCTTATCTAACAAGACAAAATTATCTTGAACCTGATTATTCTTCCATTTGGGATAATTGTGCTAGGTTATATTTTGAGCTTCGCCGTAAGGGAGTTACTATTCGCAGTAATATTGACTGTGCCATCGCAGTTATGGCTATGGAGAGTAATTTTATCTTATATCATTGTGATAGAGATTTTGAAGCAATCGCTAAATATACTGTTCTTAAACAAAAGAAACTTAATCTTATATCTGGTTAATCATAATCAAGATTTTATTCAATCTGTATTTATGGGTGAATCTGTTTGGACTTTAAATCATGCTAGGTTGCATAAGTTATTAAAAGATAGAGACTTATTGCCTAAATCGAGCAGAATTTTGATTGCTGTTTCTGGTGGCCAGGATTCTCTCTGTTTAGCTCGTTTGTGCTTAGATTTACAGTCTAAATGGTCTTGGAAAATTGCGATCGCACATTTTGATCATCAATGGGAATGCGATCGAGGTTTAAGTTCTCATATTGCTAAGATATGTGATGATTGGGGGGTTAATTTTTATCTATCTCGAGCCCAAGAAAAAATTAGGGAAAGGGAAGGAGAGGCAAGAAAATATCGTTATGAAGCCTTGATTAATATTGCTAATGAGTATGATTTTAATTATCTTTTAACAGGACACACAAGAAGCGATCGCGCCGAAACATTTATCTATAATTTAATGAGAGGAGCAGGAATAGAAGGGTTAACTGCGTTGAATTGGAGGAGAAAAATAAATGATAATTTAACCCTTGTACGCCCTTTGCTCGATTTTACAAGGCAAGAAACAGGGCAATTTTGTCATAAGTGGCAGTTACCAGTATGGGAAGATAAATATAATCAAGAGCGTAAATTTGCTCGTAATCGCATTCGTTTAGATTTAATGCCTTACTTACAAACAGAATTTAATCCTCAAATAGAAAAACATTTAACCCAAACTGCCGAAATTCTTAGGGCAGATTTAACCTATTTAAAACGGGAAACAGCCAGACTTTATGAACAAGTTTATAATCCAGAAAATAACAGCTTAAAATGTGAAGAACTCAGAAAAATTAGTCTTAATTTCCAAAGAAGAATTGTTAAGGATTTTTTAGCCCAAAACTTGCAAAAGATGCCTAATTTTGAGCAGATAGAAGCGGTTGTTAAGTTAATTGAATCCCCTAACCTCACTGCTACTTCTACTTTAATTAAAAATAAAATTGCTCAAGTCAAAAATAGGGAAATATTGATCAAAAATAATTAAACTTTTTTCAGCAGAAGAACTAAAAAAGTTCGATATGGTAATACTATATTAGTTGTGAAACATCTTTACCATTTTAAAATAGCTTTATCTATTCCTTGTTCTCGTCTAACTTTGCTATCTTTTTCCATCCAAGCAATAATTTGTTCACTACTTAAAGAATCTACTGAAACACCTAAATCTTGAGCTATTAACTGTAAAACTCTCAAGGAAGAAATTGTCAATCGAGTTAAAAATTTTTCTTCCGAAGTTAATAGACTTGCCTCCACCGCTAAAGATTCTTCTTGAGTTAAAAATTGTTGATTATTAAGCATAATTATTTCTAAATAGTCTATTTTTCCGATTATCAATCACTGGTACAATAACCAAAAGTGATATTAAGTAATTATTGATTCATGTCAGATTTTAAAGCACAATTAAAAGAACAGTTAGCAGAAGTTGATTGGAAAGATTTAATACCCCACGCTCAAAGAGATGCTCTTATTATTGTACACCCTCAACTAGATCTTATTGAAGTAGGATGTGCGATCGCACTTGATGATACTTTCTTAGTACAAAATTGGATTAGTGAGCAGTTAATAAAAAAACCCTCTTCAGAAGAATTGAGTAACTGGAATGAAGAACCAGAAATAAAATTTAAAACCTTGATTGTGCAACCCTTTGTCATCGCTTCGGTTAGTTCTCCCACCTAAACTAAGTTTAAATTAATCAAGGATATTTTTTGTTGAAATCATCAATTTGTCAGCTAACCTGATGTTGAGGATTCAATAAATTTTAGTTATGGCACTTTCAGAAAAAGATTTTATTCGTGAATATATCAACGATGATATTTACGCATCAGTCGATTTATCTAAAGCGATGCCGAAGTATCGGTTTCCTGACAAAGAAAACGAACCCCGCCATGTTTATCAATTGATTCACGATGAATTAATGCTTGATGGTAACGCTCGTCAGAATTTAGCTACATTTTGTCAAACTTGGCTCGAACCAGAAGTTCATAAACTCATGGATGAGTGCATAGATAAAAATATGGTAGATAAAGACGAGTATCCCCAAACAGCAGAACTAGAATCTCGTTGTGTTCATATGTTAGCAGACCTTTGGAATTCCCCTGATGCGGTAAATACCATGGGATGTTCTACCACTGGCTCTAGCGAAGCGGCAATGCTTGGCGGATTAGCGATGAAATGGCGTTGGCGCAAAAAAATGGAAGCCCTAGGCAAACCAACAGACAAACCTAATTTAATTTGTGGACCTGTGCAAATATGTTGGCATAAATTCGCCCGTTATTGGGATATAGAGTTGCGAGAAATTCCGATGGAAGAAAACCGTTTATTAATGACTCCTGAAGAAGTGATTAAGCGTTGTGATGAAAATACCATCGGTGTTGTGCCAACCCTTGGAGTAACGTTCACCTGTGGCTATGAACCAGTAAAAGCGGTTAGTGATGCTTTAGATAAACTACAAGAGGAAAAAGGTTGGGATATACCAATTCATGTGGACGGGGCTAGTGGTGCTTTTCTTGCTCCCTTTTGTGTTCCAGAATTAGAATGGGATTTTCGCCTACCTCGTGTTAAATCCATCAATAGCTCTGGACATAAATTTGGTTTAGCACCTCTGGGATGTGGTTGGATTATTTGGCGTGATAAAGAAGACTTACCCGAAGAACTAATTTTCAAAGTCAATTATCTAGGCGGAGAAATGTCGGTATTCGCTCTCAATTTTTCTCGTCCTGGGGGTCAAATAATTTGTCAATACTATAATTTTTTGCGTCTGGGAAAAGAAGGCTACCGCAAAATTCAAATGGCCTGTTATGAAACTGCCCAATATTTAGCTGAAGAAATAGCAAAAATAGAGCCTTTCGAGATTCTATATAATGGTGATGAAAAATCAGGGATTCCAGCCATAAGTTGGAAAATCAAAGATAATTATGACACAAAAGGCTATACCCTTTATGATTTTGCCGATCGCCTCCGTTCTCGTGGTTGGCAAGTTCCTGCTTATTCCTTACCTGCTAATTGCCAACATATGGTTATTCAACGTATTTTAGTTCGCCATGGTGTCAGTCGAGACTTAGCATCTTTATTAGTTGAAGATATGAAGCGTTGTCTTGATTATTTTGAAAAACATCCCATTTCTAAACCTTTAACTGCCCAAGAAGCAACCGGGTATCATCATTAATTTACCTCTGTTGTTCAGCAGAAATGTTTGATTTAGTTAGGTTTTAGGGTGTTGGGGTATTGGGAGGATAGGGAGATGACAGAAGAGAGAGTTTGGAGTTAGTTAGGGGCGAATGGCTATTCGCCAGTACAAGAGTTAGGGGTTTTTAATTCTTAATTATCAACTATCTACCTTTGCCCTCCCCCCTCTCGAGGGGGGATAAAGGGGGGTTTACCCTTTCCCCTTTTAACTTTGCCCTATTTAATAACTCCAGTTAAAGGAGAACTAGCATTAGCATGAGTTTTAATCGGAATACGTCCTGCTTGATAAGCCATTCTACCTGCTTGGGTAGCTAATCCCATAGCTTTTGCCATTTTCACGGGATTTTGAGCAAGTGCGATCGCACTGTTGATTAATAAAGCATCTGCACCAATTTCCATACCTAAACAGGCTTCGCTAGGAGTGCCAATCCCCGCATCAATCACAACAGGAACATTAGACTGCTCAATAATAATTTTGATATTTTCTAAATTTTTAATACCCTGCCCTGAACCAATGGGAGAACCCAATGGCATAACTGTAACACATCCGACTTCTTCTAAACGTTTGCATAGTAAAGGATCTGCATTAATATAGGGTAACACCGCAAAACCCTCTTTAACTAACTGCTCCGCCGCTTGTAGTGTTCCGATCGGATCTGGTAATAAATATTTAGAGTCGGGTATAACTTCCAGTTTGACAAAATTATTATCTTCTTGACCAAGTAATTTTGCCATTTCTCTTCCTAAACGCGCCACTCTGATGGCTTCTTCTGCATTAGTACATCCTGCGGTATTCGGGAGCATCCAAATACGCTTCCAATCAAGGGCTTCGGCTAATCCCTCATGACCCGGTGCATTACTTTGTACTCGTCTAACGGCAACCGTAACAATATCGCAACCACTAGCAATCACACTTTGTTGCATTAAGGGGATAGTTTTATATTTACCTGTACCTGTCATTAAACGAGAATTAAATTTTCGTCCAGCAATTATCAAAGTATCATCATCGCTACTCAAATCAGGAGTAGAAGTAGAAATTAGTTTACCGTTATTAAGAGGGGTAGGATAGTTCATAATCGAAGAAGTAGAGGGGGATAAATTTTCTTGAAAACGTTGATAAGTAAAAGGTTTAATTAAAGGTTCTGTAATTTTATCACTTACTAGGTTACTAATTAGTTGGGCGGTAATCGGTGCTAATAAAATACCATTGCGATAATGCCCTGTCGCTAGAATCAGATTTTGGGCATCTCCATAACCAAAAATTGGTTTTTCATCGGGAGTGCCGGGGCGATAGCCATACCATGTTTCTAATAATTGCCAATCTGCTAAAGGAGGATAAAGTTTTATCGCTCTTTTCAATAGTTCATTAATACCTTGGGCGGTGTTGCCTTCGTGCCATCCTTTATCTTCTACCGTTGCCCCGACAATTAATCTGCCGTCTTGTTTGGGTACAAGGTAGGTATTATCTCCGAAAATTACCCTTTCTAAGGGCATTTCTAAGGGCATTTTTAGGCTTAACATTTCCCCTTTTATGGGTTTTACAGGTAAAGGGTTAAGTTTACCGCTCCATGCACCTCCGGCAAGAATATAAATATCTGCTGAAAATATACCTGATTTGGTTAAAACATTTTTGATTTTGCCGTGTTCCCGACTAAATGCGATCGCCTCTACTCCTTCTTTTATTTCCACACCAAGGGATTGAGCTACCTGTAACAACATTTTACCTAAGCGACGAGGATCAACTTGTCCTTCTTCGGGATACCACCAACCGCCGACAATATCTTCACTCAGGTTAGGCTGATAATATTGGAGGGTTTTTTTATCTAACCAAGCACTATGATAATCCTGCTCTATTTTCTGGGGAGCTTGATACACAGGGGCAATGATACCACAGGGGTTAAAATCGGTATCTTCTCCACTAATTTGCTCTAATTTTGCTACCCATTCAGGATAAAGAGCTAAACTCGCTAAAGCTAAATCTAACATTTCTCCTTGAGGCAACCCCTCCGCCCTAGGTGCTAACATTCCTGCGGCGGCGTTAGTGGCGGCTTGTTGATAGTTTCGGCTGAGGATAGTGACACCGATACCCCTTAATTTTAACTCAATGGCGATCGCCAGTCCAATAATTCCTCCACCAATGATAATAATTTCGTTGGTAGCTTTCATATTTTATTTTTCTTACTCTTAATTATTCTTAGTCTAACTTAAATAGAGTGTAGAAATCTCTTTAAAATCTTTGATACAACCGTCCGTTCAATACTAAAATCTTCGGTGTGAAACAGGTGTTGAGTATCAGGTAAAAAAATTGATAAAAACATTGGTTTCAAGATAAAAAAATTGTTACAATATAAGTTTGCATTTTATTAGGAGAACAACGGCAATTATGGCTGGATCAATCGTCAACGCTGATGTTTGGATTAGTGAGTATATTACCCCTTACGATATTTATGCTCACGGAATTACCAGTATTTTGGCACATAAGAAAACCCCTTATCAAGAAATGTATATTGTGGAAAGTGGTGCTTATGGTAAGGCTTTGGTATTGGATGGTAAATGGCAATCTTGTACAGGAGATGAGTTTTTATACCATGAAGCATTAGTGCATCCAGCGATGGTAAATCATCCTAATCCTGAAAATGTTTTGATTTTAGGGGGCGGAGAAGGTGCAACCACCAGAGAAGTTTTCCGTTGGCATAGTGTGAAACAAGCGAAAATGGTGGACATTGATGGAGATGTGGTAGAAGCCTGTAAAGAGTATTTACCAGAAATGCACCAAGGTTCATTTGATGACCCTCGTTTAGATTTAGTGATTGGTGATGCTTTTGAAGTTATTGATAATAGTGAAGCAAAATGGGATGTAATAATTTCTGATTTGTCTGACCCCATTGAAGAAGGACCTTCTTTCCAATTATTTACTCAAGAATATTTTGCCCGTCTTAAGAAGATTTTGAGAGAAAATGGCATCGTTGTAATACAAGCAGGTCCGATCGCACCTGCCAATTTACATATTCATGGACGTTTAGTAAATACCCTTAAAACAGTTTTTAGCAACGTTCACTCTTATTTTGCTCCAACTTGTACTTACGGCTCATCATGGGGCTTTGCGATCGCCTCTGAGGCAACATTTGAAACTAGACCTAACCCAGAAAAAGTTGACCTTTTACTCGAACAAAAAACCACTGCTGATTTTCGCTCTTTTGATGGTATTAGCCTATTAGGAATGTTACAAGCTCCGGGTTATGTACGTCAATGTATTGAGAAAGAAACAGAGGTTTATACTATTACAAAACCGCCCAAATTCTTCGGAAAAGGAGTTAGTAATTAACCTCAGTTCAGTTTAAGAATATTGGGTAAGGTAAGGTTTAGGGTTTCAGGTGTTAGGGTTTGTGTGAATTAAACACTTTTGCCTCTTGTCGAACTTAAATTACTATTTAAGGTCAAACTGAGGTAGTTTTAAGGCAGATATTTTTGGACAACAAATAAACCTGTCAAACCCACTGTCAGTAAGGCAAAAAATAAAGCAATATTTACATTAACATGAAGTTTCCTTGCCCAAGGGCGAGAAGGATGTATCTGAGTTGAAGTCCATGCAGATAATAAAACTAATGTAACAACGGTTAAACCCGCAGGTAGATGCCAAGAGTGTCCTAAGCTACCATAATATCCAATAGTTCCGATTAAACCGATGGATAAAAGAACAAGAATAAGAATCACTAAGATTGTGCCTGTAATCCAATGAAAAGGACGCAACCAAGAAGGACGAGGTTTTTTTTCTGTGCGATTTTTCCATAAATATATTCCTGAAAATGCGAGGAGTAAATATCCTGTGATACTTAATCCCATTGACCAAGCGGCAATTTTCCACAACCAGAGAAAAGAAGGTAAATTCATCAGAATTAAAAATGAAAAGGACTATTGCAATTTAGTGAACAGTAAATAGATTTCAATTAAAAATTGAGAGTTAAGAGTTTCTTTCCCTCTCCCCCAATCCCTCACCAAAACTTAACTCTAATAACTAATTGTAACCATTAACGATAGTCTATTTTCCAGTGATTATTAATAAATGAAGGGATAAAGTATCAGTAAAAGTAATCAGAAGCAAACCTCAATGTGGAATAAAAACCGATAAGATAGGTAACAACTAAATTAAAATGAGTGATTATCTTGTCTTCATAAAAGACGACCTTTGAAGTCGTTAAGTTTAGATTTGCTCACATAAACTATACAGGAGATTTAACAATTTATGCAACAACTTGTCGAACCTACCATAGACTTCAACAGTGACGTATATAAGGATGCTTATAGTCGCATTAATGCCATTGTAATTGAGGGTGAACAAGAAGCCCATGATAATTATATGGATATGATAGCCATGCTTCCCAACCATGAGAAAGAATTAACAAGTTTGGCGAAAATGGAATTTCGTCACAAAAAGGGTTTTCAATCCTGTGGTAGAAATTTGAGTGTCACTCCTGATATGGATTTTGCTCAAAAATATTTTGCCGAGTTACACAATAATTTCCAAAAAGCTAAGGAAGAAGGAAAAATTGTCACTTGTTTACTCATTCAGGCTTTAATTATTGAAGCATTTGCGATCGCAGCCTATAATATTTATATCCCCGTAGCTGATCCTTTTGCTCGTAAAATTACTGAAGGTGTTGTAAAAGACGAATACTTACATCTTAACTTTGGTGAAGAATGGTTGAAAGCCAATTTTGAGGCATCTAAAGCAGAATTAGAAGAAGCTAACCGTCAAAATTTACCTATTATCTGGAGAATGTTAAATGAGGTAGAAACAGACGCAAAAACTTTAGGAATGCCCAAAGAGGAGTTAATTGAAGACTTTATGATTAGTTATGGAGAGGCTTTAGCTAATATTGGCTTTTCTACCCGTGACATTATGAAAATGTCCTCCTATGGTTTAAGAGGAGCATAATAGGGTTTAGGAGTTAGGAGTTAGGAGTTAGGAGTTAGAAGTTATTAATTATCATCAACTATTTACCTTTGCCCTTTGCCCCTTGCCCTTTGCCCTTTTAACTTTCACCTTTGCCCCTTGCCCTTTTCTTAATTACTAAAGTTCTTCGTTTTGGAACTATTTGCTATAGTAGTTATTTAAGTTCTCTCATTTAGCCATTGAGGAAATTTTGAGATTAATAGAGAACTGTCACCTCCCCACAATCTACTATGCTATGAACCGTCAAATATTTACATGGGAAATTCCCCTTTATAGACTGAAATCAAAGGAAATTTGGTGGGAATGGTTTTATGTTCTCATTTTATTTTGTGCTGCGATTTTTTTATTTTCTCTCAATTTAGGAGCGTTACCTTTAAGGGATTGGGATGAGGGTACATTTGCTCAAGTGGCTAGAGAGATTTATGAATCATCTTTTTCTCATTGGCACTGGCTTTTCCCCACAATTTGGCATCAACCCTATCTCAATAAACCGCCTCTTATTCACAGTTTGACGGCTGTAGTATATAATTTCTTTGGTGTTAGTGAATTCTCCACACGCATCATAGGAGCAACTTTGACTGCTAGTTCTGTTCCTTTGCTCTATTTACTGGCTAGAGAGCTATTTCTGCCCCGTTACTATGCCTTATTCTCATCATTAGCTTATCTGACTATGATGCCTGTAATACGCCATGGACGTTTGGCGATGTTGGATGGTGCGACTTTATGTTTTCAAATTTTGCTATTCCTTTGTTTGTTAAAAACTAGAAGGGATTTGCGGTGGGCTTTTCCTGTTGGTCTTAGTTTAGCATTAATTTGTTTAACGAAGGGATGGATGATGGGAGTATTATTAGGTGCGATCGCATTTTTGTTTATTTTCTGGGATACACCGAGACTACTTACTTCTTTTTATCTTTGGAGTGGCATTATTTTGGGGGTTTTACCTGTTGTTGCTTGGTATGCGGCTCAGTATCTTTATTATGGAGAAACTTTTATTCATACTGCTATTCAAGAGCAATCTTTGAATCGGGTGTTTACTGCCGTAGAAGGTAATCAAGGAGCGGTTTGGTATTATTTAGTAGAATTAATCAAGTATCCTTATCCTTGGATTTTCTTAGCATTGTGGGGATTCAAACTTGCTTGGGAAAATCTGAATTGGAGTTGGTCAAAATTTATTTTAATTAATAGTAGTATTTATCTTATTGTAATCTCCTTAATGGGCACAAAACTTCCTTGGTATGTAATGCCCATATATCCGTCTCTTGCTTTAGCAGTGGGAGTGGCTTTAGGAGAAGTCAAATCTCTACCCTCTTATATTTCTTACCCTTCTGCTTGGAAACAATTTTTCTCTTTGCTTACAGTTGCGATTATGGGGGGTTTCATTTATTTTGCCATAACAAAGCCACAGGATCAACATTTACTGACAATTTTCATTCTACTTTTTATTACTTTTTTATCGGTAACTATACTGTTAAGAAAAAAAGACCAACAATTTATTCCTGTGTTATTTTGGGGAATGTTTGTATCCTTAATGGTGTTTTTCTCCTCGAATCATTGGTTGTGGGAGTTAAATGAGGCTTTTGCTGTTAAACCAGTGGCAAACTTAGTCAATGAATTTGTACCTAAGAACAAAAAGGTATATATTAATTTTGATTATGAGCGCCCATCCTTAAACTTTTATAGTGAGCGTCAAGTCACAGCTATCAATGAAGAAGAATTGAAACAATTAGTCAAATCACCTAACTATTTACTGGTTAATAACAACATATTAGAGAGTTTAAATCTCGTTTCTGATGATGACAATATTTACTGTAATTTATCTGATAATATTTCTGAAAAATCGACTCATTCATTTAATTGTTTTGAAGCCATTACTAAACCTAAATCAAATTTCACTCTTTTAAAACCCATTCAATGAATAATATCAACCATTTATTAAAACAATTACATTTACCATCAACTAACCGTAAAAAGTATATAACTCTCAAGAAAGTTGGTATTAGCTTACTATGGTTTATTTTTTGGTTACTAATTTATGGTATTTGTGTCTTCATTCAACCTGAATTTGTATTTATTCCTATGTTGTTAAATTTACCTTTAGCGACTTTTTTTTGTATAGGAATTATTATACAATTTTTATCTATTTTTATTTTTCACTATCCAGAATCTTATGATATTCTTGTTAAGTTTTTAGTCTTTGTTTTTTCTTTTTCTCTGAATTTTATTTATCGTAATTTAATTTTTCAAAATCCTATTACCCTAGGAAGAATCATTAGGTTTAGAGTTATCGAATTTTTCGCTTGGCTTATTCCTTGGTTAATTACTATCTTGTTTTTAGGAACAATTGTACGATTAACTCAGTAATTGCTTATATATAAAATTATAAAATTGTTGATGAAAGTGATTAGGGCTTATTAGGGTGTTAGGGAAAAACTTATATTCTTAAGGGGCTGGTAAATTGCTAATGGCTAATCAGCTATCACTTACGACTGAGAGATTATCTATAACTATGGAGGGAGTATAACAAGCACCACTCCAAACTATATCAGATGCGATCGCACTTACTTCTTGTAAACACTGATAAACATTACCAGCTAACATCGTGTCTTTAATCCTGCCCTGAATTTCTCCATTATCAACTAAGTAACCTAAATCAATATTGAAAGAAAAATCTCCAGAAATATCTGCACCGCCTCCGAGAATTTGATCTACAATAATACCGTAATTCATATCTTTCACTATTTCTGGAAAAGATTTATTACCTTCACTAATTACTAAATTTACTAAGTCTGGACTTGGATAAGCCCCTAAACCCCCACGAAAACCATTGCCCGTATTATTTATGCCCAGTTTAGAAGCGGTTTTTTTATCCGTATAAAAACTTTTTAAGACTCCTGCTTCTATCAAAGTTAAATTTTGAGTCATGCTACCCTCATCATCAAAAGGGCAATCATAGGGTTTCAAATCTGGTTGTTGCTTTAAAGTTAAACAAGGAGAAATAACTGTTTTTCCTAAAGATTCACTCCAAGGGGATGATTTATCAAGAATATATTTTCCATTTAAGGCTTCGGTGACGGTATCCCAGAGAGTTACGACGGCATTAGGAGTGAATAAGACTGGTATTTTGCCTGTTTTGATAGCAACGTTTTTTTCTGCCCATTCTAATCGTCTTAAAACTGATTCAATGATTCTCGTTAAATTAATATGCCCATGGGAGTATTCTCCGTCATAAATGCCTAAAAAGTCTTCTTCTCTTACTAATTCCAATCCCAGAGATGCACTTTGACTAATATCTTTCTGTTGACAATATAATCCTTGAGTATTGATTAATGTTGTGGTTTCTCTTTCCCATTCCACATCCAAATTAACAATTGCTTCAGGATATAAATCTAAAATAGATGCGATCGCATCTTCTCCTTCTTTTATAATTTTTTTATCTTGATCAATAAATCTTTCCGAGCTACCATCATAATTAGAATAAATTAAGTTATTAGCATCATTTAAAAATATCTCTTCAGGATCATTCAAATCAGAAATTGCGAGGGCTTTGGCAATTAAATCATTAGCATCAAACTCCCCATAAGCCAAAGCTAAACCCGGTTTATTATCTCTCCATAAACGTAACGCAACCCCAGAAACTTGAGAAGACTCAATTTGTTTTAAACGATTAGCCGAAAAACAAATCGGGCGAGAATAAGATTCTACTTGATAAACTTCTGCATTTTTAATTCCTTGTTTTTTTACTAAATCTAGTAAGTTTTCTGGTTGCATAAAATTAATCTAAATTCGGGATAAGTTGAAAACACTATTTTATCGTTTCCTAGTAATTAAGAATAAAATCACCTTAACCCCAACAAACATTATTTATTTAATCCAACGAAAAGTAAGATTAATTCTTTCAGAAACAGGCTTACTGGTTTTAGGAATTTGATGTAACCAATAGTGCTGAGTTTCTCCTGCCATAATCAATAAACTACCATGACGCAAAATAATTTCTTTTCTTAGAGATTGACTTTTATTCCTCGGTTTTAACAAAAATCGTCTCTCTCCCCCAAAACTGGCAGAAGCTATCACAGGATTTTTCCCTAATTCTGGCTCATTATCGCTATGCCATCCCATACTATCTTTACCATGACGATAATAATTTAGTAAAACACTATTAAACTCAATCCTGATAACTTTTTCAATTTTATGTTTAATAGCAATCAAAGTTTGATTCCACTTTTGGGCAGACATGGTGATATGAGAGTAAGTATAGATTTTACCTTCATCACCATACCATGCTGTTAAACGAGGTTCTAAATGAGTTTTCCCGAATAATGTTATTTGTTTTTGTTGCCATTGTATTTCCGCTTTCAACTTTTCTAGCAATAAAGTGGCTTCTTTTTCAGACCAAAAATTTTCATGATAAATAATTTCACTGTGAGGTAAATCGACAATCATTATAGTTTTTTATTCTGGGATTTTTGCTCAAAAACTAGGTAAAATATTTGACTTTTTACTATAATTATGCTCAATTCTTATTTAAAAAGTTCTCCATTATCTGCTATGAGTTATTAGATTAAATAAAAATAGCAAATCCATAGAAACTAAATTAATCTTTTATGATAATTAAAACTATATAGATTATAATTTATATCAATTATTTTCTATTAATTTATTAGAGATAATATAGAAAAACCAACAATATAAATATTCTTCCATAAAATAATACTTATAAAACCATTTCCTATTTCTCTTTTTTAGCATATTTACCCAATATTTCAGCTAATTGGGGAACTACCTGTTCAATTTCATCTTGTAGAGAATTGCGAATTTTCTCATAGGAAACCTTAATAATTTTATTTGCTGTTTTCTTAATTCGCTCATCTGTCACACTTAAAATAGTATTAGCAGTTAATGTGGGATTACTTTGTAAGTAAGTGACAGGATTTCCTTTTTCAATTCCTTCATCCCATAAAGGATTAAGTGCCTGAGAAATAGAAGGAATCAAACCGAATATTGCTTTTTGGGTATAGTTTGGGCTAATACTTTTAATCCCTTTATAAAGAGTCTTAAAAAGAATACCAGTAACACCTGTTTTTGCTTCTACTTGAGCTTCCATTAATTTTACACAATCTTGGGCTATATTTAGACGTATTTGTTGATCTTGGATTTGTTCACTCAGTTTCATTTGTAATATCTCGATTTTGATTTAGTTATCAGTTATTTACGTAGCTAAGTTTATCAGAAATGAAGGAGAAAAACACAAGCAAGATGCTTGTTTCACAGAGAAAAATCTTTAATATTGAATAGTAGGGGCTTTAGGCTTTTTTTTGATAGTTTCGATCGCAATGAAAAAATTATATTACAAATTTGGATAAATAACTATTTTTGGTTTTATATTTGTTTCTGTATTCTCTCTTTGTTCGCTAATACCGATAAATTTATTTTCGTGATTATAAGTACAATAAAATTGATATTCTTCTTTTGTTATTCTACTAATTTTTTGTCCTAATAACCAACTTTTACTTTCTTCTTTATTTAAGTATATTTTAGGCATATTTTGCAGAGGATAGTCCAATTCAATTAATGATAATTCATCTGCTTTTTGTTGATTGATTATATCATCAAAACTCAAACTATTTTCCAGTGTCATTCCACAACTTAAAGTTCTTTGTAAATTAGCTAAAGTTGCCCCTGTTCCTAATTTTTCTCCTAAATCTCGTGCGATCGCTCTTATGTAAGTGCCACCACCACAAATAACCTTTAAATCTAATTCTGGATACTCACTTTCTTGCCAGTTTAAAACGTCTATTTTATCAATAAAAACTTTTCTTTTCGGTATATCGATAACTTCCCCTTTTCTTGCTAAATTATATAATTTTTTACCATCTTTTTTAATTGCACTATAAGCAGGAGGAATTTGCTCAATTTCTCCCATAAATTCAGGCAGTATATCCATAATTTTCGCCAGAGTTAAATCTTTAACCTCTTGTTGTCTAATTATTTCCCCTTCCAAATCATCCGTAGTTGTTTGAATACCGAATTTTACTTTGGCTTTATAGGCTTTTTCTGAAGGTAGAAACTGTAATAAACGAGTAGCCTTACCAACAGCGATAGGTAAAACCCCTGTAGCTAAGGGATCTAAAGTACCACCATGACCAATTTTTTTTGTCTTGAGAATTTTTCTTAATTTAGCAACACAATCGTGAGAGGTAAAATTTTGAGGCTTATTGAGGTTAAGAAAACCATTCATTTTTTCTAACAATAATTATATTAGAATATAATTAAAGCATAAAAGTACATTAGGTATCAAAAGTTACATTTTATGAGTAAAGATTAATTTAAGTTGTAATTAGTAGCAAATCGGCTTTTACTGATTAAATTTTCCGATAAAATTAAGATAAAAGTAAATTATTAGGAAAACATTGCAAAAAGTAAGGAAATGAGACTATAAAGAATTATTTGCCGTTTACTTATTCAAATTTATTGGAACTATTTTTATCAACATAAAGTCAAAAAATAGAGAAGTAAGCTACATTTTTTATCTTTAATTGAGGAGAAAAATAATGGGTGTTATTGATTATCTTTTTTCTGAAATAGTGTTGCAAAATCAAATAAGTTATTCTTCGGATTTATCTCTAAAAAGTAGATGGCATTTACCTAAATTTGAGTTTAAATGGCACAAAATAGATTTACTTTCCCCCCTAAAAAGTTGGTTAGATGATATTGAAATTGCTGATAGTATTACTGCTCATCGTATTAACAACTTAATTCCTGCTGAATGTCCTTTTGCCAGAAAAATAACTATTTTTAACCGTACAATTTTAACGATTCCACCTCTTTGCAAATTAAATCCTGTTTACGATAATTTAATGGCTTTGAAATTTCGCTGTTTAACCTATCTAGCAGAAACGGAGGGAAATTAAGTCTAAAACCGATAATAACAATTAAGTAACTCTAACTATATATACAATAATACAAAATAAGCTCTTAGTAATAACTTTAGTCGTTATTTTCAAGATGACAAAACCCAAAAGGTTTCACTACAAACTTATTCTTAATTCTTGCATCAAATTTAAGTGATAGTAAAGTAAGTTTACAACCTATGGGATTATCTATTATGAAGGAACAAATAAACCCTATGATGAATCTGTAATGATATACACAGATTTAACAAGAGAAATAAACATGGTTTTGTTTGCACCCTTTAACTCTCCCTTTAAAGTTAATGATAACACTATTACTGCTAATGCTTTTAGCCGTCCTGATGTGGGTATTGATAGTAATGGGAACTTTGTCGTAGTTTGGCAAGAACCTTTTGGTAATGATATTAATGATTTTGACATTCGGGGAACAGTTTTTGATCCTAGTGGTGCAGAAATACCTTTTCCTGAATCTGAGATTTTTATTTCTAGTGACGTAGGTAGTGAGTTTAATCCTTCCATCGCTGTTGCTCCTGATGGTTTCTTTGTGGTAGCTTATTCGAGGAATGATGATATTTTTGCCCGTCGTTTTAACATTACTTCCGATGGTATTCGTCAAGTTGGTAATGAGATTTTAGTTGCTACCTTTGAACAAAACAAAGTTCAATCTTTTCCTCAAGTGGCTATTGATTCAGAGGGTGATTTTTCCGTTGTTTGGACTCATCAATTTGAAGCTAATGACTCTGATATTCGAGGTCGGCTTTTTAATGCTGATGGAAGCCCTCTAACTGGTGATATTCCTATTTCTTCTAGTTTTAGTAATGAATCAGAAAGTGCAGTGGCATCTGTACCCATTGCTAATGATAATAACCCCGATTCTGTATTAGCTGGAGTGGTTAGTTATACTGTTGATTTTAATGGCAATGATACTATTTACTTCCGTCGCTTCGGAAATGAGGGAAATCAATTAGGAGCGGAAATTAATGCGGTATCAGAAGTTAACCGAGACAAAAATCAAACCCAATCTTCTATTGCCATCGACTCTCAGGGAAACTTTGTCATTGCTTGGACTCATGAATTTGGAGAAAATGACACAGATATTCATTTCCGGCGCTTTAATTCTGATGGTACGGCTAAGGATAGCACAGAAATTATTGTTGATAGCTCTTTAGGTAATCAAAACAATCCTGATGTGGATCTTGCTTTTGATGGTAGTATCATCATAAGTTATACCGATGAAAGTTCTAACAGTGTTAAATATCGTCAGTTTAACAGTAACGGTGAACCTCTAGGAAATAGCACTACTTTTGATGTAGAGGGCAATCAAGAAACTAACTCGGCTGTGGCAGTGGGAACTAACAATAAAGCGGTAATTGTCGCTGATGCTGGAAATAACAATAGCTTTAACCCCTATGGTCAAATTCTAGTTCCTGATGCTAGTAATACTCTCAATGTTCCTTTAAATCGCTTTCAAAATAGCAGTCAACCCGGTACATATTTATTTGCAGGGGAGCAAGAAAGTCAAAACATTCGTCAGAATTTCCCCAACTTTGTGGAAGAAGGATTTGCTTTTTCTGTGGCGGAAAACCCTCAAGATAACTTAATTCGTTTCAATCGTTTTCAAAATAGCGATCGCCCTGGTACATATTTATTTGCAGGGGAAGAAGAAAGCCGAAATATTCGTCAGAATTTCCCCAACTTTATCGAAGAAGGAGTCGCCTTTTATGCTTTTGGTGCAGGTTCAAATCAAGCTACTCCTTTTTATCGTTTTCAAAATACTGATGTACCGGGTACTTACCTTTTTGTCGGTGATAGTGAAAGGCAAAATATTCTTCGGAATTTCCCCAATTTTGTGGAAGAAGGCATTGCTTTTGAGGCAGGTATTTAGTTAGTGTTTGTCATCAATGAGAATCAATTGATTTAACCATAGTCGTAGGGGAAAAACTACCCCAGACAACATCAAACAAATGCTCAACAAATGTTATTATCTTTTACATAAATTAAGAAGATAAAAACTGGAGAATAAAAAAATGGACTGGAGAGTGTTAATCGTATTATTACCCCTTGGAGTTGCCGCAGGTTGGGCATTATTTAATATTGGTGCTGCTGCGATCGCACAATTCCAAAAAGTTCTCAACAAACAAAATTCTTAACTTCAGAGGCTAAAACGCAAGGGGGTAAAACCCCTTTTTTACCTTAGTTCGGAATAAATTTTCATCTATGAATGATGACGAAAAGAGCAATTAGTGAATTGTGTTGGGGTGAATAGTTGATAATTAAAAATTAAGAATTAAGAATTAAAAACTCCGAACTCCGAACTCCGAATTCCGAACCCTTACCCGATATTCTT
Source organism: Cyanobacterium sp. Dongsha4 (assembly GCF_036345015.1). Lineage (NCBI taxonomy): Bacteria > Bacillati > Cyanobacteriota > Cyanophyceae > Chroococcales > Geminocystaceae > Cyanobacterium > Cyanobacterium sp. DS4. Next base: position 2,178,802 of record NZ_CP084098.1, on the reverse strand, counting down.
AAACCAAAATGAGGTTAAATAAATAAGTTTTCTTCTTTTTAATCGTTAATAAATCTTAACGATCGCCGCTTCCATATTGCAACAATTCCAAATAACGATGATAGTAATACTGTTGTCGAGGGGCAAGTTTTTCAGAGAAACCACTTAAACCTTTAGCGAAAGGATATAAACCCGTATAAGTTCCAAGACTAACGTAATGTTTGAGCCAATCTGCCAAAATGGGTAAACCCACTTGAGGAAGTAAAGGTAAAACTAACATCGGATTAACTAGCGGTAAAGTCTTTGTTAAACCCGAAAACTGCACCACATCTTGTAAAAAAGGCTTTAACACATCGTCACCTAATTTATCCATTACCCGAAAAACACCGCTCATTAAATCGTTGATTTGATTTGGTTGGGGTTGCTTATCAATAGGCACACTCATGGTTTTCTGAAATAACCAAGTAACAGAAATATTTGGTTGGTAAGGCTGAATTAAAGCTAAATCCTCACGGGTTAAATAATCTCCTTTTAAGGCTTCATCAATGGCTGAAGTTAAACGGGGTAAATGACGCATCATCGCTCCAAAACCACCAAAACTGACGGGAGATTGCATACCGCTACTATCGCCCACCGCTATAATTCTATCCCAAGGCATTTTTAAAGGACTTTTACGATAGGCAGGGAAAAAACCAAATAAAAACCGTTGAAAATCAAGATTATCTAATTCTATTTGTTGATATTCGGGCAGTAACCTTAAATATTCTGTCATTAAGTTTTTTAGGCTAATTCTTTCGGGTTTAGCATCCACATAGGTGAAAAGATAAGTTGTGCGCCCATCTTTAGCTGGAAAAGCCTCCCAGAAATATTGACATTGATTAATAATCGGAGTAAAAGAATAAATTAAGTCTCCTGTTTCATTCTGTTTAAATCCTTTGCCACAACTGCCAACAACTAAACAAACTCCATCAGGTTTTTCACCATTTCTTATCTGTTTAACAATAGGAGAAAAATGCCCCATACTATCAATTAATAGTCTTGTTTTTAAGGAGTTTTTATCTGTTTTGATTTCTACTCCATTATCATTTATTTGAGCGGAATAAAATGCAGTATTTTCTAAAATAATTCCATTTAAAGATATAAATTTTTCTTTAATTTTAGCAATCAATAATTTTGGACTAACTCCTACATTTAGAACATTTTTCACCCATAATTCATAACTTTTATAAAAACCAATTCTAGCAGGGTTATATTCAGTAAAAATAATTTTTTCTAATTCTTGAGAGGTTAATAAATCTAATTCTAATAGTGATTCTAATTCAGAGCGAGAAATATTCCATTCTTGTTCTCTACCTTGTAAAATATTTTTTTCAATAATTGCTACTTTATAACCTTTTTGCTGTAAAGTTGTGGCTAAAAAGATACCAAGAGTGCCACCACAGATGACAACATCAAAATCATGATTATTAACTATTTCTTGACTGGAATAAACAACATTTTTAATGGGTTGATTATTAAGACGAAAATCTGACCAAAATTTATCTGCTAATGTTAATCTGGTTTCAGTTTCACTGGGTAGTTTAAAATTCATGATTCTGAGAATTTTTTAATAAATTTAATATTTTTTATGGATAAATGGATCGATTTTTTCCCAAGCATTTGTTACTAATTGGGAAGAACTTACATCTAACCAGACTATTTCAGGATAGCCATTAAACCAAGTTTGTTGTCTTTTCGCAAATTGACAGGTATGAGTAACAATTAAATCTTGTGCCTCTGATAAACTAATTTCTCCTTGCAAATATTGTTTAATTTCTGCATATCCTAAAGTATTTAATAAGGGTAAATCAATACCATATTTACTAATTAAGAATTCTGTTTCTTCTACTAAACCCATTTCTAGCATTTTTTTTGTGCGGGTGGCGATTCTTTGGCGCAAAAATTCTCTTTCACAGTATAAGCCTAGATGTAAAATTGGGTAAGATGGGGGATTTTCCCCCTGTTGTGCGGATATGGTCTTTCCCGTGACATAATATACCTCTAATGCTCTAATTGTTCTTGTATCGTCATTAGGATGTATTTTTTTGCAAGAAGTGGGGTCAATTTTTTGTAAAAAAGCGTATCTTTCTTGTTGACTATAGGTTTCAAGTTGCGATCGCAATTTTGCTTGAGGGGCAACAGGAGGTATTTTTAACCCTCTCGTGACGGATTTTATATATAATCCTGTACCTCCTACCATTAAAGGAATAGAGCTTGATTTTTTGATTATATCTTGAGCATAACTTTGATACTGAGCAACGGTCAAGACTTCTTGGGGATGACAAATATCAATTAAATAGTGTGATACTAATTTTTGTTCTAGGGAGGAGGGTTTGGCTGTACCAATGTCGAAATCATGATATATTTGGCGAGAATCGGCACTGATAATCAATGTGTCTAGTTTTTGGGCTATTTCAAGGGCTAGAGCGGATTTTCCTGATGCTGTCGCTCCACAAATTACAATTAGTTTTTGATCTATTTCTCTCATCAATATTTAATCTTTCTAACTATTTAAAACTGAATAATTCAACCAAGATATTTACAATAATTAACAAAAATGCAAAGTATTGCAACAAAATGAGAATTTTTTTCTCTAAGAGACTTAAAATGAAGACTTTGAAAACATTATGAACTATTTTCTCTAAAAATCTATGTTGTATCTCAATTCTTTACTTGCTACTGCTGTTCCTACTACCTTAGAATGGAATTTGAATGTAGGATTAACCATGATTGTTTGTAATATAGTTGCGATCGCATTTGCTAAATATACCATGAAAGAACCCGGTGCAGGTCCTAAATTACCCGGAGAAGCATTTTTTGGTGGTATGGGATTACCTGCTTTATTAGCAACTACTAGCTTTGGACATTTACTCGGTGCTGGAGTTATTCTTGGTTTAGCGAGTTTAGGTGCATTGTAAGCCTTTTGAGATTCTCCCACCGACTACAAATAAGAAATTGTGTGGGGGATTCTAACTTTATTATTACCTGAGTTCGATCTAAAATTGTAGGTTAAGGTAGGCAACAGGCAATGCTGATAGGCAACAGGAGATTATTAAATAAATTATTCTTTACTAGCATCTCTACATCATTAGTAAAAAATCAATTAATCGAAGATATTATTCCTCTTGCTATATAAGTTTTTACTTATCGTCTTTTTTCACAAGATAATTAACACAACTCGGATAGGATTGCTATAGTTATATTTTGAGTAATAAATTTATGTTAATAATCATTATTTATGATGTCGTTTTTAAATTGGCAATTATTATCTAGTTTTTTAATTCCCTTTTTAACTGTTTTATTAGTAGGATTAATTGGTTTTGTTATAGAGAATAGATTACAAAAATTTAGACAAAATTTAGAATTACAACCTGACAAGTTTTTAGGGAAATATTCTTTTATTATTAAGTCTTTTAGAGGGGTTATTTTAACTTGGTCTATTGTAGGTGCGATCGCACTTGTACTGCCTAGTATTAGTATTCCATCAACCCTAAATATTCTCATTGAAAAGATATTAATAGTTATTGCTTTAACCATGGGAACTATATTAGTTTCCCGTTTGGCAGTTAATTTAATTCAACTTTATAGCCTAGAAAATGAGACTGCTGTTTCATTAACTTCTTTATTTGAATATTTAACAAAAGTTCTTATTTTTAGTATTGGTTTTTTAATAATTATCCAATCTATTGGTATCAAAATTACAGCTTTAATTACTGCTTTTGGGATTGGTAGTTTATCTATTGGTTTAGCTTTTCAAAACACTTTAAGTAATCTTATTTCAGGGGTTAATATTATTGTTTCTCGAAAAATTAGACCGGGAGATTATATTCAACTAAAAGATGGAGAAGAAGGATATGTGCAGGATGTGGAATTAAAATATACTCTTATTAAAGATATTTATAATAATATAATTGTTATTCCTAATGCTAAAATTATTGATGCCAGTTTTAAAAATTATACTTTAGATAGTTCCTCCATTTTAATAACAATAAAAATTGGAGTTAGTTACGATAGTAATTTAGAAAAAGTTGAAAAAGTTACCCTAAAAGTTGCCAAATATGTTTTAGAAAATATTGAAGGAGGAGATAAAGAATTTGAGCCTTTTTTGAGATATGAAAATTTTGACTATTTTGCTATCAATTTAACGGTATATTTAAAGATAAATGAGTACTTTGATAAGTTTATCATTACCCATGAATTTATGAAGGCAATTCATCACAAATATCAAGAAGAAAATATCACTATGGCTTATCCACTAAAATATTATGGAGCTTCTGGAGAAATTATGAATAATAATAGTCAATAAAAATTGTTAGAATATTATTTTTAGTTAAATTATAGTATTATTTTGAGAATAAAATTAAGAAGCGATCGCACCTATGGAAATACAACACATCAAAATTTTATTAAAGCTATTAGGACAGGATAATTACCAAGGAAAAATAGGTGATATTAAACCAAATACAAAAACAAACATTGAACAGACTCAAAAACTTTGCTATGAACTCTACAATAATCAATTGATTCATCTCAAAGAAAAAAATGTCACTATCAAAATTAATAACGATGGACAACAAGTTTTAAACAACAGAGAAAATAGAAATAAACTAGAGATTAATATACTCAAAAAATGTAAGAATAAAGAGATTAGAATATCAAAAATAAATATTATTCCAGCTTCTAAGAGAGACTTATTAATCGAGAAATTAGTCAAGGAAAACTTAATAAATATTACTAATAAAAAAATTATTCATGTAGAATTGACAGACAAAGGAAAACAATATTTAGCTGAAGAATATTTAGCTGAGGGATTAGGAAATATTAACTTAACAAAAGCATCATTTAATAATTATTTAAACTTTATTCGTGATTACTTTATTGGCAAAATCTCCCCAAAAATTAAAGAAAAAATTACTCCTGATGATATTCTGAAAACTATTATAAGACTCGATCGCACCTTAAACACTGATAACTACTTACCAATTTTTCATCTAAGAAATGAGTATAAATCCTTATTGTCCAGAGATGAGTTAGATAGTATGATATTTGAATTACAAAAAGAAAATAAAATTTCCCTTAGCCGTTTAGTGGATGCCTCCCAATACACTGACGAAGAATATGATGCTGGTATTCCCCAAAGTATTGGCTATCCAATTTTCTATTTAATAGTCAAGTAATTTAATAGTCAAGTAAAAATAAACAATATTTGTTAAAAAACTATAAAAAATTGATTGATTAAACTTAGTAAAACATGGTAGATTTAGAAACAGTATTATCAGATTTAAAAGCAAAAGAAGGAATAATTCCTAATCCTTTTGATGATGTAACTTACGGTAACTTCTGGTTTGAAAAGCATCATCAAGAAAACGTTGATTCCATTCATCAACCAGCATTTGAGCAAATAGAATATCAATTACAATTGCTTATTAAGGATAAATTTCGGCAAACCAAAACAATTTTATTAACAGGGGATGCAGGGTGTGGAAAAAGTCATTTATTAGGACGTTTAAAAGATAAATTAAACTCATCCGCTTACTTTGTTTATATTCAACCCATCGAAGATTATCACTATTTTTGGCGACACACTTTACAATATACCGTCAGCAGTTTAATGCAAATCCCAGAAGGGGAAAAAGAATCACAACTAAAGTTATGGTTAAAAGGTTTACCAGTATTAAATTCCGCTAACTGGTTGGATAAATTATTAGGCGAAAAAACAGCTTTTATTCGTCATTTAAAAAATAGTTATCCTGCTGGAATTGTCGAAGCAAAAAAATTCTTTACTGCTTTATACCAGTTAACTACAGATAATTATGACTTAGCCTGTGAATGGTTAGCAGGAGAAGATTTAGACGAAGAAGACTTACAAATTTTAGGATTAAATAAATCTATTGATAATGAAAAACTAGCTAGAGGAATTTTAAGTAATTTTGGCAGAATTACCGATGCCAGTAAACCAATTATTATTTGTTTTGACCAAATTGAAAGAGCTTTTAGTAATGTTTTCAACGCTAACACAATTTTTCATAATGAACGTTTAGTCAATTTTTTAGTTTTAATTAGCATTACCCAAGAAAATTGGCAAACCTATAAAAGAACCATGGTTCAATCAGATTTAGCTCGTATTAATAAAAATATTTTTCTTGATGATATAACTATCGCAGAAGCCGAAAAATTATGGATAAATCGCCTCAAACCTCTCCATCTTCAATGTCATCCTCAACCAAATTCTGCTATTTATCCTTTGGAGAAAAAAATATTAGCCGACAATGCTTTAGGAGAAAGAATAAATCTGAGAAATGCCTTAAATTTAGGCGGTAAATTCTTTGCTGAATATATAGATAAAATAAAAAAAATCCCCCCACCACCTCCAAATAAAAAGCGTCCAGATTTTTTGAACAAATGGGAGCAAGTCTTTGCAGAAAATCAACAAGAAACTCAAAAGTTAAGCATTATTTTAGATTATAGCGATGAAGAATTTTTAGAAATGTTTAGATATGTTTTAGAATGTCTGGGAGTAGAAAATATTAACTTTCAATTTTTGTCAGGTAAAAATTTATCAAAAGGATTTACTTTTACTTGTCCGAAAACAGGTATGAAGAAAGGTTTTATTATTAATAATACTCGTAGCGGAAATAGTTTTACTGCTTTCATGAAACAATGTGAAGAAGTGATTAATAAAAATAGATGTCAGCAATTAATTCTTATTAGAAATGTTGACACACCAAAAACAGGAAAAGGTGCAGAAATTTATCAAACTCTATTTCAACCTGTTTCTAAGAAATGTATTCACCATAAGCTAAATTTAGAAGATTTACATTACCTTTTTACTTATAAAAAATTATATAAGTACTCAATATCAGGAGATTTAAATGTTAATTTTAAGCCTATTTTAAGACAAGAATTATTATCAGATATGCTCAGATATAAAATATTAAACAATTGTTCAATTTTAAAGAGCTTAGGTTTAGTTAAACATTCTCCTGAGATAAATATTTTTGAGAAAAAGTTGATAAATCTATTACAGCATAAAAACGCAACAAGTTTTCCAGAAATTCACGATAACATCAAAGAAGATATTGATTTTTGTGATTGTTTTATTCCTCCTTATTTTTTTCGTAATATCATTTTAAGTCTGTATAAAAATAAATCAATTATTAATATTGTTAACCCTAAAGATACATATACTCAATGGAATATTTCACTCTTAAATTAGCTCTCAATTATTAGCACAAATGTCAAGCTAGTTTGCATTTACCGCACTTTTTTAATCAATAAACTACATTTTTTATCTCTCGCAAAGGAGAATGCAAAGTGTGGTTTAAGGAAATGAAAATTGCTGTAAGTTGTCTGCTTAAGAAAGGGAATGGATAACAGGCAATAGAGAAGCGTTTGAATTATTTTCAAGAACTAAAAAAATGTAAGTTAAATGGATAATACCTCTTTAAACCTATGAAGTTTATTTGAAACTAGGATATTTTTTGAGAGAGAGAGAATTGAAGGGAGTCGGATAACCATGAATAATATTGGGGATATACTGGCAAACGTGGTTTTAGTTGATAACCTTGTTGTAATAATTCCTGTCGGAGTAAATCAATTTTTTGATGATGATAGTCTGGGTTTACCTCATCTTTTGGCACAATTCCCCCTAAATCTGTTACTCCTAATTCCAAAGATTTGAGAATTAATTGGCTATTTTTAAGTAGGTTTGGCGGTATTTGTAAAGCTATATCTTTAGGTAAAATTTCCCTTGCTAGGGCGATAACCTCCAATATTTCTTCATCATTAAGGGGCTTTCCTTGAAATGCGTCTTTTTTCCCCGGTTGGTAGGGTTGTAATATCACTTCTTGAATATGCCCATATTGTCGATGTAAAAGTGCGATCGCATCTAAACTATCTTTACGGTCTTGTTTGGACTCTCCTAGACCCATTAAAATGCCTGTGGTGAAAGGAATTTTTAGCTCTCCTGCCCATTGTAGTTGTTGTAACCTTAGTTGGGGTATTTTGGTAGGTGCGTGTTTATGAACATCATCTAACAGTTTAGGACTAATTTGCTCTACCATTAAACCAAGAGAAACATTGACTTCCTTCAGTAAAACCATTTCCTCATAACTCAACACACCTGCATTAGTATGGGGTAAAAATCCCATAGATAAAGCTAATTTGGCTAAATCATAGATTCTTTCTATCCATAACTTTCGACGAGGGGATAGAGGATGAATTTCACCGCTTAAGATCAATATTTCTATAATTCCTTGATGTTCTAAAGAAGTTAAAATTTGTTTTGCGGTTTCTAATTCTAACCAAGGGCTTTGAAAGGGGTTTGTACGAAAATTGCAATAACTGCAACGATTAAAACATTCATAAGTAGGAACAAGGGTGTAGGCTGGACTATAAGTGATTATCTTTGCCATAGATGAACCTACTTTTTCGAGAGAAACATATTGGGAAAAAGTCATTAACAAGGATAAGCGTCACAGATAGCATAATATTCGGGAGAAAGATATTGACGTGCATACCCCTGCAACTTCTCTGCGGTTAAATTCTTGACAACATGGGGATATTGAAGAGCTAAATTCGCCTTATCTAAAATTTGATAATAACCATATAAAGCGGACAATTGTTCTGGTGTTTCAGTAGAGAATATATAGTCATGACATAAAATCCTCTGACAATTTTTTAGCTCGTTTTCTGTAATTGCTTCTTGGTGTAAGCGAGAAATTTCCTGTCTGATTAATTCTTCAACCCTCGGATTATGATTCCCTGATAAATAAGCGGTTACAGTGAATAAACTAGAATGTTTTTGCAGGGAGAAATGGCAACAAATATCAAATACTAATCCCAATTCATCTTTAAGTTTTCTGACTAGGCGAGATGTTCTTCCTCCTGCTAAGATGATGGATAATAAATCAAGTGCGATCGCACCCTCTAAATTTTCAATACCGGGGCCTGCCCATGCCATGACTTGTCGAGGATTTTCTAAACGTGGTAAGTATAGTTTTTCACGGCGAATATCCACCAAGGGAGGCTCACTGTCAAAATTAACGGTAGGACATTCTGATCTTATAGAAAAATCTTGGAAGTATCTTTCTACAAGGGATGTAGCCGAACGACGATCAATATTTCCCACCAAAACGATATTCATATTTTCTGGTTGATAGTGGGTGCGATGATAACAACGCATACGATTGGGGGTATTTTCTAATAATAAAGGTTCTTCCCCTAAAACTGAACGACGATAGGGGTGATGTTGATAAAGAATAGTTGCTACCGTTTGCAAGATAATCCAGTCATAATCATCATAACTAGAGCGAATTTCCTCTAAAACGACATCTCTCTCGATATAAAACTCATCTTCAGGGATTTCCGCCTGTAAAAGAATTTCTGCCAAGTAAGGTAAGGTTTTTGGTAAATATTGAGGGGCAGTGGTTAAAAAGAAATGAGTATAATCGTAACTTGTTGCTGCATTAGCACAACCGCCACTATTCTCCACTACATAATCAAAATCTCCTGGTAAAATATTTTTTGTTCCCTTAAAGATCATATGTTCTAAAAAATGAGAAATCCCAGACCATGATTCTGGTTCTGAGGTTACTCCCGCATTCACCCAAACATCGGCAACAACCACTTGACTCGAGGGTATTTGTTGATGAATTAGAGTCAGTCCATTGTTAAATGGAATCACATTCAAATCAAGATTATACTGACGCTGAGGGGAAATTGTGGGTTGTGTTAGCAAAATCATGGAAAATCTCTATTTTACCTTTACTTAATCTTAACTCTAATAGGTCAAGAAATTGTTATCTGGAACACTATTTTTTTCTTCTACTTAAATTTAGAAAAATTAGAGACTTTCTTTTTCTAGTAAAAACAAAACTTAACATTATGAATAGTTAGATCTTCAAGAAATCTTGCTAGATTGTTGGTATAGGTTCAAGATTTTGTTATTGATGTCTTTCAATCATTAAGGTTGAAATCATAGACATTAATTTACATATTCAGAAAATCAAGATAAAAATAGTAATTTCAGAATGGATTTAATAAATTTTCCTTGGCTAACAACTATTATTCTTTTCCCCATAGTTGCCTCGCTATTTGTATTTGTTATTCCCGATAAAGACGGCAAAACCGTTAGGTGGTACGCCTTGACAGTGGGATTAATTGATTTTGTCCTCATTGTCTATGCTTTTTATCAAGGTTATGACTTAAGCAATCCTAATTTACAACTGGTAGAAAGTTATACTTGGATTCCTGACATTGACTTAAAATGGTCTGTAGGGGCGGATGGTTTATCTATGCCCTTAATTATTCTGACAGGATTTATCACCACTTTGGCGATTATGGCGGCGTGGCCTGTCTCTTTCAAGCCAAAATTGTTTTATTTTCTGATGTTGGCAATGTATGGCGGGCAGATTGCTGTCTTTGCTGTGCAGGATATGTTACTTTTCTTTTTGGTCTGGGAATTGGAATTAGTCCCTGTTTATCTAATCCTATCTATATGGGGCGGTAAGAAGCGTTTATATGCGGCGACCAAATTTATCCTTTATACTGCAGGAGGCTCTTTATTTATCCTTGTGGCGGCTTTAACCATGGCTTTTTATGGCGATACCGTTACTTTTGATATGAGTGCGATCGCATCCAAGGATTTTGGTTTAAATTTACAACTGTTACTTTACGGAGGTTTTTTAATTGCCTACGGAGTAAAATTACCGATATTCCCCCTTCACACATGGTTGCCCGATGCTCACGGAGAAGCTACCGCCCCCGCTCATATGCTACTAGCAGGTATTCTCTTAAAAATGGGCGGTTATGCCCTAATTAGGATGAATGCAGGAATGTTACCTGATGCGCACGCAGTATTTGCACCGATTCTAATTATCTTGGGGGTAGTGAATATTATTTATGCCGCCTTTACTTCCTTTGCTCAACGAAATCTAAAAAGAAAAATCGCCTATTCCTCTATCTCTCACATGGGATTTGTGTTAATTGGTATCGCTTCTTTCACTGACATTGGTTTAAGTGGTGCTATGTTACAGATGATTTCCCATGGTTTAATTGGGGCAAGTTTATTCTTTATGGTGGGAGCAACCTACGATCGCACCCATACCCTTATGTTAGACGAAATGGGGGGAGTGGGACAGAAAATGAAAAAAATCTTTGCTATGTGGACAACTTGTTCCCTTGCATCCCTTGCATTACCCGGTATGAGCGGTTTTGTAGCAGAATTAATGGTATTTATCGGCTTTGCCACCAGCGATGCTTATAACCTCACGTTTAAAGTAATTATGGTTTCATTGGCGGCGGTGGGTGTAATTCTAACTCCCATTTATCTCTTATCTATGCTTAGAGAAATGCTTTATGGGCCAGAAAATGAAGAGTTGGTATCCCATACAAACTTAATCGATGCTGAACCAAGAGAAGTATTTATCATTGCTTGTCTCTTAATTCCTATTATCGGTATTGGATTATATCCCAAAATAGTTACACAAATTTATGATGCCACAACCAATCAATTAACTGCCTTACTACGTCAGTCTGTACCGAGTTTGCAGGAAACCAAAACCGCTCAGAATCAATCCCAATGGGTAGCGTTAAAAGCCCCAGACATCAATTAATAATCATCAATTAATAATTAGGTGAAGGGTAAAGGGCAAACATTTGAGTTCGGAGTTCGGAGTTAAGATAAAAAAGACAATGGTAAATAAGAAAAAACAAAAACACCTGCAACCTGACACCTGACACCTGACACCTCTTTCATAACCCTGAACCCTTTACCAACTAGGTGATAACAGTGGGCTGATTTCTGTTAGTGAATTTCTTAATTTGGGCGATTTCCTCTGCAATGTCAATTAATTCTCTTAAAGCCACTTGTGTATCAAGATCATGTTTACTAACATCGGCTTCATAACTTTCTAAATATACCCTTAAAGTTGCTCCTTTTGTACCTGTGCCAGAGAGACGGAATATAATTCTTGAACCATCAGTAAAGCCGATTCGCAACCCTTGATTTTTGCTGACACTTCCATCAACTGGATCAGTGTAGCTGAAATCATCGGCATAGGCAACGGTATATTGTCCAAATTGCTTACCTTTCAAATTATCAAACTGGCTATATACATGATCTACTAAGGCTTTTGCACCATCGGAAGCTACTTCTTCATAGTCATGACGAGAATAAAAATTGCGTCCGTATTCTTGCCAATGAGATTTTACTATCTGTTCAACAGATTCTCCTCTGACAGCAACGATATTTAACCAGAAAAGCACCGCCCATAAACCATCTTTTTCCCGCACATGGTTTGAACCAGTACCAAAACTTTCTTCTCCGCAAAGGGTTGCCTTTTCTGCATCTAGTAAGTTCCCAAAAAACTTCCAACCTGTAGGGGTTTCATAACAGTCAATTCCTAGTTTTTCTGCTACTCTATCCACCGCACCACTGGTAGGCATCGATCGCGCTACGCCTTTTAAACCATCTTTATAACCCGGCACTAAATGGGCATTGGCGGTTAAAATAGCTAAACTATCACTAGGATTAACAAAGAAATTACGACCTAAAATCATATTGCGATCGCCATCTCCATCAGAAGCCGCACCAAAATCAGGGGCATTATTGCCAAAGAGCTTATCAACTAAGGTTTTTGCATAAACTAAATTAGGATCAGGATGTCCTCCTCCAAAATCCTCCAAAGGTTCACCATTAATAACTGTGCCTTCTGGCGCACCGAGTCTATTCTCAAAAATTGCCTTAGCGTAAGGACCTGTTACCGCATGGAGAGAATCCATACACATGGTAAAATTACCACTGGTGAGACATTTGTGTAATAAGTCAAAGTCAAATAAAGACTCCATTAACTCTAAATAAGGCTTAACAGGATCAATAACTTCCACTTCCATTGTGCCTAATTTAAAAGAGCCAATATGATCTAAGTTAATGTCTGCCGATTCTAAAATCTGATATTGATCTATAACTTGAGTACGAGCAAAAATTGCCTCAGTGACTTTTTCCGGAGCGGGGCCACCATTGCTAATGTTATATTTAACCCCAAAATCCCCATCAATACCGCCGGGGTTATGAGACGCAGAAAGAATAATTCCCCCATAAGCACCATTGCCACGAATTACACAAGAAGCCGCAGGGGTGGATAAAATACCGTTACAACCAACTAAAATTCTACCCACACCATTCGCCGCCGCCATTTTGAGAATGGTTTGAATCGCTTGACGATTATAATAGCGACCATCTCCACCCAAAACAAGAGTTTGACCCTGTAAATTTTCTAAACTGTCAAAAATAGACTGAATGAAATTTTCTAAATAATGAGGTTTTTGAAATACCTGTACTGATTTTCTTAAACCAGAAGTACCGGGTTTTTGATCTAAAAAAGGTTGAGTAGAAACTGTTTTGATACTCATGACAATCGCAATTTGATTAAATCTATTTGATCTGCCATTAATATATCATTGCTCTGGACTTCTAACCTTTTCTCTAATTTTTTGTTATGGTTAATTGAGATATATTTAGGAAGTGTAGAAAAAATCCTTGATTGACTGATACTTAACTTGACATCAACGACCTAAAATTTGAAACCACCCCTACAACGCAACTTTTCATCTACTATTTAGCTGTTATCACCTCTACATAACGCAATACTTTTTCTTTAATTTTGAAACCTTGACGGACAATTTTTGTGATAGTTTGTTCTGGTATATCTTCCCGAATTTCTCTATCTACCACTTTACAGATACTAAAATCAGGAGTCACCCCATTAAAATCGATTTTTTCTACTTCTCTACGGGATAAAATAGTTAATAACTTTTCTTGCATACTGCCGACAAATTTAGGCAATCTTTTAAAGGCTTTGGGGTTAAAGTTTTCTTCTTGCAAATTACTATCTAAATAATTAATTAAAAACTCTAAACTATCAAATATATCCAATAATTCACTATATAAAGCCTCATTTTCTGCTTCGTTTTCCTGTTGCTGGATTTTGACAGTTTGCTCTAATTTTGTCTTGCTTTTCAATAATTGAGTTATTTCAGTTAATAATTTATCTCTTTGTTGTAAGGATAGCTGTAAGTTTTCTTGATATTGTTCCATAATTTTGCTTTGTTGTTATTTTATGTTTTATTGATAGTTTTAAGAGTTTATTTAATTAAATAATTCTTGTCCTATTTTTTTATCTTCTTCTGTGATTATTTCAGTATTTTGATATGCTTGATCTAAATTATCAAATTCAGGGATTAAATTAATCATAGGTATAGGTTCATTTAAAGGGGATAAATCATAATATTTTAACCGTTGAATTAAGGGCAAATTAGGGCGAAGAAAATCTGCTATCAAACGTTGTTGACTATCCATTAATTGCTTTCTGGCTTCGGCAATTTGTTTAGGATTATATTTCTTTTTCTTCATTGCCATTGCAAAGGCTTTGGTTATTTCTGCATTAGAAGCTGCAGGAGATACTTCTAAAACATCATAAGGATTAGGCATTATATTTAGATGGTACAAAGTAGATTTCATTTGACTTAGATTATTGTTATTGTTTAGGGAAGTTATCATATTTTTTAAATCCTTTAATTTTTCTTCAATTTCTTGTAAAATTTTTGTTTGTAATGTTTCATTTATGTATAATTTAGTTGTTTGAATTGCTATGTCATAAGCTAAATTTAAAAAGCTATACCAACTCTTTTTTTTTAATTGATCTAATATTCTGTCAATTTCTAATAAAATTTCATCTCTTTTATCACCCCTAGAAAAAATAGAATTAAGTGGTATAGAAAGATTATCCTTGAGAGTGACAGTAATAGTTAAAGCAGAATTTCTTTCATCTAATTCCAATATCAAATTTATTTCGGTTTCTTTGGAATATGATGGATCTAAAATAAACCATAAATTACCTAAAAACTCATCATTTTTTCGTAAATCAATGCCTTCCCTTACCTCACCGGGGCTAAATAGCTGATAACGAATTAGTCTTTTTCCTTCTGAAGCAGTTTTTAAAGTTACAATTTTATGAATAGGTAAAACTTCTCCTTGCTTAATCAATTGATAACAAGGATCATCCACTAATTGGATACAATAATCACGGGAAACAGTGCCAACCACTTCCGTGACACCAGCAGACACAATACCTGCACCTTCGGCAACAGCATACATTGGGCGAGGATGCACTACTACTTTATTATTTCCAAAAGCCTTTTTCACCTCCTCTTGTACTAATGGTATCTGACTTGAACCTCCCACCATCAAAACCATATCAATCATATCCGCAGGATAATCAGAATATTTAATAGCATCGTGACAAATTTCGATACTACGCTTCACTAAAGGAAAAATCATCGCCTCAAATTCTTTCCTTGTAATGGTTACATCGATGGGGATAGCCATACCAGACTCATCGAGGAGAGGAGTAGAAGGATTAACCTTCGCTTCCGTTTTACTACTTAAATCAATTTTTGCCCTTTCGATATAGATTTTCCAATCCGCTTTAAACCTTACTTGTTGATAATAGGGCATATTAGCGATTAAACCATCTATATTATCTAATCCTTCCTCCTTCGCTACCTTTTGCTTAACTAATTCCCCTAATCTGTTATCAATATCATATCCCCCTAACCATAAATCCCCTGCTTTACCCGATTCGATAAACTGACTTCCAGCAGACGTAATTAAAGTTGAGTCAAAAGTGTTGCCTCCAAAATCATATACCAAGATGGTTTTAACATCATCGCTATCGGGCTTAAAACCGAAGGAAATAGCCGCCGCCGTGGGTTCAGGTAATAAAACGGGTTTTTCTAAACCAGCCCTCACAGAGGCAATTTCCGTGGCGTACCGTTGTTTATCATTAAAGTAAGCAGGTATAGTTATAACGGCTTTGGTAATATTGCCCGGTTGCCCCATGTTTTCTTGATAGGCTTGGGCATTTTTAACCACTTGTTTGAGGATTTCTGCGACAATATCTTCTGGTTGATACTCTTTACCGCCAAGCCAAATAGATATATTTTCCTTATTCTCTGTGGAAGGGGTAATTTTATAACCAAATGTCTTTATGTATATCTGTGCTATTTGATCGGAAAAACTACGCCCTAATAAATTCCTGATGCCAATAATAACGTTTTCTGGATCTTGTAATAGTTGATTATAGGCTTCTTGACCTACTATTAAACTATTATTCGATAAAGATACCACAGATTTAACTAAAGTGCCATGTTTAGGATCATTAACTACTTGTGCCTCTGTCAATTTGAAAGCGGCAACGGAGTTAGTTGTGCCTAAATCGATTCCGACTATGTTTCCCATAATTAAACAAATAAAAATATACTAAATAATTCCTAAAGCACGATAAATTTCTTGAAAATCTGATTCATAGGGGCAAATTTGATACGCCCAATAAGCAATATCCCTTAATCCCTGTTTTTCTTCATAGGTTAAATAAGCCTTATTTGCACCTTTAATTACCGCTTCAATAAACATGGAAGCTACATTATATTTTAATTCTTGATTAGATGAGTATTTTAATTTTCTAACTACTTCTTCAAATTTATTTTGTTGAATTAATTTACTAACTTCTTCGGCTTCTATACTATATTCTAATCTACTCAATAAATCTATAACTAAAGGATTATTTTTATCAATATTTTGTACATCTTTTAGTTTATTTATAGCTTGAGAAAAAGATATTTTATCATCAGCTACTTGTTGAGAAATTTCCCTCGCTTTAAATTCTGCTAAATAACTAGCGGATTGATTTGATTTTAATAAATCATACCAGAATTGAGCAAACTCTAAATGTTCTTTATTTTCCTCTATTTTTTGTCTTTGTTTTTCACAGAGATTATTAATATTTGTCACCCAATCACGATTATTTTTAATTTCTGTTTGAGAAATTTCTAAGGGATTTTTTGCTTTTCTCCAGCTATGATGTTGGAGATAATAACACCCCTCATAATAGTTGATTAAATGATAGGCTAGTTTTTCTACTCCTGATGAATGTTGTTGAGATGGTTTAATTTTAATCGCCCTTTCTGTATCGTTTTTCAGACAAGCGGCAACGGCTAAACCCCAATCAGTAAATAAAGTTGACAGTTTATCTGTTTTTAATTGAATGCTTTTTAATTGTGTTTGATGTTGTAGATAAAATCCGGGAGTGATAAATATTTGTTTGATTTTTATTCCCGTCTTAGGAGGATTACCGATTAATTCTAAAGCTAGATTTTCCCTTCTCAATATATCCCTAAATTGATAATATTTATCTAGGTTATTATCTTTATATTTGTCGATCGCACCTTCTACTATTTTAATCAAATCATCCCTCATTTTATCATAGTTAATCTCTTTCACATTCAACCAAGATAGATTCTGAAAAACCTCACTTTTGTTGATATTTAACAATACTGTCATCCAACAATTAATCCATCTTTCGATATAATTTTCATCTAATTGGGCTTGATAATAAAGTGCGATCACCATATTATGTAAAGTAGTTAAATTAGGATTCTGTTTAAATTCCTGCTCTAATTGAGTTATAATCTGAATTAAATCTTGAGATTGCCATAATTGATGCTGTAAAGCAGGTTGAATATGCTTGTTTAAATTATGGTCTATTTTAGGATCATAACCGTATTGTTTGAGGAGATTTTCAGAGCAAATTTTTGCTTCTTGATACTTCTCCTCACTAACTAAATCTTCGATATGTTTGATGATTTGTAATTTGTTTCTTTGAATTAGGGTTTTTAGTGATTCTTTGTCATTATTTACAAGAGAATTATTCACTAATTTCCATTCTTTTACCGCATTATGATAGTCATTTTTTTGCAGATAAATAAAACCTCTCAAATAACTTGCCTTTTCTTCCTCTAAATTCTCTAAGTAAGATAAAGCAGAAGTAAAATTATGTTGTTTAATATCAATCAACGCTAAACGATAATTAGCGTCAGTTAACTGAGGTAATTTAGATAAAGCCGATAAATATTGTTTTTTTGCAAGGAGAAAATTATCTATTTTTTCTGCCATTAAACCCTGTCGATAATCAGTTTTTGCATCAATAACTATCTGTAACTTTTCTCTCAATTCATTACCATCTTGACGCTGAAATTTATCTAAGGCTAATTGCAGTTGATTATAAGCAGAAAGAAAATTACCTTCTCTGGCTAATTCTTTAGTTTTGAGTAAATTTTCTTCATACTCTTCCTCAAATTTTATTTTGTCTTGAAATTGACTAATTCTTCGGGCTAATTTATCAGGATAAAAAAGATT
Source organism: Cyanobacterium sp. Dongsha4 (assembly GCF_036345015.1). Classification (NCBI taxonomy): domain Bacteria; kingdom Bacillati; phylum Cyanobacteriota; class Cyanophyceae; order Chroococcales; family Geminocystaceae; genus Cyanobacterium; species Cyanobacterium sp. DS4. Next base: position 2,160,528 of record NZ_CP084098.1, on the reverse strand, counting down.
TTTTGCTTCATTTAATAATGATAATCCTTCTTTATAATATCCCTGACTAGCTTTTTCTTTTCCCTTTTGATAAAGGTTAATAAATTTTTTGCGATTCGCTAAAATTTCTCTTAAATTATCTTCACTAATCATAAAATTTTTGTCGAAGAAAAGCTCATTTGCCTTATGATATAAATTAATAGCTTGAGATAAATCATTAATGTTAAAAGGATCATCTTTTATAAATTCAAAAATTCTATTTGCTTCTGCAACCCAGTTTTCTGCAGTGGTAATTTTTTTACTATATTCTAACCTCTTGTTTTGAATATTTGAAATGAATTTATTAACCAAACTATGGAGAAAAATATATTTATTTTGATACTTAGTATTTAACCAGATTTGTTCAATACTAACTGCTAATTCTCGTAATTGTCTTAAATCATTGCTATAGGTTAAACAATATCTATATTGTCTATATAAAGGAAATGTTTTTTTGATATTATTCCAAAATATATTAAGTCTTTTAAATATATTCATATTTATTACCTCTGCAAATAAGATTGATTAGTTTGACATAATTCGGTTAAATTCGGAATTAAAATTACTTGCCCTACTTGTAGATTTTTAGGATCATTTATACTGGGATTAGCGTGGAAAATTAGTTGCCAACCGTCACTATCTCCATAAAAACGTAACCCTAACATATAAAGAGAATCACCAGATTTAACTCGATAATTAAAGCCTCCACACCAGTTTAATTCGGGTTTAATTACTTCTGGTTTTTCTGCTATCCCTACGGATTGATTATTTTCCTGATTAATGACTTGTAAACGGTTATTAAAGTTATTTCTTGAGACAAAATACCCTGTTACATTACCTACTAATAAACCCATTATTAACACACTAGCTAAAGTAATTATCAATAACTTTTGTGACTTTTTCTGGTCTTTTTCTTCTATTTGTGGCAACTCTTTTAACAGTCTAATAGTAGATAAATCTGTCTCACAATTAGGACAAATATTCGTGTCAATTTCGGTGCGATCGCACACTGGACAAGTTAATTTTTCAGTCATATTATTTTATCTTAATAAAGAAGATTATTTTTTGTTGTTTAAAAAGAAAGAAAACTTACACATATACCCAAGAAAAAATGAATTGTTGGAAAAACCTTTTTGATAAAACTATTAACATAAATAGTCTCTTGAGAATATGTAATATTACCAACAACTATTTTATTTTCATTAGGTATTTCTTTCTCTATTTTTACCTTGTCTAAATCAATAGAATGATAATCAAATTTTTCCTTCATTTTCTCAGTCATAAAAACTCCATAATTTTTGTAGGTTGGGTTAACAACGTGTAACCCAACAATTTTTTTTTACAATTAACGGGTTAAGCCAGTGGCAACAACTCCTGTGGGTAAATCTTGATCAATGTATTCTCGTATTTCCTCTAATAATTCACGATAGAGGCGATCACCCGTATTACCATCTCCCCTTTCCATCGCATCGAGAAGATTGATAAACTTGCTTTCCAAAACCTTACCGTGTGCAGGTGCAATACGACAGGCACGGGCAACACCAAAACGAATTAACAAGAGAATACGCACTAAATCAGGTAAATTATCAAATTCCCGACTACCATCTTCTGCTAATCTCTGCATCCCTGAAATATTATTGGTATCAACCGCCGTCTGCATTTCTGACACTAAATTTTTTAGGCGGTTAACTTGATCCTCATGCATAATATGAGAACAGAATTCTAAGGCAAAATTGAAATCTCTTAAATACATCAAGATAGTGTCATGATCGCCACAAGCAAAAGCCTCTAATTCCTTAAGTTTTTCTTCGGCTACCTGTTGTCTATCCCGTTGTAAAATCCCATTAAGATATATTTGATTTGAAGCCCTTACAATCTCACCTGTTAATTCATTGGCACGTTGCACCCCAATTTCCGTTAATTCACCTTCCTCATTGAGTTTATGAATTAACTCCTCCACTTTTTGATTGATTTTTTCATCATGATTACCCCTAGAAAAACTACCACTAACCCGAATAGAAGGATTATTTTTCAGACAAGCAGTCATGGTTAAAGCAGAATTTTGCTCATCTAATTCTACCATCACATCAACTTCTGTTCCTTTTGGATAGGGCTTATCCAACGCCAACCACATATCCCCAATACGCTCATCATTTTTGCGTAAATCAATGGCTTCCCTTACCTCATCAGGGCTAAAAAACTTAAAATGGATTAATTCTTGCCCTTCCCCTTCCGTTTTGAAAGTATGATTCTTTTGAATGGGCAAAACATCCCCTTGCTTAATTAATTGATAACGAGGATCATCCACTAATTGGATACAATAATCACGGGATACAGTGCCAACCACTTCCGTCACACCTGCAGACACAATACCAGCACCTTCTGCGACAGCATACATAGGGCGAGGATGCACTACTACTTTATCATCTCCAAAAGCCTTTTTCACCTCCTCTTGTACCAATGGTATTTGACTTGAACCTCCTACCATCAACACCATATCAATCATATCCGCAGGATAATCAGAATATTTAATGGCATCGTGACAAATTTCGATACTACGCTTCACCAAAGGCAAAATCATGTACTCAAATTCTGCCCTTGTAATGGTTACATCGATGGGGATAGCCATACCAAACTCATCAAGGAGAGGAGTAGAAGGATTAATCTTCCCTTCGGTTTTACTGCTTAAATCAATTTTTGCCCTTTCCGTCGCAATTTTCAAATCCGCTTTAAATCTAACTTGTTGATAATAGGGCATATTAGCGATTAAACCATCTATATTATCTAACCCCTCCTCCTTCGCTACCTTTTGCTTAACTAATTCCCCTAATCTGTTATCAATATCATCTCCCCCTAACCATAAATCTCCTGCTTTACCCGACTCGATAAACTGACTTCCAGCAGACGTAATTAAAGATGAGTCAAAAGTACCGCCTCCAAAATCATATACCAAGATAGTTTTTACATCATCGCTATCGGGCTTAAAACCGTAGGAAATAGCCGCCGCAGTGGGTTCAGGTAATAAAATAGGTTTTCCAAAACCAGCCCTCACAGAGGCGATTTCCGTAGCGTAACGTTGTTTATCATTAAAGTAAGCAGGTATAGTGATAACGGCTTTAGTAATATTGCCCGTTTGCCCCATATTTTCCTGATAGGCTTGGGCATTTTTAACTACTTGTTTGAGGATTTCTGCACTAATGTCTTCGGGTTGATATTCTTTGCTTCCTAACCACACAGAGATACTGTTTTCTGTGCCTTCGCTGGATTGAGTAATCTTATAACCGAAGTTTTTTAACTGTTGTTGCACCACATCATCCCCAAAACCACGCCCCATTAAGCGTTTGATGGAGATAATGACGTTTTCTGGATCTTGTAATAGCTGATTATAGGCTTCTTGACCTACTATTAAACTATTATTAGATAAAGATACCACAGATCTAACTAAAGTGCCATGTTTAGGGTCATTAACGACTTGTGCTTCTGCAAATTTAAAGGCGGCAACGGAGTTGGTTGTGCCTAAGTCAATTCCGACGATGTTTCCCATAATTGATAGTTAATTTTTTCTTTGCTATTTACTTATCAGTGGCAAAATGTAAATTTATGCAAATTATGGAAATTTTTTTTGAAATTTAACAATTAAATCGGCAATTAAGACAAGGGTAACGGGCATAGTAAAAAGGGCAACATCAGCACAGGGCAAAAGGCAAAAGTGTTTAATGAACTTCTTCCTAATACTCCAATACCCCAATACCTCAATTCCTAATTATTTGTGCCTTCCCTCAAATATGCTTCAATAAAAGCCTCTAAATTACCATCTAAAACATCATCGACGGCGGTTGTTTCCACATTGGTGCGCACATCTTTTACTAATTGATAAGGATGAAACACATAATTTCTTATTTGATTACCCCAAGCGGCTTCTACTATATCCCCTCGAATATCTGCGATCGCTTTTGCCCTTTGTTCCTCTAAAATAACTAAAAGTTTACCCTTTAAAATAGCTAAGGCTTTTTCCTTATTTTGAAGTTGCGATCGCTCCTGAGTACATCTGACCGCTATACCCGTGGGAATATGAACAATTCTCACCGCCGTTTCCACCTTATTAACATTCTGCCCTCCTTTCCCCCCTGCCCTAGAGGTAGTGATTTCTAAATCTTTTTCAGGAATATCAACCTTAATGGCTTCCTCTCCCAAACTAGGCATCACATCCACCCCAGCAAAGCTCGTTTGACGCTTTCCATTGGCATTATAAGGAGAAATTCTGACTAGACGATGAGTCCCTTTTTCTCCCTTCAGATAACCAAAAGCATATTTTCCATCTATCTCTAAAGTTGCCGACTTAATCCCTGCCTCATCCCCTTCGGAAAGTTCCGTCAAAGTTACCCGATAATTCTGATTTTCCGCCCAACGGGTGTACATTCTTAATAACATTTGCGCCCAATCCTGAGCATCTGTACCACCAGCACCAGCATTAATTGTTAGAATAGCACCTTTTTGATCATAAACTCCACTCAATAATTGCTGTAATTCCCATTTATCTAAATCTTGGGCAAGAGATTTTAAATTACATTGAGCCTCGTTAAATAATTCTGAGTCTAATTCCATCTCTAACAACTCAACAATCGCCTTCGTATCTTCCAAACTACTTTGCCATTGATGAAATGTATCCCATAAAGACTTGAAATCATTTAATTGCTGTAGAGTTTCCTGTGCCTTTTCTCCTGTTTCCCAAAATTCTGGTTGTGCGGCAACTTGTTCTAAATCCCTAATTTTTGCGTTGAGATTAGGTAAGTCAAAGATAGTCCTGAGTTTTACCCAGGCGCTCAGAGATTGTGCTTATATCTTTCTTTAGTTCTGATAATTCCATTGCTATTGAATAAGTGTGAGAAAAATTACCGACAACACCAGATAATATCAAAAAAACTGACGATTGTCGAATCTCAACAAACTTTAAGAATCAAAAATATTAAATTTATTCAACTTATAGTAAAGTTACTTTTCGATTGGGAAATATCTTTATAATTTGCGTTAAAATTGTTAAAAAAGACTAATTCTGTGACCGATCATTAGTAATTAATAAATTCAAAGATTAAAATTTAGCATCTGCTAAATAATTTTTGGTAAAAGATTGGTCTGTTTTTCGTTTATCTGCAAATTTGTTGTCATATTACTCACATAGGGAATGCCCATAGAATTTGATTATTGGTGGCGTATTATTCTCCCTCCTGTTGCCGGGGGAGTGATTGGATATTTTACTAACGATTTAGCCATAAAAATGCTATTTCGCCCTTACAAACCTATTCATTTATTGGGGAGAAGATTACCTTTTACTCCCGGATTAATTCCCCGTAATCAAGAAAGGTTAGCTAAAAGAGTTTCCGATACAATTATGAATTCTCTTTTAACACCAGAAGAATTGCAAAAACTAGCAAAAAGACTTTTACAAATTGATAGAGTTAAGTCTGCTATTTTATGGTTATTACAATTAGCATTAAAACAAATCAAAGAGGATAAACAACAAAAAACAGCTAAAATTTTAGCAGATATTTTAAGAGATTTATTTGGTGATTCAATCCCTAAACTTTTAAAAACTTTATCCAGAAGAGGGGATTTTTTAGAAACTCAAATTAATCAAATATTCGATCGCATCTTGTTAGAATTTAGAATGAATGAAAGTCAAGCGAGACAACTATCAGACTGGCTTTTAAAGGTAGTGTTTTCCCCCGACTTAATTAGACAAGCATTGATTAATTTTTTGACGGATAGAAACATAAATGTTATTGATGAAGGATTTAAAGAAAAAACCAGTGGTACTTATTGGGTAGTAGCCAATTTATTTGGTGTAAAAAATGCCCTAAGTCGTTTAAGAAGTTTTTGTTTGGATGATAAAGAAACCGCTAATACAAGAATTCAAGAATTATTATTATCCTTAGAAATTAGAACGAGATTAAAAGAATTTTTCCTCGATTTATCTTTACAAAATTTACCCGTAGCCACCGTCAAACAATTAAGGGAAACGACTAATAATGCCGTTAGGGATTATCTTCAGGAAAAAGGAGTAGAATTACTCCATGAATTTAGTTATAGTATCGACTGGGATAAAATTTCAGTATTAATCGTTAATCGCTTACAATCTTCCAGTGTGGTTAATAGTTCATTAGAATTAATCAGTGAAGAATTAGCCTTAATTTTAGAGCGTTATTTAGAAGAAGATTTAGAAAAAATTGTCACCGAAGCTATCCCGATTTTATCCATTGATCAGGTTATCATTGATAGAGTTAATGCTACAAGCCCTGAACAATTAGAAGTAGCAACCCAAAGTATTGTTAAAAGTGAATTACAAGCCATTGTCAATTTAGGTGGTGTTTTAGGAGTTTTTATCGGTGCATTGCAGAGTTTGATATTATGGTTTAGTAATTAGCTTAAACACTTATTTACGATGTTAGGTTGAGGTAGGTTTTGGCAAGTATGGGCTTAGGGTATTAGGGTATTAGGGTATTAGGGTATTGGGGAGAAACTAATTAATTACTTCTGCCCTGTGTATCGTTACCTTTTTAACTTCTAATTACTGATTGAATTCGTGGCTAATTTTTTGACTCTGTTAATAGTATTCAGTTTTGGTGCATCTATTGGTAGTTTTCTTAATGTGGTAATTTATCGTATCCCAGAAAAGATTTCTCTTGTTTATCCTCCATCTCGATGCCCCAAATGTAAGCACCCCCTTGGTAAAACTGAGAATATTCCTGTGGTTGGTTGGTTATGGTTAAAGGGTAAATGTCGTTGGTGTCATACCCCTATTTCTCCTCGCTATCCTTTGATTGAAGCAATGACGGGTTTTTTCTTCGTTTTGATTTTTCAGCATTTTGGTTTCTCTTGGTTAACTCTGGGTTATATGACTTTTATTAGTTGGTTAATTGCTTTGGCGTTAATCGATTTTGATACCATGACTTTACCTAATTCTCTCACTCAATCAGGATTGGTTTTGGGTTTATTTTGGCAAGGATGGTTGGGTTTTAACCTCAGTGATGGAAGTGTCAAAAGTTTAGTTTTATCTTTGTTTTCTGCTATCGTTGGCGGTGTAGTGGGAATTTGGTTATTTGATACTATTTTAATTGTTGGTAGTATCGTATTTGGTAAGGCGGCAATGGGGGGTGGTGATCCCAAGTTAGCAAGTATGATAGGAGTATGGTTAGGATGGCAAGGAGTTTTAATAACTGGTTTTTTGGCTTGTGCTGTAGGTACAATTGTTGGCATAGGTGCGATCGCATTTCGGTTGATGAAAAAAGGACAACCCATGCCTTTCGGACCTTATCTAGTCATAGGTGCAATTATCACGATGTTTTGGGGAGATTATCTAATATCTAGCTACTTAGAATTAGTCGGCTTATGAGAAAAAATACATTCTATTCCGTAAACTTGAATTCTATTTCCATCTAAGATTATCGGAAAAATTTATCCTCGTCTGTTGGGAGAAATATTCAAAGTGAGGGGAAAAAATTTTAATCGAAATTGCCATAGCTGAAAAATATCTCTAATTTTGCTAGGATTATTTCAGCTAATTAGACTACAAATATTGCCATTAGTTTTCATTTATTACTAACTTACTTATTTCTCTAGTAAGATTTTCTCACCCTAATCCAATCAAAAAAAAGCTCAATGATTAATTTTTCCAGACGCAATTTTCTACAAGGAGTAGGATTCTCTCTCGCTTCTCTATATACGTGGAAATATCAAGCAACTACAGCCTATGGTAAAACTTTAGCTGAATCTAATACTCGTAAATTAGCCTTGTTGGTGGGTATTAATCAGTATGCCTATGGAGATAGTCTTCATGGTTGCGTCACGGATGTTGAGTTACAAAGACAATTGTTAATTCATCGTTTTGGCTTTTTTCCCGAAGATATTGTTGTTTTAACTGATAGACAAGCTACTAGAGAAAATATTTTAACAACTTTTCAAGAACATCTTTGCCTTCAAGCTAATGCTAATGACGTAGTGGTTTTCCACTTTAGTGGCTATGGCAGACAGGTTAAGTTATTTTCCAGTGATGATAACCGCAATTTAGTCGATAGTTTAGTAGTTTATGATAGTTTACGCTCCGATTCTGAGTTTCCTCATCCATTTGTCGATGATATTTTGTTAGATACTTTAATCAAATTAGCAGAGTCATTAAAAACAACTAAATATACCCTTATTTTAGATACCAGTTTTATTCCTTCACCCCTAACTATTCGGAATAAATTATCTTTGAGATCTTATGATTTTCAACCTAACTTAATTATTAGTGAAAAAGAGCAAGAATTTTATCAAAAATTAGTCAAAAGTAATAGTAATTCAATTATTAAAAACAACCAAAATAAACCTTTACAAGGACTAATTTTATCTCCTTCGCAAGACAGTATTTCTGTTGAAATAAATAGTCTCAATTTTAAATCTGGGTTATTCACATACAACCTAACTCAATCCCTATGGCAAGAATTTCCTTCCACAGCTAACTTAGCCCTAATGAGAAATATTGCATCTCAAATGGCTTTATATCACGGAAATAAAGAAAAAATAGATTTTACTACTGACAATAAAAGTGACGTTTTATCTTATCACTTGCCCCTTGAAATAAAGAATCGTGGTTCAGCAATGGTAACTAAAATTATTGAACCTAATCTCATAGAATTAGAGCTACTAGGACTTCCTTTATTAGTATTATCTAATTATTGTTTAAATTCTTGTTTTAGAATTGAGCATAATGAGCAGTTTGCTGTTGTACAAATTAATTCTTTACAGGGAAACAAAGCAAAAGGAATTGTTATTCAAGGGGATAAAAACTTGCTTAAAATTAATACCATTTTGCAGGAATATATCAGAGTGATAAATCAAGATACTGGTCTAAATATTGCATTAAATGATACTCTTGAAAAAATTGAAAAAGTTGACGCTACAAGTGCTTTGAGCGTAATTGATAATGTTGTATCAATTAGTAATATTGGTGAAACTTTTGCCGATTGTATCCTTGACAAATTAACCTTAGAAGAGGGAAATATTGACGGCTATGGCTTATATTCTCCCACAGGAGTTTTATATCCCAATACAACACCTCAATCTCCTCATGAAGCAGTTTCTACGGCGGTTAAACGCTTAACTAAACCTTTAAAAACGACTCTTGCTTCTAAATTATTTAACCTTACATATAATCAATATTCTTCTACTTTACCAGTGAATATTGCTTTAGAAATTACTCACGATAATATTTCTTCAACTCATTCTAAATATACTTTTAATAGTAAGTTAAATCAGCCCCATGAATCAACCAATGTTCACCCAGATAATTTACTAATTAATATTCCTTTAGGCAGTCAATTTACAATCAATATTAATAATGAAACTGAAAAAGATTTATATTATTTACTCTTAGGAATTAATTCATCCAGAGAAGCGATCGCATATTTTTCTCCTTATTCTACTTTAATACCCCCTCAAGATAAAATTTCTATACCTGAAAATGCTAGTCCTTTAAAATGGATTGTTAACGCAGGTAAAGGTATCGGAGAATTAATCATTATTGTTAGTCAATTCTCTTTTGAAAATACTCTGAAAAATATAGACAAAATGATAGAAATGAAAAAAGATATGGAACAAATAATAATATTAGAAAATCCCGAATTAGTTGCTAAATCTATATTACAGGACATTCATCAAAATGGTGATGTTAATCCACAATTATTCAATAACTATAATGATATTTATGCTCTTAATATGAATAAATGGGCAACTTTTAGATATGTATATGAAATTAGTTGAAACCTGAATTAACCTTCTTGATTTTTTTGTTGTCTAACTAATTCCACTCCCTTAGAAGTGCCTAAACGAGTCGCTCCGGCATTAATAAGTGCGATCGCATTTTCTAAGGTTTTAATACCTCCAGAGGCTTTTATTTCAATTCTGCCCTTTGTAATTTCTTGAAGAAATTTAACATCCTCCACCGTAGCACCACCAAACCAACCTGTGCTAGTCTTAAGAAAAGAAACCCCCGCATCCATACAAATTTCAGCCGCTAAATGCTTTTCTGTTGGGGTTAAAATGGAAGTCTCTAAAATAGCCTTAACAACTTGTCCTGTTTCTTCCACAATAGAAGCCATCTCTTGATAAATTAACTCAGAATTACCCTCCCTTAACCATCCAAGATTAATAACAACATCCAACTCCTGCGCCCCATTTTCTACAGCTTCTTGAGCTTCAAAAATCTTACAATTAGTGGTGCTACCCCCAGAAGGAAAACCGATAACAGTACAAACCTTCGATTTTTGATTATGAAGCAATTCCGCCGCTACCTTCACCGCCGAAGGATAAACACACACCGAGGCAAAATTGTATTGCATTGCCACTTTACATCCATTTTCAATATCTTTGGTTGTAGCTGTTGGTTGTAAGATGGCAAAATCAATATAATCCGCAATATCAATATCAGTAGCCGAAATAAAATTACTTCTCATTAATCAATTTTTAATAATTAGGGGTTAGGAAAGAGGTGATAGGTTTCGGGTTTCAGGTTTCAGGTATTTTTAGTTGTTAATTATCTTTGCCCTTTGCCCCTTGCCCTTTGATTACTAATTAACTTTCATCTTCTGTTGAGCGAGTTTGACTAGGAGATGATTCATAAAGAGAATCTAACTTTTGTCTTGCATCTTCTACAGATACAGAACGAATTACTAATAATGGCTCATTAATCGGTTTACCTTCTTCGTCATATAATTCGGGATGACTAGCCTGATATGGAGAATTTTGACGGGATTTACTAGGCCTAGGAGTATCAGTCCAAGCCCCCCTTTGAGTATCAGCACTAATGGTAATTAAACTGCGAATCAAGTTGCTGATAGCAAAAAAAGCAATAACCGTAAAAGCTAAAATATAAATAAGATGTAACATTTCAACCTCTTATCAATAGTTACTATATAGTTTTTATATATCGAAATTTTAGAAAAAAAGACCAACCCGATTGTTAATCAATCATTCACCTTTTTGTTTTATTTCTCGCCACCTTCGAGCAACATCCCAACATTCTGCTACTAATTGATGCCAAGGTAATAATACCTGAGTATCAACTCCTGCTTGTCCATCGGTGACATTAAAAAGCATTCTTGCTGTTTCAACCTCTCCTTGAGCTTGTTTTAATCTGGTTAATAGCCGTGTTTGTTCTTCTTCAGAAAGAAAAGGCATATTTTCCGACTCTAACAAGGAAGAAGAACGGGAAAACCAGTATTTAAAGTCCTCTAGCAGAGGCAATAAAATTTTCCTAAGTAGTTCTTTTTCAGTGGGTTGAGATGGTTGCATAGTGGTATTTTTTCTGATACTTATTCTACTATTCTAGTTGTTATCTTAACTAAATTTACAAAATTTTACAGATTTCTCATTATCTGTCAGAACAAAATTTAGTCCCCCAATTTCCAATTTTTTGTTAGGGAAAGAGACTCGTTAAATTCTAATTCGTATAAACTGAGATAATGTTAAAAAGTGATTTATTAATTTACCGCTATAGTGGAGAAACTATTGTTCCTAAAAAGTTACCTTTACAGCCTCGTTTTATTGATTTAGCGTGGGAGCAAATAGACTGTTTTGAAAGCTATCTCGGCAAAACTCAGGGAGAATTAGATGCAAAACTGCAAGAATTAGAAGGGGATAGCCCAGACTATCGAGTTAAGAGAGGGTTAGCTCATTTACTCAAAAGTAATTTTTCCCAATTTAACATTATCAGTCCTCTTGAACCTCAGATATTAAGACAAAAAGTATTTGAAGCGGCGGCAAAATTACCGTCTATTCCGCAAAATCGCATTAAAATCCTAGATGCGATCGCATCTTCTTTAACCGCAGAACTACATAGAGAAGTTTTACCCCAAGAAATAGAAAAAGGACTTTATGCCGACTTACTAGAAAACAGAATTTTAACTGAATTTGATGCTCCCTCCCCAGAAACTTTAATACATCGCTATAACCTCTCCCAAGTACAAGGCATTTTTTACCGTGCTAGTCATATCCTCATTCATGCCCACCGTAATGACCCCGGAGAATATAAACTTTTGTTTCGTTATCTAAAATTATTTCAATTAATGGCATACATCGAAGGAGATGCAGACACAGGATTTACCATTACCATTGACGGACCTACCAGTTTATTTAAAGTCAGTAATCGTTACGGTTTAGCCCTAGCAAAAATGATACCAGCCTTACTCCATGTAAGCAAATGGAAACTAGAAGCCAAATTGAAGATGAAAGACTTTTACAGTAAACGAGAAAAAATAGGTCATTTTTTTTTAGACGACAACTGCGGTTTAGTAACCCACTATGCCAACAACAAAACCTATGACAGTCTCCTAGAAGAATCCTTTGCTAAAGGATGGGAAAAACTAAAAACCCCATGGCGTTTAGAAAGAGAAGTCGATTTAATCCCCTTACCCGGTAGTGTCATGATTCCTGATTTTCGTCTCGTACATCCTGATGGAAGAGATTTCTTACTAGAAATAGTTGGTTATTGGCGTCCTGAATATCTACAAAAAAAGTTTTATCAAGTACGTCGAGCAGAAACTAACAACTTAATCCTCGCAGTATCCGAGCGTTTAAACCTAGCTAAAGCAGGAGTCAATTTTAAAGATTTACCCCATAAACTTATTTGGTTTAAAAATAAATTGTCTCCTAAAGAAGTCCTAAACATATTGCCAGATGAGGTGTAATTCATTGCAAAATAGCCAAAGTCTCCTGAGTCCAATATAACCTGAGTTCAGGCTAAATTTTCATCTATGAGTGATGATGAAGAGGGCAAAAGGCAAAAGTGTTTAATAAACTTATCCCTAACACTTGCAACCTGACACCTGAAACCTAACCTGAACCGATATTCTAAAACCGAACTGAGGTTAAATAAAAATATGAACCCTTACTCCTTATGTTTCCCCATTAAAATATATTTCCTTTAACCCTTGCCCTTTGCCCTTTGACCTAATCTCTTTCGCTATTTTTTCTATCTCCACCAAAATATATTGAAGGAAAATTGTTAAAAAGTATTAAGAAAATGAGGCGAAAGGTAGCATCATATCGCAAAATAATCACCGAAGAGATGTTAAGCCTCTGACAAAAAATAATCAGTAAAAGTAACCTCAAAAGGTTATACTGATTAAAAGAAAAAACTCAGCAAGAAATTGAATGGGGTTTTTCAAATCTCCAGACCAGCTTAACGGAATTTCTGGTTTAATTAATAAATAGTATTTAACAAATTATTTGGAGGAATCCATAAATGAGTATTGTCACGAAATCCATCGTGAATGCTGACGCAGAAGCACGTTACTTAAGCCCCGGTGAATTAGACAGAATCAAAGCATTCGTTACCTCCGGTGAAGCTCGTTTACGCATCGCTGAAACCTTAACTGGTGCTCGTGAGCGTATCGTTAAAGAAGCTGGCGATCGCCTCTTCCAAAAACGTCCTGATGTTGTTTCTCCTGGCGGAAACGCTTACGGTGAAGAAATGACCGCTACCTGTTTACGTGATATGGACTACTACTTACGTTTAATCTCCTATGGTGTAGTAGCTGGTGATGTTACCCCCATCGAAGAAATCGGTTTAGTTGGTGTAAAAGAAATGTACAAATCTTTAGGTACTGACGTTGGTGCAGTAGCTCAAAGTGTACGTGAAATGAAAGAAGTAGCCACCGCTTTAATGTCCGCAGAAGACGCAGCAGAAGCTGGTACTTACTTCGACTACGTTATCGGTGCTATGCAATAGGATTGAGATTTTATTTCGTTCTCTCCTATTTAACCAATAATATTACTCTGCTAAAACAGTAAGCAAAAGTTCATTTAAGTAAAAAAGGAAATAACAATGCAAGACGCAATTACTGCCGTAATCAACTCTTCTGACGTACAAGGTAAATACCTCGACGCTGGTTCTTTAGGCAAACTCAAAACCTACTTCCAAACTGGACAACTCCGTGTTCGTGCAGCTAGTGTAATTAGTGCTAACGCTGCTACCATCGTTAAAGAAGCTGTAGCTAAATCTTTATTATACTCCGATGTAACTCGTCCTGGTGGAAATATGTACACCACCCGTCGTTACGCCGCTTGTATTCGTGACTTAGACTACTATCTCCGTTATGCTACCTATGCAATGTTAGCTGGTGATGCTTCTATTCTCGATGAGCGCGTATTAAATGGTTTAAAAGAAACCTACAACTCTTTAGGTGTACCCATTAGCTCCACCATTCAAGCTATCCAAGCAATGAAAGAAGTTACCGCTAGTTTAGTCGGTGCTGACGCTGGTAAAGAAATGGGTGTTTACTTCGACTACATCTGCTCTGGCTTAAGCTAATTTGACTAGAAATTTTAGTCACAATTAACCGCTTAAGGCTTAACTATTGAGGTTAGGAATGTCCAGAGTGAGTGCTAGTTTAATTGAAACCTAATTGTTGGCTTAGTTGATTTAGCATTGACTCTTGACTCCTGACCGTCAGATAATATAAATAAGATTTTAGTTTTGAAATTACTAATCCAGAAATAAAGCTGGAATCAAAAATTTTTTAAGATTATAGTTTCAGGTTTTTAATAACTATTTAAGGAGCTTTGCCCCATGAGAATGTTTAAAGTAACAGCTTGTGTTCCAAGTCAAACCAGAATTAGAACTCAAAGAGAATTACAAAATACTTACTTTACCAAATTAGTTCCCTACGAAAACTGGTTCAAAGAGCAACAAAGAATCCAAAAAATGGGTGGCTCTATTGTTAAGGTTGAATTAGCAACTGGTCGTCCTGGCACTAATACTGGCTTAAAATAGACCTATTTATAGGCAGATTTAATCAGAATCTAAATTAACAATGAGGGTGGAAATTCGTTATTCTGCTCTTATTTTTTGCTTTGATTATTTAAGATATATTAAAGGCAAGTAAGAGCCGTGTGAGGTGAAAATCTCATGCACGGTTTTGAAAAAGTTTTGAAAGAGAGGCTTAAAAGGGCATCTTGAGAACTAATCTTCTAACGCAACGGGCAACAGCGTTTAATTAATATTTCCCTAATCCCCAAAAACTCCTCATCTCCTTTTCTCCTCATCAAACATTAAAACGGAATAACATCACATCTCCCTCTTGTACAGTATATTCCTTACCCTCAGAGCGCACTAAACCTTTTTCCTTTGCCGCAGTCATACTACCACAGCCAACTAAATCTTGATAACTGACTGTTTCCGCACGGATAAAACCTCTTTCAAAATCAGAATGAATCACCCCTGCCGCTTGAGGTGCTGTCATACCCGCCAAAATAGTCCAAGCACGGGTTTCTGTTTCTCCTGTGGTTAAATAAGTACGCAATCCTAGTAAATCATAAGTAGCTTGAATTAAAGACTGCAAACCACCTTCACTAACTCCTAAAGACTCTAAAAACTCCGTTTTTTCTTCGGGAGATAATTCCACTAATTCGGATTCCACTTGTGCAGAAATTACTACTACCTTAGCATTTTCTGTTTCTGCTTGTTGCTTAACTTGGTTTACCCAGTCGTTACCTGTTGCCAAATCCTCATCACTAACATTTGCCGCATAAATAACAGGTTTAGCCGTCAACAACCCCAGAGGTTTAATAATTGCTTTTTCTTCCTCTGTTAATTCTACTAAACGAGCAGGTTTACCCTCATTGAGTATGGGCAAAATTTTCTCTAAAATTACCACTTCTTCTCCTGCATCTTTCTCTTTTTTCGCCTGTTTTCTCTGTCTCTCCAGGCGTTTTTCTACCTGAGATAAATCTGCTAAAGACAACTCCAAATTAATTACATCTATATCACGAAGAGGATCAACCGAACCAGAAACATGAATAATATCATCGTCGTCAAAACATCTTACCACATGAACGATCGCATCTACTTCTCTAATATTAGCTAAAAATTGATTCCCCAACCCTTCTCCTTTACTTGCCCCTTTCACTAAACCTGCAATATCCACAAACTCAATACGGGTAGGAACTATTTTTTGGGATTTCGACAATTTTGCCAAGACTTCCAAACGCTCATCAGGTACAGCTACAACCCCCACATTCGGCTCGATAGTGCAGAATGGAAAATTTGCCGCCGTAGCTTTTGCATTGGCTACCACAGCGTTAAAAAGGGTTGATTTGCCCACATTTGGTAATCCTACAATTCCCGCTCTTAACATAAACTTCTTTTTCTCTTACTAATCCAAACCTTATTATTAAGCATTTCAGGACTAATGGTCAATCAGAATCAAAAATTAACCTGAGTCGATACAAGATTGTCGATTAAGGTAGGCAATAGGAAAAACCCTTCTGTATCTTTCCTTTCAAGGGAAGAAGGGTAACAGGCAATAGTGCTTATAGTTGACATAAACTACGGTTAAATTGATTTTAAATACATTTTTTCGCAATTTAATGATTTTTTTTCAGAGAAAATTTCGCCAATTCTAAGTTTCAACTCCTTATTGTTCAATACTTTTGTCATCAAACTCAGATAGGTCAGATGTTAGATATTTGTATTACTAATTAATGGTTAATTACCTTTGCCCTTTTAACTTTGCCCCTTGCCCTTTGATTCCTAATTTTGGCTTTTCCTCACAAAAAATCATAACTAAAGTCATCAATGCCCATTTATTTTCTGCCAAAATCCGCAGGAATTTCTCCCCATTCTTTACTATTCCATTTCAAAATTTTATTAGAATAACTGTTATTTGATAACCATTCTAAGGCTCTATCTAACAAGTTAAATATTTCTTTATTACTTGAATTTCTTATTAAAGTTGTTTTGACTTTTTTATTTTTTACCCATGAAATAGCCGTGCGAGAATCAGAGTAAATAGGTATATTTTTATTTTGTTTTTTGAGATACGCCAAACCGTGAACAATAGCCAAAAATTCGCCTAAATTATTCGTTCCATTCTTCATCGGGCTTTTGTGGAAAATTTCCTCATGAGTTTTAGTATCAACTCCCCGATATTCCACTATACCAGGATTTCCTAAACAGGAAGCATCAACACAAATGCTATCCATAATGATAGAAGAAGAGATTAATTTTTCTTGGCTAAGTTTATTTAAGTTTCTATTATTTTGTAAAGATTTTCCTGTAGTATGTCCTTGAGAATTAAAAGCACTTTCTGCTTCTAAAAGAGTTTTATAAGACTTATATCTAGCTCCACTAAAATTGATCACTTGTTGCTCACATTCTTTCCAAGTATTAAAAATACCTGTTTTTCTACCTTGCCAAACAACATAATATTTTTTATTATTTTTACTCATTTTCTCAATTTTTAAAACATTAACTCAATACTCAAATCTGACACATTGATGCGATCGAACATTTTATATTGAACACAAGTCATTTAAAAATTAGTCCGTTTTAAAAAATTTTTAAGACGCTCACTTTTTGGTTGAGAAAAAATTTGATGGGGATTTCCCATTTCTTCTATAATTCCTTGATTAAAGAATAAGACTAAGTTAGAAACATCTCTGGCAAATTGCATTTCATGGGTAACGACAATCATTGTCATTCCTTCTTCTGCTAGTTGTTTCATAGTGGTAAGAACTTCACCTACTAACTCTGGGTCTAAAGCGCTGGTAGGTTCATCAAATAGAATAATATCAGGTTGCATACATAAACTGCGGGAAATGGCAACTCTTTGTTTTTGCCCCCCTGAAAGTTGTTGGGGATAAAAATTAGCTTTGCTAGATAATCCCACTTTATCAAGATAGTGTAAAGCCATTTCTTTTGCTTCTTGTGGGGATTTTTTTAATACTTTTTGGGGTGCTAGTGTGAGGTTATCTAAAATTGTCAGATGAGGGAATAAATTAAAATGTTGAAAAACCATGCTTATTTTACTTCTTAGCTGACGCAGTTTACTATTACTGATAGTATGATCTGAAATATCAATACCCATAACTTGTAAAGTACCAGATGTAACACTTTCAAGACGATTTAAACAACGAATAAATGTAGTTTTACCACAACCTGAAGGTCCGATAATTGACACCACATCTCCCTGATGAAATTCAACATTAACACCTTTTAAAACTTCTAAAGTACCATAACTTTTGTGGAGATTTTTACAGATAATGATTGGCAAAGAGGATTTCGTCATAAGATGTCTTTTTAATATATCTTGATTTGTATTTACTTAAAAACTTCTAGGAGGGTATGCAAAAGTATAGTCATTTTCTAAACTGAGATTTGGAGAATAGAATGGATCTTTTAATAGTAACTCCCCCCAGCGTTGTCGCATAAACTCGATCTCTTGCTGAAATCTGAAGAACTTTTCATGGGTGCTATCTCTGCCACGAGATGCGGATCCCATATGATATAATTGTGCAAAAGGAGTCCAAATATTACGATAACCAGCATGACGGATTCTAAGACATAAATCTACATCATTGTAATTAACAGCGAGGGAATCATCCAAACCATTGACTTCCCAGAATACTGATTTACGAACTAATTGACAAGCACCGGTGACTGCACTTAATTCTTGTTGTAACCCTGCTCTGCCCATATATCCTGGGTTTTTAGGCGATATACCCGTAAATGAATGCCCTGCTATTCGATGTTTCCCCAAACCGAGTACAACACCCCCATGCTGTACCTTATCATTAGTATAGAATAATTTCGCACCGACGACACCAACATCAGATTTTATAGCAAAAAATGCCATTTCTTCGAGCCAATGAGGAGTAATAATTTGGGTATCATTATTTAAAAGACACAGAAGTTCTCCGTTTGCTTCTTTTGCAGCAAGATTATTTAAACGGGAGTAGTTAAATATTCCTTCATCTCGAATAATATTTACTCCTTTTTGTTCTAAATGTGTAAAAAACTCTTTGATTTCAGGATCTTTGCTACCATTATCTACAATAATTATTTCGTAAGAAGGGTAAGTCGTCATAGAGTAAATTGAATCAAGACAAGGTTTGAGCAAATCAACTCTATCCCGAGTCGGTATAATAATCGAAACTAAAGGGAGACTACTAGAAAACTGTGGTTCGATACGATTCATTCCTTCAAGTTCAGGGTGTGGGACTACTATCCCCGGTAAATTGTTCCTTTTCAAATAATCCGACACACTTTTAATTCCCGCCGTAGCCGCATAAGGTTTGGTTTTCGGACTGAAAGATGTACTTGTATTTGACATTCGCCAGTGATATAAAACACGAGGAATATGAATAATTTGCTCAGGTGCGAGACGTTCAATACACCTCAATGCAAGATCATAATCTTGAGCTCCTTCAAATCCTTCTCTAAAACCGCCAATTTCATTGACTAAATTAAGACGATAACAGGATAAGTGAGCGACTAAATTATGTGCTAACATTAATTCAAGATTAAAATCGCACTTAAAATATGGTTCGCAATGCTTTCCATTTAGCGATAATTTATCATGGTCAGTGTAAATTAGACCTACATTAGGATTTTTTATAATAGCTTCGGCAACAAACCAAAGAGCCAATGGATTCAACACATCATCATGATCTAGTAATGCAACAAATTCTCCCGTTGCCAAGCTCAATGCGGAGTTACTCGCCGCAGAAATATGACCATTACGGCTACGAAAAATTACTTTGATACGTGAATCATTTTTCTCGTAACTACTTATAATATCTTTTATCTCGGAAGTTTCTGAGGAAGCATCATCAGCGATACATAATTGCCAATGGGGATAAACCTGTTTTTTAACACTCTCGATTGCTTCTATGAGATGCTTTGGGTCTGGATTATATACAGGCATAATAATGGAAATAAGGGGGGGTTTATGCCATGAACTGGTTATACTTTTGAATACTGGATAGTCTTTTGATTTTATATCATATTTCTTAAGCCAAATGTGATATATTAATGGTGTTATTTCCTTCGGTTGAAACATTGAAAGAAAAATTTTTTTACTTTCTTTTGATTTAAGACTAGATACAACTTTAAAAAAATATTTGGGGTTAAGAAAAAGTTTTTTTAAATATTTTAAGCAGTTCTGCAAAAAATTACGAAATAAATAAAAATACGGTCTTAGCATTAAAATATATGATTTTGATTTAATTAAGTAACATATTTATCTTTGATTATTTATTAAAAATCTGCAACGAGATATATTACGAATACAAGATTAATGTATTCGTTTAAGTTTATGGGCGCAATCTTATCATATCGATCATCTTTATAGTAGGATGTGCTGGAAACAATGCCCAATCTAACATACTGTGATACCACCACCACCCCTCCCAAGCCCATGGTACATTCTGTAAATGTGTTTCCAAAAAATCGAAATATCCTTGCATATCTTGTTCAATATTGGTTAGTGGTGGCATAGCCTTTAGATGAAGATTATATCCTTCTGTCAAATTGGTATAAAAAAGGGCAAAATAGACGGGAACTTTCGCTTTTTTCGCTAATCGTAACATTCCTCCTGCATTTATCCGAATAGGAAGTCCTAATAAATTTAGAGGAGGGAATTTGCTGTTTATGTGATGGGTATCACAAGCCAACAAAACCACATCTCCGTTAGCAAAAGCTGTTTTTGCACTTTTTATCAAATTACGTTTATCATCAGTGTAAATAATATTCCCCCCAGATAATTTTAATTTCTCGTCTATAGCTTTATGTCTAAGATACTTATACCGAGTGACATGACGATAATGCAAATGTTTAAATGGATTCGCCCCGACTGTTATCAAACATATTCCTATAGAACTAAGAATTATAGGTAATATATCTTGGTGAAAAGTATGATAAGTAAGGACTAATCCCCCCTTCTTTGCTATTTGTCCTAAAACTGAAATGTCATCAATTTCTACATATCGTTGTAACCATTCTTTATCTATTTGGGAATATCTAAATATGTTTAAAGTACTAAGTCCTTTACTAGCTTCCCATTGATTTAAGATAATTTTCGCTTCAGCCAAATTAACTCCGAGGGCAGTCTGAAAGGATGACAACAAAAGAGGATGTAACCTACGAAAAGGAGTCAATATACGTCCGAGTTGATGAGCAATGCTATTTTGCACAGAGTAATCTAATGGTAAAATTGCCACAATACTAGCTATTTTAAACCGTAGCCGACGGCATAACACCCATATAAGGTCTTCGCAGAATTTCTTGACCAGATTGAGTTTTCGTTTAATTTTTTTAAGAATATTTGGAGCGATATTCCACTCAATAATTTTTTTCACCTGATTTTTTATATCTTCACTTTATCTTTTTTTTAGATTGATTCAAAAAAACAAACTATATGAGACTCATTAGATGACGTCAATAGGATGTTCGATTTAAAAGATTTTACTTGACTAATATTTGGTAAAAGCATAGCATACATAGTATTCTTCTTCACTCAATCTATGATTAAATCAGTTATAAAAAATATTGTTTATATAGAGTAATTATCAAAATGAAAACAAAACCATTGTCAAATTATGGAGCAAGTGTTGGAGTTGAAGCCTATGATATTGACTGGGATTGTCAAGAAGAAATTATCGAACTGGGTAAATTGTGTGCTTCACAATGTATTGTCTTTGTCAATCAAAATATTCCTGTAAAAAAAATCAATGAAGTTATGATTGCTTGGGGAGACCCCAGTATGGCTCTTATTCATGAAGCAATTATTTCTAAAAAAGTTCATGGCAGACACTGGAGAGAGATATTTCTTAATGTAGGTTATCCGAATAAAGAAATCGATGAAAATATGCCTAAATATGCAAGTATTATAAGTTACAAGAAAAGTAAGAAAAATAGACCATTAGGTTTTTTTCAGAATGGGGAATTGAACTGGCATAGTGATCAATGTGCATTTGATGATGGTCAAAGAATTATCGGACTTCAAAGTTTAAGTGGAACTGAAAATAGTCAAACACAGTTTTTGTGTACTCATGATGCCTATGAATCTTTGAGTTCCCAGATGCAAAGTATGGTTAAAGAACTTATTGTGAAACACAAGTGGGTTGACAATTTTATGGCTCCCGGACTCAATTCTCTCCAAAATGTCACTCTTCGTTACAACATGATTCCCATGGATGGAATGGAAACGAGGCTTTATAGTGAAACAGCTTCTGGTTTACCCGGAATGAAAATCCCTAGCCATAGTTTTGACGGATTTGTGGGGATGTCGAGGGCAGAGAGCGATCGCATCATGGATGAAATCAAAAAAGTCACTTATAAAGAAAAATATATTTACACCCAGAATTGGCAAGATGGACAAATTGTATTTATGGATCAAGAAATTACCTTACATAAAAGACCAACTAATATTCAGGATGGAGACCAAAGAACAATGGCTCGATCTATTTTTTATGTAAATAAAATTTTTAACAGTCAAAAATCTCAAAGATTAACTCATATCAGATATAAAGGAGATTTCTATAGTGTAGATGATTTCATTGATCTAGTTGATAAAGATAGAAAAAGAATTTTTGAAGAATGGAATAATAAAGGAAAATTGGGCATTAGTGAATCGAGCCACGAATTCAAACATCTAAAGAAATAATTAGTAAGTCTTTGTACTTAGTATAAGTTGAATTTGCTGATCTAGTTTAGGGATTTGATTTATAACCACATTCCAAACTAAATCATAGTCAACTCCAAAATATTGATGAATTAACTTATCTCTCATTCCAGCCATTTGTTTCCAAGGAATTTGATAGTGGCGTTGTCTAAAATCATCAGGCAACTTTTTTGTTGCCTCGCCGATAATCTCCAGACTTCTGACGATAGCTCTGGTTAAAGTTGGGTTTTTCACGAATGTTTGTTTCTCCAATCCTTTAGATACTTCCAGAATAAAAGATGTTTCCAGTTGAATATGAGCTAAATAATCCTCAAGAGAATGACACATATTCCACCTCCGCCAAAATCCTATGCCCAAAAATAGGACTCAAAGATTCAGGAGTTAATACATCCACTTTACGCTCAAATAACTCTTCGAGAAAAAAACATAAATCCATAAAATTAATAAAAGTTTTCAACGATGGTTCAAACTCTACGAGCAAATCAATATCACTCTTTGGTGTCGCTTCTCCTCTTACAAACGATCCAAACAAACCACATCTCTTTACTCCGTAATTTTGTAAAGTTTTCTGATGATTTTGTAACTGCCGAAAAATATCGTTTTTACTCTCTACGAAAGCCCTCATATACTCTTCTCCTAAATAAACTATTGTCACATTTATTTTATATATTTTATCTAATCAATTTCCGATAAAACTTTTTTGCATCCACTTAATTACACAAGAAATACGACTAAACATCAGTTATATTGTACTGTTATTACTTATAAATTAAAATAAATGCTAATAATAACAAGTTTCTATTTATATGAGGTTCTGTCTTTTTCTGATAAAACTTATTTGTGATCTCAAACATTTGGGTTATAATCCTGTGAAAATAAACAGACTATGTTTACCTCTATTTATCATCAAAGCAATAATCAAAAAGTATATTAAAGTATATTAATGTCACAACATCAAACAGGAAAAAAAAGTAAATTACAATCCTATCTTGATTCACGCTCAGATCTAAAATGTAAATATACTAAAATAAGGGATAAAGCCAGTAATATAGTAATTTCAGGATATGATATTACAAAACGGTGTAATCTTCGTTGTGAAGGATGTTTTTTCTTTGAGGGTGAATTATCAACTAAATACGAAGAAATTAAGAATATTGAGGAATATAAAATTTTTTTTGCTAATGAGGTGAAACGTGGAATTACTTATCCTCACTTTGCCGGTGCAGAACCCGGGTTAGTACAAAATAGGTTATTAGTTGCAAACAAATTTTGGGACAGAGGACTAATTTACACCAATGGCACATTCAAATTTGATCCTGCTATCACTTTTATGAAGCATATTTCCGTTTGGGGAAACTTTGAAACCGATGAATATCTTCGTGGGGCTTCAGTTTTTAAAAAAGCATTACAAAATGCCCAAGGAGATAACAAGTCAATATTTATGTACACCATTAATAAAAAAAATATTGATAACATAAACGAAGTAGTAAAAATTTGTAAGGATCATGGCGTTAAAATTTCCTTTAATCACTATAGCCCTTCCCGTCAATATGAAAACAAAATTGAATTGAATGAGAAAACCCAAGAATATAGCACATTTCGTCTGTCCACAAAAGACGATAATCTAATGCTAACCCAAGATGATTTAACAAAAATTCGTGACATCTTAGAAGAAAGAATAGATCAAGACCCTGAAACCGTAATTTACTCCAAATACTATAACGAATATGTCAATAGTGGTAAAACATTATGGAATATTGACGAAACTACAGGCATTTCTAAAGATTGTGTAATTTTGAACAAGCCATATCATCGACAACACCATACAGACTTTTCTTATGATGATAGTGAATGTTGTATTGCTAACACAGACTGCCGAGAATGTAGGCACTATGTTTCCGTTTATACTAAGCTGATGGATGGCATTAGACCTGCATTAAAATCTCTTAAATCTTTTGAAAGCTGGTTGGATATTTATTATACATGGTGTAAACTACACTTTGTTGATTGGGAGTCTTAAAAAAGAATTTTGTAAATTAATCGAAATGTTGGAATGGAACAATTAACAAGACGTATAGTATATACTGCCGGGACATTTGATTTATTACATAAAGGACACGTTGAGTTATTTCGTAAGTGTAAGCAAATAGGAAATTTCTTGATAGTTGTGCTAAATACAGATAATTTTATTGAAACATATAAAGGACAACCACCTATTCTGTCTTATGAAGAGCGAGAAGCGATTATTATAACTAATAGCTTTGTGGATCAGGTTATTCCCAATGTTGAGTGTGAAAAATGTTTTTATACCATTAAAAATCATGCTGTTGCTCAGGGATATAGCAATATGTTTAGTATCGTTATAGGAGATGATTGGAACTCTGAGAATTACCCAATTCAAATGGGTGTGAGCAATATTGATCTTGATTTATTTCATCAAGTAGTAAAATATGTACCACGGTATCAAGGAATTAGTACAACAGATATAAAAAAAAGAATCATAGCACAATGGCAACAATCACTAGATTGAGACTCAAAATAGTTAATGCAATTAAGAAATGTATTGATTTTTTTTACAGAAAGATTTGCTATATTGTAAGCTATCGTGCAACGGTTACTATTGCTATTATTTGTCATGAGCAAAATATAGAGGGTATTAAAAGAATTATAGAACGTCAAATAAAAAAACCTGACAATATTGTTTTGTACTATAGTAATGAATATTTTGGAGATGCCCCTCTTGAATGGAAAATCGTTAAATGTCCTAACTTAAATGATTGGGGACATGGTAAATGCAAACAAGCTATTGAAGAAGCAACGTCTGACTTTATTTGCTTTTTCAACGCCGATAGTTATTACGAGGATAATTACTTGTCAGAAATGATGAAACGAGCAAGAGAAGGCTTTGATGTTGTTCTATGCGATTTTAAACATCGTCCAGATAGTAATGTTATTGTTGCACATCCGATAATTGGTGGTACGGATAGAGGAAATGTACTTGTTTGCATAAAAGAAGCTCGTCGTGTAGGCTATAACTACTCAATTTATGAAGCTGACGGTTTGTTCATTCAAGATATGGTAAAACAGGGTGCATCTTGGATTCGAGTTAACAAATGTCTTTATATAAACAACTAACTAATTTAACTCATATCTAATTTCATCCCCAGACAATTTCATAATTTCATAATGTTTTTCTATAATTTTTTGGTTAATAAATTTTAAGTTTATTCGAACTACTTGCTCAAATACGCATTACAAATAGAACATTCTTTCCTTGGTTCAGCAATGAATTTTTGTGTCAATATACTTATGTGGATTGATCGCACCTTGGAATGGCTTTTATTTCAATCTGCTTAACCAAAACTTAGATTAACATAATATGTTCAAATATCTTTTTCGCCACCGAAAATCTAAAGTAATTATATTTGGATTTCTGATTTTTGTTTGTATATTATTGACTACCTTTAACCCTTTTGGGAAAAAATCTTTTGCTAATGAATCTATATCTTTTACTGTAGGGACAGAGCCAACTTTCCCCCCTTTGGAAATGCCTTCGGCAACAGGTAATGGTTTAGAGGGTTTTGATATTGATTTGATGAATGCTATTGGCAAGGAGGTGGGTTTAAATATTGTTTTTGAGTCTATGCCTTTTGATGGTTTAATTCCTGCTTTACAGTCTAATACTATTGATGCGGCTATTGGTGGTATTACTATTACTCCTGAAAGAGCAAAATCTGTTCGTTTTTCTAGTCCTTATTTTAAGGCAGGATTAGCCATCGCCGTGCAACAAAGTAATGAAATTATTAAAAATTATGATGATTTAAAAGGAAAAAAAATTGCTGTTGCTATAGGAACTACAGGTGCGATCGCAGCTTCAAAAATTCCCAATGCCCAAGTAATTACATTTGATTCTGCGGTATTGGCATTACAAGAATTAGTCAATGGCAAAGTAGATGCAGTGTTAAACGATACTCCTGTGACTCTTTATGCCATTAAAGATGCAGGTTTACAGAAAATAAAAATTGTGGGAACAGTTGAAGAAGAAGAATACTATGGAATAATCTTACCCAATAATTCTGACAAAGTGGCTTTGATTAATTATGGTTTGTACGAAATTTTACGCAACGGAAACTATAACGCAATTTATAAGAAATGGTTTTCAGGAGAACCAACAAACTTACCGATAATCGCCCCTTCATTAATCGCTAGTGCTAATTCTAGCAGTAATAACACTCAAGATAATCCTAATCTAACAAATCAACCTCTAGCTTTACTACTGTTGCAAAAATTGCCTCAAGGGGCATTAGTTACCATTACTTTAACATCCTTTTCTATCTTCTTTGGCTTAATTGGTGGTTCGTTAATCGCTTTTGGTTTAATTTCCCGAAGAAAAATTCTCAAAACCCTATTGCTCATATATGTTGAGTTTTTCCGAGGTACACCCATGTTAGTACAACTGTTTATCATTTATTTTGGATTACCTGCCTTTTTTCAAGGTATTGGGCTATCTTGGAGTTTACAACGGTTTCCTGCCGCAATTATTGCTTTGAGTTTAAATGTGACTGCTTATCTAGCAGAAATTATTAGGGGCGGAATAGAATCCATTGATTCGGGGCAGTGGGAAGCCTGTGAGTCTTTAGGAATGAATTATTGGCAAACCATGAAAGAGGTTATTTTACCTCAAGCATTCCGCCGAATTTTACCGCCTTTAGGGAATGAATTTATTACTTTGATCAAGGATACCAGTTTAGTGGCAGTAATTGGTTTTGCTGAGTTATTCAGACAAGGGCAGTTAATTGTGGCAACTACTTACCAGTCTTTTGCTGTATATATTACTGTTGCTTTAGTTTATCTATGTTTAACAACTTTATCTTCTTTTATCTTCAAATGGACAGAAAGGAGATTGAAAATTTTGAATTGAAAAAAGGGCAACGGGCAAAAACCTTCCTTTATCCCCCCAATACCTTAACACCTGCAACCTGACACCTGACACCTCATTTCCTCAATACCCTAAACATTTTTATTTGTTTGATAAAATAATTAGTTGCTGAGAAAGAAGCGATCGCACCTGTGATAGAGTGAAGTTAGTTTGACTAAGAATATCCGTTACCGTTAAATTGGCGGTGGGATTCTTCGCACAATATTGCATAAAACCAAACTCCTCATCATCAATGGTGACAGGCTTAAATTGATAGTCTAATAAACTTTGACTTTCCCAACCGTACAAACAAGGATTTAATTCTGGTTTAGCCTTTCCTAGCAACTCATCATCCTGCCAATCATACTTTGGTAAAGGAGGTTTAGCTAAGAAAAATTCATAGTGGGTGATAGACTCAGGATCAAGTAATTCAATTAAACGATAACGTTGTATAGGGCTGAGATTTTCTGCTCGACTCATTAAGTCAGGATTTTTGCCGATGAGTCTCTCAATTTGCCATATATCAGGATTGGAAAAACCAATAAATTCTAAACTCGAACTATGGATAAAATCGAATAAAGTATCAATATTGTAATCTGTTTCACAAGGATGGACATACATATCTGCAAAACATTCATCCCTTTGATTTTCCCATTGCCATCTTTCTTTTTCTCGCTTCACCAAACGGTTATTTTCTGGTAAGGTAGCAAATATTTCTCTCCCTACTTTTACTCCATCTTTATAATCTCCTATCTTATCATTTTGTAAAAGTGCGATCGCTTTTTGCATTAATTGAATTTCCCATCTACCTAACTCCCCATAGACGAAAATGTGCATAATTCCGCCCTCTGCTAACTTTTCCCCTAGGGCTTTAATACCTGCTTTAGGATCTGGTAAATGGTGTAATACACCCACACAATTAATTAAATCAAAATGTCCCTCTAAAGTAACTGCTGACTCAATAGGTAACTGTTTAAAAGTTATATTACCGTGAAAATTAGCCAAAACTCCCGATTTCTCCAAGCGTTTTTGTGCCGTCGCTAAAGCATTTTCGCTGATGTCAATAGCAATTATTTCTGCGTAGGGATTATGTAAAATTAAGTACTCTGTACCAGAACCAGTACCACAACCTGCATCTAAAATACGGATTTTTTCGTTATGGGGTTTAATGCCAGTACAAAAATTATAAGCTGATTGATAGTGCCAACGCCAATTATAACCAGTCGGTGGTTCATCAAGTAAAGGGTCAGGAGGAAAAGGATATGTGTTATAAAGTTCTTGAACGGCTTTTCTTAACTCAGACATTATATTTATTATTTTTTAATATTAAGGTTATATTTTTCCTTACTATTATTTCTTAGAATGAAGATAAATTTCAATCACAATAGTAATTAAATTCAAGAAAAAAATGTTTAAAAAAGTTGCTTCAGATGTACTAGGTTTAAGTGATATTGGTCAAGTAATTTCCCCTAAAGATTACGATAAAGTAGCCTCAGATGATTACGTTTTACACGAAGATGGGGAAAAAATTTATTTCCTAATCAAATCTCAAAGTGACGAATATTGCTTTACAAACTATGCTTTAATTCATCTTGATGGAACTTCTGCCACTAGCAAAAAACGCTTACTAAAAAGATATAGTTACAAAAATAATCATTTTAGCGAGATTAAATTAGAAACGGCTGGTACTGTTGATTTAGATATAGAAATAAAATTTAATTTAGGTAGTAATTCTTATTCAATAGATGTGCGAAAACAAGATATAGAATATCTGAAAGATTTGTATAAAAGTCTAATAAAAATTAGTAGTATTCAAAAGGAAAATGCCCTTTATTTAGAACTGGCTGAGAAAAGTTTAAATATTGCTTCTAATGTTTTAAAACCTTATCATCAAGAGTCCACGGAGCAACAGTTTAAAGCTATTAATTCCTATACTTTTAATTGGCTAAGAAAAACTCATCAAGCCTTTAATAAAAAGGATTTTAGTGATGTATTTTTAATGTTTATTAATAATTAATTTTATAGTTAGACTTTGTTCAAAAGTATTTTCGTTAACCTGAGTTTGATATAAATTTGTCAGTTAAGGTAGGCAACAGGCAATTAAAGAATAAGTTTACCCCTAACACCCCAACACTCTAAAAGCCCCTTTTTCCTCATCTTTCTTCCTAACACCATCTAATTATTACTCTACTGGTGCAAAGAGTCTAGCTGATCCCAAATAGCTTGTAAAAGGCGATCGCATCCTTTTTGTGTTACAGCAGAAATAAGAAAAATAGGATCTTTTGTTACCGTTTTAAATTGTTCAATAATCTCATTTTGACGACTATCATCCAAAGTATCTATCTTATTTAAACCAATAATTTGAGGGCGATCGCCCAATTCTTTGTCATAGGCTTGTAATTCATGTTGAATAATATTATAGTCATGGACTGGATCATCACTATTAACATCAACCAGATGCAATAAAACTCTTGTGCGCTCAATATGTCTTAAAAAATCATGGCCTAAACCAATTCCCATCGAAGCCCCTTCAATCAACCCCGGAATATCCGCAAAAACTGTACCATCTCCCGTCGGTTTACGCACAACCCCTAAATTAGGTACTAAAGTAGTAAAAGGATAATCAGCAATTTTGGGACGTGCCGAGGATAAAGCAGAAATCAAAGTGGATTTACCCGCATTAGGAAGCCCAATAATGCCCACTTCCGCCAACAACTTCAATTCTAATCTTAATTGTCTGTAATCCCCCTCTAAACCGGGTAAAGCATACTCTGGGGCTCGATTACTGTTACTCAGAAAATGCTTATTACCTAAACCTCCTTTGCCTCCCTTGGCAATAACGAAGGTTTGTTCATTGTCCACTAAATCAACAATCAATTCATCAGTTTCTAAATCATAAACCATTGTACCACAAGGCACTTCTAAAATTAAATCCTTACCCGATGCCCCAGTACAATTATTAGGGCCTCCTCTTTTACCATCTTCTGCCTGAAAATGACGAGCATACTTAAAGTCTAATAAGGTTTGTAACCTATTTACGGCCTTGAGAATAATCGAACCCCCTCTGCCACCATTACCCCCTGCGGGGCCTCCGGCGGGAACATATTTTTCTCTCCGAAAAGCAACTATCCCATCTCCCCCTTTTCCCGCTTGTACCTCAATTTTAACTTGATCAATGAATTGCATAAGTTGTATTGCTTTATTTTTTACCCCAAACACTCAATTATATCTTATTCCAATGACGAACAGACTTTTAAAATACAAATGCAAAATTAAAATTAAAATCAATTTCTATGGGGTTAGAGTCGATTTTTTGATTGTTACCTAACTTCTGCAAGAAATCTAATATTGACGCTTTGTCAAAGTATTATTACTCTTATGGAATTATTCGCAACTTTAGCGTCTTAATTTTGATACAATATCCTTATGCTATTAAGAACAAAAATAAATTATCACATATTATTAGAAGAAAGAATAAAATATTGCAATTGTTGACAAAATAAGACAAATATCAAAATAGTAAAATAGTTTTAAATAACTTTAAATTACTTTCATTTTCTTGTGTTTCAGCAAGTAATATATCTTTATTCTAGGTGATGTTCTCATCTTTAATAAACAATCAATTTTTATTTGCATTCTTAATTAATTATATATTTTCATAACAAATCATAATCTTAGTATGCAGAATGCTTTTATTTTAATTTTATTAATATCTTTAATTTGTTTCTGTTTCTACATAATATATCTTTTAAATAAAAAAAATACTCAGTTAAGAAAGCAGTATTTGGAATATAAGAAAAAAAACTATCAGATAGAAACAATTAGAAGTCAATTAGAATATAAGTTACAACATAAAGAAAATATTATTTCTGCCTATGAGATTTTATTCCAAGTTATACCTCAAGGAAATTTGGATATTTTTCAGCAGTTAATCAGAATTATTCATCTGGATTTGAGTTTAGAGTTAAGTTATTTTATCTGGTTTGATAAAGACAATCAATCTTCTATTTATTATTTGCTCTCGGATGAAAACTGGAACAAAATTAATGTAGAAAAGTCTGTCATAGATAATATTCTTTCCTTACTTAGAGATAAATACTCTCAAACAAGAAGATATTTTATTGA
The DNA here is from genome assembly GCF_036345015.1 of Cyanobacterium sp. Dongsha4. NCBI lineage: Bacteria > Bacillati > Cyanobacteriota > Cyanophyceae > Chroococcales > Geminocystaceae > Cyanobacterium > Cyanobacterium sp. DS4. The sequence goes on along the minus strand of NZ_CP084098.1, from coordinate 2,128,971 downwards.
TAATAACTTAGAAGTAATTAAATTGCTCGATTTTAATCATAAAAATATCCAAAAAGGGTTAAATTTTTCCTTCACAAATTCTCAACTAGGAAGTGTTTATTTAGTAGGTTTTTATACGGATAATTCTGATATTTTCCATGATGAAACTTTTAGCTTTATTCACAAAATAATCGACATTATCGAAAATGGAATTGATAGTAATTACTTACATCAACAATTTTACTTGTTACAAAGAGCGATCGATTCTTGTCGAAACGGTGTTATAATAACTTCTGCTCAAGAAGGTAATTCTATTATTTATGTAAATAAGGGTTTTGAAAATATAACAGGCTATTCTTTTGAAGAGATAAAAGGAAAAAATTGTCGCTTTTTACAGCAAAATGATGAGCAAGAAGGGGAAAGAAAATTATTTAGAGAAGCTATTAAAAATAAAGAAAGCCAAAAAATAGTATTAAGAAACTACCGTAAAAATGGAGAACTTTTTTGGAATGAAGTTTATGTTTCTCCTGTTTATAATCAAGAAGGCGAGGTGATTAATTTTATTGGGATTCAAAATGATATTACTGATAAATATATAACGGAGCGAAAACTACTAAAAAAAACAGAAGAAATAGAAACCCTAAATAAGCAACTGAATTTAGTAAACAAGTTAAATAATTTACCAAATCAGAATTTACAACAAGTTTTTAATTATTACTTAAAAGAAATTACCAAAATTTTAGATTTAGATGTTGCCATAATCTCTGAGGTTTTTGGAAACAGAATAAATATTATTGCTTCCTATAATCGATTTTCAGGAAATTTAGAAAATAATATCTATCTTCAAACAAATGAATTAGTTAACTATTTATCAACCAAGGTTGTTAAACAACAGCAAATTATTAATACTGACTTTCTTAAAAAAGATAAATTTCTAATCAATAAATTAGACGAATTTAATATTTACTGTTATCTGGGAATTCCTATTTTTATAGATAGAAAAATTTATGGAGTTTTGCATTTCTTTAATGTTAATCAAAATGAAACCAACTCTGACTATTCTGATAGCTTAATTGATTCGATTTCGCAAACCATAAGCCGAATAATTATTTCCCAAGAAATAGAACTAGAAAAAGAGCAAATTAGTGTTGCTTTAAAAGAAAGTCAAGAAAGACTTTACGATATATTATCATCTTTAGATGATGTTATTTGGTCAATTCATCCTCAAACATTACAATTAACTTATATTAATCAAGCAGGGGAAAAATTATTTCAGACTTCTCTAAGTAAAATTTTGAAAAAAAGAACTTATTGGCTAGATTTAGTTAATCCTCAAGATAAACAAAAAGTACAAGAATATTATGCTAATTTATTCAGCATATCTTTATTAGGTGATGAAATTAAATATCATGATATTGAGTATGGAATTATTCTTGAAAATGGCACAGAAAAATATATCCGCGATCGCGCTAATATCGTTTATGATGAAAAAGGGAAAAAGCTAAGAATAGACGGAATTTTAACAGACATTACCAGTAGAACCATTACTAAACAAGCATTAGAAAAAAGTGAGCAGGAATTTCGCTTAATCTTTGAACTTGCTCCTATTGGTATGATTATCACAGATTTTGATGGTAATATTCTTCAAGTTAATCATTCTTTATGTGACTTATTAAAATATTCTGCTATTGACTTATTAAATAAAAACGAAGCAACATTTTATCATCCTGATGATCAAGAAAAATCATCCTTTTTTAAACATAAAATAATTACTGAAAATTTAGATCAATACAGTGAAGAAAGAAGATTTTTAGCCAGTAATGGTTCAATTGTTCATACCATTGTCAATATCACAGCTTTAAGAAATAACGAAGACAAAATTATTCAGTTTATTCAACAAATAGTAGATATATCTGAATTAAAAATAATGGAACAACAAATATTTTATGATGCTTTTTATGATAAATTAACAGGTTTGCCCAATAGATTTTTATTAACAGATAGACTAAAACAGTTTTTTTATATCCGTAAATATGACTCTCAAAAGCAGTGTGCAATTCTCCTGATTGACATGGATAAATTTAAAAAAATTAACGATAGTTTAGGACATAAAATAGGAGATGAATTACTAAGAATAATTGCGGATAAAATTGTCGATTGCGTAACCGAAAAAGATACCGTTGCGAGAATAAGTAGTGATGAGTTTATTGTTTTGTTACCTGATATAACTTTGGAAAAAGAAGTCTATGATATAGTTGAGGAAATAAGACTTGCTTGTTTATTTAATACTACTCTACAAAATCAAGAAGTTTACTCCTCTGTAAGCATCGGGGTTACTTTAAGTTCTTTTGGTTATAAAAAACCAGAGGAAATGATACGAGATGCGGACATTGCCATGTATCATGCGAAAGGAAAAGGCGGAAATTGCTATCAAGTATTTAGTGCTTCTATGCACACAGATTTACTGAAAAGATTAAACTTAGAATCGGCATTAGTTAAAGCCTTAGAAAATGAAGAATTAGAATTATATTATCAACCAATAATTAACTTAAAAACGGGGATTATTGCAGGATTTGAAGCGTTAATTCGGTGGCATAGTCCCAGTTTAGGATTTATTTCTCCTGCGGAGTTTATTCCCATTGCAGAAGAAACAAGTTTAATCATCCCTTTAGGAAATTGGATTTTATCTCAAGCTATCAAACAGATAGAAAAATGGGAAAAAAAATATCCTAATTTAGAATTATTCATAGCGGTTAACGTTTCTAGTAAACAATTATTACACCCTAATTTTCTCCCTGAACTTGATCATATTTTGGAAGAAAATAATATTGATCGTAAACTCTTAAAAATTGAAATAACAGAAAGTATTTTAATGGATAATTTTGAATATGCTAAGGAAGTTTTAGAACAGATACAAGAGCGTAACTTAAAAATATCTTTAGATGATTTTGGCACAGGATATTCTTCTTTAAGTTATTTACATCGTTTACCTTTCAATACCCTAAAAATCGATCGCATTTTTATTCAACCGTTAACTTCTACGAATATGTCTAGTCCTATTGTAGAAGCAATTGTCAACCTAGCCCATAACCTTTCCTTAGATGTAGTTGCCGAAGGAATTGAGACAGAAATTCAGGCACAAATTTTGAAGAATATTAACTGTAATTATGGACAAGGATACTTATATTCACGCCCAGTGAATGAGGGGGATGCTGATAATTTAATCAAACAATGGTCATAAAAAGCAACAAAAACTATATACGAAACTCTCTGTTTTTAAAAGATGTCAAACAAAAGAATTAATAACAAATATAGACTTATTGATTTTTCTGTGTTCCATTTTAGGAGTAAAGTATAAAATTATTAGCTTGGGGTAAAGCACCATTACTTAACATTGCTAGTTGTTGATATTGAGTACCATCATTGTAATAAATTACAGGTGGTTGTTCTAAAGGATTTGATGAATTGGGATTTGTGCCAACGCCATTATTATATACAACAACTATTTCTTCTGTAACTCCTGCGAAAATGCCGTCTGTAGAATCTCCATTGCGATCGAGCCAAAGAAAATCGCTAGGATTTAATTGATAAAATTGAGTACCATTAGCAAAGGTAGTGGTTTTAAAAATATGATTGGCGTTACTTAAAGTGCTTAGATCAATGCTATTGTTAAGAATACTGGTATCTATAAGTATTTTGTCAGCACCATTATTAAAATCGTTAATTCTGTCTAAGGAATTATGAGTGTTATCAAAAACAAACCAATCTATACCACCACCACCAGTTAAGGTATCACTACCACTACCTCCCAAAAGCATATCATAGCTAGAACCCCCTATAAGGTTATCATTGCCACTACCGCCATTAAGATAATTATTGCCCTCATTGCCGTAAATAAGATCATTTCCCCCACCACCATAAATTATATCTCTACTACCTAAACGAGAAGAACCAAAGATTGTATCGTTACCATCATCAACTTTTTCTGTTATGTCATCCCCATAGATAGTGTTAGTAAAACCGTCGGCATAGATAACATCATTCCCACCTTTACCTAAAACCCGATTAAAAGAATCTTTTACCCGAAGAATGTCATTGCGAGATGTACCAAATATAATAGCCATTGTCTCACCCTCTTTTACTTAACTCATACCCTTATTTTAACCTGAGTTCGACATGGTCAACTATTTAATAAGCTAGGATACATCTCAATCGTTAGGTGTTGGTAGGCAAGGAGCAAAAGTTTAACGATTCTCTTTTTGATATAGATACCCCGTAAAGACAGCAGGGCTGTTTCATTCTAAAATTTTCTGGTTAAGGCGGGGAATGGGGAATAGGCAATGGGCAATAGTTTTTAATGGTTTATGGTTATAAATTGATAATCTCAACATTTTTAACTACTTCTTAATCCTCAAAGTTCTAAAACCCTATATTCTTTTACTGGCAATAGTTTTAGCGTTTTTGTATTTCTACTTTGAAACAGCCCTGCATAAAGACAGGCAAAACGCCTGTTTTAAAGTGTCAACTATCCTAGTTTTTTTAACAATAAATCCACATCAAAATGTTCTTCAATAAGATTTTGCATACATTCTACTTTAATGGTTTCATGAAGTCTGACTTTACCAAAAGCTCGATCAATGATTTCCACCGTGGTAAGGGTATCGCAATCTACCATCAGAATGGGGATTTCTAGGTCTTCAGCCCTTGCTAAAATAAGTTGTTGAGGAGGAGTGTGTCCTGTTAAAATTAAGCAGTTTGTAGAGCTTTCTAGGGCGGCTAATTGTAGATCAGTGCGATCGCTTCCTGTGACTACAGCCATATTTTGTCCTTTACGGAAATACTCTAAAGCAGAATTAACATTCATCGCCCCTACCGTTAAACTTTCCACCATTAAATCAAGACGATTTTCTCGACACAATACCCTTGCGTTCAATTGAGATACTAATTCTCTAACACTAACGCTTTGTAATAGTCTGTCAGTGGGTAACATTCCCAATATATCAATACCTCTACTTTGGAAAAAGGGTTTAAGATCACTTTCAATATGATCTAAGGCATCATTAGGGATACTATTAATTAAAACACCTAAGAGGCGATCGTCCAAAACTTCTTTTGCATGAAGAATTTGATCAACTATTAATAGTCCATCATATTTAACAACTAATAGCACTTCTGCTGAAATTTTTTCCACTATTTCTGGCACAGAAAGATTAAATAGCTTACCCTGAGTTAAATTTCCTGCACCCTCTAATAAAATTAAATCTCCTGCGATAGAATCACAATATTCCTGTAATGTATCTTGATAGTCATTGCTTGTCTTAAGATAATCTGTAATAGTTTTCTCATCCAAAAACAACAAAGGTGCTTTGACTCTTTCGGGAGGCAAACCGAGAATTTCACTGATAAATTGTAAATCTTGCTCATCTTGCATTCCATCATCAGGATTAAAACAAGTGCCAATGGGCTTACCATAACCTAGTTTTACCCCCTTCTTTTGTAGCTGATGGGCAATCCCCAAAATTGTAGCTGTTTTTCCAGTATAAGGCTCACTAGAAGCGATTAATAAATGTTTTGATTGAGAAGAAACCATAAGAATTAAAAATAAAGAATGTAGAATGATGGATTATTTAGCTAATTAATTACTAATTTCTAATTGAGTCATGACTAATTGTTATAAAACCCCTTTAGAACTAGGTATTTCGTGAATGCGACGGGGATCAATCTCTAAAGCCATACGCATGGCACGGGCAAAAGCCTTAAAGGTTGCTTCAATTATATGATGAGAATTAATACCATCTAGTTGGCGAATGTGTAGAGTTATCTGACTATGATTGACCAAAGCAACGAAAAATTCCCTTACTAATTGAGTATCATAGTTACCAACTCTTTGAGTAGGAATATCTAACCCGTAGCTTAAGTGAGGACGACCAGAAAAATCAAGAGCCACTTGAATCAAAGATTCATCTAAAGGGGCAATAAAATGACCGAAACGATTGATTCCTTTACGATTTCCTACGGCAAGGGCCATGGCTTGTCCTAAAGTAATACCAACATCTTCATTAGTATGATGATCATCAATTTCAATGTCTCCAGTAGCCTGAATATCTAAATCAAGAAGCCCATGGGAACAAAGTTGGTGTAGCATATGATCAAGGAAAGGAATACCCGTATTAACATTACATTTTCCCGTACCATCAAGATTTACGGTGACATTAATATCAGTTTCCTTTGTGGTACGACTAACGGAAGCTGTACGTTCATAAGGATTGACGACTTGTAAATTATCCTGAGTGGGTATAGTAGAAATAGACATTAGTTAGTGAATAGGATTTATTAATAAAAAATAAAGCTATTAAATATATATTTATCTATGATACTTGTTTTTGAACTAACCACAATATTATCAGGATGTACCCGTGATTGGACTGAGTTTAGTGACAAGGGTGAGTGTTATTTACCTGAAGTTGTTTTACAGGAATTAAATTTTTTAACTCAAAGAGCAATCACTCCCAAAGATGAGAAAATCGCAAGGGAATTTAGTCGTTTTTTCCCTGATAGCGGTTGGCAGATAACTTCGACTATGTCATCCCATCCTGCTTTAAGTGCCAAAGATGGAGAAAGTATTAGTAAAAAAGCTCGTTTATCAATTGCGATCGCAGAATCAGTATATGATTTAGCTTTAAGACATTCTGGACAAATAATTATTTTTGTTAGCAACGATGGTAATTTGAAGCGAGAATTAAATCAAATTGGACAAACAAACTTAGCAATTATCAGTTCAGCTCAGTTGAAACAGTGGATTCGTGCAGATGAAACACCTCAAGCAGTTCAAGATGTAATGGAAAATTTATCCTATCATCAAAACAATCAAGTATCTTCCCACAACTTCCCAAAAACATCCAAATTAAGGGGAATTAGTTCTTCATCAGGCAAAACAAACAACACAAAAAACTCAAACTCAAGAAAAGTAGGGTCAGAAGACAGCATTTTTAGCATTGTCAAATCAGGATTTTTGGCCGTTGCTACCCTTACAATTACTATCGGTGTCGCTTGGTACTTTATTGCACCCCAGTCATTCTGGAAAACGTGGGAGGGAATAGGACTCCCTCCATTAGAAGTTAAAAATAAGTGATATTTGCAAATAAAAGCCCCTGCTCACCAACATTCTTAAAATATTCCTTAGATGCAGTAAATGTTAATAAGCTAGTGTTTCTAAAGTAGAACGTAAATACTGAGTGACTTGTTCTTCCACAGTGCCATTAAACTTGTTTTCTTTTTGCCATCTTTGAAAACCAGAGCTTTTAGCAATGGCTTTTTGTAAACTGTTCCAAATTTCTTGGTCTTGAGGTAGATTATTCGCTATAGTCGATGAAATCATAACTGTTCCTTCACTAAAGATAAAGAGTGAGTAAAAAGAGGTTATATAGATAAGGATAACTCAAATCTAAATTTTATATATGTAACTTCCAATACATAGTCAAAAGACTTCTTACTTTCTCAAGATTTACCTCATTTCGATATATAAGTAAAGAATATCCTATTTGGAGAGATTTGACGGTAGCAGATAGTAGGGGTTAAATATATTCAAACCTTAAGGTGTTGGGGTATTAGGAAGAAACTTCTTTTTTATCTTAACTCCGTTCACGACCAAAAACCAACTCTCTGAACTCCGAACTTAGGTAAGATGTAAACTATATTGTTAAGTAATTAATTATGTATTTTTAAAGGTCATGACTATTTGGGTAAATCAACAAAAAGATGGATGTGGAATTCTTCAAGCCTGTATCGCTACAACAAATCAAGAAGTCGCACAGGAATGTCATGCTGATTGGTTGGCAAAGTTAACACCTCAGCAAAAGCAACAGGGGTGGGAAGTTAGTTTAATAACCGTAGAATCTTGGGATGATGTCCCCGTCAATGCCTTGAAAATTAACTGATTGAAACAATTAAAACTACTTTCACGAAGTGGTGTTGGGTAATTCCAATCACGTTATGTCAAAAACTGAAGATGATTGAAATAGTAAATTTCGACAAATAGAAAGAAAAAGTTATCATTGAGTTATACTGAAAAAAACTTAATGACAAGGTCATAACATTACAGTCTCAGTGGTAGATATTTTGTCATGGGTCGATCGCCCTTAATACCAATATAAAATCTTGAGTTTGAGAGTTGAAAATTAGAGCAGGTCTATGATTAATAGTGAACAAGCCCACCAAGCCCAAAAATTATATAAGCAAACTCTCCTACGCTTAGGAGAAATGTTAAAAATACTAAAACAAGGGGATAATAGTCGTAATCGAGAAATCTTGAAAAATCATTGCGACTACCTATCAACTCAGGGAAAAAAACAAAATTTGTTCGGCTGGGTAGAAATCATGGAAACAGCGAAAATCGCCATCTCTCGACCAGACAATGATTATAGTTCTACCACCAAATTAATTATTAAAGAAATAAAAAATGCAGGAGAGCTTCTCCTTCAACAAGAAATCAATGCTATTTGTGTCAGTGATGAATTACAAGACTTAGCACCCCAAGCAAAAGCAAGATTGATGGATGTGGAAACGGTTTTTGCGGATGAAATTCCCTCCATGGAAGAAATAGAGGCACAAGCGGCGGCTACATCATCTCAAGAAGTCACTAAAGGTACATTAGATAAAGATTTGTGGTATGAAACATTATTTGATGTTTCCCATAACTCAGAAGAAGAAAATAATAATCATTCAGAACATAATGATAACGAAGAAGATTTAGATATTTTTGAAGGAATTGAAGATTTAGGGGAGGACGACAATTTACTAGAAGACTGGTTTGAAGACGATTCCTTTGCTGATGATAATCCTCAAATTAGCTCTGTTTTTCTTCATGATACAGCTTTTACCACTAATCATGATTCTTCCGAAGAAGTAGATGCTTTTACCAGTTTATTTGAAGACGAAGACGAGAATGTTAGTATAGACCAATGGTCTTCGCCACAACAAGAAGAATTTGAAGAGCAAGATTCTTTAGAATGGGAGTCTTTAGGACTAGATGATGAGGAAGATCCGATTTTTCCCATCGAGGATAGTGACGATTCCGAATATGATTCGTTTGTAGATGATTTATCAGACTTGGTGGGAGAAGATAGCTCTTCCGAAGTAGAGCAAGAAGATTATAAAGTAACCATTAGTCAGGATAATCTTGACATAGATGATTTAGATGAATTGTTTACAGAAACAGAAAGAAGCACAGTTATCATAGATGACCCAGAAGAAGAATTAGAAAATATCATTAACAGCTTAGATGATTTAGAAATAGAAGATGATTTTCCTAGTATGGGCAGTGAAAACACATTTCAAATTCTACAGCCCGTTAAATCTTCGGAAATTAGGATCATTTTTTATGATGAGTTTTCTGAATTAAATAATGTTTTATCACCCAATTTATCTTGGTTAGAAAGTGACCCTTGGCAGGATTTAGAATTAATTTTAGATAACAATAAAATCAACTATTATGATCAACAAAGTGAATTAGAACGTTTAGTTAATTCTGTGCCTCACCACTTAGAAGAAGTTAACTGGCAACAATTAAGTAATATTATTGAAGATTTACCCGAAGCGGAGTTTGGAACTGTCGATAATAGTGTTAATGCAGGAGGAGTACAGGCCAAACAAGTCCAACAATCCCCTTTTAGTGATTTAGACCAGTTATTGGCACAAGCAGAGAAAGAAAGAGGAAAATCTCCTAAAAATCGTACTCCCCGTCAAGCTCAAACTAAAGCTAGTTCTCAGACGAAGGTTTTTGAACAAAGTATGCGAGTACCAGTAAAACAGTTAGACAACCTCAATAACTTGATTGGGGAGATGGTTGTAAGGCGAAATCGTTTGGAGGAAGACCAAGAAAAATTAAGACAGTTTCTCGATAATTTATTGTATCAGGTACAAAATTTAAGTGATGTTAGTGCGAGAATGCAGGATTTGTACGAGCGTAGTTTGTTAGAAGGAGCTTTGATGAACAGTCGTCGTAAGAATCAGGAAACTGTAAAAGCACAGTTAGCAAGAACTGAAGGGAGATCAACTTATATCAGTGGTGGCGGTAAGACGAACACTTCTAAATTAGAAACTCCTGAATTAGATGAACTAGAACTCGATCGCTTCACTGGTTTTCATTTACTATCTCAAGAGATTATTGAGCTAATTGTTAAGGTAAGGGAATCCGCCTCTGATATTCAATTCCTAGTGGATGAAACGGATCAGTTAGGTAGAAACTTGAGGGAAGTTACAACTCAACTGCAAGAAGGAATTAATAAATCTCGCATGGTTCCTTTTGCCCAAAATGCTGATCGCCTTCCTTTACCAATTCGTAAAATAGCAGAAGGTTATAACAAACAGGTACAACTGAAGTTAGAAGGAAGAGATGTTTTAATCGATAAAATGATCCTTGAACACATTTGGGATCCTCTTTTACAAATTACGAAAAACTCTGTTACTCATGGTATAGAATTACCTGAAGAAAGGGAAGAAATGGGTAAACCACCCGTGGGTACAATCACCGTTAGGGCATTCTTACAAGGTCAACAAACGGTTATTTCTGTCTCTGATGATGGTGGAGGAATCGATCCTCAAAAAATTAAGAAAAAAGCGATTCAAAATAAATTAATCACTCCTGCACAAGCACAAAATTTAAAACCTCAAGAGGTATATGATTTTCTTTTCCACGCTGGATTTACCACCAAGGAAAAAGCCGATAGCCACGCAGGAAGAGGAGTTGGTTTAGATATTGTACGCAGTAAGTTAAATGAAATTAGAGGAATTGTCAGTATTGATTCTGTTGTGGGTCAGGGTACAACCTTTACTATTCGTTTACCTTTAACGGTTACTGTTGGTAAAGCTCTTTGTTGTCTTAATGATAATACTCGTATTGCTTTCCCTATGGATGCGATCGAAGATACGAAAGACTTTACATCCAGTGAAATAAAAATTAATGCTCAAGGTCAAAAATGTATTCTCTGGAAAAATAATTTATTACCTTTCCGTCCTTTAAGCACTCTTTTAAGATATAATCGCCAGATTACTAGAAGTATTATTTATACAAGTAACAATGAAGATGAAACTATACCCATTATTATTCTCAGGGGGGGTAACAATCTTTTAGCGATTCAAGTGGATCAGGTTTTAGGACAGGAAGAAATAGTGATTAAACAAATATCAGGACCTTTACCAAAACCCAAAGGAATTGCTGGGGCAACGGTGCGCAGTGATGGTATTGTTATGCCCATTGGTGATGTGATCGAGTTAATTGAGATTGCTAATGGTAATTTAAGCCTTGACTTGCCCCAAAATCTCCCCGATGTGGTTAGTAGCCATGAAACCATGTATGATGTTCCTGTTAATACTCAACCATTAGTATTAATTGTAGATGACTCGATTACGGTTAGAGAAATGTTATCTATCAGTTTCAGTAAATCGGGGTATCGGGTAGAACAAGCTAGAGACGGACAAGAAGCATGGCAAAAATTGCGATCGGGTCTTCCCTGTGACCTTGTTTTCTGTGATATTGAAATGCCGAGAATGAACGGTTTAGAACTTCTGCAACATATGCAAGAAGATGAATCTTTAGAAAACATCCCCGTTGCCATTTTGTCTTCTAGGGGTGCAGAAAAACATCAACGTATTGCGGCGGATTTAGGGGCTTCCGCTTATTTAATTAAACCTTATGTGGAAAAAGATTTATTAGATTCTGCGGAAAGAATGATTAAAGGAGAAGTTTTATTAGCAGGAAGTCGCAGAGTGCCTAAAGTTAAAGTTAATAAAGCTACTGATTCTCAAGTTAAATCTTCTGGGTTTGTTCCTAAAGGAAAAGCAAAAGGTAAATCTGCCCGTATGGTGTTAATTATTGATGATTCCGTAGTGGTGCGAGAAATGTTATCTATGACCTTTAAAAAAGCAGGTTATCAGGTAGAACAAGCTAGAGATGGGCAAGACGCATGGGAACAAATATCTAATGGTTTGCCCTGTGACTTGTTACTGTGTGATATTGAAATGCCGAGAATGAATGGTTTAGAATTATTGGCGAAAATGCAACAGGATGAGAATCTTTCCAAGTTACCTGTGGCAATGGTAACATCTAGGGGAGCGGAAAAACATCGTAAAATTGCGGCTGATTTAGGGGCAAAAGCCTATTTTACTAAACCTTATCTTGAAGAAGAGTTGTTAGGTGCGGCAGAAAAATTAATCGAGGGGCAAGTTTTACTTAACCCCTAATCAAAGTTCGGCGTTGTTGAGTTAAGGTGTGAGAAAGGAAAGATGCGATCGCGCAGAGGCACTTCGTGTTCGGCTTCGTTATTAATTCACTACCTAAAATTTCAAGATATTACCATCCCAGATGCGATCGCCTTATCTGCCAGTCATACCCTAATTCAGTAACGCCAACATCAGAAATTTGAAGTAAATTTTATGCCCAGAATATTTGATAATATCGATCGAGTCTTATTAGAAGGTCTAAAATATAGCATTGATTCAGCTTATGGTGCAGATTTTTGTGTCGGTTATTTTAATTTGAGGGGATGGCGATTAATTGCTAATGAAATAGAAAGTTTTTCTGGAGAAGATAATCAACAGTGTCGGGTATTGATTGGGATGCAAAAATTACCCTCAACTCAACTTTATGAAGAATTAAAAATTCTCAACAGTAATGATAGTATATCTCAAGGACAAATACCTAATTTAAAAGCGATCGTAGCCCGTGAATTTCGTCAACAGTTAATGACGGGGATTCCTACCAGTGTCGATGAAAAAGGTTTACAACAATTACGACAACAACTTCTTAACAGTAAGGTCAAAATTAAACTACATTTACGTTATCCTCTCCACGCAAAACTTTATCTGATTTATAAAAATGACAGAGATCAACCCATAATCGGTTATTTAGGCAGTAGTAATCTCACTATTTTCGGGGCTAAAAAATCAGGGAGAATTAAATATTGATGTCTTAGATCATGATGCCACTAATAAGTTACAGGAATGGTTTAATGATCGTTGGAAGGATCGCTTTTGTATTGATATTAGTCAAGAGTTAGCAGATATTATTGATGAAAGTTGGGCAACGGAAAAGTTAATTCCTCCCTATTATATTTATCTGAAAATGGCTTATCATCTTTCCACCGAAGCAAGGGATGGTTTAAGTCAATACGCTATTCCCTCGGAATTTAAACTATTTGATTTTCAGGAAGCCTCTGTAAAAATCGCCTGTCATCATGTTAATCGCCGAGGGGGAGTCATTATTGGGGATGTGGTAGGCTTAGGTAAAACTATGGTAGGCACTGCCATCGCACGGGTATTAGAAGAAGATTTTGGCTTTAGTACCTTGATTATCTGTCCGAAAAACCTTGTCACCATGTGGGAAAATTACCGAGATACTTATGGTTTAAGAGCAAAAATTTTGTCTATCAGTATGGTAGAGAAAGAATTAGAAAATGTACCTGCAAGATTTAGATTAGTATTAATTGATGAAAGTCATAATTTGCGTAATCGAGAAGGGAAAAGATATGCGGCTATTAAAGATTACATTGAACAAAGTGGCAGTCGTTGTATTTTATTAACCGCTACTCCCTACAATAAAACTTACCTTGATTTATCGGCACAATTAAGGTTATTTGTGGGAGAAGATGAAGATTTAGGTATAAGACCAGAAGAATTATTAAGAAACACTAATTTTGCGGTTCAACATCCAGATATTAGCCTTCGTAGCTTAAAAGCCTTTGAATACAGCGAATATTCGGAGGATTGGCAACAATTAATGAGTAAATATATGGTGCGTCGTACTCGCAGTTTTATTAGGGATAATTACGCGAAGTCTGATCCCCCCGACTGCGTCTCCCCCCTTAGTAAGGGGGGTAGGGGGGATCGAAAATATTTAGAATTTGCCGATGGTAGTCGTTCTTATTTTCCCGATCGCATCCCCAAAACTGCTACTTTTAAATTAGGAGAAAATGATCCTTATACTCAACTTTATTCTGCTGAAGTAGTCGATATTATTAGTAATTTGAATCTACCTCGTTATGCTTTAGGCAGTTATCAATTAACTACCATTTCTGAGAAATTATTAACAGAAAAAGAAAAAGATTTATTAGATAGTTTATCCCGTGCTGGAAAAAATTTAATCGGTTTTTGTCGCACTAACTTATTTAAAAGATTAGAAAGTAGCGGTTATGCTTTTATTGAGTCTATTGAGAGACATATTTTAAGGAATTATATTTATCTTTATGCCATAGAATCAGGTTTAGACATTCCTATTGGTACGCAAGATGTGGACTTATTTTCTACAGCTTTAAATGATGAAGATACTGATTCTAGTTTAAGTCATGATTGGGATGATGAAGATCCCCCCCAGCCCCCCTTTGATAAGGGGGGAGTAAATACAAAAAAAGTCCCCCTTAGTAAGGGGGATTTAGGGGGCTCGTATCAGGAAAAAGCTCAAAAAGTTTATGAAATTTATAAACGTAAGTATCAAAAAAGATTTAAGTGGATTCGACCAAATTTGTTTAATAAAGATTTAATTACCCATTTACGAGATGATGCTCATAATCTTTTAAAGATATTAAACAATTCGCCAGAATGGACAACTAAAAATGATCAAAAACTATTAGCTTTACATCAATTAATTACTAAAACCCATCCTCAAGAAAAAATATTAATCTTTTCTCAATTTGCTGATACTGTTGATTATTTGGAAGAAAAGTTAACGGAATTAGGCTTAACAAACTTTGCTTGTGCTACTGGTAAATCAGAAAATCCCACTATTTTAGCTCAACGTTTTAGCCCTAAAAGTAATAATAAAAATTTCTCTCCTGAAAAAGAATTAAGGGTTTTAATTGCAACTGATGTACTATCAGAAGGGCAAAATCTCCAAGATTGTCGTATTATCGTTAATTAACCTGAGTTTTGGTTAAGCAGATTGAGGTAAAATCCATTCTAAGGAAAGGTGGGGCTTTTTTGGTTGATGACAATATGCGATTAACCCACATAATATATTGACACAGAAATTTATTGGTGAACGATGACGAGAATGTTCTATTTGTGATATGTTTTTGAGCTGATCATTGATTGTTTCGACAATCGCTCGTTTCCGAGATAAAAGTTTGTCATGAAGTCTCATTAATTTGTTCTTCATATTGCGTCTGGGTTTAGCAAAAAACTCAATACCAAAATCTTTCAGTAGCTTTGTGGCTAATTTTTGTGAGACATAACCTCTATCACCAAAAACTTTTCCCCAAAGCTCTTTTAAAAGATCGACTACAGGTTTACGGTCATCGACATTACCTGGGGTTAAACTCATATTCACAATTTCCCCCAGTTCATTGACTACCAGATGGAGTTTAAAACCAAAAAACCAATCCACAGAGGTTTTGCCTCTTTGAGCTAAATTTTTAAATACTTTATGTTGGCGAATACGGCGATTATGACAAACTTGGATCTTAGTAGAATCAATAAAACTAATTCCGGTACAGTTACCAAAACAGTGCTTGAGGTAAACACACAAGGGAATAATCGTTGATGGAATCCATTGGACAAAACGTTGATAACTGGGAAGTTTGGGAAAAGCAGAAGTCCAATATTGTTGAACGTGATTAAGATAAAAATGTTTGAAATTACGGTAATGATTTTGGTGAAAAGCAATGAGAATAGTCATAATTTCACTTAAACAGAGACTTTTAGTACGAACACGTTGGACAGCACCATGAGAGATAAGTTTTTGTTGCCATTGAGGCTCAAATTGTTGGCAGAAATCATCGACATGACAAAATAAATAATCTAAATTAAACATAGGGCAGTAGTTAGTTGATGGTTTGTTATATTCAGCTTACTATCTGCCTGTTTTCTTATCCAAAACTGAGGTTAATTATGATTTACCTTGGGCGATTATTCGTTTAATCCAAAGGGCTGGAAGAGTCGATCGCATCGGACAAAATGCTGAAGAAATACTCTGTTATTCTTTTTTACCTGCTGATGGAGTGGAAGAATTAATTAATTTACGGGGAAGATTAATCAATCGCTTACAGGAAAATGCGGAAGTTGTAGGCACAGATGAGGTATTTTTTGAGGGAGGAAATGATAATATCATTTTAGATTTATACCATGAAAAGGCAGGTATTCTCGATGATGTAGAAGATAACGAGGTGGATTTAGTTTCCGAAGCCTTGAGTATTTGGGAGTCTGCAAAAGAAAAATATCCCGATGTTGCCCAAAAAATCGAGCAGTTACCTAATGTTATTTATTCTACTAAAAGGTTAGATCCTTCCCAACCCCCCTTAATAAGGGGGGAGAAAGATGATAAAGTCCCCCTTGCTAAGGGGGAAATAGGGGGATCAAGTCTTACGAAGGGGGGATCAAGGGGGGATCTGAATTTAGGGGCGGAAAATCCTAACGGTGTTTTAATGTATATGCGTACTAGCGATGGTGTGGATGCTTTAGCTTATGTTGATGAAAATGGTAATAGCGTTACCCAATCTCAAAGTCGTATTTTACGATTAGCCCGTTGTGAATTAGAAACAGAAGCGATCGCCCGTCATCCGAATCATTTTGATTTAGTAGATAAAGGTGCAAAAATTATCGCCCAACAGCAGAAGAAAATGGCAGGAGGGGGTAAACTAGGAAGCCCTAACGGTGCAAGAGCTAAAACCTATACTCGTCTCAATGGGTATATTGACTACATCAAAAATCATACTCCTCTTTTGGCTCAAGGACAACAATGGGATAGTCTTATCAAAGCAGTGGAAGACATCTATAACTATCCTCTCAGAGAAAGTGCGATCTCTCGTTTAAATCGTCAATTAAGGAGTGGTATAAAAGATGAACCATTAGCGGAGATGGTGGTGTCTCTCTGGGAAGATTCTGCTTTATGTGTTACCCATGAGGATAAACAAGTTAAAGACAATCAAATTATTTGTTCTTTAGGATTATTTTGATAATGCCGACTCTATAATATAAATAATGTACGTTAAATTGCTTATGAAAAGTATTACCCCCACCCAACTCAGAAAAAATCTTTATAATCTACTAGATGAAGTGCTAAATACTGGTGTACCGATACAGATTAATCGAGGTGGCAAAATTCTACAAATCACCCCCGTAGAAAAAGTACATAAACTAGATAACCTTATATCACGTCCTGATGTAATTTGTGGTAATCCTGATGATATTGTCAATTTAACTTGGGAAGGAGAAATAAATCTTGATTTACCTTGATACTCATGTGGTTGTATGGCTTTATGGAGGATTAATAGAAAAACTAAGTGATACGGCAAAGTCTTTAATTAATCAAGAAGAAATTTATATTTCCCCCATTGTCAGGCTAGAATTGCAATATCTTTATGAAATTGAGAGAATAACATTTTCGGCTGATGACATTTTAAATGATTTATCAACTCGCATCGGTTTGAACATTTGCCAACGCAATTTTAATTCTATTGTAACTCAGGCTTTAACTATTAATTGGACAAGAGATCCTTTTGATCGATTAATTGTTGCTCATGCTTTAATTCACCACGATATACTCATCACAAAAGATAACAATATTTTAGAGAATTATAACTATGCTAAATGGTAGAAAATTGACTTCATCCATCATTTTCACTAACCCATAATTTTCCAATATCTCTTCTATTTTTTCAAAAAATGACTTTAGCCATTACTAAAAACGGCAAAAATCCTCTATAATTAGCTAAAATAGTTAAAAAGTAAGACTAACCTATGAAAAGTTTAACGGCTACAGAAGCAAAAAATAGTTTTGGAATGTTATTAGATTGGGCGAGACAAGAGCCTGTCTTAATTGAAAAACAGGGGCGAAAGGTTGCTGTTATGTTATCAGTAGAAGAATATCAACGGTTATCCTCCCCTCCAAATCAATCAGCTAATTTAGACAATAAAGATTTAACATTGGCAGAAAGATTAGCTATTTTAAAGCTACCACCAGAAGAAAGGGCAAAAATTTTAAGAGAAAGTGCAGAAAAAATGTTATTCCATTATCAAGAAAATCAAGAATGGCAAGATTTAAGTGGAGGAGACTTCATTGACTACTAACAAAATTTTGCCGAAAAAAAGAGAGATATGGTTAGTTAATTTAGAGCCAACTTTAGGGGTTGAAATAAAAAAAATTCGTCCTGTTGTGGTTGTTAATTCCGATGCTATTGGTAAGTTACCATTAAAACTAATTGCCCCTATTACTGATTGGAAAAATTATTATAGTCAAAATCCTTGGCACGTTCAAATTGTACCTAATTCTAGTAATAATTTAAGCAAAATTTCCGCTATAGATACTCTTCAATTAAGAGGAGTTGATATTAAACGCTTTCAAAAAAAAATTGGTCTTATTTCTGAGGAAGAAATGCAAAAAATAGCTATTTCTATTATTACTGTCATTGATATTGATTTAAAGACTTTTTTATGTTAAAATTAGCAAAAAACTATTCTTTAATTTATCAAAGATTAAAGATAAAACCTCAAGATTTAATTAGATTTTGTCAAGAAAATTTGATCTCCGAATTAGCAGTTTTTGGCTCTATTTTAAGAGATGATTTTAACCCTCAAAGTGATATAGATTTTCTTGTCACTTATTCTCCCCTTGCTACAAGAAGTTTATTAGAAAAAATTATACTCAAAGAAAAGTTAGAAAAAATGTGCGGGCGCGCAGCGTGCCTTTGGCATCGCCCTGTGGACTTAGTTAGTAAAAAAGCGATTGAAAATAGTAGTAACTGGTTAAAAAAACAAGAAATATTAAATTCAGCAGAGGTAATTTATTGTGAATGATTTAACAACTTTATTAGATATTTATCAAGCTATTGAGTTAATTTTTAAATACACAGAAAATGTTAGTTATCAAGAATTCGTAGAAAACCAAGAAAAACAGGATGCAATTTTAAGGAGGAAAACTAATGAAAATTAACCGTCAAAACATTACCAAATATCTTGATAACTTTAATTTTGAATCATTATTCATTGAAGAATTAGGGTGGGATTATCCCGAAGATGATAGCGAAAAATATATAACTATTGATGAACAAATATTCACCTTAACTCCCATTGCTGATAAACGAGGTTTTAACGTCTTTTTATGTTTATTAGAAAATCAATCAATTCCTCTTCCCGCTACCCTCAAAAAAATTGATAAAGAAATTAGTAAATATTCCTACGAACACTTCATTATTTATGCTTCACAACTTGATAATACTCAAAAATGGCAATGGGTAAAAAGACAAGCAAATCAACCCTTAGCTAATCGTACCGTTGAATATTCTCACCACAAAAAAGAGGCTTTATTACAAATATTAGATACTATTTATATTGACTTAGACGAAGAAGAAAAACTTAATTTAACAGAAGTTCGATCGCGTGCTAAGAAAGCCTTTGATGTTGATAAAGTTACTAAGAAATTTTATGATAAATTTAAGAAAGAACATAGTCAATTCTTAGGTTTTATTGAAGGAATAACAGTTGACTTTGATAAAGAATGGTACGCATCTTTAATGCTTAATCGCTTAATGTTTGTCTATTTTATTCAGAAAAAAGGCTTTTTAAATAGTGATCTAAATTATCTCAGAAATAAACTAATTGAGATTAGATCCCCCCTAACCCCCCTTAATAAGGGAGGAATAAATATAGAAAAAGCTCCCCTTAATAAAAAGGAAATAAATACAGAAAAAGTCCCCCTTGCTAAGGGGGAAACAGGGGGATCAGACATTAATTTCTACACCTTCTATCGTTACTTTTTATTAAGATTATTTCACGATGGATTAGGGAGTCAAAATCGCACTTCCGAGTTAGATAATTTATTAGGAAAAGTACCCTATTTAAACGGTGGCTTATTTGAAATTCATCCCCTCGAAAATAAATATCCTAATATTCAAATTAAAGATGAAGCCTTCGAGAAAATATTTACCTTTTTTGATCAATATAATTGGCATTTAGACGATCGCCCCTTAAAATCTGATAATGAAATTAACCCCGATGTTTTAGGTTACATCTTCGAGAAATATATCAACCAGAAACAAATGGGGGCATATTATACTAAAGAAGATATTACCGAATATATTAGTAAAAATTGCATTATTCCCTACTTATTTGATGCGGTATTAAGAAAATGTGATCCCCCCCTGCCCCCCTTGAAAAAGGGGGGAGAAAATACAAAAAAAGCCCCCCTTAATAAGCAGGAAAACATAGAAAAAGCCCTCCTTAATAAGCAGGAAAATATAGAAAAAGCCCCCCTTACTAAGGGGGGTTTGGGGGGATCATCCTTATTTCAACTACTCCAAGAAAACCCCGATCGCTATATTTATGATGCTGTAAAAAAAGGTGTAAATTTATCCTTACCTGATGAGATAGCCAAAGGCATAAATGATGTTTCTCAGAGAGAAAATTGGAATCAAACCGCCGATGAAAATTATGCTTTACCTACAGAAATTTGGCGAGAAGTTATCGCCAGAAGAAATCGTTATTTTGAGATAAAAGAAAAGTTAAAAAACGGAGAAATTACTTCTATTAATGATTTAATTACCTATAATCTCAACATTCGTCAATTCGCCCAAGATGTTATTTCTAATATTAATTCACCCTTAACTCTCAAGATTTTCTATGAAAAATTAGCCACTATGTCCATTTTAGATCCTACCTGTGGCAGTGGTGCTTTTTTATTCTCCGCTTTAAATATTCTTGAGCCTCTTTATTCCGTTTGTTTAGAAAGAATGCAGGAATTTGTTGAAGAAAAAGATCCCCCCCAACCCCCCTTAATGAAGGGGGGAGTAAATACGGGAAAAGTCCCCCTTTCTAAGGGGGAAATAGGGGGATCTAAAAGAGAAGTTCAGAAATATATAAAAGAATTTCAAGGAATTTTAAGCAATGTTAGAAATCACATTAATAAGAAGTATTTTATCCTCAAAAATATCATGCTTAATAACCTTTATGGTGTGGACATTATGGAGGAAGCAACGGAAGTTTGTAAACTGCGATTATTCCTTAAATTAGCTTCTCAAATTACTCCTAATCCTTCTGCTAAAAATTATGGTATTGAGCCTTTACCTGACATTGATTTTAATATCCGTAGTGGTAATAGTTTAGTGGGTTTTGCTAACTATAATGAAGTGGAAAAAGCTGTTAAAGGCGATCGACAAGGTAAATTAGATTTATATGATGATATGGGAGTGATAAACGATAAAGCTAAAGCCGTGAGCGAAGTTTATCAAACCTTTAGAAGTATTCAAACCCAAAGCGATGGGGCTAATTTTAGCGAAACTAAACAGAAATTACAAGCAAGTTTAGCAAGTTTAAATGAAGAATTAAATCGTTATTTAGCAAGAGAATATGGCGTTGATATTAAAAAGAAAAAAGACTATGAAAAATGGTTAATATCTCATCAACCTTTCCACTGGTTTACAGAGTTTTATTCGATTATTAATAACGGCGGTTTTGATGTGATTATCGGCAATCCCCCTTATGTGGAATATAGTAAAGTGAAAAAGGATTATCAAATTAAGGGTTATGAAACAGAAAAATGTGGCAATTTATATGCTTTTATAATTGAGAGAAGTAATAAATTTTTGCAACCTTTAGCTTTAACAGGAATGATTATTCCTCATTCCGCAATTTGTACTGATAGAATGGAAACTTTACAAGCAGAATTAACAAAAAAATCTGATATTTGGTTATCAACTTATTGTATTCGCCCTTCTAAATTATTTGATGGAGTTGATCAAAGATTAGCAATTTATATACTAAAAAATAAACCTACAAATAACAGTAATAAAAATATTTATTCATCTAAATATTATCATTGGTATCAAGAATTAAGAGAAAGTTTATTTAATTGCTTAGAATATACTGATATATCAACAATCAATTTTACTAACTCTTTACCTAAATTACATAACTTATTAGAAAATTATATTTGGAATAAATTAAACAAGTATAAAACTTTAAATAAATTCTTAGATAAAAAACAAATAATCTATTTTCATAATGCCCCTCGTTATTGGATTCGTGCCATGAATTTTACTCCTTATTTCTGGAATGAAAAAGACGGCGAACAAATATCATCACACCTAAAATCAATTATTTTTAAAACAGAAATAGACTCTTTAACAATAGTTGCTATGTTAAATAGCTCTTTATTTTATTGGTGGTTTATTATTCTTTCTAATTGTCGAGATTTAACTGCAAGAGAAATTAATAATTTTCCTGTAGGATTAGATAAAATGAGTGAATCAATTAAACAGAAACTAGGTACATTAGCTGAAGAATTAATGGAAGATTTACGAGTCAATTCTGTGAGAAAAGAATGTAACTATAAAACCACAGGTAAGGTAATTTATGATGAATATTATCCTAAAAAATCAAAACCAATAATAGACGAAATAGATAAAGTATTAGCCGAACATTATGGCTTTAGCGAGGAGGAATTAGACTTTATAATTAACTATGATATAAAGTATCGCATGGGCAAAGAATTAGACTCAGACTAGAATAAAAAGGAGGAAATTAACTATGATAGAGCAAATGATTCCACAAATAAAAATTCTTAATAAAAGTGAAAAAATCAGATTATTACAATATTTAGTAACAGAAATTGCTAAAGATGAAGGAATTGAAAATGACATGAATCAAGAAGAAGAAAAACTATTTTGGCAGTCAGCCAGTCAATCTTCTTTAGATAAAATTTGGCAACATCCAGAGGAGGATATTTATAATGAGTTACTCTAAAAATGATGTTATTTTAGTTAATTATCCTTTTTCTGATTTATCCTCAACTAAAGTTCGACCTGCTATTATTATAAATGCACCATCAACATCAAAAGATTATTTTATAGTGCCTTTAAGTAGTCGTACAGAAAATTTACTTACAGGAGAATTTATTTTACAAGATTGGCAAAAAGCAGGATTAAATGTAAAAAGCATTGTTAAAAGAGGAATTTTTACCATTGAAAATACATTAATTATCAAAAAAATTGGAACTTTAACTATAGAAGATAGTAACAAATTAGAAGAATCATTAAAACTATGGTTAGGTTTTTAATAATAGATGAAATAGGTAAAATATTAGCCGAACATTATAACTTTAGTGACGAGTAATTAGACTTTATCATTAACTATGATATAAAGTATCGTATGGGCAAAGAATTAGACTCAGATTAGAAGAAATAAACCTTAGCAATAGAAAGCAGAGCATTGATGATAGGGTGGCTGATTTATCCAACTCTTTCAGGCGGGGTGGCTCACAAAATGCGGTCACCTTCGGTGCGGCGTAGCCGCTCACTTTCTTTGGAAATCATACCTTAATTCAGCAACGCCCAAAGTTCAAACTTTTCACACACATAATCAAGAATGACAGAACAAAAAATATCCCATCTCAATTCCCAAGGAGAGGTGCAAATGGTGGATGTTTCTCTTAAATCCATCACCTCTCGAACTGCGATCGCATCTGGCAAAGTTTTATTGAATCCCACTGCCTTAGAAACCATTTTAAAACAAAAAAACCCCAAAGGAGATCTCATCGCCACCGCTAAGATAGCTGGTATTATGGGAGCAAAACAGACATCCTCTCTAATTCCCCTGTGTCACCCCTTACCGTTGCAGAAAATTGCCATAGATATTCACCTAAATCAAGAGAATTACTGTTATGAAATATTCGCATCCACCAAAACCAACGCAGAAACAGGGGTAGAAATGGAGGCTTTAACGGCAGTATCTATCGCCGCTTTAACTCTTTATGATATGCTCAAAGCCATAGATAAATCTATTACCATCACTGACATCAAGTTAGTCAGCAAAACGGGAGGAAAATCAGACTATAACCGAAAATAAGAATAAAAAAACAGACAATAAGGTGCGTTATATAATCCTTAACACACCCTACTCATCCCATTTACTTAAAGTTGGCTGAACCTACCAACTAGACTTAACAACACCGGGTAATAAACCTTGGTGAGCCCATTCACGCAAGACATTACGAGACAAACCAAAATCACGATAGTAACCTCTAGGTCTTCCAGTTACCCAACAACGATTACGTTGACGATAAGGGGAACTGTTGAGAGGTAATCTTTGTAATTGGCGTTGTAACTCGAATCTTTCTGCAGGATCTTCTGCTGTGCGAATTTGTTCTTTTAATTCTGCTCTTTTATGGGCATATTTAGCCACTAATTTAGCACGTTTTACTTCCCGTGCAATCATTGATTTTTTAGCCATTCAAATTAATCTTATATATTTATTTACAGTGACATAACCCTATCATCACATCAGAGAAAGGACTTTATCCATATTACTTAGTATGATGTAGGCTTCTTTGGGATGGATACCAAAGCGTTTTATAGTTAAGCGATGTCTTACTCAACTTTTGTTTAATTATTTACAATAAAAATTGACACATCCTCTATCATAACCGAATTTATCGAGAAATGAAAGATTTGTGTTCACTGGAGTTAATGAGTAATAAATAGCTAAGTAGAAATAAGTAGAAGTTAATTATTAATTGAAAGATTGTTGATATAATTTCAGCAATCCCAAATAATGAGTATGAACAACCATAGGAGAATAGAAGAAAAAATAGCCCAATTCAGACAAAAACTGCGTCCGGGTCAAATAGAATTAAGTCAATGGCAGGGTGGTAAAATGGCAGTGTCTGCTGTGCCGGGTTCAGGAAAATCTTTTTCATTAGCTGTTGCTGGTGCAATATTGGTTTGTCAAGAAAAACTAAATCCAAATCGCTATCTATTAATCGTAACTTATACTCGTTCTGCCGCCGCTAGTATTAAGGATAAGATAAGGACGATTTTAGAAGAATTTAAGATGCCTCCTGTGGGTTTTATGGTACAAACGATTCATGCTTTAGCTTCTAGTATTGTCAATCGTTATCCTTTTTTGTCGGGATTAAATTTAGAAACCAGTAATTTAGTCGATGTGTCTAGTAATCATCCTTTAATCCTAGAAACTGTTGAAAATTGGATGTATCTTAATTCTCCTGCTTTTGATGCTTTATTAAGAGGAGAAAACGAAAAGTCATTTAACTACGAAGAAAGCGAAGTTTTGCGTCGAGAATCAGTACTGCGTACGGAAGTTTTACCCAAATTTACTCATACTGTCATTAGTACCCTTAAAAGTTCTGGTTGGAATATCAATAACCTTGAAAATCTGGCAAATTTAGATGATTCTGGTATTTATCCTCTAGGAGCGATCGCATCTGAACTATATCAAGAATATCAAAAACTAATCCATAAATATCAGGTAATAGACTATGATGACCTAATTATTGGGGCATTAAATGTTCTGAAAAATGAAGATGCAAGACAAACACTACAACAAGAAATTGCAGGAGTATTTGAAGATGAAGCTCAAGACTCTACACCTTTACAGGGTGATTTAATCACTATCTTAGCCCAAAATAAAGATTATAGCGAACCCCATTTAGTGAGAGTGGGAGACCCCAATCAAGCAATTAATTCCACTTACACCGCTTCAGACCCCTTTTATTTTCATCAATTTTGTGAGGATTGTTGCCAAAAAAATCAATTATTTTTAATGGAACAGGCAGGAAGAAGTAACGAAAATATTATTAACTATGCCAATGAAACTTTAGCTTGGATGGTGGGACAAGTAGAAGCAAATTTAATTGAAAAACAGGAGATAAAAATTGTTAGGGAAAATGATACTCAGCCTGACTCTAATCCTTTAGCAGAGGGGAAAGGGGTAGAATATTATGAACCTGAAACCTTTGATAATGTCTTAGATTTAATGAGTGAAAGAATCATTCATTTATTTGACAAAAAAGAACAAGAAATTAATACGAATTGTGCCATTTTAGTTAGAGCTAATAAGCAAGGAAGTTTTATTTTTCAAGAATTACAAAAAAGATTATCTGACTATAATATTCCCTTAAAACTAATAGGCGATCGCATCTCCTACCGTGATATAGTGAAAGATATACTAGGGGTTTTACAGTTTATTGCGTTTCCTCATTCTTCCAAATTTGTCTATAATATTTTAAAAATTTTGGCACAGCAGGAAATTATTAGTAACCAAGATTTT
The DNA here is from genome assembly GCF_036345015.1 of Cyanobacterium sp. Dongsha4. Classification (NCBI taxonomy): domain Bacteria; kingdom Bacillati; phylum Cyanobacteriota; class Cyanophyceae; order Chroococcales; family Geminocystaceae; genus Cyanobacterium; species Cyanobacterium sp. DS4. Next base: position 2,102,946 of record NZ_CP084098.1, on the reverse strand, counting down.
GATCAATTAAGTATCTATCCTGAAAAGTTTTTATATCCAACACCTTTAGATGATGCCCTAACTCCTGAACAGGAAAAAGCTCGAAAATTTTGCCTCAAACTTCTCCAAGCTAGTATTGAATTATCTTCCTATCAATTAATTCCCTTCCTAAGTTCTGTTTTAAATTATGATAAATTAGCCCTTGCCACTGCTCAAAAATTGTGCGATCGCATCCAAAAAGAAAATCAAGGAAAAATGTCCTTAAAAGCCATGATAGAGACATTAAATAATATTAATAATACAGAACGGTTTGAAGGAGTAGAGACAGAAAATGAAGATATTTATACAAAAAAAGGTCAAATTACCATTATGACCATGCACAAATCTAAAGGTTTAGAATGGGATTATGTCTTTTTACCCTTCTATGACAAAGAAAATATCTTCTCAGAAAAAAAAATTAACGGAAGTCTTAAATTTTTGGGTAAATTTGACTTAAATGATATTATTCGTACACAACTAAGACAAGAAATCCATCAACAAAGATTAGGTAAAAAAATAGAACCCTTATCCCTTCATCAAGCTCACGAAAAAGCCATCCAAGAAAAACAAGCAGAAGAATTAAGATTACTATATGTAGCCATAACCAGAGCCAAAAAACTACTATGGATGAGTAAATCAAAAGACAACTTCCAAAATTGGCGTTATTCTTGAATGTGAAATTTAAAAATCATAAAAATCAGTAACTTGATTAACCACAAAAGATGCGCCGCTATCGATTAACTGTTGACGATATTTATCCGCTTTCTTACTATCATTACTAACATGAGGAGGCAAAACTCCCACTGCAATCCATTCTCTTTCAGATTTTATTTCTTTTGCTTTCATCACAGTAATAATATCTGCTACAGTATCCCCTAAATAAACTACAGGCAAAGAATTATCAAGAGAAAGTTTTTCTTCCAATAAATTGACAGCTAAAAACAAACCAGTAGGATCAGGTTTACTAGGTGCATCATCCATTGCCACTAACACAGGACTTTCTAAACCTAAACGACGTTGTAAGATGTATTGAGCAGAACCATTTGTCGCACCGCTAAAAAAGCCCCAATATAAGTTATTTTTATCCAATATCTCGAAATACTCCCTACTCACCAATAGAGGCTCGGAAGAAATATAACCATCCCAGTTTGCTGGTTCTTCTAAATTTTGCCCCCGATAACGTCTTTGAAAAAAATCCACAATTTCCTCATAATTAAGGTTAATCTCATCTCTGGATTTCCCCATCTGCTCAAAATAACGATAAATCAACTCTTGTGAGCCCAACCAGTCATTATTCCAAATTCCTTCCGCCTTCAAACTATCAATATCCTCCATTGAAGGGCGATAATAATTATTCGTAAAATGCTCTACCGTATCGGCTAAAGCACGACGATAAGAATTAGTAACATCACGAATCACACCATCAATATCAAAAATAACAATCGCTGACATGAGATTTTTATCAATCTTAATTTTTTCATTTTTCCTTCAACCATATTAAATTATTTTTGCATTGCCCAATAAGTTGATTAACTCTGCTCAATAGAAGAAGGTAAACAATATAATCAAGAAAAATATAGTTAGGAATATATCCCATGAAAATATTAGTTGTTGGAGCAACAGGGCAAACAGGTAGAAGAATCGTTGCTGAATTAGTAAAGCGAAAAATACCCGTCATGGCAATGGTAAGAGATAAAGCTAAAGCTAGAGATGTTTTACCTGCTTGTGTAGATTTAATTATCGCAGATGTTTTGAATCCCTCCTCCTTTGCTTCTGCAATGGACGAATGTGATTTTGTTATTTGTGCCGCCGGTGCAACCCCTAGTTTAGACCCAACAGTTTTTTATTGGGTGGATTACGAGGGAACTAAAAATTTAATTAACGTGGCAAAGGAAAAACAAATCGAAAAATTTATTCTTGTTACTTCCTTGTGTGTATCTCGCTTTTTCCATCCCCTCAACTTATTCGGCTTAGTACTTTTTTGGAAAAAACAAGCTGAAAATTATTTAATCGATAGTGGTTTAACTTATACTATTATTCGTCCCGGAGGTTTAAGGAACGAGGATAGTCAATACTCTTTGATTGTAGGTGAGGCAGATACTTTATTTGAAGGTTCAATCTCTCGTCAAGAAGTGGCAAAAGTTTGTATAGAATCTATTTTTTATCCTGAAACTAATAATCGCATCCTAGAAATTGTACAAGCAGAGTCCGCTCCAGCAAAAGATTGGCAAGAATTATTTGCTGTTTAGAAATATTCATGTCCCATTTGCTAAAAACTCTCAATCTCAGAGTCTTGGGTATAAAATTGAATATGAAGAAATATTAAAATTCAGTAATTATTATGTTTTTATTTGGCTTAGGAAATAAGAAATTTACTCTGCCCACCCCAGAAGAAGCATTACCCGGCAGAAAAGACAAAATGCCAATTCCTAATAAACATTATGTTAATGGTAATCCTATGAAACCGCCTTATCCTGAAACTATGGAAAAAGCAATGTTTGGAATGGGTTGTTTTTGGGGGGCTGAAAGAAAATTTTGGCAGTTGGAAAAAGGAATTTTTATCACTGCAGTGGGTTATAGTGCTGGTTTAACTCCTAATCCTACTTATGAAGAAGTGTGTAGTGGCTTAACTGGTCATAATGAGGTAGTTTTAGTGGTTTATGATCCTAAAATTATCAGTTATGAAACTCTGTTAAAAGTATTTTGGGAAAATCATGATCCTACTCAGGGAATGCGTCAGGGTAATGATAAAGGTACTCAGTATCGTTCAGGAATTTATACTTTTTCTGATGCACAAAAAGCCTTAGCAGAAAAATCAAAAGCCCTATATCAGCAGGAATTAATTAAAGCAGGTTATACAGAAATAACCACAGAAATTACTGATGCTCCTGAGTTTTACTTTGCTGAAGGTTATCATCAACAGTATCTTGCTAAAAATCCTAATGGTTATTGTGGTTTAGGGGGAACAAAAGTTTGCCTACCTAACACTAATTTGAGTTAATATTCAACTTAATTGAATTTGAGATAAAGATAAAAAGGTATCAGGTGTTAGTTGTAGGAAAAGATTTAATTTTAAGAAATATTTAGTTTTATTTTCGTTAAGGCTATCTGAGAGTTTAAAGGATACAGTCTTTGTTGGTGAATTGAGTTTATAGAGGGGAAAACAAGAGATTTGTTATGGCAAAAAAATAACCGAAGTTGAATGGGAAAAATTTTGTGATTTTATTTTTTTTGTGCAAGAGGGTTATGTGTTTGGAAAAAAAGATGCTATAATTAAACTCGAGAATAAAGATTTAGTGACAACGTTTGTTTTTAGTATTGATAGAATCGACTATTAAAGTATTGGCAGACTTATTTCCCAGATCTTCGCTCTCTACAAAGTTCAATTAAAAAAGAATCATTCAAGCTATGTCAATATATGTAGGAAATCTCCCCTACGAGGTTACATCGGAAGATCTGATGGAAGTTTTTGCCGAGTATGGAACTGTTAGCCGTGTTCACATTCCCACAGACCGTGAAACTGGTCGTATGAGAGGCTTTGCCTTTGTGGAAATGGAAAACGATAATCAAGAAGAAAGTGCGATCGATGCTCTCGATGGAGCGGAATGGATGAAACGGGAACTCAGAGTAAACAAAGCTAAGCCCCGTGAAAAAAGAGATTCTTTCAATCGTGGTGGTGGTCAAAGAAAAGAACGCTTTTCTCAGCGCTTCTAATGTAGTTGTTTGAAAAAATCAAACAAGAGTTTATCAACTTATTTTTGTTAATGCTTTCGGTTACTGAGGTGAGTTAGTCTCTTACTTGTGAGTATTCGAGGGCATTTTGTATTTTTTATAGATGAGGTAATGAATGTCTAAACGTCGCAATCCCAAAAAAGAAAAAGCAGAGCGTAATAAGGCTTATGCAAGACAATTTAGGAAGAAGTTTTCTCGGTATTCTTCTCGTAATAATAAAGGGTTTAACCGTAATAATTCTAAATCCGATGATAATGATAGCACAGAGACTAGATCTGATTCTCAAAATAACCAGTAAAAGTTATTTCAATTAGCAATTAGTAACGAGTAATGAGTAATTATTTTTTTCTCATTCTCTCGCATTTCTGACATTTCCTTTTTTGCTCTGTATCCGAAGAAAGTTAATCAAGCCGCTACTATTTGATTATTGTTCTTTCAAGGTGATTTTTATTTTGTTGATACGAGGACCATCTGTATCTATAACTGTGAATTGAAAATGATCGTAGTTAAATACTTCATGTTGTTTAGGTATTTTCTGCCAATTATAAACAAGAAATCCTCCGAGGGTTTGATAGTCGTCTGTTAGGGGTAAATCGAAATCTAGTAAGTCATTCAATTCTTCTAAGTTTATTTGGGCAGACACTAAAAAGTTCTGCTCGTCAATTACCGTAATACTGAATTGGTCTTCAGTATATTCGCTATCATCACCTCCCAAAATTTCGTTAATTAAGTCCTGCATCGTGACTAATCCAGAAGTGCCGCCATATTCATCGACGATGATGACTAATTTTGATCGTGATTGCTGCATTATGGCTAATAATTCACTCAATAGAGTTGATTCAGGCAAAAAACGTACAGGTTTAATAAAGTCTTCCAGTAGTATATCTAAGTTGAGAGGGTCTTCATTTAAAATAGAGAGACAATCTTTAAAATCTATAACTCCTCGAATGTCATCCAGAGAGTCTCCAATGACAGGATAAAAAGAATGTTTTGTTTTGACTATTTCCTGAAATAATTCTCTACAAGTTAAATGAAGATTGAGAGCTTTTATATTAACTCTGGGTGTCATAATTTCTACGGCTTCCACATCTCCAAATTCAAAAACATTGCTTAATAATTCCCTTTCTTCGGCTTCTAAACCAGAGGAATCTCTTTCTGTACTAATAATTAATTGTAGTTCTTCCGGTGTAACTTGCTTATACCAGCCTTGTCCTGTGTATTCAACTCCAATAAGTTTTAACAAAAATCGAGTGGAAAGATTGAGAATATCAATAAAAGGTTTGAAAATAGTGCTGATAACGCTAATGGGGGGAGCAAGAAAACGGGCGAGTTGTTCAGGATATAGTAAAGCTAAGGATTTAGGACATAATTCCCCTAATACTATTTGTAAATAAACTAATAAAAAGAAAGAAATAGGAATGGCAAAAGAATGACTCAGGGTAGTAGAAATATTTTCTGAAACAGGCAAAGAAGAAATGGCATACTGCACAGAAAGTGCGATCGTACCTTCTCCAATCCATCCCAAAGCCAAACTAGAAAGGGTGATACCTAACTGAGTGCTAGAAAGTAGTTTATCAAGACTTTTTTGTAAAGACTGCACAGTAGAGGCTTGAATGTCCCCTTCCATGACTAAATGATCAATTCTTGATTTTCGCACAGAAACAATTGCAAATTCTGCGGTGACAAAAAAAGCATTGATTACGATCAAAAGAAAAATGGCAAATAATCTCATTAAAAACTGATGCCAACTCCTTGGACATCCCCAAAAAAGAAACCACAGTTATGATTTTCGTCTATACCCATAAATTATTGAGGATTTGAATTACTCTGAGATTGTTTAACTTTACTCGCTTCTTGCTGTTTGTGAACATAGTCATAAACCTTAACCAGAATTTTTTGTTCAGGAATAATCGAGAATTTTTTATTATCTTGAACTTCTTTTTCCTGTTCATTAATTTTCTGAGTAGGATTTTCGGGGGGAGTATTAACACTTTTGAGGGATTCACTGCCGACATAAAATGAAATTAAACCACTAGCAACACCAATGGTTAAACTGCTAAGAATGACTAAACTACTAGCTAAAATCGTGGAATTAGACATGATTCCCATATAAAAATAAATATTTTCAATAAAAGCGATTTGACAAATAAGGGATTATATATTTTATAATAATAAAGGGCAAAAATTAAGCTCTAAATAACCAGGGTTGGCCGAGCGGTTGAGGCAGCGAACTCATAATTCGCCCTAGACAGGTTCAACTCCTGTACCCTGGATAACGTGTTTTATTGTGTGATCTAATTTCTCGGTGAATTTCTTGAACTTTCACCTCTTATTTTCCTGTTTGACTTCCACAGGATGTCTATTGATATTGGGGATTTTCTCTTAGAGAGGTATCAAAAGGGTTAGCTAAGTCTCTAGTTCTGATAATGGGGTTTTGCTCCTGAACCTGACGAAAATAGTCACTTAAAATAGCATAAAGAAGTAAACCATCTTCAGTAATATTATTTTCAGGAAATGAACCTTGGGGAAATCTACGCCAACCGAAAATAGTATTTAGTTGTCCCCCGATACTGGCTTGTTCAAAAAAATCACCACTGTTTTCCCAAAATGCTTCATTTACCAGTTGGTCTATAGTTAATGGGATAGTGACAATTTCAACTTCTTCCCCCATTTCTGATGTTTCAGGTTGAGCAGAACTAGGATGAGTGATCACGCAAGTTAAAGTAGTAAGAGCGGCAATAGTTAGAAAACGAGAGAATTTTGATAACATAAGTTTATATTTGGTAAAATCTATGTTGCTTTAATTGTAACGGATCTATTCTTATCTATTTTGAAAAATATTTATGGAAAATAATAACTCTGCTTGGAGACAACAATTATTAAATTTGTTAGTAGAATATGCTTATCAAGAAGGGGATTTTACACTATCCTCCGGGCAAAAAAGTAGTTTTTATCTCAATGGTAAGCAAGTGACACTTAGGGCAGAGGGAGCTTTATTGGTAGGAAAATTAATTTTTAATATGTTATCTGATGAGACAGATGCGATCGCAGGTTTAACTCTGGGGGCAGATCCGATAGTTTCGGCGGTAAGTGTGGTGTCTGCCTACGAAAATAAACCAATCCCCGCCTTAATTATTCGTAAAGAAGCCAAAGGTCATGGAACAAAGGCTTACATTGAAGGACCCACCCTAACACAAGGGGCAGTGGTAACAGTTTTAGAAGATGTGGTGACGACAGGAAAATCAGCAATGTTAGCGGTGGAAAGATTGACCGATGCTGGTTATAAAGTAAATCAGGTTATTTCTTTAGTCGATCGTCTTTCTGGAGGACGAGAATTGTATGAATCCCACGGTTTAAGTTTTGCAAGTATTTTTACCATCGATGAAATTAAAGCACACAGTCGTAAGTAAGTAATAATTTCAGGAAAAACTTATAAACTATTGAAATATAAGCCAATTTTTAGCTATATTATAAATCAATGGGCAATGGGTGATGGGTAATGGGTGAAACCGTTCCCTATTCCCTTCCCTTCCTTCTGGGAGGGAGCAAAAAATAAGTTTACACTCTTCAGCTTCAGCAATTTTGATTATTCTCTACAAAAATGGGATAATAAGCGAGTAAATAATATTAAGCATCTTAGCTATGTTAAAGTCGATCGCAACTTTTATCGTTATTATCCTTACAGTAACTCTTTCTGCTTGTGTTTCTCCCACTGGTGGCTTAAATCCCTACGTTGATGGTGCAGACGGTTATAAATTTTTATATCCCAATGGTTGGATAGCTGTTGACGTTAAAGACGCTTCAGAAGGGGTTGATGTAGTTTTTCGAGATTTTATCGAACGGAGTGAAAATTTATCCGTGATTATCAGTGATGTTAATAAAGATATGGATTTGTCTGATTTAGGTAGTCCCACTGATGTAGGCTATCGTTTTATGCAAATAGTTAATCAAGATACTAATAATCAAAGGGAAGCAGAATTAATTTCCGCCGAGAAAAGAGAGCAAAATTTAGAAGATTACTACCTCTTAGAATATAAGGTCAAATTAGGAGAGAATCAATATCGTCATAATCTAGCCAGTGTAGTGACAAAAAATGGAAAACTTTATACTTTTAATATTTCTACTACTGAATCTCGCTGGGAAAATGTAGAAAACCGCTTTAAAACAGTTGTTAAGTCTTTCACCGTCACTTAAGAATTCTTTAGGAATTTTATACTCAAGAAGTCCATAACTTAATCAGGGTGGAGTTAGGCAACAGGCAAGGGAAGTTTTTTAAATACTCAAACTTATGACTTTGGCGAGTATATTTTGAATTGTTTGTTGGGAGTTTGGAAAACACTTATTACTAATTCTTAATTCCTAATAGAATCAGAAAAATTTATATTCCTGCGGTTATCATCGCACGGGCAATATTAAAATAAATTAGGACTCCAATCACATCAACAGCAGTACTAATAAAGGGTGCAGACATAAGGGCGGGGTCTAATCCTAAAGAGCGAAAAAAGAAAGGTAGTGCTGAACCTGATACAGAGGCTAAAACAGAAATAGCTATCAAACTAACTCCCACAGATGTGACAACAACAATGTTTTTTTCTGTTTGGGGCAGAAAATAAGCCCAAACCATTGCTAAACAACCTAAAATAATTCCTAATAGCAACCCTGCAAAACCTTCTCTTAAAACCACCTTTCCCGGACCTAAATCGCTGATTTCGTCAGTATTTAACCCCCTAATCACCACAGTGGAGGATTGAGTGCCAATATTTCCTCCTGTACCCGTTAGTAAAGGTATAAAAGCCGCTAAGACTGTAAATCTAGCTAATAAATCTCCTTGATTGCCAATGATACTGCCAGTGACGCTATTTGTTATTAATAAGATTAAGAGCCATGTTACTCTTCTCCTAGCTACGGTAAAAAGATTGGTTTGAAAATAGTTATCTCCATCCGATGATACCGCCCCTAAAGCATAAATATCCTCTGTAGCTTCTCGTTCAATAATATCGATAACATCATCAACTGTGACTATACCAACTAATCTTAATTCTCGATCGACCACAGGTACAGCTAAAAAGTCATATCGCTGAATCAAACGAGCAACTTCTTCTTGATCCATATCTGTCTTAACATAAATCACGTCTCTAGTCATAAATTCTGCTAAGGTTGTGTCAGGAGATTGTAAAACTAAATCTCTTAAGGAGACGATACCTGTGAGGTGACGAGAAGCGTCTGTGACATAGAGATAGTAAATTAGTTCTGAGGCTTTGGCTTGAGAGCGTATTTTTTCTATGGTTTGGGCAACGGTAAGAGTTTCCTTGAGGGAGATATATTCAGGAGTCATAATTCTTCCTGCAGTATCTTCCTCATAACCCAGAAGCAAGTTAGTAGATTGCCTTTCTTCAGGACTTAACTGAGCGATAATTCTACTGACAACACTAGCAGGTAATTCATCAAATAAACGTGCTCGATCATCGGGAGACATTTTATCAACAATATCTAATACTTCTTGACGTTTAAATTCTTCGATTAGGGCTTGTTGGACACTATAATCTAAATGCTCATAAACATCAATGGCTTCAGTTTTATTCAATAATCTAAAAGCAATTGCTTGGATTGATTCGGGCAAACCTTCGATGGCTTCTGCTATGTCAACGGGTTGTACGGGTATTAACAGAGCTTTTGCACCTTCGAGATTGTTTTGCTCTAATAATAGTTGTAATTGAGAACGTACTAAATCCCGTAATTCATGACGAGAATTATTATGGGTTGCATTTAGATTTTCACTCACCGCCTACACCTCTTGATAATTTAGGACTCTTTTCGCTTTTGAATTTTAATTCTAACCCTCACGTGGATATTGTGAAAATGTTTTCTATGGATGAAGTTTTTTCCATAACTTCTCAGGATTCAAAGCATAAGTATGATATGATATATATGATGTTAATTTGAGTCTCGGTTCCGTTAAAAGTGTTTGCTTCCAGTTTTGCAGGATTATCCCTTCTATATGGAGTGCTTTGTGTCGGTCGTCTCAATTATCTTGTACAAAAGTAAAAAATTGAGGAACAGTTTATGTCCATATATGTTGGGAATTTATCCTACGATATTTCAGAAAATGATTTACAATCTGTCTTTGCCGATTATGGTGAAGTAAAGCGCGTCTATCTTCCCCTTGATCGTGAAACCAAGAGAAAACGTGGTTTTGGTTTTGTGGAAATGTCCAATGACGATGAAGAGACAAAAGCGATCGAAACTTTAGATGGTGCTCAGTGGATGGGGCGCCAAATCAAGGTAAATAAAGCTAAACCTCGTGATTAGTCTAAATAGCAAAAACTAAAAATAAAAAATAATTATTATTTATAATTATTCTTTTCAGACTGCTAGTTTTTAGTGGTCTTTTTTATTGAGAATCATCTTTTTTGATACCTAGGGCAACGAAATCAGAGAGAGTTTTAGATTCTAAATCTGTGACTAGGTAATTAATTCCTCGGTGAAGATGTAAGCGAAATTGTTGGTTAAGGGTTTCTGCATTGATTTCAAAACCGTCTTGATAACAACGATGAATCAAAGCCAACAGTAAAATCTCTGCAATTTCTCCTCCAAAAGTGTTCCAACTCATTTCCACATTACTATCGGCGGGAATTGGATAGGGGGCAGGAGTGTGTTTTTCACGCAGAGAACGACAAAATCCCCAACGACAGAGGATATTCCATTGTTCTATTTTTGTAACTTTTCTCAACTTAATTAGTTGATCTTTAGCCTTTTTTGACAGTTTAATTCTTTCTATGGGCGATCGCATTTTTTCGGTAGTGAATAATAAATAATTTAAGTTTTAATTCCTAATTCTTTTTTTTTAATTAGAAATAAATATCTAAAATAGCCTTTCACTTTATTTTTTCAGAACATTAATTAATTCATCTTGAGAAACGGTTTTTTGTTCTCCCGTAACAAGATACTTAATTTGAATAGTTTTATTTTCCACTTCTTCATCACCCAAAATTAAACACATTTTAGCACCACTGCGATCGCCTCTTTTGAACTGTTTACCAAAATTACTACCACTGAGGTCTAACTCCACATTAAAATCGTTGTGACGAAGTTTTTGAGCCATAATTAAAGCCTGATTTTCCGCTTTTTTCCCTCTGGAAACAAAATAAATATCAGGGCATTGAGGAGTTAAAGGATTTAGATTTTGCAGTAATAAAATTAACCTTTCCATACCCATTGCCCAACCAATGGCAGGGGTTTCACTCCCCCCCAATTGAGAAATTAACCCATCGTATCTACCTCCTCCGCAAACCGTTGCTTGAGCCCCCAAATCTGCCGATTGAATCTCAAAAGCAGTGTGAGTATAGTAGTCTAATCCTCTGACTAAACGAGCATTCAGTTGATAATCAATTTCTAACTCTGTTAATAATCCACAAACTTGCTCAAAATGCTGACGGGAATCTTCTCCTAAGTGATCAAGAATACTAGGAGCATTTTCTGTAATTTCTTGGGTTTTTTGATCTTTACTATCGAGGATGCGTAGGGGATTACGAGTTAATCTATCTTGAGAATCTGGATCTAAATCAGCTTTATAAGGGGTTAGATAATCGACTAAGGCTTGACGATATTGTTGTCTATCTTCTTGATTGCCCACGGAGTTGAGTTGTAGGCTAAGGTTTTTTAAACCTAATGCTTTGAGAATATCTGTAGCGATGGCTATTACCTCCACATCTGCCCGGGGAGATTTACTACCCAATAACTCCAAACCTATTTGATGAAACTGTCTTTGTCGTCCCGCTTGGGGGCGCTCATAACGAAACATTGCTCCAGTGTACCATAGTCTTTCTACTCCGCCACTAGCAAATAATTTATTTTGTATATAAGATCTTACTACTCCTGCTGTTCCTTCTGGCCGTAAAGTTAAACTGCGATCGCCTCTATCAGTAAATGTGTACATCTCTTTCCCTACAACATCTGTAGCTTCACCAATGCCTCTTTCAAATAAATTTGTTTGCTCAAAAATAGGAGTACGAATTTCTCTATAAGCCGCTTTAGTTAAAATATCGGCGGCGGTTTTTTCTAAATACTGCCAATAAACTATTTCTTCAGGTAAAATGTCTTTTGTTCCTCTAATTGCCTGAATACTATCCATAAAATCTCTTAATAAAGGGTTTCTTTCACAATTGTGACAAAATTTTTACCCCAGAAGCAAGGAGAGTTTTGGGGAGTTAGGAGTTAGGAGTTAGGGGTTTTTAATTCTTAATTCTTAATTATCAACTATTCACTATTCATTATTAACTATGAATCCTGATCAACAATTGTCTAGCTACGATTATTATTTACCTTCAGAATTAATTGCTCAAAATCCTGTGACTCCTAGAGATAGTTCCCGTTTATTAGTAATTGAGGAAGAAAATAGCCTTAAGCATCAAATTTTTGCTGATTTACCTCAGTTTTTGTCAGCAGGAGATTTATTAGTTGTTAATAATACTCGTGTTATTCCTGCCCGTTTATATGGGGAAAAAAGCACTGGGGCTCAGGTAGAAGTGTTATTAGTGGAGGAAACTAGGGATAATTGTTGGTTAGCTTTGGTGAAACCCGGAAAGCGTTTTTCTGTGGGCAGTGAAATTTATTTTGGGGATGGTTTATTAAAGGCAACGGTTGTTGATAAAGATGAGGCAACGGGAGGAAGATATTTAGAATTTTCTTGGCAAGAGGGGGATTCTTTTTGGCATTTGTTGGAGAAGGTGGGTAATATTCCTTTTCCTCCTTATGTCACTGAGTCATCGGCTAATCCTAACCAATATCAGACGGTTTATGCTCAAAAACAAGGTGCGATCGCAGCTCCAACAGCAGGACTACATTTTACAGATCGACTATTTGAACAATTAAAAGCAGAAGGAATTAATAAAGCAGAAGTAACTCTTCATGTGGGGATTGGTACGTTTCGCCCAGTGGAGGTAGAAGATATTGTTAACCATGATATGCACCAAGAATGGATTGAAATTGATGAAACAACGGTTAATTTGATTAGGGAAACAAAAGCAAGGGGAAATAAAGTAATTGCGGTGGGAACTACGGTTGTAAGAACATTGGAAGGGGTTTGTAAAGAATGTGGAGATTTACGGGCTTTTGAGGGGAAAACAAATCTATTTATCTATCCGGGTTATGAATTTAAGGTTATTGATGGTTTAATTACTAATTTTCATTTGCCTAAGTCAAGTTTACTTATGTTAGTTAGTGCCTTAATTGGTAGAGAAAGATTAATGAGAGTTTATGAGGAGGCAATTAGGGAAAAATATCGTTTCTATTCTTTTGGAGATGCTATGTTAATTAAGGATTGTTGAATATACTTGGTGTCAGTTTAACCCTTAGTTTGATTTATTATGACTATTATTATTGCCATCCTGAGCTTTAAATTACTTTTGTTTCAAGGAGTTTGTACTTTTATCCTTTTAAGTCGTTTATTGAGAGGGGCAAGAAGGATTCCTCCTTTAACTCCAAAACTTCCTTATTTAGCTTTAATTGGCAAGGTAAGTGTCATTATACCTACTTTAAATGAGTGCGATCGCATTTCTCCTTTATTAGAAAGTATTACCCGTCAAAGCTACGAAACTAGAGAAATTATTTTTGTTGATAGTAATTCCACTGATGGCACTCAGGAAAAAATTGAGAACTATAGCAAAAAAGACCCTCGTATTCATTTAATTACAGATCCACCCTTACCCCGAAATTGGGTAGGCAGACCTTGGGCATTACATAATGGTTTCTTAAATAGTTCTGAAAATAGCGAATGGATTTTAGGAGTTGATGCAGATACTATTCCCCATAAAAACCTCGTTGCCACTGTCTTAGATTTTGCCATTCAACAGGATTATGATTTAGTCTCTTTTTCTCCTCAATTTATTTTAAAGTCTATGGGGGAATGGTGGTTACAACCTTCTTTATTAATGACTTTGTTATTTCGCTTTGAATCCTCTGGCGTGAATACTAGCAACAGCAGTACAATAATGGCGAATGGTCAATGTTTTTTAATCAAACGTAACATTTTGACAGAGATTAAGGGTTATACTTGTGCGGCAAATTCCTTTTGTGATGATGTCACTTTAGCTCGTTATGTGGCAAGTTTAGGTTATAAAGTCGGGTTTGCAGATGGCAGTAAAATTATTAAGGTGCGGATGTATGAAGGTTTACAAGATACTTGGCAGGGTTGGGGTAGATCATTAGATCTTAAAGATGCGTCCTCGAAGCTACAATTATGGGGAGAATGTCTTTTTTTGCTACTAATTCAGGCTTTACCTTTACCTATATTTTTTCTCTGTTTATTTTTCTATCCTCACTTTGATTTTCCCAGTTTCAAGTTACTATTTGCCCTAAACACTTTTCTTGTTATTATCCGTTTTGCCCTCCTAGGTGCGATCGCATCTTCCTATCAATTCAATAAATCAATATCAGAATTAACCTTTATTCTTTCACCTTTTGCCGATATATTAGCAGTGACGAGAATTATCCTTTCGGCATTAACAAAACCTAATCAATGGCGTGGGAGAGTTTATGAATAGACAAAAGTGTTTAATTAACTTCTTCCCAATACTCTAAGCCCCGATTTCCCCCTCTCAACCCTTAACCTCACTCCCCAACTCTCTAAATTTAGTTTTCTGCTATTTTTCTTTTATAAGAGGTCTAATAAAAATGATTGCTCGTAGTTTTTCAAGAAAAAAAAATACTTTTAAACAGTTATCAAATGTTTTACTGATAGTCGGTATTATTATCACTTTAACCTTTATATTTTTGGCTTTTTCCGCTCCTTTATTAGAAAATATGGGCATCATTCAAGACCCCTTAGAATCTCTTAGTAATCCCATTAACCAAGCTCCGAATAGTAAATACTGGTTTGGTACAACAGGGCAGGGTTATGATGTTTTCTCCCGAACTATTTTCGGTTCACAAGCCGCTTTAAAAGTTGTCATTACTGCTACATTTTTAAGTTTAATTATCGGTGTTCCATTAGGTTTAATTAGTGGTTATTTTGGGGGAAAAATTGACAAAGTTTTACTCTTTTTAATGGATACTATTTATACTTTACCGGGGTTATTATTGTCAGTTACTTTAGCTTTTGTGGTTGGTAGGGGAGTAATAAATGCCGCCCTTGCCTTATCTATATCTTATATTCCTCAATATTATCGAGTAGTGAGAAATCATACTACTAGCGTTAAAACAGAATTATTCATCGAAGCCGCTCAAGCGATGGGGGCATCTCCCACCCGTATTATCTCTAAATATCTCTTTTTTAATGTAGTGCAAAGCATACCTGTTTTATTTACCCTTAACGCCGCCGATGCCATTTTAATTTTGGGAGGCTTAGGATTTTTGGGTTTAGGTTTACCTGAAGATATACCAGAATGGGGTCATGATCTAAAATTAGCATTAGATGGCTTACCCACTGGTATTTGGTGGAATGCCTTATTCCCCGGCTTGGCAATGGCAACTATGGTAACGGGTTTATCTTTATTAGGAGAGGGATTAAGTGAGCGTTTAAATCCCCTTCATCGCAGTTAAAATTGAAAGGGCAAGAGAGAAACCCCTCTGTATCTCCCCTTAAAAGAAACCCCCCTTTATCCCCCCTCTCGAGGGGGGAGGGCAAAAGTGTTTAATTAACTTCTCCCTAATACCCCAATACCCTAATACCTGACACCTATTTCCTAACCCCGCACTCCGAACCTAGACATTCGCAGTAGCTTTACGACGACGGCGAGTAAATTTACCGTCTCCTTCGTCATTATCATCACTATCAGAAAGAGATTCACTGTTTATTTGTCCGTTGTTATTATTTATCTCTTCTTGGACTTGTAAGATAAAAATAACTAAAGGTTCGCTATTGATTTCTCTTTGAATGACACGGCTGAGATTGGTTTCCACTTCAATGCGAATACTATTCCAGTTGATATTATCCCCCTCACTTAGAAGTAAGTTACTTTTGATGCGATCGCTTATTGTGCGATCAACTGTTCTGGTGATTAACCTTTCTAAACTAGGTACTTCCATAGTGCAGACAACCCCCCGTAAATTAACTTGAGGCTCAACTAATAAATTACCTTTAGAGTCAATCACTGCGGCAATCGTAATAACACCATCTTCAGCTAATTGTTGTCTTTCCTCCATTACGTGTTCATGAACCACCCCAGCAGTATCGACTAATTGAATACCTGAAGGTACTTTTTCTCCTTTAGCAATGCTATCTACCGTTAGATCGATGCTATCACCATTATCGATAATTACAATGTTTTCTTTAGGCACTCCTACACTTTGAGCAGTTTCTGAGTGTTTTACTAACATTCTATGCTCACCGTGGACGGGTACAAAAAACTTAGGCTTGGTTAAAGCTAACATCAATTTTTGATCTTCTTGACAACCATGACCTGAAACGTGTACCCCTGCTTGTTTACCATAGATAACATTTGCTCCTTGAATCATCAGGCGATCAATTGTATTTACTACCGCAATGGTGTTGCCCGGAATGGGATTAGCAGAAAAGACGATCGAATCTCCCTCTCTTACTTTAATATGAGGATGTTCTCCCCGTGAAATACGAGTCATGGCCGCAAATTTTTCCCCTTGAGACCCTGTACACAATATTAATACTTGGTCATCAGGTAAAGAGCGTAAAGTTCTTAAAGGTACAAATATATGATCTGGACATTTGATGTAACCTAATTTACGGGCATGGGCAATCACATTAAGCATCGATCGCCCCACTACCCCCACTTTACGGTTATGTTTCATGGCTAAGGCAAGGACAATATTGATACGATGAACGGAAGTAGCAAAGGTTGTCACCATCAAACGCCCTTTCGCTTGAGTGAAAGCTCGATCTAAACCGGGATAAACCGACATTTCTGAGGGGGTGAATCCGGGTACTTCGGAGTTAGTGGAGTCACTCAGTAAACATAATACTCCCTCTTCTCCTAATTGGGCTAAACGGTGAAAATCAAAATATTCTCCATCAACAGGGGTATGATCTACTTTATAATCTCCTGTGTGGATTAAAACCCCAATGGGAGTATGGATTGCTAGGGTGAAACTATCAGCGATGGAGTGGGTATTGCGGATAAATTCCACTCGAAAATGTTTACCAATTTTAACTACTTCTCTAGGGGAAACAGTATGAATCTTGGTTTTTTCTAAAAGTCCTGCTTCTTCTAATTTATCAGAAAGTAAAGACATGGCTAAACGAGGTCCATAAATCAAAGGGAAGTCCACCTGTTTTAAATGATAAGGAATACCACCAATATGATCTTCGTGTCCATGAGTGGCAATCATTGCCTTAATTTTGTGGTTATTTTCCTTTAAATAAGTCATGTCAGGTAAAACCACGTTAATACCGTGCATTCCATCAGTAGGGAAACCGATACCCGCATCCACTAAAATCATCTCATCTTCATATTCATAGATACAGGTATTTTTCCCAATTTCATGTAATCCCCCTAAAGGAACAATTTTTACATGGGGTTGATGATTAGAATTGCTTTTTTCCACAGGAGTGGGAGCGGTGTTTTCTGTGGTTACAGTTTTTCTGGTGCGTCTGCCTTTAATGGTATATACTTTTTTATCTTTCATATTGGTTTGATTTTTTTGACTAGAATAAAATGACTACAATGTGATTTTTAAGGGTAGTTAAATAATGACTTATTAAGTTTTTCTTTAAGAATAAATAGTTAATAAGCTAAATAGATTAGTTTTCCCCGAAACAAAGAGATATTTTTTATAAAAAAGCACCCCTAAAACAATGCTTCAATATCATTACTTTGACTTCTGTTAATATATTCGACGGATTTTACCTTTAATTTTTACAGGTATCTGGGGAATCTAAATGTCATAAGTTTAAAATCACAATTTCACCTCCTCGACAGTAATTAATGAACAAAAAAACTTGAATAAACTTTTATCAATGCTCACCAAAATTATATTTGTATCGAATTAAATAAATCATTGAAATACTTTTTTTAATATGAATCTTGACTCTTTTAAATTAATTCTAAATTATTTAAAACTTCTTCTACTTCTTTTTGTTGATGAGAGGGGAGATTACATAAAGGAAGTCTTACACCGCCCACATCCCAACCTTGCAATTGCAGAGCGTATTTAACGGGAATTGGATTAGTATTGCAAAATAAAACTTTAAATAAAGGGTAGAGTTGCTTTTGAATTTTTTGAGCTTGGAAATTATCTCCTTTTTCATAGGATTGAATCATCATTTGCATTTGTTTCCCAACCAGATGACTAGCGACACTGACGACTCCTACACATCCCACAGTCATCATTGGTAGAGTTAAAAAATCTTCTCCTGAGTAAATTAAAAAATCTGACGGTGCTATTCTATTTATCTTAGCAGTTTGATCCAAATCTGCACTAGCTTCTTTTACTGCTACGATATTATCAAAATCTTGTGCTAGTTGGGCGGTGGTTTCCGCTTCTAAGTTTTTACCTGTACGTCCAGGTATATTATACAACATTATGGGAACATCAGGACAAGAACGTGCGATCACACCGAAGTGTTGATATAGTCCCTCTTGGGGGGGTTTATTGTAGTAAGGAACTACTTGTAAACTTCCATCTACGCCAATCTGAGAGGCTTTCTTTGTTTCTGCGATTGCTTTTTGAGTGGAGTTACTACCTGTACCCATAACAATCTTAGCGCGATCGCCCACAGCACTTTTAACAACTTTTAGTAATTGATATTTTTCGTCACTCTCCAAAGCAGGAGACTCTCCCGTTGTACCGCAAATAACTAAACCATCACTACCATTATTAACTAAATGGTCAGCTAACTTTTCTGCAACACCATAATTCACTGAACCATCACCATTGAAAGGTGTTACCATAGCGGTTAAAACTCGACCAAAAATATAATTACTCATCACGCTCAATAATTAATCCTGTTACCAAATAAATAGAGTTGTCAAAATAAAAACTGTGGGCAAAACCCATAAAATAAAAATCAAAAAACACTCTTGGTTAATTATCGTGAACCAATAGTTCAGCAATTTGCACTGCATTTAAAGCCGCACCCTTGCGAATTTGATCTCCACATAACCACAATTCTATACTATTAGGGTTCGATAAATCTTGACGAATTCTACCCACTAATACCTCATCCTTTCCTGTTGCATCCATTGGCATGGGAAAATAATTGTTTTGCCAATCTTCCACTAATTTCACTCCGGGGGCTTGGGCAATTATATCACGGGCTTTATCTAAGGGAAAAGGCTGGGCAAATTCAATGTTAACTGCCTCTGAATGAGCTCTTAATACAGGTACTCTCACACAAGTTGCAGTGATGCGAATACTATCATCTCCAAAAATTTTGCGAGTTTCATTAACCATTTTCATTTCTTCTTCACAATAACCATTATCCATCAATGGTGAATTATGGGGAAAAAGATTGAAAGCTAAAGGATAAGGTAAAATTTCAGGTTGGGGATTTTCCCCTTTTAAAATGGCTTCTGATTGAGTTTTTACTTCCTCCATTGCCCTTGCCCCTGCACCACTTGCAGATTGGTAAGTAGAAACCACTACTCTTTGAATAGGTTGAATTTGATGTAAGGGATAGATAGCAACCCCCATCAAAATAGTTGTACAGTTAGGGTTAGCAATGATTCCTTTATGATTGTGAGCATCATTAGGATTGATTTCAGGTACAACTAAAGGCACGTCAGGATTCATGCGAAAAGCACTGGAATTATCTATCATCACCGCTCCAGCAGAAACTATTTTTTCTGCCCATTGTTTGGAAGTTGAACCACCAGCAGAGGCTAGAACAATATCAACATCATCAAAAGAATTATCGCCAACTGCTTCAATTTCTAGGGTTTGATCTTGAAAAGTAACCTTCTTTCCAGCAGAGCGAGGAGAAGCTAATAATTTTAGGTCTTTTAAGGGAAATTTACGCTCTATTAATAAGTTTATGAGTTCTGTTCCAACTGCACCTGTTGCTCCTAAAATAGCAACCCTAACTTGATTTGACAAATAACTATCCTCCTTAAATAACCTATATTGTAGCAAAATTTGACTTGGATTAAAAAGTTTTGAATAAACAAGATATGATTACTTACATTAGTAGGGTTTCTTGATAAATAAGCCATAATAAACTTCTTAAGTATTTCAATAAATTATTATCACTTTTTACTATTTTCTAATACAACCAGAACATTTGATGTTGAACTAAAACGAGAGTATGTCAAAAAAACTTCCTTTGTTGGTTGTTTGTTCTACTATCTACAATTCAAGTTACCGCTATTGTGGGAATTGTTGGCTATATCTCTTTTTGATGGTTATGATTTAGAGACAATGGAAAAGCATTATGTGTAATAGTTGGAGATTCTGTCTAATTTAACCACAGTTGCGATCGCAAATCTAAGATCAAGAATTTTTGAGTGTCGAGCGTCTTTTTAATGATGGTTTAATAGTTCGCAAATTAGACAGCAATAATCCTAATCACGAATTAATTTTATCGTTACCAAGCCGATACAGAAGGTAAAAATTAAGATACTCAAAGAAAATAGAGCTAATTATAATACCCATATTGACTCATTAGCCACTCATATGGGAAAGACGAAAATCAATTTATTAACTGTTTTTGTCAAAATTTATTAACTTTAACTCCTAACTCCTAATCCTGAACTCCTAACTCAGGTATTACCCATCAGTAGATGCGAAGTTGCTTACCTAGATCAAGTTATGCGAGGGCAGTGAGTATAGCTGACACCTATCCCCATAACACCACTTTTTCAGCAATCCTTAAATTAACGAAACATAATACTAACAGAACTATCCTCGTGAATACGCCAAATGGTTTCACCCAATAAATTAGCTACAGATAACACTTTTAATTGGGGAAAATAGCTATCCACTGGTAAAGGAATCGTATTTGTTACAATTACTTCCTCAAAAACATCGCTGGAAAGACGAGAAATAGCAGGTCCAGAAAAAACGGGATGAGTTGCACAAGCATAAATTTTGTTTGCACCCTCTTTTTTCAATAACCTTGCACCTTCTAACAATGTTCCCGCAGTATCAATCATATCATCGACCAATACAGCATTTTTACCCTTAACATCACCAATAACATTCATCACTTCAGCCACGTTATGAGCTTGGCGACGTTTATCAATAATGGCAAGAGGGGCATCGTTTAATTTTTTTGCAAAGGCTCTTGCTCTCGCTACTCCGCCAACATCAGGAGATACAACCACTAAATCCTCAATATTTTTATGATTCAAATAATCTAAAATTACAGGTGAACCATAAACGTGATCTAACGGAATATCAAAATAGCCTTGAATTTGGGCAGAATGTAAATCCATTGCTAAAACTCGGTGAGCTCCGGCAGTGGTGACTAAATTGGCGACTAATTTCGCTGAAATAGATTCTCTACCGGCGGTTTTACGATCCGCTCTGGCGTAGGAATAATAAGGGATTACTGCTGTAATTTGCCGTGCTGATGCTCTACGACAAGCATCAATCATAATCAGCAACTCCATCAGATTATCATTCACTGGATGGCAACAGGGTTGAATTAAGTAAACATCACAACCTCTAAT
This sequence comes from Cyanobacterium sp. Dongsha4, assembly GCF_036345015.1. Taxonomy (NCBI): domain Bacteria; kingdom Bacillati; phylum Cyanobacteriota; class Cyanophyceae; order Chroococcales; family Geminocystaceae; genus Cyanobacterium; species Cyanobacterium sp. DS4. Next base: position 2,081,617 of record NZ_CP084098.1, on the reverse strand, counting down.
CGATTCTTGAATTTGAATATATAATTCTCCATCAGCAAATCTTTTCCGAATCATAGGACCTAAATCCATGCCTAAATAACGGGCTACTTCAGTGGCCAAGCCAATGTTAGCTGATCCAGAAAATAGGCGTAAACGGTTGTTGTCCGATACCTGTTGTGGTAAGATTGAACTCACTGTTAAGGTGGCAGAATGACTCACGGCAAATTCTCAACCTCTTGATATTTAATACTGGTTTATGTGTGTTAATGTGTTTCCTTTTTTTGCATAGGATACTCTTAGCTTAACATTATAATTTACTATATAAACCGCTTTTTTAGTTAACTATTTTTAATTTTTTCTTAATCTTTTGTATTTTTTATATTTAATAAACAACACTATATGCAAACTTTATTAATTGCAGGAACGGATACTGATGCGGGAAAAACCATTATCACGACTGCTTTTAGGGCTTATTTGCAGAGAAAGAAATCTCATTTAGCTACTGCCTTAATGAAGTTATTGCAAACGGGAGAAATTGGAGATGAAGAATTTTATGGTCAGTATTTTGATGATGCGGTTATTCCGTTACGTTATCAAGCTCCCCTTGCCCCTCCTTTAGCGGCTAAGTTGGAGGGAAAGTCTATTGATTTAGCTATTGTCAAAAATCGTTTACTAGATTTACAAAAAAGCTATGATTTTATTTTAGTTGAGGCTTTGGGTGGTTTAGGTTCGCCAATTACAGAAAAATTAATTATTGCTGATATTGCCTATGACTGGTTATTGGATACTATTTTGATTGTACCTGTAAAATTGGGTGCGATCGCACATACGGTGGCAAATGTAGCTTTAGCGAAACAGTATAATATAAAGTTAGCAGGTATTATTTTTAATTGTGTTCAGGATTACACTCCCACGCAAATAAATCAATGGACACCCAAAGGTTTAATTGAGTCTTTAACTGGTATTCCCGTTTTGGGTTATTTTCCTTACTTGGGGGATGTTAACTGTCTGAATTTGGATGAATTAGCAAATATTAGTGAACCTATTTTTAGTCAATTAATCAATTAATATAGCTCGTATCGTTTTAGTTAATTCAAGTTGCGAGCCGCTTTAGCTGTGCCTTCGGCATCGCATTTCATTAATAATGTTTCAATTAGGGAAAAATTGATATTTACTATATTGAATTGATAACGAAAATCAGTTTTTTATTATTTACTTTTAACGTTTAATTTTTATTATGACTACAGAAAGAGAATATCGAGAATGGCATAAACATAGAAATAAACAAGTTAAACGTCGTCAAAGAAAAAAAAGTAATTTTGGTTTTTTTGTGTTTTTAATCGTTGTTATTTCTCTAGGAGTAACAATTAAAAGTAATCCTCAAATAATAGATTATTTACAAAATCAATTAGAATCGCCTAATCTATCTAGTTTTTTTAATGCCTTTCGTTTTCGAGTTAATTCTCTTAAATCTCTAACCGAGGAATTTATTACAGAAATTGATGAGCCAGTGGTTATCACTGAAAACTATCAATTATTAGAAAAAAGAAATTTTAGTGATATTGACAGAAAAGCTAAAAGCATCAAATATACGGGTAATTCTGTAGAAGAATTGAGCCAACTTTTGTCCAAGTATGCCAAAACAGAAGCGGATAAAGCTAGAATTATTTACACTTGGATAACATATAATATTCGTTACGATGTAGGAGCATTAAACGACTTATTTAATAATAATATTTATCCAGATGTTAGAACTGAAATAGTTTTAAATAGTCGCTCAACTATTTGCTCAGGATATGCTAATTTATACCAGCAATTAGCAAAAAAAATGGGTTTACAATCTGTTATTGTTTTAGGCTACGCTAAAGGAGGAGATTACGTTGTTGGTTTAGATAATAATGTAAATCATGCTTGGAATGCAGTGAAAATAGATGGTAAATGGTACTTAATTGATACAACGTGGGGTGCTGGAACTGTAACGAATAATGGTTTTAATGCTCAATTTAATCCTTTTTATTTTGCCACAAATCCACGAGAATTTATCTATACTCATTTTCCAGAAAATAGTAAATGGCAATTGTTAAATCCTATTATTTCTCGTTCTGAATTTGATAGTTTAGCTAATGTTTCTCCCACTCTATTTGAATACGATATTCAATTGTTAAGTCATCCTAATGTTAATATTAATACTGATAAAAATAATGTTAATATTGCCTTAAAAGCTCCTAAAAATGTAGTTGCGATCGCATCTTTAAAATCAGAAGAAAAACAACTGCAAGATAATTATACATTCGTTCAAAAACAAGGAGAAAATATACTCATTAATGTGTCATTTCCCGAAAAAGGGGAATATAAATTAGACATATTTGCTAAACCAAAAGATGAAACTAATTCTTATCCTTTAGTCGTCAGTTACAACATATTAGCTTCAGGTAATGGCAATCAATTTCCCAAAACATTCCAACACTTTAATGAATACAACGGCTATTTAGAAACCCCCTTAAATAACAACTTAAATCCTAACCAAAACGCTTATTTTAAGTTAAAAATTGATCAAGCCTTAGAAGTAAAAGCCGTTAACAAATCAACTAATCAATGGCATGATTTGGAACGTTATGGTAACGTTTTTGCGGGAAATGTTAACGTGGGCAATGGAAATATTATTATTTATGCCAAATTTCCTCAAGATTCCCGTTATTGGGCTTTATTAGAATATGGAAATAATAGCTTCTAAACTATAATCTATCAACAAAAATATTAAGAGGGTCAAAATTTGACTTGATTTTTTTCATCATCTCCAATCCATTACCAACATAGCCCCAAGGTTCAATTTCTTGTTTAATGGAAGAAATCCCAGATTCAAGAATAGTTAAATAACCCTCATTATCCTGACAAAAATTTCTGATGCCTCTAACTTGGTGATTTTTAACCCCTTCTGGCAAACATATATAACCGACACCAGTACCCATATTAACAAAACCATAGCCTTGTGTTAAAGCAAACAATTCTGTTATTTTAGTGGGTAAAATACCAATCTTACAAACAATTCCCCTCTTTTTGTTAACATCTTGGAATACTCTATGTTTTAAACAAGTCCATAAATCCAACTCTTTTTCTGACTCCCATTGATGAATAAATAAACCAATATCTTCCGCCCACTGTTTTACTCTTGCACTCTGTTGTGAAATACTCTCTTCTATACCCTGAAAACGCAACGCCAATCCCAAAGAAAAATCCAAATTTAAACTATTGATTAAAGATTCCGATAACAAATCCGCCGATGTAGGAGTTAAAGCAGAAGCACAAATCTTTTTTTGTAACTGACAAATTTTTTCTTGACTTCCCATTAAAAGCAAAGTGATAGAATCAGAAGGAATTGGAAATAAACGAAAAGTAACTTCCGTAATAATACCCAAATTACCATAAGAACCAGTAAATAACTTCATTAAATCGTAACCCGCCACATTTTTGACAACTTTTCCCCCGGCTTTTGCTTCTTCTCCATCACTTCTACAAAAAGAAATCCCCAAAATTAAATCTCTCACTCCTCCATATCTTTGTCTTAAACTACCAGTGTTAGCGGTAGCCACAACTCCACCAACCGTAGCAAATTGAGAATAAATAGAGTCTATTGGTAAAAACTGATTAAAAGAAGCCAAAAAATCCTGTAAATCTTTGATTTTCATTCCAGATTGAACCGTAATAGTCAAATCATCTTGAGCGTGTTCAATAATGTTATTAAGTTTATGTGTACTAACCAAAACATTTACCCCAGAAGGTAACTTTCCCCAATGTAATTTCGAGCCATTGCCAAGGGGTAATATCCGCCACTGATTTTCGCAACAAATCTTTAAAAACTGTGATAGCATTTTTTTATTGTCTGGGACAATTATGTAGCGAGGAAGACAATTTTTTAATTCAGATGCCTCAATGCACTCTTTCCAAGGAGATTCTTGCCCCCAATCGACAATTTCTAGGGAGTCTAAGTCTTGATTATGGAGTTGTTTTTTGATTGTTTCTAAAGAAGGGACGGAAAAGTTATTATTCATTCGGGTATGTCAATGATATTTTGCGTTACTGATATAATAAATTTTTTTTAAACTTTATTTAATAACAATTACGATAATTATTTTAAATGATGATGGTAAACTATAATTTGTTGATCACTGTTTATAGTTTATAATTTAAACTTGGTGATCTATAAGTTCAAAATAAAAGTTAAATCTGTCTTTTTTGTTAAGAGCAGAATCATAGACCTTTTTCTTTTTTTGATCTTTAAAACTTACCTTTAATTATCAACTCGAAAATAGCTCAGATTTAGACTATCTTGATCTGAAAAATTTGAAATTTTGTAAAAAAAAATTTACCGTACGTAATGACAGCAACAACAACAACAGAAAAACTTGCCCCCGCATGGAACATTATTATCTACATGGCAAGTATTCACCTTATAGCTTTATTAGCTTTTTTACCTAGCAATTTTAGCTGGGGTGCAGTGGGAATAACCGCTTTCTTATACTGGCTAACCGCTTGTATCGGAATAACTTTGGGTTATCATCGTCTTGTTTCCCATCGCAGTTTTGAAACTCCTAAATGGTTAGAATACTTCCTCGTTTTTTGTGGCACTTTAGCCTGTGAAGGAGGACCTATTTCTTGGGTGGGTTTACACCGTATCCATCATAAATACTCAGATCATGAAGGTGATCCCCATGACTCTAATAAGGGTTTTTGGTGGAGTCATATGGGATGGATGTTTATAAGAAATCCTGCCAATAAGGATGTTCCTAAATATACTAAAGATATACAAAACGATCCTTTTTATCTTTTTTGTGAAAAATACTTTATTCCTATCCAAATTGTTTTAGGATTATTACTCTTTTGGTGGGGAGGATGGTCTTTTGTCGTTTGGGGTATCTTTCTTCGTTTAGTCTTAGTTTTTCATGTGACTTGGTTTGTTAATAGCGCTACTCACAAATTTGGTTACAAAAGTCATGAATCAAATGATCACTCTCGTAATTGTTGGTGGGTGGCTTTATTAACTTTTGGAGAAGGTTGGCATAATAATCATCATGCTTTTCAATACTCTGCTCGTCATGGTTTACAGTGGTGGGAAATTGATTTAACATGGATTACCATTAAGTTATTAGCATTTTTGGGTTTGGCTAAAAATATTAAATTAGCACCTGTAAAAAATTAATTATAAAAAATTGCGAATAATTAGTAATTAGTAATTAGTAATTGGCTGTTAATTATTAATGATTGACAATAAAAATAATATTGCTACTTTTGATAAAACGAAAATATAAATTGTAGATTGCAACTCTGTTTTTACTCGTCAATGTGATTTTTCATAATAGATAAAAATTTTTTATTCGTAAACTTCTAAGGTATTTGTCTTTTCAAGGTCAAGTATAATTTTTGGCTTTAATGCCTCTAAATCTTGTTTTAGTTTACGCCGACTAAATAAAACCTCATCGTCATGTTTAACACTGATCATATTACTAACAGACATCCATTGTTTTAAGCTAGTTCTTTGTTTCAGCATGATTTTAAAGGTTTGTAAATCAATACATTTATGGGGTTTTTCTAAAGAATAAAACAGGACGAAATATTCTTTTGATTCACTTAAAGCATTTACTAATTGTTGACCGATTTTTGCTTTCAAATCTAGGTAGCAGGGAAACCATCTAGGTTCGTGCTTGGGGCTATATAGTAGAGTTATCCATAAAATCATTGGATGAGGATAACTTTGAAAAATAAATTGACTGTAGCGAATATTATTTTTTCTTTTTTCTATATCTTCTGTTTCTAGCATGGTACATATAGTCGGTAAGGAAGAATTTTGATAAAAAACAACACGGGGAAAAACTATTTTTTGTTTGGGTTTATTTTTAGGCCATGGATGAGATAATAAAAAATCTTCTTTGGGATTAGTTTGTCCGTAATTTTCGATTAAGTTATGATCAATATTCAGTAAATGGTTTTGACCTTCACTTATGGTTTTTTTTACTATTTTTAATTTTTTGGCAATAGATTCTAGTCTTTGGATAATTTCTCCCACGTTTTGAGGGCGATTAGACGGGGATTTTTCCAAGCATTGTAAAACTAGCTTTTCTAAGTCTGAGGATATTTTTAGTTCTGGGGGAAAGGGATGAGGTGGTAGTTCTGTATGAGCTTTGTACCATAACCCAACGGATTCTACTTCTAAGTTCCAAGGAAGTTTTTTGCATAGCATTAGATACATTATCATTCCTAAGCTATAAATATCAGAACGATTATCTAAATCTTTGCCTTGTAGTTGTTCTGGAGAGCAGTATTTTGGAGTTCCCATGAAGTTTTCTTGCTCTGTGGGATCATCTTTAACTAATTTGGCAATACCGAAATCTAAAACTTTAACTATTTGTTTTCCTGTGTCATCTTCGATAATAAAAACATTACTGGGTTTTAAGTCTCTATGAATAACTGGGTAAATTTCTCCTTCAAAAAATATACCGTTATGGGCTGTTTCCATTGCACGACAAATTTGACAAATAAAGTCAAAGAATTGAGGGAGGGATATATCGTGAACTTCTATCATGTCATCAAGATTTTCCCCTTCGAGAAATTCCATTACATAGAAAGGAACTTTTTGTTCATCAACTCCATAGTCTGAAACTTTGACGATGTTTTCGCTTCTTTCTGAGAGTAAAGCACTAAAAGTGGCTTCCCGTTGAAATTGTTTAATCATTTTCATGTTATCTAGGGAACGGGATAATATTTTTACTGCCACATTATGGTTTTTAGAGGCGATGTCTTGAGCTCGATATACTGTACCCATACCACCAACGCCTACTACTTCTCGAAGGAGATAGCGCTGTACTAATAGTTTTCCTTCCGATAAATCCCTTTGATTCATAGTTACTGAGAAACTTTTGTTTTTTTATTATATTGATTTTTCCTTTGAAATTAAGGATTGTTTTTATAACATTAATTTTTCCCATTATTGTCATAATTTATCCTTCTTTAAGAAAAATTCCACATCACGGGATTATCGTCTAAATATTGAGTAACACCTGTTCCTATGTCACTGATTTGTTTAATATCTTCTGTTGTTAATTCAATATCTCCTGCTTGAGCATTTTCTTTCGCCTGTTGGGCATTTCTCGCTCCTACTATGGCATTGGTTTGAGGTTGTTGTATTAGCCATGCGATCGCAATTTGAGCTAGATTACAATTATATTTATCGGCAAAAGGTTGTAATTGAGATAAAGCCTGTTTCACTCTTTCCCAGTGAGGGGGTTGAAATAAGCGATTATTTTTGCGATGATCACCTTCAGCAAATGTGGGATTATCTCCAAATTTTCCCGTTAAAATACCTTGGGCGAGGGATGAGTAAGCAAGGATGGAAATATTGTTTTTTACACAGTAGGGTTGAATTTCCTTTTCCACAATACGCCAAAACAAGGAATAAGGTGGTTGAATACTATCGATTTGTCCAAATTCACGGGCAGAGGCTAACTGTTGCTGAGAAAAATTAGAAACTCCGATCGCTCTTATCTTACCTTCTCTTTTTAAATCATTCAATGCTCTCATGGTTTCTTCTATGGGTACAATTTCACTATTCCAACTACCAGAAGGCCAATGAATCTGGTATAAATCAATATAATCTGTCTGTAGATTTTTTAAAGAATTATGACAAGCATTAATCACCTGATCATATTTTAGATGATTAGCAAACACCTTACTGGCATAAATAACCTTATCTCTAACACTTTTTAGAGCTTCCCCCACAATTCTCTCCGAATGTCCTTCTCCATAAACTTCTGCTGTATCAATAGTAGTGATACCCGATTCCACTGCCTGACGAATGGCACTGATACTCTCACTATCTTCAATACCTACCCACATTCTTTTACCAGCTTGCCATGTACCCATTATAATCGGAGTGATATAAATGTCAGATTTGCCGAGTTGTCTGGTTTTCATCTTTTAATTTTCCTCTGGCTAGTTTTTAATTTCTAAGGAGATAATAGAAACTTCTTTTATGTTAGTTAATTTTTGATCATTATTTAATAACAAAAATATTAAAACAAGTAGAGTCAAAACACCATTTTGCTCTATCAATACTTAAAAGCTATAGTTGAGGTATATTGATCAAAGAAACGATTACGAATAAGTGCAATTAAAAATAAGGCTAAACAATTAAGTCTAGCACCGTACAAGTTAAAGAATTAATGGAAGAAACAATCAATTTAGAATTGATGATGCCCATAACATGAATATTACCTGAGTTTGATGAAAAAAGTGTTGAAAAATAAGGAGTAGAGACATAAAGCCTTATTAATTGTTTAATCCATGACAGATAGCCGTAAATTAGATAATTTTTGCTCTATTTGAGGTGGTAAATAGGTAAAATAAATTTTGAAAGAACTATCTTCTCTATGGTTCATGACTACCTTGCCATAAAAATCATCTGGATAAGCCCAATTGGTGAAGTTGAGTTTCAAATTATCTAATGGATTAGGTAAAAAATTTTCCTTATAATCAGCTTGAATTATTGCTCCTATTTCAATATCTTTAATAATAATTTTGGCTATTTTTCCTTGATAAATATCTTCTGTAATATCTTTTTCATTGAGAGGAGAATATTTGATTTTTATTTCCTCATTAATGTCAATTATTTTTTCTTCTATTTCAGGTAAGAAAAGAGAGTATTTACCTTTGATACTGATAATTTTATAAATAGTGATCGGTTTTTTTACTCCTTTTGGGGATACTTCTCTCGTTTCTGCTATCTGTACATCGGTTTTAAGGCTGTGTAGGGTTTTTTCTGAGATTAAAATTTCTCTACCTTTAGTATAAGATTCGATGCGATAGGTTAAATTTACTTCACTGCCAACAATTCCATATTTAGTTCTTTTTTCTGAGCCAATATTACCGACAACTACTTCACCTGTATTGATACCAATTCCCATTTTGAGAGGTGAATAACCCCATATTTCAATTTGTTGATTAATTTCTTTCATTGCTAATTGCATTGCGATCGCACAAGCTATAGCTCTATCTGCATCATCATTTCGACTGATAGGAGCACCAAATAAAACTAAAATACCATCCCCCATAAATTCATCAATTGTCCCCTGATATTCACTGATTATATTTGCCATATAACCAAGATAGAAATTAAGAATTTTAACCACTTCTTCGGGGGGTAATTGTTCACTAACTGCCGTAAATCCTCTTAAATCAGAAGTAAGAATTGTTATATTGCGTCTTTCTCCCCCCAACTTCACTCCTTGAGGACTTTCGAGTAATGTATTGACAATTTCAGTACTTAAATAACGCCCAAAAGTAAAACGTATTTTAGAGGCATTTCTGGCGGTATAGATAGTTATTCCCCCTGCCACAGCAATTAATCCTGTTAAAGGAGGTAAAAGAGGTATCCACCAGTTAGCAAGAAAAGCAAAATAAACAATAGCCACTAAAATAAACTCTATACCCACAAAAATAATGATTCCTTGACGAAAATTACTAGATTTACGCAAATTCCATGTTACGATCGCACCTAGTAATGTCCAAAAAATAATCCATAAATTTTCTTTAGTTTCACTCCATGTCTTGATTAAAGTGCGACTATCTTGATTTCCCTTGGCACTATCTATTATCTGGCTAATAATATGACCATGAATTTCCACCCCGGGCATTCTTTGATCTGGAGAGTTAGTATAAGGAGTTAAATGAACATCCTGAAAACTCTCTCCCACAAAACCGATCAGAATAATCTTGTTTTTACCCCAATCGGTAGGAATGCGATTTTCCAAAACATCAAGTAAACTAACAGTGTCAAAATGATTCACATTATCTCGATAATTAAGTAAAATCTGATAACCGCCACTATCTGCTTGAGCGTAACTACCGTCATTTTTTTCAAAAGGAATAAATACCGTATTACCTAATTGCCAGTAATTTTTTTCCCCCACAGTAGTCAAGTTAATATTTTCTTTCTGTAAAAAAAGTAAAGCTAAATACATGGAAAGACTAAAAGCCTGTTTATCTGGTAACGCTAATAATGCCCGTCTAATTTTGTTATCTGGATCTAAAATGACATCATTAAAACCAATCTGTTTTTTTTCCTTGAGAATCGGATTAGGCTTAACTCGATATTGACGCGTATCTCCCACCATTTTCTCAATACCGACAATATTTTGATTTTCCCGAAACAACTGACTTAGTTTATTTGTACCTGGGGGAATTGGAACATCCCGATAAATATCTAAACCAATGGCGATAGGTTGTTGTTTAAGCAGATTTTGGATTACATTAGCGTAAATTTCGTCAGATATTATGGCACTACCTATTTTTTCTACATCCTCCTCTCCAATCCCCACAATTGCTATCCTGTCATCTTGAGGTAATGGGGTACGCATTTTGATTAATAAATCATAAGCAAACAATTCCAAGGGTTGAAAAAAACCCAAGTAACGGGCGAGAATAATGGCAGTACAGATAAGAGGAGTTGCAACCCAAACGCCACGCCATTGCCAGAAAAAAGATTGCAACTGTTTTTGACTAATCACTGCTAATGGGAATAAGTAAATTGTTTTTATATTTAATTGTTCTTATTTTATCCTTTATGAAAGAGGTTTCAGGGTGTTGGGGGGATGAGGGGATAACAGAAGAGGGAGATAAGGTGTCAGGTGTCAGGTTTCAGGTTTTAGAAGAAAGTAATGAGTGTTCTAAGTTTTTAATTCTTAATTCTTAATTTTTCCGGTTCTTCAGAGTGTGGTTATTATGAATTAAGAGAAACAGGACTTCCATAACCTTTATTAAATAGTGTTTATAGTAAAATAAAAACTAAAAGTTTATAAATTATTATTTAATAGTCCCCTATTGCCAATTGCCTCTTGCCTACCCTAACTAATAATTTACATACTCAAACTGATAGAGCCATTTTTCCTTTGCCCTTTACTCTTTGCTAAATATGATTATTCGATGGGAAATTCCGCAGGATAAACTTTTAAGGTGATAAATTTCCCTTGACGATCGATTCTTATGGGTATTACTTCTCCTATGGTACTAATTTCTACCTGTTCTTGTACATCTTGTGCGGTCAAAACTTCTATATTATTAACATTATTGATTACATCTCCGGGGAGAAAACCCGCTTGAGAAGCAGGAGAATCTTCCATTACTTTAACGACTAATACCCCTTTTTCTGGTACATTTTCAAAGCCTAAATTCTGAGGAATATTGTCATTTTTGATGGTATCTTGGTTGAGAGTAATCATTTGAATGCCGATATAAGGATGAGATGCTTTTCCTGTGGTGTAGAGTTGTTCCGCAATGCGGGAAGCGGTTTCAATGGGAATAGCAAAGCCTAATCCTTGCGCATCTGCCCTGATTGCTGTGTTAATGCCAATTACTTCCCCTCTGGCGTTTAAAAGGGGGCCTCCTGAATTGCCGGGGTTGATTGCGGCATCTGTTTGAATGAATTTAACTCTTTTGTCTGGCACTCCTACTTCACTGCTGGATCTATCTTTAGCGCTAATGATGCCCACTGTGACTGTATTATCTAAACCTAAAGGATTACCAATGGCGATCGCCCATTCCCCAATAATTAAATCTTTTGCTTTACCCAGTATCACTGTCGGCAAATTTTCGGCTGTTATTTTAACCACCGCTACATCAGTCATGGAATCAATTCCTAACACTCTCCCCTCATAGGTTTTGCCACTAGGTAACAATACAGAAACAAAAGAAGTTCCTTCCACCACATGGGCATTAGTCATAATCAGACCATCATCACTGACGATGAAGCCCGAACCTGTACCCCTTTCTGTACGTTCAAAAGGTATTTGCTCTGGGAAAAAATGTTTAAATAAAGGATGTTCAAAATTTTCGGAATTATTAAAAGAAACTTGACGAGTTGCCTCGATTCTGACCACTGCAGGACCTACTTTTTGAGCTACTTCCGAGATGAAATTAAAATTACCTTGTTTTTGAGGTGAAGATTGTTTAAAAGGGGGAAAAACAGAATTAGCAACGGGTTGAAGGGATGTTTCAGGGGGGATGGTATCAGATACAGAAGATTGATTTAAGGTTGCTAACTGACGACTACCCCAAACACCCAATGCTGTACCCATTATTAATAAGCTACTAGAAACGAAAATTTGGCTAATTAATTTATTCATCTAATTAACTTTAATTAGGGTGTTTTTTAGTTCAAGGGCTTCTCTCAATTTAACATAATGTCAAAATGAAAGGGGCTTGAAAAAATGAACCTTTTGCAAAATAAATAAAAACTAAAATCTAATGGTTACAGTTAAAAAAATCCTATTCCTTTTCCTTGACTTTGGGTTAAGGATTAGGGAAGTTGAAATAATAGACAGAAATATTAATATTGCTTTATTGTGATAAAAGTATTACTAGCTTTGCCCATTGCTTATTTCTCATTCCCAATCTAAACCAAAAATCATAGTTTAATTCACCAAAACCGAAATATTTTTAATTTACTTGGCTGGTGACTTCTTGAAGGCTAATAGGAGTTTTATCTCGTAGGTCTAGGATACGATTCGTGATGATGCGATCGCCCTCTTGAATACCCGATGTAACCTGATAATCTTGCCCTTGAATACCTTGTACTTGAATTGGTACTTGGTGAGCCATCATCGTTGTTTTATCATCCTTAGATTGTCCCTCACGAGCAACAAAAACAAATTTTTGACCTCCCAAACTGGTGACAACATTAGTGGGAACTAAGATACCGGGTTTTGTATCCCAAATTAAGCGAGTTCGTACATACTGTTGGTCTTTGAGAGTACCATCATTTTCAAAAGTAATTTTAATATTTATAGACTGATTATCCTGATTAACTAAAGGTGCAATATAAGTTACTGCTCCCTTAACTCCAACACTACCATCAGCATTAATAATTTCGACAGGAAGTCCTAAACGGAGATTATCAATATTCTCTGTGGGGATATTCAAATTAAGATGGAATCTTCTATTGTTAGTAATGGTTGTCAGCGTTTGTCCTACATTAAGGAAATCTCCGAGTTTAAACTCCTGAAAATCTCCTACCGTACCATCAATAGGAGCAATCAGTCTTGTAAAAGCAAGATTTTGTTCAATACTTCCCCGATTGCTCTGAGCTTCTTCAATATTTGCCTGAGAACGAGCAACATTAGCTTTTGCTGATTCTACTCTTTCTTGAGCCGCCGCTAGGTTACTTTGAGCTGATTTTAATGCTTCTTGAGCAGATGAAACGTTACTTTTAAAAGCATCAACAGTTTTTCTCTGCGCTTCTACGTTAGCCTTGGTACTATTTAAGTCTCTGGTTTTATCATCTAAATCTTGTTCTGGTAATACTCCTTGTTCAACTAAAAAGACAGACCTTTCATAGTTTACCTGAGCTAAATCTAAATCTGCGATCGCACTTTCGAGATTTGCCTCCGCCGTTTTTAAATTAGCTTGGGCACTACTAACAGATGCTTTTAAACGAGCAACATCCGCCGAACTACTATCCCTTTGAGCCTCAGTTTGTCTTAATTCTGCTAACGACTGGTTATAAGAAGCAACTTGAGCTTGAATATTAGCTGTTGCCGCATTCACATCTTCTTGTTGTTGCTCTGGTTCTAACTCCGCAATTAATTGTCCTCGATTAACTATTGCTCCTTCTTCCACAAAGATATTCATAATTCTACCGTTAATTTTAGGAGCTAAATTAACCCTTTCCACTGCCTCTAAAGAACCAACAAATTCTGTGCTATCAATAAGAGTAGAAGAGTTTAAAACCGTCGTTGAAACAGGTATCGCTTTTGGTTGAGGTGTAGAACTATTTTTATTACCACATCCATATGTTAGAAGTGTGATTAAAGAAATTGATGTTAACATTTTGTGGTGAAAAAAGGTCTTTTTATTCATAAAAATTCATATATATTTGTTGTTTTATAATTGCGTCTATTGTGATTTTAACTATAAATATCGAATAAAAAAAATAAATTCAATGATGCCTGATTTCGGGATAAATTTTTATCTCTGAGTAATGGCAAAAAGGGCAAAGGTAAATAGTTGATAGTTAATAACTCCTAACTCTTAACTCCGAACTAATCTCTCCCTAATACCCCAATCTCCTAATATCCCAAGTCTCAAAACCTTGATACCTAAGCAAATCAGATATTCTTAACCCGAACTGATGTTAATTAAGGTTACATTGCACCATCCTTTCTGCTAAAACTGAATAAGCAAGTCGCCCCCCTGTAACGGAATATTCAGAGCGAGGATTCGGTAAATGTCCAATGGGAGCGTTATCTGTGAAGTTTAAGTTTTCAATAAAAATAATCCAATCATTATCTTTTCTCCAACCAACACGATCCCCAAAACGATTATAAGCATCGTCGGCAATTAATTTACCCGGTCGATTTCCCGTTTCTATATATATAGGTAACTGTACTCGAAAACCAAACCTACCATTAGAATTGGTGTACCATAAATCATCAATTTTTTTTAAGTCCCAACAAGGAATTTTTTTTAAATCATCCTCTCTTACCCAACCAATATCCATTCTACCCGTTGCTGATAAAATGATATTTCTTGTTTCATTGTTGGCTTCACGCCATTCTTTATTCTTTAAATAATTTTCTAAGTCGCTGTAATCTATCTTCGTTTCAGGGGAAACCAGATTACTATTAATTTCAGACAAGCCACTTTGAGCGAAGGAATTTTGATGGGGAAGAGAAACAAAAGAAAAAGAGATAATAGCTGAGAAAATCAGAGCTTTAATATTCATTTTGCCGATTAGTGATTTTTTGTGAATTATATCTTGAACTTAACCCTCTGAGGATAATATAAGTGAGTTCGGAGTTCGTAAAGAGATGTAGAGAGCCATAATTTTTCGCAACTGGTAACAAAATATTCTCTAATTTTATGGGAAGTATGCTAAAAGCTAAAGTCAGAAAATATCAAGATAAAAAGACTATTTTCATCTATATTACGAATTATTAAAAAAACATGAATTAATCTTTAAAATAGTTGTTTATTGAAAATAACTCCACTAGACTGAATTTAGAGATATTATCTGAATCAATCGGGAAAGATTAAATGGGTTAGATGTTAGCAAAATTTACATGAAAATAAAATCACTAATCCTTAATAATGTCAAGAAATAAATAACATTTTCTAGCTAATTAAATTCATTTTCTTTTTATTTATGTTATTTTAAGCTAACAGAATTAGTAAAAAAGTCATTATTTATTATTGATAGTCCTGATTAAATATTTTCAGACAAATAGATAAATTTTTTAGAGAACAATAGGTAAAATATGGGAAAAGCAACAGGATTTTTAGAATTTGCGAGGGAATTACCCGTTGATAAAGATCCCTTAGAAAGAATTAATAATTGGGATGAATTTCACCGACCTTTACCAGAAGAAAAACTCCGCAATCAAGGGGCGAGATGTATGGATTGTGGAACGCCTTTTTGTCATACAGGAGAAGTAATTAATGGTATGGCAACAGGATGCCCCATCAATAATTTAATCCCTGAATGGAATGATTTGATTTATCGTGGATTATGGAAAGAAGCGCTCGATCGCCTCCATAAAACGAACAATTTTCCTGAGTTTACTGGGAGAGTATGTCCTGCCCCTTGTGAGGGTTCATGTGTATTAGGAATAAATAACCCTCCTGTCACCATCAAAAATATTGAATGTTCGATTATTGATCATGGTTGGGATATGGGTTGGATCATACCAGAACCACCTAAAACTCGCACAGGCAAAAAGGTTGCCGTTATCGGTTCAGGTCCTGCAGGACTATCCGCCGCCGCTCAATTAAACAAGGCAGGTCATTCTGTTACGGTCTATGAAAGAGATGATCGCCCCGGTGGATTATTAATGTATGGTATTCCTAATATGAAGTTGGATAAAGAAAAGGTTGTTTTGCGTCGGATTAAAGTATTAGCGGCCGAAGGAATCAAGTTTGTATGTAATACAGAGATTGGTAAAGATATATCTCCTGAGCAATTGTTAGAAGAAAATGACGCTTTAATTCTCTGCATCGGTGCTGGAAAACCCCGTGATTTGCCCATAGAAGGAAGAGATTTAGGGGGAATTCACTTCGCCATGGAATTTTTGACCGCCAATACTAAAAGCGTCTTAAATACCAATAAAGAAGAGCTTATTTCTGCAAAAGGCAAAGATGTAGTAATCATTGGAGGGGGAGATACAGGCACAGATTGTGTAGGTACTTCAATTCGTCATGGTTGTAACAGTGTCACTCAATTGGAAATTATGCCGAAACCTCCTGAAGTGAGAGCAAAAAATAATCCTTGGCCTGAATATCCTAAAATTTACCGTCTTGACTATGGACAAGAAGAAGCGGCCGCCAAATTTGGTAATGATCCCCGTGTATATACTACCACTGCCACAAAATTTGAAGCAGATGCTCAAGGAAATGTTGCCGCAGTCCATACTGTTGAGGTGGAATGGCAAAGAAATGAGCAAGGGCGTTTTATTCCTCAACCCATTGAAGGGACAGAAAAAAGAATCCCTGCACAACTGGTACTATTAGCCATGGGTTTTTTAGGACCTGAACAAATGCTGTTGGAAAAAATGGGTTTAGAGTCTGATGCCCGTAGTAATGTTAAAGCTGATTATGGTCAATATGCCACTAATATTCCTAAAGTTTTTGCCGCCGGCGATTGTCGTCGAGGTCAAAGTTTAGTAGTTTGGGCTTTTAATGAGGGTAGAGAAGTTGCTAGAGAGTGCGATCGCTTCTTGATGCAAACAACTGATTTACCTTAATCATTGACATTACTCAAAATTCATAAAATTAATAATTAATTTGAAGGTGTCGGGTATCAGGTGTCAGGTTGCAGGTGTTAAGGTGTTTGGGTATTAGACAGAGATTCGTTCGGAATTCGGACTTAAGAGCTAAGAGTTAGAAATTTTAATTTTCAATATTTACCTTTGCCTTTTGCCCTATACATCATTACAAGAGTGTCCTTTTCGTCATCACTCATAAATGAAAATTTACCCTGAACTCAGGTTAACGAATACAGCATTAGATAAGTATAAATAACCATTGACATTTTATATAACTATATTGTTATATAGAAAAGTAACAATTAATTCATATTTTAAGTAAAGTTACTAATTTTTGCTGAGAGAGTTTTTATAAATATTTATACTTCATCCAAAACTCTTAGAATTAGTCTTCTTTAGCTAAGAATTAATAAGGCTTTGTGTCCTTGATCATTCTTATTTTTTTAGTCAATGGCATTATCTGAAGCTATCTTCTTTGATAGTTGCAATTATTTATATTTTTTTTCTATTGCAATCATTTTTATCATTATCATTATGGGCAAATTAGTTGATGAGTTAAAACAGGATATTCAATATCAACACGGTATGAATGCCTGTTTAAACTGTGGTATCTGTACGGCGGTATGTCCTGCGGCGGAGGTTTATGAGTATTCCCCTAGAGAGGTGATGAATATTTGCCACACTGAAGATGAGGAATGGCTGATTGATTTACTCAAATCTGATAAAATCTGGTTTTGTGGACAGTGCTATTCTTGTAAGCCGAGATGTCCTAGAGGTAATAGTACCGCCGATGTGATTTTGGCTTTGCGTCGTCTTTCCGTGCGTCACGGTTATTTTGCGGAGTCAGAAAAAGGGCGACAGCAGTTATTTGCGAAACGGGTATTCGGTGAAAATATGTTGAAACGGGGTTATACTCTCACCGCCGAAAATATTACTCCTGAGCATTTTCCTGAGTTGGGAGAGAATTGGGAATACTATTTTGAGCATATGAAAGAAATGCGGGAATGGTGGGATGTGCCGATGGATAAGGAAAACAGTGCAGGTTCTCACCGTGTAATACCTGAAAAAGACATGGATGAGTTAAGGGCTATCTATAAGGCTACAGGTGCGATCGAACTTATGGAGGCAGTGGAGAAAGGCATGGAGAAAAAACTCGGTAGCAAAAAAGAAGTTGAGAAATACTGGGAAAACTGGCTCGAAACTGCCGATAGTCGTACTTATGAGATGAAAAGTTAGATCCCCGAAATCCCCCCTAACCCCCCTTAATAAGGGGGGAATTGGACAAAAGTAAATAACATCAAAAGGATAAATAAAAATGAAAGTAACGAGAGAAAATATTATTTGGGAAAGTCACCAAAAGCACGTTCCGACTATTGACGAAGAAGGCGGTAAGCTATGGGGATGTTTCCGTAGTTGTTTTTTACAAAGTGCCGCCCCTTACACCGAAGGTATCGCTTATAAAATCCTTAAAAATGATCTCGGTATCGATTTAAGAGAAGCGGCGGGGCATACTTCCTGCGGTGCGATCGGCTATCATGGGGATGTTACTAATATTGAAACTCAGATGGTGGTTGCGGCGCGTAATTTTGCCGTTGCCCATGAGGAGTTAGGAGTGGATAACCTTTTCTCTTTCTGTGTCACCTCCTTTGCTAACTATACCGAAATGATCCATCTTTGGGAAGAAGAACCAGAATTACGGGAATATACAGCTAAAACTTTAAAAGAAACCACTGGCAGAGAGTTTTGGATACCCCATGTATCCGGTGGCAGACCTTCTGTAGTTCATGCGTCCGATGTGTTTTATGCTAATCGTCACAAGTTGGCAGAAAAAGCTAAATATAGCCTTAAAGGTATTAAAGCAGTGGATCACATCGGTTGTCACTACGGTAAAATCTTCCCCGGTGAGGCAATGGGAGGAGTAGAATTTCCTCAAGTTTTAGTGGGTTTATTGGAGGCATTTGGGGCGGAAATTGTGGATTATCCTGAACGCCGTCACTGTTGCGGTATGGGTTTCCGTCAATGTGCTTTCCCTGAAAATCGTGACTACACCGCTAGTAGCACCTATAAAAAGTTAGCTAGTTTGAAAGAGGCTCATCCTGATTGTAATTTAATTCTCACTAACTGCCCCGGTTGTACGGTGTTTTTAGATGCAGAACAAGGCACAATTAAAGAGGTATTAGAGGAAGAATTTAACGTTAGTATCCTCGATTATGCCCAATTAACGGGATTAATGTTGGGTTATGATCCTTTCAAAGATTGTGGCATGAATGCAAAAGTTGTACCTGTTGAGCCTTTACTCGATAAAATTGGCATTCCCTACGATAAGTCTAAAACATTTGAGGAACGCAGAAGACCCTTTTAAGAGTTCGGGGTTCGGGGTTCGGAGTTCGGAGTTAAGAATAATATCATTCTGAGCGATCGCACTTTTGGTGTTGGGTTGCGCTACTTTGAAAGATTATTTGTAGGGTGGGCATTGCCCACCAAAATCCAAAATCTTCTGATAGTAATCTTTTGTAAGAAATTTGATCCTCCCCAATCCTGCTTAATAAGAGAGTTTGATCCCCCCTAACCCCCCTTAATAAGGGGGGAATAACAAAAAAATAGATACGAGAAGTTAGTTAACACACTTAAAGGAAAAAATAAAAATTATGAGTAACAATAATGTCATTGTAATTGGTGGTGGTCCTGCTGGTTTAGCGGCGGCAGGTAAGTTAATGGATTTCGGTTTTGATGTGGTTTTAATTGAAAAACAGGCTCAAGTTGGTGGGCATCTAAACAAGTGGTTTAAGGTTTTCCCCGATTTTACCGATGCTTCGGAAATTACTGCTAATTTAAAGGCTGGTTTGGGTTCTACTAAAATCTTAACGGATACCACTGTAACGGAAATTAAGGGTTCTGCTCCTGATTTTTGGGTGACGACTTCCCACGGTGATACTATCAACGCCCAAGCGATTCTCGTCTCTACAGGTTATAAGCATTTTGATGCTAGTTTGAAAGAGGAGTATGGTTACGATATTTATGATAATGCCATTACTTCTGTGGAACTCGATGCGATGTTGAAAGCAGGTAAGGTTGTTACTCGTCAGGGTAAAGCACCGAAAAAGGTGGCAATGATTCACTGTGTGGGTTCGAGGGATGAGAAGGTTAATAATAATTATTGTTCTCGGGTTTGTTGTACCAATGCCATCAAAGTTGCGATCGAGGTTAAGGAGCAAAATCCAGATTGTCAAATCTATTGCCTCTACATGGATATTCGGGTTTTTGGTCGTGGTTATGAGGAATTATATCGCACTTCTCAAGAATCTCACGGTATCCAGTTTCTACGGGGGCGACTCTCTGAAGCTAGTGAAAAGCCCGATCGCAGTCTTTTATTACGTTTAGAAGATACTTTGACGGCTAAACCCATGCGTCTATCAGTGGATTTGATGGTGTTAATGGTGGGCATGGAAGGTAATCCCGATTTACTGGATGTGGCTGGTTTACAACTGGGGTGCGATCGCTTCTATGCTACTGCTCACCAACAGTATTCTAACAACCATTCTCAACGTGCTGGAATCTTCCTTGCAGGGGCGGCAACAGGTCCTAAAGCCATTATGGAATCCATTACTGATGGGCGTTCTGCGGCTTCTGAAATAGCAGGTTTCATGATGCAACCACGAGCAATTTCTCTCAACGGTCAAATCCCCACTTTAGTATAAGGAATATATAAAATGATTACGAAAAAGAAAAAGTTTGTCTTTGGCATGAAAAAAGATCGTCAATTAGATGGCGATAAAATGAATCTCGATTTTGCTAAAAGAGTCGAAGCCGAAGGAGGAAAAGGAAGTGCGATCGCAGCTTGTATGCAATGTGGGACTTGTAGCGGTGGTTGTACTAATATCGATGTGATGGATATGTCACCCCGTACTTTAATCCTCATGACTCAAAGGGGAGAATGGGAAAAAGTCCTGCAAAGTAACACCTTATGGATGTGTAGTTCTTGTTATATTTGTACCTCTCGTTGTCCTCGTGGTGTACGTCCTTCCGATGTCATTGAAGCAGTTAAAGCTATTGCGATCGAAGAAGGAATTAAGAACGATTCCACTAAATTTAACCAAATTTTCGTTGATTTAGTCCAAAAACGGGGTATTCTCTTTGAACCCGAATTGATGCAGAGATTCGGCGGTTTACAAGCAATGATAGATCAAGCACCCCTCGGTATTCAATTAGCATTACGGGGCAAAATATCACCCTTCCCCGAAAAAATCAAAAATCCTCAACAATTTAGCCAAGCATTAGATAAAGCGAGAAAAAAGCATGGAAACAATGATTAAACCCACCACCACCCAATACGCCTATTACCCCGGTTGTAGTTTACACACCACCGCCAGAGAATTTGACATCTCCACCAGAGTGGTTATGAAAGAATTGGGCATTGACTTACAAGAATTACAAGATTGGTCTTGTTGCGGAGGTTCGATCGCAGCTAGTGTCGGCCATGATATGGGTATGGCAATGGCTGGAAGAAATGTCGCCCTAGCCCAAAAACAAAATTTAGACCTCTTAGCTTCCTGTTCAGGATGTTACAATAAATCCGCCCGTGCCATGAAAGCCTTGAAAGACGACGACGAAAAAAGCAAAATCATGGCGATTATGTCCGAAATGGGCATCGATGTTGATGACTATAATATCCGAGTGCGGAACGTGGTGGATGTATTAGTTAACGATATAGACATCGCCTCCCGTGTCGTCAAACCCCTGACAGGCTTAAAAGTCGCTTGTTATTACGGATGTTTACTCACTCGCCCTGCCGATATAACTGGTTGGGATTCTCCCCGTTTTCCTACCTCTATGGATAAATTATCCCGTATTTGCGGTGCGGAAGTCGTTGACTTTCAAAGTAAAACCAGTTGTTGTGGAGGTCCAATTTTAGTATCTCAGGAAGAAAGAGCATTTCATCTTACAAAAAAAATCCTTGATGAAGCCAAATCCCTCAATGCCGATTGTATAGTATTGGCTTGTCCTTTATGTGACACAAATTTAGAATTACGTCAAGCAGACATCGGCAAAAAATTCGGCGAAACCTATAACATACCCATTATTTATATTACCGAACTCATCGGGTTAGCAATGGGCATGAAACCGAGTAAATTAGGTATGAATAAACATATCGTTTCTGTTAAACCTGTCTTAGACAAAATCAAATAACACAACTTTTTCATCAATTTCTAGTTATTTAAAATTAGTTCAGTTTTCAAATATCCGATAAGGGTAGGTTTCAGGTTTTAGGGTGTTGTGGGGATGGGGGAAATTTTCTTTTTTATCTAAACTCCTAACTCCACAATCAAATTATTTAGCTATCAGCAAAAGACCTTAGTAAATTAGAATAAGACTTAGAAAGTAAATCAAATTCGACAGTTTTTCCTTGTTTATGAAAAATAGAACGACGCACTGTATCTAAATCAAAAAGAATCTCTCTCTTTTGAACATCTCTAATCCAGCTTTCTATCCAGCCTACGACAACTTTTCTAATTCCTTTCGTGACGGTTTCCACACGATGAAGAGAATAGGAAGGATAAAAAATAATCGTACCAGCACTCAATTTAAAAGAGCGTTCCTCATTGACTTCTTCTAAAATTAGCTCTCCTCCCTCATATTCTTGGGGTGAGTTCAAAAAAATAGTAAAAGAAATATCTGTGCGCCCTTCTTTCATAAGAGCATCATCAACATGAGAACCATAACCCATGCCTTGACTGTAACGACTAAATCTGAGAGAGTGAATTTTTTTGGGTATCGTTGCCATTTGAAAAACTATATTTTCATTCAACGCTTGATAAATAATTTTTTCCAGATTACGAATCTCAGGGAATTGATTCGATAGCTGTTCATTATTTTTAACCTTAACAGCGTGCCAACCTGCGGTTTTTTTGCCGTCAATAAATTTAGCTTCTTCTAACTGGTGATTTATAGTCTGTAAAATTTCTGGTGTCAGAATGTTCTCTAGTTGCAAAATCATATAAAAAAAGGGCTTCTGCCCTTAATAA
The DNA here is from genome assembly GCF_036345015.1 of Cyanobacterium sp. Dongsha4. Classification (NCBI taxonomy): domain Bacteria; kingdom Bacillati; phylum Cyanobacteriota; class Cyanophyceae; order Chroococcales; family Geminocystaceae; genus Cyanobacterium; species Cyanobacterium sp. DS4. The sequence goes on along the minus strand of NZ_CP084098.1, from coordinate 2,058,813 downwards.
AAACCAAAAAATTTCTTGTAGATGTCGGGGAAAGTTAATTATTGTCCTAATTTCATCCATTCTTCTGGTAGCAGATTTGCAATTAATTCAAATCCACCGTTGCCGTCTGGTTTTACTACATAAGCTAAACCTTGAGGAGCGGGATAAATACCTGTAGCCGCTTCAAATAAATCATCGTGGCCAACAATGACTGTATTTTCTCCTTGAGGGGGTAATTTTGTCAGCATAGGAATCAATCTAGCTTTCATTTCTGCTACTTGTTCATCTGTATAATCTTCCGCTTTAGGAAAATTTAGATCACCATTTTTCACGTATCTCCCAAAAGCTAAATCTGCGGTTTGCCAAGCACGACAATATTGACTTGCAATAACATCGGCCACGGGAATTGAGTATTTTCTAAAGGCTTCTCCAATCATTTTAGCCTGATTCCAACCGTATTCACTTAGAGTTCTTTGAGTTGAACAATTACCCATAACGGCAGTTACCTGATCAGCATAATCTTTTTCTGTTTCTGCATGACGGAAGTAAATAACGTAACCACCTTGTTTTAATGAGTCAAGTAATTGTTTTCCATCTATTTTATCTGTAAAATCAGCATTGGCTTGTTCTCCCTCGCTATATTCTTCACTCCCTTCACCCCCTTCGCCACCTTCACCACCTTCAACCCCTTCGCCCCCCTGCGCCAGTAAAAATGGTGCGATGTTTGTATTATTATTAGCGTTTTCTTGGGCATTAACAAATGATGAAGTAGAGCTTAAAGTTGCAGTTAGCCCTATTGCCATTAATAGTTCGAGAGACTTAGATTTTTTCATGATAATTATTTTGGCGATACGAATTTTCTTGTTTAAAACAGTTAAAGCCTATTGTTTTAATGAAAACAGAACAGATAAAACAAGTTAAATATATTTATCTGGGTCATATTTACTGTCGCAACTAGAATATCACTATTTCTAAATATTTGCAATAAGCAGAGAAAATTTATGGGACAATAAATAAGTAGAGCCAATTAAATAAAAGAAAGTTTGTAGTTACCCCTTTAGGGGTTTTAACGTTCTTGAAATAAGGGCTGAAGCCCTTACTACTAAACGAGCCTATTTTACGTTTAATTAAGTGGAGCTACTTAAGGGAAGCAATAAACATTAACTATTTCTTAAAGCATTAATGTCTTTTTTAGACAATTCTCGTATTTTTTGTATTCATTTTATCGAAATACTTAAATAGGGATGCTACCTAAGTTGTCATACTTAATGCTAATAAATATGAATAAGTTTTCCTCTATCACTAATTATTATTATTTCTTTTAGACCCATTTAAGTTAAGATACTCAGGAGCTAATGAAAAAGTGGTATCAAAAAGATAAGCAACAGAAAATAATTAACAGGAAATAATCTAAAATACTTATTTTTTATTAAATTATTAATTTGTCTTTAAAAATTGATTAATAGCTTTTAGATAAGTTGTAGAATCTTCTAACATGGGAAAATGTCCTGTTTTAGGAACTTCAAAATAAGATATTTTTTCCGGGTTTAAAGCAACGGCGGCTTTACCCATAGAAGCAGGAATTATTTGGTCTTTTTCTCCTGAAACTAATAATGTTGGTACTTGAATTTTGCCAAATTCTTGGGGCATTATTTCCACTGCTTTTTTACTAACAGAAGAATAAATTGTGTTTAAAGCGGCATCATAATCTGCTAACAAAAAATCTTCTAAAAAATCGATGCTCAATCGTTTTGGTATCGGTTGAGAAAGAAATCTTGCCATAAAAAGTTTTTCTGCAAATGGTACTTTTAAAAACCAGTTATAACGAAATTTAACTACATATCCACCTACTTTATGAAAAGCAGAAAAAGCAAGAGCATTATAAGTAAAAATACCATTACAGGTTAGAATCGCTTTATGTATTCTTTCTGGTGCTAAATTTAAGAATATTGCCCCTACTGATGCTCCCATAGAATGGGAGTTTAAATATACTTTTTCTAAATTAAATTTGTCTAGTAATAATAATAAATCTTGGGCGTAATCTTCTAATTCATAACCTATTTTTGCTCCTTTTTCTTCTTTTGATTGTCCAAAGCCTCTCATATCATAAAGTAAACAATCATAATTAGATGCGATCGCATCTGCTGTACTACGCCAATAACGACAAGACCCCCCCCAACCATGAATAAATACCATTACAGGTTTAGGAGAATTATTTTCTGAAGGGGTGCGAATCCACTCATAGTAATGATTTACCCCTCGAATGTTGACAGTGCCTTTTTCATTTAAGTTGGTTTGCTTGGTGGAAGTATTCATTCTGTTTCAAATTGAGTTTTTTAACTTTTTAAGATTTTAAAGGTTTTTACTGATGATAATTTCTTTTTTCTTGAGAGAGGAAACTTATTAATCGGTATTCTTGGGGAATTATTTGAGAAGAAAGGAGTAATTAGTTCTAAACAATGGTCAATTTTACTAATAATAATCGGTTCTGTTTCTAAATCTTTTAATATAGTTAAATATTCTCTTATTTGCTCATATTCTTCTTGAGTAAATGTTTGATGATGCCATTGTAAAATAACTTGATTAACAGCCCATAATCTTTTTAGAGGAGAAGAATCGTTTAACTGCTCAATTATTTTTTCAAACAAATTATTTACATTAAAATTTCGGGATTTATTTTTAATCAGAGTGTTGGCTAAAAATATTAGCCCTGCACCACTAAATATAGTTTGAATAATAATCCCAAATGCTAACCATTTATTGTCAATTTCTGTCCATATATTCAAAGAAAAATAGCTACCTAAAGAGAAAAAACTGGCAATGGCAATGGAGTAGAATAGTTTTTTATTTTCTGGGGTTAAGTGCTTAGTAAATCGGTGAATATAATTTAACCAATACTGAGATTTTATCTGATAGCTAATAACCATTAGACAAAGAAAAGCCACAGTAGATATAACCAGTTCTAAATCTCCAATAGAAATGGTTAATCCCAACAAAAAAAAATAAAATCTTTTATCTTTTAAGTATTGATTAAATAGTGTTTTTTTTAAGAAAAAATTATTAACATTAATGGACATTGTTTAACTTAGTTAATCCTTTGGTATCATCAAAGCAGGTGTTAAAAATATACTGTTACTTTCGTCTAACAAAGTTATTGTATCAGAAGTTGTAGGAATATTTAGAATGGCTTAACTACTTTTTGCGCTTTAATTAGAGTATCAAGCACTTGATCAGAATCGATTAATCTTTTTAAAACTACTTGACCAATATTTTTATCGAACTTGACATTGTCAGATAAAGGACTTACTTCCACCATTATAATAGTGTCTTCTACTTCATACAGCCAAAGAGTTTGATCATTTTCAATGATACCAATGGGCAAGGATTTTATATGGGGTTGTCGTCGCCAAACCATTTCATTCCAAAGCCCACTTCTTTCCCAAATACGATTATAAGTCCATCCCGCAGTCAAAAAAAAATATTTCATTAATTTGTTTTGATAGAAATTTATAAAATAATTAAATTCTAGTCAATATTCATTTTTCGATACAGTTTATTTTTAGACTTCTTTAGGCTTGATTCTCTTAATCGTTGATTTATCCATCGACAATAACCGATAATGAGATGAAGATATAAATAAAGTTATTATTAAACAGAGAATATGGCAAATTTCCTCTTAGAAATTGGGACTGAAGAATTACCCGCAGACTTCGTTGATAGTGCGATCGCACAATGGGATAGTAAAATTAAAGATAATTTAAAAAGCGAGTTTTTAGAGCCTACAGAGATAAAAATTTATGGCACTCCTCGCCGTTTAGCGGTGTTAATAGAAGGATTAGCAGAAAAACAACCAGATAGAGAGGAAGAAATAAAAGGGCCTCCTGTAACGGCGGCATTCAAGGATGGAAAAGCCACTCCTGCGGCGGAAGGTTTTGCCCGTAAACAAGGGGTTTCTATCGAGGATTTTCAGATAAGAGAAACAGAGAAGGGAGAATTTATTTTTATTCAAAAGAAAATTATGGGAGAGGCAACCAAAGATATTTTACAAAGGTTAGTGCCTCAGTGGATTACAGGCTTAGAAGGTAGAAGATTTATGCGGTGGGCTGATGATGAATTGCGTTTTCCTCGCCCTATTCGTCATTTAGTTGCTTTGTGGGATAGTGAGATTTTGCCCCTTGAATTAAATCTTGGTACTAATGTTTTAAGATGCGATCGCATCTCTACTGGTCATCGTGTATTACATCCTGCAACTGTTGTCATTAATTCCGCTCAAGACTATGTTGCTACTTTAGAAAAAGCCTCGGTTTTAGTGGATGTTAAAACTAGATATAAGAAGATAGAAGAAGAAATTAAGCATTTAGCCACTTTAGTTAAAGGTAAAGCCGAAATTTATCCTGATTTACTCACAGAGGTTACTAATTTAGTGGAATATCCCACCCCTGTATTAGGCAAATTTGAAGCCGAGTTTTTACAATTACCTTCAGAAGTAATTACCACCGTAATGGTTACTCATCAGCGTTATTTTCCCATTAAAGACGAAAAAGGGGAATTAATGCCATATTTTATCACTATTTCTAATGGAGATCCCACAAAATCTGATATTATTGCCACAGGAAATGCTAAAGTAATTAGGGCAAGATTAGCAGACGCTCAATTTTTCTACCAAGCAGATTGTGATGAACATTTAGAAACCTATTTACCGGAGTTAGAAAACGTAACCTTCCAAGAAGACTTAGGCACAATGCACGATAAAGTTAATCGTATTATTGGCATTTGTCAACAAATTAGTGAGCAATTGGGGTTAAATGAGTTACAAAAATCCGAAGTAGAAAGCACTGCATCATTATGTAAAGCCGATTTAGTTACCCAAATGGTGTATGAATTTCCAGAGTTACAGGGAATTATGGGAGAAAAATACGCCCTTAAAAGCGGTGAATCCCCAACCGTTGCCAAGGGAATTTTTGAACATTATCTGCCCCGCAACGCAGGAGATATAATGCCAGAAACTCTTAATGGTCAAATTGTGGGAATAGGCGATCGCATCGATACCATTGTGGGTATAATTGGATTAGGGATGATGCCAACGGGTTCAAGTGATCCTTTTGCTCTAAGAAGATCGGCTAATGCTATCATTAACATTACATGGCACGGAAATCTTGAGATTAATTTAAAAGAATTGTTAACCCAAGCCTGTGAAGATTTTGTCACCTCTCATCCCGACAAAAAATCTCCCTTAAATGCCATTCAAGAGTTTTTTACTCAAAGAATACATACCCTTTTACAAGACGAATTAAATATTGATTATGATTTAGTAAATTCAGTTTTAGGGGATAATGATTCAGAATATATAACAAGGGCATTGACTAACTTATTAGACATTAGAAATAGGGCGCTATTCCTCCAAGAAATTAGAAATAATGGTTTACTCTCTCAAATTTATGAAACTGTAAATCGTTCCACAAAATTAGCAGTTAAAGGAAGTTTAAAAACCAATGAATTAGAAATAAATCAAGTAATCAATCCTGAATATTTTGAATCTAATTCTGAACAAGATTTATACCAAGCCTTACAAAAATTAGCTCCCATCAGTCAAGAAGCAAAAAGAGAAAGTAACTATCAATTATTAATTGATGGCTTATTAGAAATTAACCCCATTATTAGTAACTTTTTTGATGGGGAAAACAGCGTTTTAGTCATGGCAGAAGATGAGAGAATAAAAACTAATCGATTAAATTTACTTGGTTTATTGCGCAATTATAGCCGTGTTTTAGCCGATTTCGGTGCGATAGTTAAATAATTAAAAGGAGTTTAAGAATATCAGATAAATATAGGTTTCAGGTGTTAGGATGTTGGGGTATTAGGGAGAAGTTAATTAAACACTTTCAAAAACTATTGCCCATTGCCTATTCCCCATTCCCTGCCTTAACCAGAAAATTTTAGAATGGATCAGCCCTGGGAATGAAGGGGGGTTTGCCCCTTGACCTTAAAATTTATTTATTATAAAAAAATTAATCATGAAAAAAAATCCAATCTTTTGGATAGTCGCAATTATAGCTTTAATTATTGACCAAATTACTAAATATTTAGTTGTTATTTCCTTTTCTGAAATTGGCGACACAATGCCTCTATGGCAAGGAGTTTTTCATTTTACTTATGTGCAGAATACGGGGGCGGCTTTTAGCTTTTTTCAAGGAGGAGTTGGTTGGCTAAAATGGCTTTCTTTAATTGTTAGTTTAGGTTTAATGATATTTGCTTGGCAAGAAAAGTTGAGTAAAATCGAACAATTTGCCTATGGTTTCATTTTAGCAGGTGCTTTAGGTAATGGGGTCGATCGCTTCTTATTTGGTTATGTGGTGGATTTTCTCGATTTTCGCTTGATTAATTTCCCCGTGTTTAATATGGCTGATGTGTGCATTAACATTGGCATTGTTTTACTAATTTACGCCACCATCAAAATGAGCCGTTAAAAAGAGACGAAATTTTGTTAAAATCAGTCTTGTTTTGCTCACGGTGGGTTAGTATGCGTCTTTTTATTAGTACAGGGGAAGTTTCGGGAGATTTACAAGGGGGTTTATTAGTCAAAGCCCTTTTTCAACAAGCCGAAAAACTCAATATCTCTCTGGAAATAGAAGGATTAGGGGGCAAAAAAATGGCAGAGGCAGGGGCAAAACTTATCGCTGATACTACGGCTATAGGCTCAGTGGGTTTATGGGAATCAGTGCCTTTCATCATCCCTACTTTACAAGTGCAAAATAAGGCAAAGAAATATTTACAAACTCATCTTCCTGATGCAATTATTTTAATTGATTATGTGGGGCCAAATCTTGCGATCGCATCTTCATTAAAGAAAAAATATCCAAATACTCCTATAATTTGGTATATTGGCCCACAATTCTGGGTTTGGACACCATTAGGGCAAGATGTTGAGCAATTAGTTAAAGTTACTGATAAATTATTAGCAATATTTCCCGAAGAAGCTAAATTTTATCAAGAAAAAGGCATTGATGTTACTTATGTGGGACATCCTTTAACTGATAGAATCAAAAAAGCCCCCAGTCGAGAAACTGCCAGAAAAAAATTAGGTATTCAAGAAACAGAAAAAATGATTGTTTTATTACCTGCATCTCGACAACAAGAATTAAAATATTTATTGCCAGTAATCATAGAATCTGCAAAAAAAATTCAGGCTAAATTTCCCAAAATTAAATTTTATTTACCCATATCTTTAGCTAAATATAGAGAAGAAATAGAAAGAGTTATCAATCAAAATCAATTAAAAATAACTTTATTTGAAGGAGAAACCTTAGAGATTTTAGCAGGAGCAGATTTAGCAATTACAAAGTCAGGAACAGTAAACCTGGAATTAGGCTTATTAAAAATTCCACAAATAGTTATTTATAAAGTTAATAAATTAACCATGTGGGTTGCTCGTAAAATTCTTAACTTTTCTATCCCCTTTATGTCTCCTGTGAATTTAGTTTCCATGACAGAAATTGTGCCAGAATTATTGCAAGAAAAAGCCACCGTTGAAAATATTACCAATCTTGCGGAAGAATTACTGTTTAATTCCTCTCGTCAACATCAATTAAGTCAAGATTATGCAACCATGATTAAAGTCTTAGATAGCGGAAAAGATTCTGTGTGCGATCAAGTTGCTCAAGAAATTCTCAGTACAGGACAAAAAAATAAAGAAAGGGGTTGCAATGTAGGAAGGCAGCAGGTTTGATAGAAGTTAACAAAAAATCACACAAATCCTCCTATGAATCAGGTTAACTTACTTCGGGATACTTTGAAACAACACCTACCATAACATGGTGCAAGACTCAATTTTCTGGCATTATTCTTGATGGCACTAATTAGAGTGCGCACCGTTGACTTAACGAGCCTTTCCGTAGCTTTTTGCACATCTGCCAAACCAGAATCAAGTTATATAGTAGTTTTAATTAAGACTGTAACAATAATATAATTAAATAAATATTGATTTCTCTAACAACTTTAAATTATGCCTTACAGTCTAGATTTGAGAACTAGAGTCGTTACTTTTGTGGAAAACGGTGGTGGTATTACAAGAGCATCTAAACTGTTTCAAGTTTCCAGAACTTCCATTTATCGATGGTTAAATCGAAATAATCTGCAGGCTACAATAGTTGAACACCGTCAACGTAAACTTGATTGGTTTGCTTTAGAAAAAGATGTCGCCCAAAATCGAGATCTTCGATTGATTGATCGAGCTAAGAAATTTGGAGTTAGCCCTTCTGCCATATTTTATGCTCTCCAAAAAATGAAAATTAATCGAAAAAAAAACAGCTTCGTTATCAACAGAGAAATAGACAAGAAAGAATAGAATATTTCCAAATTTTAGGAAAAGTAATCAAAGAGTATGGTAGTAAAAGTCTTGTTTTTATTGATGAGTCAGGATTTGAAGAAACAATAATTTGTCCTTATGGTTTATGGTTGGTCAAAGAAAGGGGTAAAAATTTATGGAAATAAACAAGGAAAACGGGGTAAAAGAGAAAATTTAGTAGCAGGAAGAAGAAAGAAAGAAAAAGATTTTATTGCACCAATGATATTTACAGGAAGTTTAAATGCAGAAGGTTTTGAAGGATGGTTAGAAAGATATTTATTGCCATCACTTAAAAAGTTATCGGTGCTAATTATGGATAATGCACCAATTCACCGGAAAAATATAATTAAACAATTAGTAGAAGAATCAGGACACATAATTTTATTTTTGCCAAAATACTCTCCAGATTTAAATGATATTGAACATGATTTTGCCGCATTAAAGAAAATGAGAATGTATGCCCCTTCAGGAACATCTTTAGATGAAATTATCCGTGATTATTGCACAAGTTAAATGTAACTTTCTTATTTGAAATTACTATACTCACAAAATAAGTCCAAGTTCGTTTATGTAAAAATTCTCTACTGCTACCACTACCAGATGTTACTCTTTTTTTGATTAAATTAATGAAAAACTGTCTTTTTTGTAATGATAAATCTTGAATTAACATTTTCCTTTGATTGTGTTTAGCATGGTTGTTAGTTAGGAATTAAAAACAATTCTTTGATAAATCTGGAAAAAAGAAATAGAAAAATCAACACTAGGTAAGGCAAGATGATTATTTTCCCCTTCTATGGCATTAAATAACCATTGTTGCTCAGTTTGTTTGATAAACTGTTCTACATAATAACTAGATTGAGAAATTAATATATATTCCTGTAAACTTGGTAAAGAACGGTAGGCTCTGAATTTTTCAGTTTTGTCGTAGTTTTGAGTAGAATCTGATAAAACTTCAATTATTATTTTCGGATTGGTGACTATATTACTATTTTCAGACTGATACACTGGTTTACCTTCAATAATCATTAAATCTGGATAGGTATAAAAGCGATAGTCGGGAATCCAAAGTTTCACATCATTTATATAAATATAATAATCTCGATCGCTGATGGTTAGAGGAAAAGCCCGAAAAAAGTTACCAGCAATTTGATTATGATTAGTAGTGCCTCCTGCCATAGGGATTATTTCTCCGTCGAGATATTCATTTTTTGTGTCCGATTTTTCCTCTAATTCCAGATATTTTTCTGGGCTATAGTATTTGAGTTGAAGTTGAGCAACCATGATTTTAAATTCCTATCAAAATTAATAATAAATTAACTACGATATTATGATGATTCTATTTTAGTGTGTTGATTAACATAAATTTCCCACATTTGTTGATAAGCCTTCTCCATTTCGTTCGCAAACTGTTTTCCATTCCACAGAGGAGAAGTTTTTTTTGATTGTTTTAATTTCCAAGTGACTTCCTTGCGTAAATTATGTTTTAGTGGAAAAAATTAATTAAACAACAATCTTGCTTCAAAAACATCTAATAAAATATTAATTATCAACTTAAATTATAATTGGTGAATAAAATGGTTGCGATCGCATCTAAGGTAAAATTAACTTTTGACGAGTATTTAAGACAATATCCCCAAGGAGAGGGTTTTTTTGAATTAGTTGATGGAGAATTAATCAAAATGGAAGCTATTAGAGCTCATAAAAATATTAGTCGGTTTTTAGTCAAAATATTTGATCGAGAAAGTGAACGTTTAGGGTTAGATTATATTGTTGATAAAGATATAGTGATTCGTACCGTTAACAGATTAGGAAAAGAAAGAGGACGTATTCCAGATGTTAGTATAGTTCAGGCTTCTTTTTGGAATAATAATGTAATCGCTTACGGTGCTGTCACTGAACCCCTTGAATTAGCAGTAGAAGTAGTTTCCACCAATTGGGAAGACGATTATATTGATAAATTAGAAGAATATGAAACCATCGGAATTAAAGAATATTGGATTGTGGATTATTTAGCGATCGCATCTCGTAGTTACTTAGGTAATCCAAAAGTGCCAATGGTTTTTGTCTATGAGTTAAAAGATGGGAAATATCAAGGTAAATTCTTTAAGAAAAATGAAACAATAATTTCCTCCATTTTTCCTGAATTAAAATTAACCATCGAAGAAATTATTAAGATTTCTGGCATTTAGTTGCAGGAAATGGGGATAGTATTATTTGTCACTCTCATAAATGTCCCACATTTGTTGATAAGCCTTCTCCATTTCCCTCGCAAACTGCTTCCCATTCCACATAGGAGATGTTTTTTTAGACTGCCTTAACTTCCAACTAATTTCCTTTCTTAAATCCTCGTCTGTACCTAACTTAATACCCCATTCGATATATTCCTCATCACTCCATGCAATGCCTTCGGTGATACCTGCATTCATCATAAAAGTATAACTGTTCCTAGCAGCGAATTGTTCCCCAACTCTGGTGACTAAAAGAATTTCCATCCATAAAGGTTTTAAGGGTTGTAGTTGCACCATTATAGGGATAAGTGTCTAATACCACATCCGCTATTTGTAAATTTGCCCGATGAATTGCTTCTGTACACGATCGCACCTCCTCATTCCCAAACCTCGATCGCACCTCCTATTCTCAAACCCGATCGCATCGCTGTCATAAAACTTAAGGAAAAGTAAAGATCGCACCTATCCAAAAATAGGGTAACTTGAAAGATAGTTAAGTATTTTCAAAACCATGAATCAATCAGATTTACAACTTAAACTCAATCAAGCTAATCAATATTTTGATCAAAAAGAATTTAGCAAAGCATCGCAACTATATTTACAATTAATCAACGAAAATCCTCAACTTAAACCCACTCTATCCATTCGTTTAGCCCATTGTTTAATCTTAGAAGCAAACTGGCAACAAATTTCAGGTAACTTAATTCAAGGAATTAATTATTTATCCACTTCAGGATGGCTTAATTCTCTATTTCAAGGGAAACCCGTTAATGCTGAAAGTAACCCCATTCCTTGGTACACTTATCCCGCCATTGAATTTTTAGAAGATAAAATAAAGCCCGATTCTATAGTATTTGAATTTGGTGGAGGAAATTCTACTTTATGGTGGGCAAGTAAGGCAAAACAAGTTATTTCCATCGAAAGCGATCGAGGTTGGTATGATCAAATTAAACAACAAATGCCCGATAATGTGCAATTAAATTTAGAAGTTGATGAGACAAAATACGCAGATTTTATTAACCAATATCCTGATCAATATTTTGATGTAATTATTGTTGATGGAATCAATAGAAATAGTTGTTTAGAAAATAGCTTAAATAAACTTAAAAATGATGGTTTATTAATTTTTGATAATACCGATGATCACCGTTACGATTCATCATTAAAATTATTATCATCTCAAGGTTATAAAAGAATTGATTTTTATGGTTTAATTCCTAGTTATACTTACAAAAACTGTACTTCTTTATTCTTCAAATCTACAGAAATTTTAGAAACTAAAACTTTGCCCAGTGATAAAGAATCTTGTTTAGGTAAATCCTGTATGCAAATTACAAGTCCCAAACCAACAAACATGAATAATTATGAGTATGATGATAACTGGCAATTAACCACTCCTGTTGCTTTTCTCATTTTCAATCGCCCTGATACCACCCAAAAAGTATTTAACGCTATTCGTGAAGCTAAACCACCCAAGTTATTAGGGCGTGTCTGCAAATTATCAAATTAAGCTGTTGTATGTTTGGTGCTATACAATTACTTAGATTTTGAAATATGAAAAAGTCTCTGATAATTAGTGTAATATCTACGCTAATTAAAATTGCCCATGCTTTTAGGCCCTTCATTACTGTAGAAGTTACGCTAACCAGTTTTTTTTGATAAAGTTTAGTTATAACCAGATAAAAATTGAAGCAATTGTAAGCATAGCTAAGTAATTTACTGCATACTTCTCGTAACGAGTTGCTATTCTTCTATTTTGTTTGAGACGGTTGATTAATCTTTCTACTTGGTTTCTCTCTCGATAAAGACCTTTATTAAAGCGTTCTCGTTTTTTTTCATTACTTTTGCGAGGAATTATGGGAGTTACACCTTTTTTTCGGAGTTTTTCCCGAATTTCTTGACTACTGTACGCTTTATCACCTAAAAAATAGCGAAACCTACTCTTTGGTCTTCCTCTGCCCCTACGTTTTACTTTTCCTCCAGTCAGTAAATCGTCAAAAGCTACGGTGTCATGACGTTCCCCTGAAGTTAGACTCAAAGTTATTGGTTTTCCGAATCCCTCCACTCTAACATGAACTTTGGTGGTAAATCCCCCTTTACTACGCCCTAAATCTTGGTTTTGTTGCCCCCTTTTGCACCCCCTGCCTGTTGATGGGCCCTGATAACTGTACTATCTCCAGAATGGACTTCCCAATCAATCCGTTCCTCATAGTCTGCGATCGTTTGAAGTTTTGCGAGAATTTGCTCCCAAACTTCTGCTTTTCGCCATCGATAGAATCGGCTAGAAACTGTGCTATGAATCCCATAACAAGGTGGTAAATCCCTCCAAGGTGCACCAGTTCTCAAAATCCAGAGAATTCCATTGATTATTTGCCTGTGATCTAGATTAGGTCTTCCTTTTGATGGTTTCTGTGGTGGTAATAATGGTTGTAACTTTTCCCATTGTATATCCGTTATATCTTTTCTATTAATTGCTTGGTTAGGATTAAGAGCGATCCCGACGGGATCCGCTTCGCGGCGCGCTTCCATAACATTAATTATTTTAAGTAGTTTTACTCATTTTACCATTTTGCAGACACGCCCTAGACTCTCTGATTTATGAAGTAGGAGAAAATGAAACTCATCCTTTAGCCAACTTAATAGAAATTATTGGAGTTTTAATTGAAAATTATGAAAACGAAAATATCCCATAAATTTAAGGCTCTTTCACTTTGAGTATGTAAATTTCTGGTGAGGATAGAGAACAGGGAACAGGGAACAGAGAGTTATTTAATAATAATTTATAAACTTTTCAATTTTTCTTTAACCTGACACCTGCCACCTGCTACCTGACACCTTTTTTAAGCAATAATTTATCATAACTACTGTAGAAGAGCCAAATTTAATTATTAAAGGAGGTATTTTATGGGAGAAATAAATCTTTTAAAATCAATACCTTATCTTCTCCAAGCGCCTTCCAATCAAATGTGGATGACTTATGATGAAGATGTGGATGTATTATATATTAATTTTCGTAAACCGCAAAAAGTCAATGATAGTATTTATGAAGATAATATAATTTATCATTATGCCGATAAAACATTAGTAGGAATTACCGTTTTAAATGCTTCTTTATTTTCAGCGAATCCAAATTAGATAGAAATCAGTAAACAGTATTTATAATGATTAGAGAGAAAAAATGACGATCAAACTAACAATAAATTTACCTGATCAGATAGTAGAATATGCTCAAAACCTTGCTTATTCTACTCAAAGAGATGTCGAGACTGTCATCAATGATACCCTAGAAATGTTACTACCAACCTTAGAGAATCTATCTAAGAATGATTTTGCTTGTGGCTTATCTCAATTATCAGATAAAGAAATTTTATCTTTAGCCAATACAAAAATGGATGTAACACAAAATCAAAGATTAGGAGACTTACAAAGTAAGGGCAAAATTAGTGGTTTAACTCAAGCAGAACAATATGAACTAGCAACCTTAATCCAAATATATCAGATGGGGCAATAAAAAAAATCAGAAGCCTTAATTGAAGCAGTTAAACGTGGACTAAAACAACCTTTACTTTATCACCATGAGTAAAATTCCCGATTCTGTTCGTCAAGAAGTGAGAAAACGAGCCAATAACCATTGTGAGTATTGTTTAAGTTCTCAAGAATATGTAATGGGTATTCTACAAATAGATCATACAATTCCAGTGGCTAAAGGCGGAAAAAATGACACGACTAATTTATGTTTAGCTTGTGAATTATGTAATCAATATAAGTGGGTTCAAATCGAATCTCAAGATTTAGAAACAGGAAACATCGTTCGTTTATTTAATCCGCGCCTACAAAAATGGTCTGAACATTTCACATGGAGTGAAAATGGTACAGAAATTAGGGCCTTAAATCCTTGTGGTCGTGCTACAGTTAACGCCTTGAAATTAAATAACACTTTAGCCGTTATGGTTAGAAAAAATTGGGTTAAAGCAGGTTGGCATCCACCTGTTTCTCAATAAATCTTATTTACTAAAAGAATAAAACAAGGAGTAATTTAAACTATGAAACAAACTATCATATTTGAAATATCTCAAGAAGAAGACGGCGGATTTGTCGCCGAGTGTCTCACAGAAGATATTTTTACTCAAGGAGATACTTGGGAAGAATTAAAAATGAATATTAATGAAGCCGTCAAAGGTTTTTATTTTGATCGACCTTTTTATCCTAATGTAAAATTACACCTTATTAAAGATGAAATTTTAGTAGTTCAATGAAAATTCCTCGTAATTTAAAAGGCTCATCACTAAGTAAAATTCTCTGTAAATTATGGGATTATAAAATAGTTCATCAAGAAGGAAGTCATATTATTTTGGAAACTAAAATACCCAGTCATCAGAGAATTAGTATCCCAAATCATTCCCCTTTAAGGGTAGGAACTTTAAATGGGATTTTAACCAGTGTTGCTCGTCATAAAAAAGTTTCTAAACAAGATATTTTAGATACTTTGGGATAATTGCTCTTTTTATCAATCGGTTTATTATAAGATTTTGAACTATGAAAAAACAATTATTAAAAAACTATCAAATTACTGTTAATTTCTCAGAAGCTAGTGGATTTGAACACTTAGAAATGTTACAAATTAGCGATAATTGAAAATGAATTAAATGGATTAGAAAAAGAAGAATTATCCTTAGCAGATAAATTTTTAAAAAAAGAGAACGTGAGCAAATTTCTTCTGGTTTTTGGTGGTGGTATTTAGATGTTTTGGCTAACTTACCTCAATTATTTTCATCCACAGAAAAAAATCCTCAACAAAAAGCAATATTTTAGATAATAGTATTTATGAATAAAGTCAAATAAAATTAATGATTTTTGATTCCGTTAAGCAAGAGGTGGTTTTATGGAAAGAATAGATTATGTAGAATTAATCAAAGATATTTTGACTCAACACTCAATCAATCACTCTCAAACTGATACAGAAATTCAATTAATATTCGATGATTATAATTATCATTATCAAGTTTTAAACATTGGTTGGCAGGATCAAACTAGAATCTATGGTGTAATTATTCATGTGGACTTAAAAGGGGATAAAATTTGGATTCAAAGAGATGCTACAGAAATCGGTATTGCTAATCAATTACTAGAAAAGGGAGTGGTAAAACAAGATATTGTCTTGGGTTTTCAAGCACCCTATAAACGACAATTTACGGAATTTGCCCTCGGTTAATGATTGTCTTAATGTGTTAACAATAATTATATAATACAATTTAGATTTTTTGTTCTTTTTTAGTTACATCTAAAACACAAAAAAAATCTGGTCCTTTATAGTCATAGTTTTTTACTTGAGCTTGGCTAAAATAGACAAACATATTTCCTCCTACAAAACCATCTTCACGTTTTTCTAGCCAAGGGTAAATTGTTTCTAAGAGTAAATCCATTTGATATTTATGACGTAAAGTTTCCATATTTTCGTTATCATCGTAGGGCTGATAACAGGTAAGTCATCTTGAGTAGGAAAATTGATCAGAGGTGTTGACATTAAAGCAACCATAATTTTAAACTCCGAAATAAGTTTTGATTGATGATAATTTCATTATGACAATATTTTCTGTTTCTCCCCAACATAAATTTCCCACATTTGTTGATAAGCCTTCTCCATTTCCCTCGCAAACTGCTTCCCATTCCACAGAGGAGAAGTTTTTTTAGATTGTTTTAACTTCCAACTGACTTCCTTGCGTAAATTTTCATCTGTACCTAACCTTACTCCCCATTCAATATATTCCTCATCACTCCATGCAATGCCTTCAGTGATACCTGCATTCATCATAAAAGTATAACTATTACGGGCGGCGAATTGTTCCCCAACTCTTGTTACTAAGGGAATTTCCATCCATAAGGTTTCAAGGGTTGTTGTTGCCCCATTATAGGGATAAGTGTCTAATACTACATCTGCTATTTGTAAATTTGCTCGATGAATTGCTTCTGAGGGCGATCGCTCCAAAAATCTCAAACGGGTGTGATCGCACCCCCTTTATCCCCAAACATCAAACCGCCCCTTCACCAATATCGGGTAACTTAAAAGATGGTTAATTGTTACTCAAGAAACTAATTAACACCGCCTTAATTTGTGGCATATCAGGACAAGACGGAGCTTATTTAGCTAAACTACTATTAGAAAAAGGTTATTAGGACGCATCTAAATCGTTAGAGGAAAGTAGGGAACATTTAACAGGTAAGCGTTTTGGTCATTTTTAATAATTAATAAAAAAGGAAAGTTTAATGCGTCTTAGCTTAATATTATGTCATGGAGAGAAAGTCAAATATTTATGCTTATGAAAAAACCACAAATAAAAGATTTAAAAATATTAGTAATTGGTGCAGATGGTTTTATCGGTTCTCATTTAACCGAAACATTAGTTGAACAAGGTTGTAATGTTAGAGCCTTTGTTTTATACAACTCATTCAACTCTTGGGGATGGCTAGATAACTCACCGAAAGAAGTTATTGATAATTTAGAAGTTTTTAGTGGTGACATTCGAGATCCTTATGGAGTGAAAGAAGCCATGAAAGGTTGTGATCTAGTTTTTCATTTAGCCGCCTTAATTGCAATTCCTTACTCTTACCATTCCCCTGATACCTATGTTGACACAAATATAAAAGGAACATTAAATATCGTCCAAGCAGCTAAAGAATTAGGCATCAAAAAGGTTGTTCATACATCTACCAGTGAAGTTTATGGTACTGCCAAATTTGTACCGATTACAGAAGATCATCCTCTACAGGGACAATCTCCCTACTCTGCCAGTAAAATAGGTGCAGATCAAATTGCTATGTCTTTTTACAATAGTTTTAATACTCCAGTTGCAATTATACGTCCATTTAATACTTATGGACCTCGACAATCAGCTAGAGCAGTTATTCCCACCGTCATTACTCAAATTGCCAACGGGAAACGTAAAATAAAATTAGGAGCGTTACATCCTACTAGAGATTTTAACTATGTCAAAGATACCGTAAGAGGATTTGTTTCTATTGCTGAATCGGAAAATTCTATTGGAGAAGTAATTAATATTGGTAGTAATTACGAAATTTCTATTGGTGATTTAGTTCAAACCATTGCAGATGTTATGAATGTAGAAATTGAAATAGAAACAGATCAGGTACGTTTACGTCCAGAAAAAAGTGAAGTTAATCGGTTATGGGCAGATAATAGCAAAGCTAAAAAACTGCTAGACTGGCAACCTTTATATGGTGGTAAGGAAGGATTAAAGCAAGGTTTAGCGGAAACGGTGGCTTGGTTTACGAATCCTGATAATTTAAAACAATATAAGGCTAATATCTACAATATTTAATGAAAAAGCTCGATTTAAACTTAATTTTAGACGCTATCAAGGAAGTATTACCCAAAAATAAAGATTTTATTGCTTTACATGAGCCTTATTTTCAAGGCAATGAATGGGAATGTGTGAAAGAATGTCTTGATACTGGTTGGGTTTCTTCTGTGGGTAAATTTGTCGATCGCTTCGAGGATGATTTAGCCAATTATACTGGCGTAAAAAGAGCGATCGCCGTTGTCAATGGTACATCTGCTTTACATATCTGTCTGAAATTATTAGGCGTAAAAAGAGATGATGAGGTGCTAATTCCTGCTTTAACTTTTGTGGCTACTGCTAACGCTGTTGCTTATTGTGGGGCAATTCCTCATTTTGTCGATAGTAATTTTTCTAGTTTAGGCTTAGATGTAACTAAATTAGCAGATTATCTTGATACTATTGCTAAGATCACTTCTGAAGGTTGTTTTAATCGTCATACAGGCAGGAAAATTAAGGCTGTTATACCTGTGTACATACTTTTGGACATCCCGTTGATATAGAGCCATTAGTCGCTTTGTGTGAACACTTTAAATTAGAACTAATCGAAGATGCCGCCGAATCTTTAGGTAGTTTTTATAACGATATTCATACGGGAAATTGGGGCAAAGTTTCCGCTTTAAGTTTTAATGGCAATAAAATTATTACTACAGGGGGAGGAGGTGCAATTTTAACCAATTATGAATCTCTAGGTAATTTAACCTCAGTTTTGGATAAGAAAACAGGCAGATAGTAAGCTGAATATAACAAACCATCAACTAACTACTGCCCTATGTTTAATTTAGATCATTTATTTTGTCATGTCGATGATTTCTGCCAACAATTTGAGCCTCAATGGCAACAAAAACTTATCTCTCATGGTGCTGTCCAACGTGTTCGTACTAAAAGTCTCTGTTTAAGTGAAATTATGACTATTCTCATTGCTTTTCACCAAAATCATTACCGTAATTTCAAACATTTTTATCTTAATCACGTTCAACAATATTGGACTTCTGCTTTTCCCAAACTTCCCAGTTATCAACGTTTTGTCCAATGGATTCCATCAACGATTATTCCCTTGTGTGTTTACCTCAAGCACTGTTTTGGTAACTGTACCGGAATTAGTTTTATTGATTCTACCAAGATCCAAGTTTGTCATAACCGCCGTATTCGCCAACATAAAGTATTTAAAAATTTAGCTCAAAGAGGCAAAACCTCTGTGGATTGGTTTTTTGGTTTTAAACTCCATCTGGTAGTCAATGAACTGGGGGAAATTGTGAATATGAGCTTAACCCCAGGTAATGTCGATGACCGTAAACCTGTAGTCGATCTTTTAAAAGAGCTTTGGGGAAAAGTTTTTGGTGATAGAGGTTATGTCTCACAAAAATTAGCCACAAAGTTACTGAAAGATTTTGGTATTGAGTTTTTTGCCAAACCCAGACGCAATATGAAGAACAAATTAATGAGACTTCATAACAAACTTTTATCTCGGAAACGAGCGATTGTCGAAACAATCAATGATCAGCTCAAAAACATATCACAAATAGAACATTCTCGTCATCGTTCACCAATAAATTTCTGTGTCAATATATTATGTGGGTTAATCGCATATTGTCATCAACCAAAAAAGCCCCACCTTTCCTTAGAATGGATTTTACCTCAATCTGCTTAACCAAAACTCAGGTTAATTTAGCTAAACATATTACCAATACCGCAAAAATCCCTCATAAATGGGAATTTAATCATGATCAGATTGGTTACAATTACCGTTTGCCTAATCTTAATGCAGCTTTGGGGGTTGCACAACTGGAACAATTACCCAAATTTTTAGAGAAGAAAAGGCAATTAGCTGATAAATATCGACAAGTTTTTCAAAATATTGAGGGTATTTCTTTTTTTTCTGAGAGAGAATATGCAAAAAGTAACTATTGGTTAAATGTTCTCCTTTTAGATACGAATTATATACATGAGCGAAATGATTTACTACAATTACTCAATGATAATGGTATTATGACTCGTCCTGTATGGACTTTAATGAATAAATTACCGATGTTTAAAAATTCTCCGAAAATGGATTTAACTCAAGCCGAAAAGATTGTTTCTTGTTTAATTAATATTCCTAGTAGCGTGTTTTTATAAAATTTATTAATTACAATTGATACAAAATCTATGAGTTACGATAGTATTCTTAAATTCATTATCGATGAATACAAAAAACCAATTTTAACTTGGTTATTCAACCGAGAAATTAACGATAAAATCGAAATGTTACCTACGGAATTAAATATTGAGCCTATTCGTGCTGATGGCGTTTTTTTCTTAGAAGTAGGAAATAAAATTATTCATCTCGAATTTCAAACTCGCCCAAAATCTGATCCTCCTTTACCTTTGACTGACAATTCTGAAAATGGCTGAAAAGCTGAAAGTGTTAAGAATCAAACCGTATGCTTAAATGAAAATGCCCAAAATATTTTTCCTAAATCATGAAATTTCATCTATCTAGCATAATTCAGATTTTCTTTGTCAGATTTAATAGATTATTTCGCTCTCATAAAATTGAAGCATTTGAAGCTATTATGATTTTAGCAATCAGTCATGCCTATGGCTGTTTTAATCCTAAACAATTGGCAGATTTCTTAGGAGTTAATCATCAAAAAATATATGCAGAAATTTCTTCATGGACATTATACAAGCTCCAAAAAGTTTTAAAATTATTGATGGTCAATGTGGCAGTAGAACAGTTACAAATTATTGAAAAAAAGAGTAATTCTACACAGTCAAGGGCAAAGATAACATTTGCTGTAGATGATAGTGTTATTGACAGAGTAGGAAAGAGGTTACGCTGTACATTTACTTGGTATAGTGGACGTTGGAAAAAAGTGGTAAATGGACAAAATATATTAGGAATCATATTAACAATCAATGGAAAAGCAATACCCATTGGATTAAAATATTGCTCCAAACAGGGAAGAAAAAATACGGATAAACCAAGTATTTTAATTGCGATGTTAAAGGAAATTAAAGAAGAATGTCTCAAAGAAAATATCAATATTAGTAAATATCCTATTACTCTCGATTCTTGGTATGTATCAAAACAATTAAAAGAACAATTAGATGAACTAGGATTCACCAAAATTATTATGGCTGGGAAAAGTAGTTATGTATTTGAAGGAGAAGATTTTAAAGGAAAAGGAAGTGAATGGAAAAAAAGAGTGGATTATCAAGAAAATCAATGGGGAATAGATGTGCCTTGTGTGAGAAAAAAATTATCAAATCCGACTTTTGGGGAGTTAAATTGGTTATTTTTTCAAAAAAGTAATAGTAGTTGTTATTTATTGATGGATTTAAGTAGTATATCGTTGAGAGGAGTAGAAATATGGCGGATATGGTCTGCACACAATATTATTGAACAGTTTTGGAAAATGTTAAAATCGGTACTAAAAATTGCGGAGATGAAATTAAGGAAACAGGGAATTTATATAGGATTATTAATTAAAGTAATAATGTATTTAATACTGTTATCAATGCAGTTTATGCCTAGTTTAGGTCGTTTATCATTGACGCAAATAATGAGAAAAATAGAATCAACAACTAAGCTACCTGATGTAATCAAAGAGCATTTTCAGCACGATTTTCTAGGGGTTTCAGCTATGGCATAGCTTTTCAGGGTTTTTGGAATTATCAGTTTGAGAATGTTAGATTATTGGGTAAGGCTTTATCGAGTTCATAAACTCTATCAAGAAGATAAGGTTATTGAACAAGTAATCATCTTTTTACGCCCAGACAATTCTCCCAAAGTGTTTGAAGATCGTTTTCAGGTGGGGAAAACTAGCCATCGTTATCGGGTAATTAGAATTTGGGAATGTGATCCTGCTCCTCTTTTATCTCAACCTGAGTTGTTACCGTTGGCAGTTTTGGCTAAAAGTGAACAACCAGAAATGCTATTATCTCAAGTAGCAGATAGTATCAAAAACATAGTTGATCCCAGACAAAAAAGCAATATTGCCGCTTGTGTCGAACTATTAGCAGGTATTAATTATTCGGAGGAATTAATCAAAATGTATTTACAAGATGATCTTTTAAAAGAATCTGTTACTTATCAACGGATTTTGAATGAAGGTTTTGAAAAAGGTGAGGTTTCTCTCATGAGTCGTCTTATTAAAAAACGCTTTGGGAATGTTAGTGAAATCTTACAATCAAAACTTAACACTTTATTCATTGAGGAACTGGAATTATTTGGAGAAAGTCTTTTTGATTTTAACTCCTTAGATGATGCGATCGCATGGTTAAATAACAAATAAAAAAATCATTGATGTCCAGAAAAATTTGTGTGGCAACAGGTACTCGTGCCGAATATGGTTTATTGTATTGGTTAATGAGGGAAATTCAAGACGATTCTGATTTAACCTTACAAATTCTTGTGACGGGAATGCACCTTTCTCCAGAGTTTGGTTCTACTTACAAAATTATTGAGGATGATGGTTTCACTATTTCCGCCAAAGTAGAAATGCTTTTATCTAGTGATACTCCTGTTAGTGTTGCTAAATCAATAGGTGTGGGTATTATGGGCTTTGCTGATGCTTTAGAACGCTTAAAACCAGATATATTAGTGGTATTAGGCGATCGCACCGAAATGTTAGCTATTGCTCAAACTGCCTTAATTCTCAGAATACCCTTAGCACATATTCATGGCGGAGAAACTACACAAGGGGCAATAGATGAAGCTATTAGACACTCTATTACCAAAATGTCTCATCTTCATTTTGTGGCGGCAAAAGAATATGAAAAAAGAGTTATTCAATTAGGAGAAAACCCAGAAAAAGTATTCAATTTTGGTGCGATCGGAGTAGATAATATTGCCAAATTAAAACTTTTAGAAAGAGAAGAATTAGAAGAATCTATTAATTTTAAACTCGGAAATTTAAACTTTTTAGTAACCTATCATCCCGTTACTTTAATGGAAAATAATTCGGCTCAAGCCTTTGATGAATTATTAATCGCTTTAGACAATTTCTTCTCAGCAAAAATCATTTTTACTAAGCCCAATTCAGATCCAGAAAATAATATTATTAATTATAAAATAGCTCAATATGTTAGCTACAATAAAACTAGAGCGATCACCTTTAATTCCCTCGGACAATTGAGATATTTAAGTGCTATTAAAAATTGTGATTTAGTCATCGGCAATTCTTCCAGTGGTTTAATAGAAGTCCCCTTTTTGAAAAAACCTACTATTAATATTGGTGATCGACAAAAAGGACGTTTAAAAGCCACTTCAATTATTGATTGTGCCGAAAAATCGAAAGATATAATAATAAGTATAAATAAAGCTCTTTCTTTTGAATTTCAATTATCTTTGAAAAATGTTGTTTCTCCTTATGGACAAGGAGATGTTAGTATAAAGATTAAAAATGTCCTCAAAAATATTCAATTAAATAATATTCAATTAAATAATATCATCATAAAAAAATTTTACGATTTATAGCTTAATAGGTAAATTTTAATGAAAATGCTTTTTTGAAGTCATGCAATTACTTACCAGAAAATTTACAATTGAACAATATCATCGAATGGGTGAAACTAATATATTTCATCCTGAAGAAAGACTTGAATTAATTAAAGGAAAAATTGTTCCCATGTCTCCTCTTGGCTTAAAGCACATGACAACAGTTAATCGCTTGACGAATTTATTTTATCGTCATTTATTAGATAAAGCTCTAATTAGTGTGCAAAATTCTATTCAATTAGATAATTATAGTGAACCTCAACCAGATTTAGTAGTAGCAAAACTTAGAGATGATTTTTACGCTACTAAACCCATTCAACCTGATGATATTTGCTTATTAATCGAAGTTTCAGATAGTACAATAAAATATGATCAAGAAGTTAAAATTAAAATTCCTCTCTATGCCGAAAATAAAATTCAAGAAGTTTGGTTAGTTAATCTCAATGATGATATTCTTGAAATTTACACCCAACCAGAGGATAATTTCTATCAAAATTTACAGAAACTTAATAAGCAAAAAATTATTTCGCCTCTTTCTTTTCCAGATTTAAAAATCAATTTATCTGATATTTTTGGTTAAGACTATTACCATATTAAATTTGCTCTTATCCGAAAATAAATTATTATTACTAATTGCCAAGAGACAAAAACTCCATAACAAATATTCATCATTACTTAATTTTACCAATGTCTAAATGTTATATCATTGCCGAAGCAGGAGTTAATCATAACGGCTCATTAAAACTGGCAAAACAGTTAATTGATATTGCTAGTGAAGCCCAAGCTGATGCTGTTAAATTCCAAACCTTTAAAGCTGATCTAATTATTAGTAAAACAGCCCCTAAAGCTGAATATCAAATTACTAATACTGGAGATAATGAATCTCAGTTAGAAATGGTAAAAAAATTAGAATTAGATACCAATGCTCATTATGAATTAATTAACTATTGTCAGTCAAAAAATATTCAGTTTTTATCAACTCCTTTCGATGTTGATAGTTTAGAATTATTAACAAAAACCTTTGATTTACCTCTGATAAAAATTCCTTCTGGTGAAATAACTAATGCACCTTTTTTACTAAAAATTGCTCAAACCCAAAAACCTGTTATTTTATCTACGGGAATGAGTTTACTAGGAGAAATTGAAACTGCTTTAGGAGTATTAGCTTTTGGTTATCTAAATATTCAAGAAAAACCCAGTATTTCTAACTTTCAATCTGTCTATTTGAGTGAAGAAGGACAAGCAAAATTACAACAAAATGTCACTTTATTACACTGTGTCACCGAATATCCAACTCCTTTCAACCAAGTGAATCTTAAGGCAATGGATACTTTAAAATCAGCATTTAATTTACCTGTTGGTTACTCTGATCACACTTTAGGAATTAGTATTCCCATTGCGGCAGTGGCAAGGGGTGCAACAGTAATCGAAAAACATTTTACCATCGATCGCACCCTCCCCGGACCAGATCATCAAGCCTCTTTAGAACCATCAGAGTTAAAAGAGATGATAAAATCCATTAGGGAAGTGGAATCAGCTTTAGGTGATAGTTTAAAAAAACCTGCTTCTGTGGAGTTAAAAAATAGAAAAGTAGCGCGTAAAAGTTTAGTAGCAAATCAAGATATTCAACAAGGGGAAATTTTGACAGAAGATAATTTAACTTCTAAACGTCCTGGTTATGGTATTTCACCGTTATTTTATTGGGAATATCTAGGTAAAATAGCAAATAAACATTATGGTCAAGATGAGAGGATAAAACCATAAAATTTTTTGAGAGCTTCAACTAAGTAATGTTAGTCTTTGATTTATTAACGAATCGATCGTTCCATTTACTCTAAATTTTGCAAATAGTCCCATTGTTAAATCCACCATTTCTATTGATTTTGATACTACTTTTGTTTTTCTATGAAAGCGAGCAAACCAATGACGATTATCGGAATTATTTCTTTCTATGGCTATAGTTTCGCTTTTTGTCATCACATGATACGCATCTGGATGTTTAGATAATAACTCTTGGTACGGTTTCCAATCATCAGTACAGTAGACTGTTACATCCCATTTTAGTAATCTAATTAAAAGTTTTTTGAGGGTTTCACTATCACGCTTTCCCAATTCCCAGTCGATAAGTCTGTTAGTATTACGGTCATAAGCTTTCCAGATCCATAACTTGTTTTTTTTGACTCTATAAAATGCCAAAGTTCATCTAGTTCCACAACCACCGCTTCGCAGGGTTCAGGCTTTTCATAATTTTCTAGTGCCAAAGCTCTAATCCAATTTAAAATAGTCTGAGCAGAAACATTGAGAAGCTTTGCGATCGAATTCATAGACATTCCACTGCAATACAGAATTGCTGTTTCTAGTTTCATCCACATAGGTTTACCTCGATCAATCTTATCAGTGGTGAACTGATAGTTACAGTGCTTACATTTAAACCTTTGTTGACCACGAGCAAAACCGTTTTTGATGATTTTAGTATTATGACATCGAGGGCATTGATGAGACATGGTTAATTAATGATGATAGGATCAGTCTATATCATAACATTACTTAATTGATACTCTCAATATTTTAAAGGGAAAAGCTGATGTTAGGTTTAATGGTCCTATCACTTTATCAAATTCTGAACCAGAACCAGATATTGCAATTGTTAAATTACCTGAATCAAAATATAATGAACACCATCCTTATCCAGATGACATTTTTTGGTTAATCGAAATTGCCAATAGCAGTTTAAATAAAGATTTATCTATTAAAAAAAATATTTATGCTCAAGCTCAAATACCGCAGTATTGGATTATAAATTTAATGGAGCAAGAATTAATAGTTTTTCGTCAGCCAGAAAATGGAGATTATGCAGTTAAAATAACATGGCAGAAACCCATAATTAATTCTTTGGCATTTCCCGAAATTGACATTATCATTAGTCAATTATTCAATTGCTAAAATTAAATTAAATTATGAATCTTCCCATAATTATTTTAGGTGGTGGTGGTCATGCTAAAGTTTTAATTAATATTCTCCTCTTACAAAAACGAGAAATTATTGGCATTGTTGATCCTAATTATCAAAATTACAGTCAAGATGTTTTAGGGGTTAATTTTATTGGGAATGATGAATCTGTTTTACAATATTCACCCTCTGAAATTAGATTAGTAAATGCGATCGGCTCTACTAAAAATACAGATTTAAGAAGCAAAATTTTGGCTCATTTTAAACAATTAAATTATTCTTTTTTAACCATTATTCATCCTTCTTCTATCATTGCTCAGGATGTGAAACTTGGCGAAGGCGCACAGATAATGGCAGGTGTAATTATTCAACCTAGTTGTACGATAGGAGTTAATACAATCATTAATACAAAAACCTCTATTGATCATGATTGTCAAATTGGAGATCATGTTCATATTGCGCCTGGAGTAACTATTTCGGGTGGAGTTTCCATCGGCGATCGCACCCATATTGGTACAGGAGCAACCATTATTCAAAATATTAAGATTGGGAAAAATAGTCTGGTGGGCGCTGGAGCTTTAGTTATCAAAGATGTAGAAGATAATTGTCAAGTATGGGGAGTACCAGCTAAATAGCCAACCAATTAAACATTTCCTCTACTGATAATTGTAAATCTTTAATCTCATCCAAAACAGGCAAGATTTCCTTTTCCACTTTTATCTCAGGAAATTGGTTAGGCTTTAATATCATTACTGATTCATCTTCAGGATCAATTAACCACCCTAATTGTGTTCCTTGATTCAAACAAAACATAATTTTTCTCATCACTTTATTAGCAGATTGTTCAGGGGATAAAATTTCAATCACCCAGTCGGGATGAGTTTCAAAACGATTAGCGATTCTTCCCCTTTCATCTTTAGGAATCCGTTGCCAACTAAAAACCGATATATCTGGTACGATCGATCACCCCCCAAAAGTACATCGTAAATCAGGTAAATCACAAGCAATTTTTGTTGCTAAAACGTTTTCATTTATGGCGGTAACTAAACGACCTTGTAAAACGCTATGGTGTCCTTGAGGCATGGGCTTCTGTTGTATTTTTCCATCAATATATTCGCTATAGGGTTTGGTTTCGGGGAGTTGTAAAAATTCTTCTAAACTCAAAGACGATTAAGTAATGGATTCGACGGTAATAACCATATTAAATTCAGCTACACTAAAACACTTATAACTGTACTTTAGCTCAAAAAAGTTCTTGACGGGTTTATCCCGAAGGGATCAGCTACGCAGTAAGCACCCGCTCTATTATCATCTGAGTAAAACTTTATAGTCACCAAGTGTAGCCAAAATGGGCTATGATAATGGATGAAAATTAAATGTTTAAGTTATGACTAAAACTGCAACTGTAAGAGCTAGAATTGAACCTGAATTGAAGATTAAAGTAGAACATATTTTTCAAAAGTTAGGATTGAGTACGACAGAGGCAATCAATCTTTTTTATAAGCAAGTTGAACTACAGCAAGGATTACCTTTTGAAGTCAAAATTCCCAATCAGATAACTCAAAAAACACTAGAAAAAACGGATCAGGGGGAGGAATTGATCCACTGTGACAATTTAGAGAATATGTTTGAGCAACTGGGGATATAATAGTGAAACCTTCTTATACTAAGCGTTTTGAAAAAGATATAAAGACGATGAAAAAAAGAGGGAAAAATATCGATAAACTCAAACAAATAATCTCAAAATTAGTTAATCGAGAAATTCTGGAAGCCAAACATAAGGATCATAAACTAATCGGAAATTATGCTGATCGTAGAGAATGTCATAGCTCACCGGATTGGTTATTGATTTATAAACTAATTCCTCAAGATGATCTAATTGTTTTTGAAAGGACAGGCACTCATTCAGATTTATTTAGTTAACTTACCAAACATAAATCGCATCTCTCTATTACTGAGATCTTGCACCTGATTAAAAATAGGTCAGTTTTTAGGTTTCGGGTTTCAGGTTTTAGGTTAAGAAAAAGAACTTAAATTTAAGCTATTCCACCAAAACCATCTTAATTTTTGCTTTAAATATTAAATATAATCAAAAATCATCAAACCTGACACCTGCTACCTGCTACCTGTCACCTTTTACCTAGTTACTATGTATTAGTGCAAGATGTGAGTATTACCCAAACATCGATCGCATCTCCCCATTCCCAAAACATCGATTGCACCTTCCCATTCCTAAACAGCGATCGCACCTTCCTATTCCCAAAACCCGATCGCACCTCCCCATTACCAAACAGCGATCGCACCTCCCCATTCCCCAAAACTCGATCGCACCTCCCCATTCTCAAACCCGATCGCACCTCCCCATTCCCCAAAACTCGATCGCATCTCCCCATTACCCAAACAGCGATCTCATCTCCCCATTCCCAAACAGCGATCGCATCTCCCCATTCCAAAACCCGATCGCACCTACTCATTCCAAAACACGATCGCACCTCCCCATTCCCAAAAGCCGATCGCACCTCCCCATTCCCAAAAGCCGATCGCACCTCCCCATTCCTAAACTCGATCGAACCCAGTAACAAAACTTAACCAAAAGCTCGATCGCCCCTTCACTAATATAGGGTAACTTAAAAGATAGTTAATTGTTACTCAAGAAACTAATGAACACCGCCTTAATTTGTGGCATATCAGGACAAGACGGAGCTTATTTAGCTAAACTACTATTAGAAAAAGGTTACAACGTCTGGGGAACTTCCAGAGATGCTCAAATATCCCACTTTCGGAACTTGGAGTATTTAGGCATTAAAGACAAAGTTAATTTAACCTCCATGACTTTAACGGATTTCCGTAGTGTCTTGCAAGTGATAGCCCAAGTTAAACCCGATGAAATCTACAATTTAGCAGGACAAAGTTCTGTGGGTTTATCCTTTGAAATGCCCGTTGAAACCCTCGAAAGTATCACCATTGGCACGTTAAATCTTTTAGAAGTAATCCGTTTTCTCAATCAACCCATCAAAATCTATAATGCTAGTTCTAGTGAGTGTTTCGGTGATACAGGGGATATTCCTGCCGATGAAAATACTCCTTTTCGCCCTCGAAGTCCTTATGCGGTAGCCAAATCCGCAGCTTTTTGGCAAGTAGCTAATTACAGAGAAGCCTATAATTTATTTGCTTGTTCTGGTATTCTATTTAACCATGAATCCCCCCTCAGACCGAATCGATTTGTCACCCAAAAAATCATTGCCAGTGTCTGTCGTATTGCTCAAGGAAGTCAAGAAATTTTAAGGTTAGGTAATATTAATATTTATCGAGATTGGGGATGGGCGGAAGAATATGTGGAAGCAATGTATTTAATGTTACAGCAAGATCAACCTGATGATTATGTCATTGCTACGGGAGAAAGTTATTCCTTAGAAGATTTTGTTCGTTTTGCCTTTGAATACTTCCATTTAGATTGGCAAAAATACGTTCAAACGGATTCTAGTTTATTTCGTCCTACTGATTTGGCATTCGGACGATCGAACCCTCAAAAGGCATGGGATAAGTTAAGATGGGAAGCGAAAAATACAACTCCAGATGTGGTGAAATTGATGATTTCTGCTAAGATTCACTAACTATATTACTTATTTACAAAACTTAACTTAATGACAAAAAAAGCAGATTTAGGTAGTAAAAGATTAATCAGTTTAGCACCCAATAATTGGGTACGCTGGATTACGCAAGATCAAACTATTGAAGTACAGGAATTTCTCTCTTCAGAATTTCAGTGGATCGGTAGAGATAATGATGTACTATTAAAAGTTAATAATCCTGACAATGGGGAATTTTTGATTTTGAATGAACTGCAATTAAAATATAAAAAAGAAATGCCTTTGAGAATGAGGGCTTACACTGCCTTAGCAGAGGAAAAATATAATTTGCCAGTTTATCCCGTATTAATCAATATTCTTCCTAATTCTCAAAATGAAAACATCCCTAATTGTTATCAATCAGAGTTTAAGGGCATTAGAAGCTATCAGAATTATCAACTGATAATTCCAAAAACCCTGAAAAGCTATGCCATAGCTGAAACCCCTAGAAAATCGTGCTGAAAATGCTCTTTGATTACATCAGGTAGCTTAGTTGTTGATTCTATTTTTCTCATTATTTGCGTCAATGATAAACGACCTAAACTAGGCATAAACTGCATTGATAACAGTATTAAATACATTATTACTTTAATTAATAATCCTATATAAATTCCCTGTTTCCTTAATTTCATCTCCGCAATTTTTAGTACCGATTTTAACATTTTCCAAAACTGTTCAATAATATTGTGTGCAGACCATATCCGCCATATTTCTACTCCTCTCAACGATATACTACTTAAATCCATCAATAAATAACAACTACTATTACTTTTTTGAAAAAATAACCAATTTAACTCCCCAAAAGTCGGATTTGATAATTTTTTTCTCACACAAGGCACATCTATTCCCCATTGATTTTCTTGATAATCCACTCTTTTTTTCCATTCACTTCCTTTTCCTTTAAAATCTTCTCCTTCAAATACATAACTACTTTTCCCAGCCATAATAATTTTGGTGAATCCTAGTTCATCTAATTGTTCTTTTAATTGTTGTGATACATACCAAGAATCGAGAGTAATAGGATATTTACTAATATTGATATTTTCTTTGAGACATTCTTCTTTAATTTCCTTTAACATCGCAATTAAAATACTTGGTTTATCCGTATTTTTTCTTCCCTGTTTGGAGCAATATTTTAATCCAATGGGTATTGCTTTTCCATTGATTGTTAATATGATTCCTAATATATTTTGTCCATTTACCACTTTTTTCCAACGTCCACTATACCAAGTAAATGTACAGCGTAACCTCTTTCCTACTCTGTCAATAACACTATCATCTACAGCAAATGTTATCTTTGCCCTTGACTGTGTAGAATTACTCTTTTTTTCAATAATTTGTAACTGTTCTACTGCCACATTGACCATCAATAATTTTAAAACTTTTTGGAGCTTGTATAATGTCCATGAAGAAATTTCTGCATATATTTTTTGATGATTAACTCCTAAGAAATCTGCCAATTGTTTAGGATTAAAACAGCCATAGGCATGACTGATTGCTAAAATCATAATAGCTTCAAATGCTTCAATTTTATGAGAGCGAAATAATCTATTAAATCTGACAAAGAAAATCTGAATTATGCTAGATAGATGAAATTTCATGATTTAGGAAAAATATTTTGGGCATTTTCATTTAAGCATACGGTTTGATTCTTAACACTTTCAGCTTTTCAGCCATTTTCAGAATTGTCAGTTTTAATCACAGAATTTAGTGCAAAAAAAGTAATTTTATTTGGCTCTTTAGCAGGGCAAACTCCTTGGCATGATTTTTCTGATATTGATTTAGCTGTGGAAGGATTACCCGAAGGGAGTTTTTTTCGTGCTTACTCCTTATGTCGTGATTTATTACCAAAAGGAATAGATTTAGATTTAGTACCCTTAGAAACCGCTTATCCTGAAATTAAAACGAGAATTTTACAGGGAAAAATTATGAATACTAATTCTCTTGATGCTTTGAAGTCCTTAATTGATGAT
Organism: Cyanobacterium sp. Dongsha4; assembly: GCF_036345015.1. Lineage (NCBI taxonomy): Bacteria > Bacillati > Cyanobacteriota > Cyanophyceae > Chroococcales > Geminocystaceae > Cyanobacterium > Cyanobacterium sp. DS4. The sequence goes on along the minus strand of NZ_CP084098.1, from coordinate 2,026,871 downwards.
GAATTACTCTCTTTACAAAGACTTGTAGAAGAAACCCGAAAAGATTTATCTTCTTTAAAAGAACCACCAACGCAGTTAGAAATGAATGGTTTAGCTTCTTATCTTCATCAATATTACACTAGCATTGAAGGGATTTTTCGCAGAATAGCTATCAACATTGATAATTCTTTGCCCACAGGAGAGCGATCGCACTTAGATTTATTAACCCAAATGTCTTCAGACATTCCTAATGTGAGAAAAGCAGTAATTAATCCCCAACAGTATCAAGTCTTGAAGGAATATTTAGGATTTAGACATTTTTTCCGTCATGCCTACGGTTATCAATTAAGATGAGCAGAAATTAGAATAAAATTAATGATCATGCCTGAAAATTTTGCGGAATTAAAAATCAATGTTGAAGAACTTTTGACCAGTCTAATAAAAACTAAGAAACAGAATGAGTCAAATTGAACATAATCTTTTTTTATACTTGCCAATATAGGTTTATTCAAACGGATTCTATAAAAACCTCCACTATTATTAACTTTAAATAAAGTAACTTAAATAATAATAGAGTTTGACTTCAAAAATGACCAAATAAAATAAAATCTCATCTTATGTATATAGAAAAAGAACTATCTCAATATATTATTTACCAAGAGGAGAGTATTCTAAATGCTTTACAAAAAATCGAAGTTCATAAAGGTAGAATAATATTTGTGCTAGACGAAAATCACCGATTGCAAGGATTGCTAACAAACGGGGATATATTGAGATGGTTGATGAATCAAACGAATGTTAATTTAGAACAACCTGTAAAACAGGTAATAAATAGAAAATTTCTGTATGCCACAGTAGGAGATGAACCAGAAAAAATCAAACTGCTATTAGACAAAGTTCTTTATATTCCTCTTATTGATAAGAATAAAAGATTAGTTGCCGTTGCCCGTCATCGCCATGATGGAGAGGGTATGCGTATTGACAATTTCCATATTCATGAAAAATCTTCTACCTTTATTATCGCTGAGATCGGGATTAATCACAATGGCAATTTTGGACTAGCTAAACAATTAGTTGATTCCGCTATTGCATCTGGTGCGAACTGTGCCAAGTTCCAAATGCGAAATATAGCTAGTTTATATCAAAATGCGGGTAACGCCAATGATGCCAAGGAAAACCTAGGTTCTCAATATACTCTTGATCTACTTTCTAGGTTTCAACTTACAGATCAGCAAATGTTGGAAATCTTTGATTATTGTCAAGAAAAAGGTATTTTGCCACTTTGTACTCCTTGGGATCTAAAAAGTTTAGAAATACTAGAAAAATACGGAATGAAGGCTTATAAAGTAGCTTCAGCCGATTTAACAAACCATCAACTTCTATCAGAAATAGCCAAAACAGGAAAACCGTTGATTTGTTCTACAGGAATGTCCACAGAACAAGAGATAAAAGAATCAGTCAAATTACTACAAGATTTAGGTACTCAGTATATTTTGCTACATTGTAATTCTACCTACCCTGCCCCTTTCAAAGACATTAATCTTAACTACTTAGATCATCTCAAACAAATTGGACAATGTTTGGTGGGATATTCTGGTCATGAAAGGGGGTTTTTCGTCCCCATTGCCGCCGTAGCTAAAGGAGCAAAAGTTATCGAAAAACATATCACTCTTGACCGCAATATGGAAGGGAATGACCATAAAGTTAGTTTATTACCAAGCGAATTTAAGACCATGATAGAAGCTATTCAACAAATAGAAGAAGCTCTTGGAAACAGTAGTGAAAGAAGAATTAGTCAAGGGGAGATGATGAATAGAGTAACTCTTGCAAAAAGTCTTGTTATTAACTGTTCTTTAAAACAAGGAGAAATAATCAAACCAGAAATGATCGAAATTAAAAGCCCCGGTAGAGGTTTACAACCTAATCGTCGTCAAGATTTAATCGGTCAAATTGCTAAAAGAAATTTTCAAGCAGGAGATTATTTTTATCCCAGTGATTTAGTAGAACAAGCAATAAAACCTCGTCAATATAAATTCAAACGTCCTTGGGGTTTACCTGTGCGTTATCATGATTATCAAAAAATATTAGATAAATCCAACCCTGATTTTCTTGAGTTTCACTTAAGTTATAAAGATTTGGAAGAACCAATTGATAAGTATTTTAAGCAAAAGCTAAACTTACAATTGATTGTACACAGCCCTGAGCTGTTTTTTGGAGATCATACTCTTGATTTATGTTCTTTAGATGAAAATTATCGCCAACGATCCATTTTTGAGTTACAACGAGTTATAGACATCACTAATGAACTGAAATTATTTTTCAGTCATTCATCAAAACCTTTGATCGTTACTAATGTGGGTGGTTTTACTCTTGATTCCCATTTACCCTCATTTGAGTTGGATAAACTACAAGATAAATTATTAGATAGTCTGTCAAAGGTTGATACTAATGGAGTAGAAATAATACCTCAAACAATGCCCCCTTTTCCTTGGCACTTTGGGGGACAAAGGCATCATAATATATTTGTAGATGCTCAGCAAATCAGTGAATTTTGCCAAAAGTTTCACTATAGAATTTGTTTAGATATTTCTCATTCTAAATTAGCTTGTAATACCAAGAAATGGTCATTTAAAGAATTTATCAAACAAGTTGCCCCTTATACTGCTCACATTCATATTGCTGATGCACAAGATGAAGATGGAGAAGGTTTACAAATAGGACAAGGAGATATAGACTTCTCAGCTTTAGCCTCTGATTTGGAGGAATTTGCCCCCCATGCTTCCTTTATCCCTGAAATATGGCAAGGGCATGAAAATGAAGGAGAAGGTTTTTGGACTGCCCTAGAAAAATTAGAGGGGCTTTTATAAATCAAAATACTACTTTTCAATAGTAAAACAATATGATTGAATTGCCAGATTTTTCTAAAAGTTTTGAATATGAAAATAATTTTTATTTGTCCTGTAATATTAACAGAATAAGTAAAATAATTGCCCATTGGGAATTATATAAAATGGTTTCTGATTTACCCGGTGCGATCGTCGAATGTGGAGTTTTTAAAGGTTCATCGCTAACTCGTTTTGCAGCATTCCGAGATTTAACAGGTAATTCCTACTCAAAAAAAATCATTGCTTTTGATACCTTTGATCAATTTCCTGAAACTGATTTTGCTGATGATCAATTGATTAGAGAAAAATTTATTAATTCAGCAGGTAGTGATAGTATATCCAAACAACAACTGCAACAAGTACTTCAGCATAAAAAAACCGATCAATTTATTGAATTAGTAGAAGGGGATATTACACAAACAGTTCCTGAATATGTCAAAAATCATCCTGAATTAAAAATATCATTGTTAAATTTAGATACAGACATTTATGAACCAGCAAAAGTTATTTTAGAATGTCTTTATCCAAAATTAGTTCAAGGAGGAATTTTGATTATTGATGACTATGGAGTATTTCCAGGAGAAACAAAAGCCGTAGATGAGTTTTTTGCAAATGAAGATGTGGAAATAAAGAAATTTCCTTTCTGTATGACTCCTTGTTACATCATTAAATAGGTAAATATAAATTTATTTTTATGAATAAAAAGCTAATAATTCATGTTGGTTATCCCAAGACTGGTACAACATATCTGCAATCTTTAATTTTTCCATCAAGTCAGAGAATAGAATATTTAGGAACATTCTACAGCACAGAAGGCAAAAAACTTCCACAAAATCAGCAACACCCCAGGGCAAACGCATACTAAAAATTTATGAGAAAGTAATATAGTAAAGATTATAGAGGGAATTAATAGCCGTGATTTCTGAGAAATCATACCTGTGGAAACATTTTGAAAATATTGAAGACCCACGAACCAGTTACTTAATTGAACATAAATTAGTTGACATTGTAGCATTAACAATTCTGGCAGTAATTTGTGGTGCCGACTCTTGGGTAGAAATTGAAGAATATGGTAAAAGTAAACAATCTTGGCTCGAAAGGTTTCTTGAACTGCCCAATGGTATTCCTTCTCATGATACTATCGCTCGTTTATTTGCTCGTCTATGTCCAAAGCAATTGCAATCAGCTTTCCTAGATTGGATTAATCACGTTGCTCAAATAACGCAAGGAGAAATAATAGCCATTGATGGTAAAACATTACGGAGTTCTTATGATTGGAGTCAAAATAAAAGTGCCATTCACATGGTAAGTGCTTGGGCTAGTAATAATAACTTGGTTTTGGGGCAGTTAAAAGTGGAAGATAAATCCAATGAAATTACGGCAATTCCCAAGTTATTGGCAGTTTTAGAACTTAATGGTTGTATTGTGACCATTGATGCCATGGGGTGTCAAAAGAATATAGCCAAAAATATTATAGAGAAAGGTGGAGACTATATTCTGAGCCTCAAAGGTAATCAAGGTAATTTATTTGAGGATGTCAAACAATTATTTGATTGGACATTAAAAAATAACTATCAAGAAATTATCAAAGAAAAATATGAAACGATAGAAAAGAATCATGGTCGAATAGAAAAACGCCGTTATTGGCTAATAAATTCGGGTACAGATTTTATAGACAGGGAAAAATGGGTGGGATTAAAAACGATCGGAATAGTAGAATCAGAGAGAAAACTATTAGGACAAAAAGCCACATTGGAAAGAAGGTACTACTTAACCAGTTTAGACCAAGGAGTAGAAAAGTTCGCCCAAGGAATCAGGAGTCATTGGGGAATAGAGAATAAATTACATTGGTGCTTAGATGTAGAGTTTAGAGAGGATGAGAGTCGAATCAGAAAAGGTCAGGGTAGTGAAAACATGGCAGTTATTAGACATATTGCTTTAAATTTGTTGAATAAGGAAAAGAGTTGCTCTCGAGGTAAAAAGGCAAAACGACTTAAGGCTGGATGGGATAACGATTATTTACTTAAGATTTTGTCTGCTTGAGTATGCGTTTGCCCTGAGCAACACCCGTTACTTAATGAAAATTTCCTTTTTACACTTCAATTTGCTTCGTCTTGCAATTTAGATGAACTTGAAGAAAAATTAAGATTAAGTATGGAAGAATATAGCTTTGCACTATTTTCTTCAGAAATATTATTAAGACCATATTGCTTAGTGCTTAGAGAGAAATGTAGAACGTTTAGCCAAAATCACAAGATGCTTTCAACAAATAACTATATTACTAAGTACAGGACAAAAAATGAAGAGAGTCAAGAAATTGATCATATCTTAAGTCTAAATTCAAGATAATAGCTCGTAAATAATCCAGTCCATAACGAAAAATACTTTGAGCTTTTCGACCATGATTGTTGACTTTCAAGGGAACTTTTTGATGTAACCATTCTCCCATTAAAATCGCCCAACACATTGCTAAACTCATTAGGGCAAATAATTTACTTAATCGTTCTTGTTGATTAAAATGAGTGGACTCCAAGTTAAAACCTTTCGTTTTAAATATTCCGAATAAGGTTTCAATTCCCCATCGATGAGCATAATCACTGATGGCATGAGAATTTTTCTGATTGCTAATGATAATCAGTAACTCACCATCATCCAAAAGTAAGGCACTGACACAGACTTTTCTTCCCCAAACCCAACATTTTGCTCTAAGAGTGATCTGCTCTCCTTTTTGAAGATGAGCAAAAACTATCTTGGCACTGAGGGTTTTTCGACCATCACTGATTTTATGATTAGCTTTGATTCTGAGACGAAATGGTATTTGCGGTTCTATCATCAGATAAGTGAGCCATTGTTTCCCGATAAATTCTCTATCTGCGCACTCTAATTAGTGCCATCAAGAATAATGCCAGAAAATTGAGTCTTGCACCATGCCATGGTAAGTGTTGTTTCAAAGTATCCCGAAGTAAGTTAACCTGATTCATAGGAGGATTTGTGTGATTTTTTGTTAACTTCTATCAAACCTCCTACCTTCCCACATTGCAACCCCTTTCTTTATTTTTTGTCCTGTACTGAGGTATCAAACATTAACGGGCAATTGATGAGTGATTTTAATTATTTACAAAACAATAATTGTTACATTAATGTTGCGAAACAAAAAATCAAACAAACTAAAGAACATCAAAAGATTTTGAATGAAATATTAGGCTACTATTCCTATAGCAATAAAAAACTATCATCACACTATGATCTTAATCTGAAAGAATATAACTACTTTTAGTGAATATTAGTGATTAAAGTTATTAAAAAAAATTAGTATATGATTAATAAAAAACAAATTAAATCTCTAGCAATCATTCCCGCCCGTGGAGGTTCAAAAAGGCTACCGAAAAAAAATATTCAGTTACTCAACAACAAACCTCTTGTGAGTTATACGATCGAGGCCGCTATAAAAAGTAATTGTTTTGACGAGATATTACTTTCATCTGATGATTCCGAGATTTTAGCCCTAGCTGATGATTATAATGAAATTAGTCCTCATAAAAGACCAGAGCGGCTTTCAGGAGACAAAATAAAAGTTTTAGAGTTGGTATGTGAAATAGCAGAAAACCAAGAATATCAACAAAAATATGATGTGATTGCTTTACTTTTACCAACCGCACCCTTTCGTCAAGCAAGGGATATTCAAGCAGGATTTGAGAATTTAACCTCAGAAATTGATTCGGTAGTAAGTATTACACCTTATGAATTTCCACCACAATTAAGTGTCACATTAGAAGAAGATAACTTTATTAAACCAGTATTTGAACCTTGTCCATTAATGACAGGAAATACACGCTCTCAAGATCAAACTCCAATTTATCGCCCCAATGGTGGATTTTATATATCTTGGTGGAAATCATTTTTAGTCAATCGTAACTATTGGAGAGGAAAAGTTAAAGGTCATGTAATGTCAAGAATTGCATCCATAGACATAGATACACAAGATGATTTAGATTATGCTCAATTTTTGTTGGATAATGGGAAAATTAACATTAAATAGAAAATTATCAAAAGATAGAAATAATGAATAATATAGAGAAACTTCGTCATCGTATCAAAGGTCCAGTATTTTCTATTATTACCCCTTTTCTACCTAAAAATGATGAAATTGATTATGAAGCATTGAAAAAATATATTAATTATATCCATCAAGGTGGGGCAAGAATATTTTATGTCATGGGGTACAACAGTCGTTTTAGTGAATTGTCTTGGGATGAAATCAAACAACTCAATCAATTTGTTACCGACAATGTTAAAGAATTAGACTCTAACAATATCGTGATTGTAGCCGATCCTTTGCACTGTTCCACTAAAGTTAGTATTGAATTTGCACAACACGCCCAAAGTATTGGTGCTGATATAATTTCCATTATTTGCCGAGAAAAATACTATTTTGACGATCAAATTTATAATCATTACAATTCCATTGCAGATAAAATTGATATAGGCATTTTGGTGCATGAAATGCCTTTTCTCAATGGTTTGGGAGGTTCTCCGATTAATTATCCATTGTCTTTACTTGATCGTCTAGCTGATATTCCTAATATTATTGCAGTCAAAGAAGATGCTAAAGATGATGACTATTCTCGTCAAGTAATAGATACGATCAAAGATAGAGTTGCCATCGTCATTTCAGGGGGTGGCAAAAGACAATGGCTACGTTTTGCAGAAAAAGGGTGTCAGGCTTGGTTAAATGGGATTGGTGTGTTTGAACCTCGTTTCGCCACTAATTTTTGGAGATGTTATCAACAAGGAAGAAAAGATAAATGCCAAGAAATTATTGATAAGATAGAGATTCCCTTTTTTGAACATGGTGTACAACGTTTTGGTTGGCATCTTACCATCAAAGCAACCTTAGAACATTTAGGCTTAATGTCTCGTTATGAAAGACTACCATTACAGGCACTACCAGAAAAAGAATATTTACAAGTCGCTGAGTTGATAGATAGTTTACCGATTCAAGAAGTAATAGAAAATACCAATTAAATTAAATAACTCAAAATAAACACCATGGACAGAAAATTTGATTATAGTAAAGCGATCGATATTTTAGTTGATATAGAAAAAAATGTTGATGTTAACAATTTAATGTGGCAAGATATACAGATTTGGCCATTAATTAGAATGCACATCTATACTAACTTATTACATTTACGAAAAGGTGACAGTAAATTATTAGATAGAAAAAGTTTTAAATCTTCAGATAAAAGCAATCTAGAATTGCTACAGCAATACAGACATTATCAACAAAAATATATAAATTGTGTACTAGAACCGTTAAAAATAGCAAAACAAAAAATAGATGATATATTTTTCTTTTTTAATACTTTTAGTACTTATCATTTAGATACTTTTAATCAAAAAATATATGAGCGATTTGTTGATTCTTTTATTGAAAATATAGAAGCAAAATTAAACTTTTTCAAATTAGAAATTAAAGACGATAATAATAAGGCTAATATTCCCAGATATAAAAATACTTATTTGCTCGATACTTCTACTTTTTTTGAATATTATAATAGCAACATAACACTGAAAAATAATCGAGATATAGCCTCGTGTCTTACAGTTAGAAATATCAACATACTTGATCAATATCTAAAAAAACAAAAAATAGATATTTTTCTTGACTATAAAAATCTTCAAAATCAAATTTTATCTTTAGATGCTTATTGCAAACTATACGAAGATATACTTAATATAATTGATCCTCAAATAGTTTTATTTCCCTGTTATTATCGTATAGAACACTGGGCTTTAATAGCAGTTAGTCACAGGTTACGAATAACAACAGTTGACATACAACATGGTAAACAAGGTCGTTATCATGGTGCTTATACTCATTGGACTAAAATTAATCCAGAAAAAGGTTATGAATTATTACCAGACTATTTTTGGTGTTGGGGAAAAGAATCAGCAGACAATATTAATAAATGGCATCAAGAAATTAACTATCATAAAGCACTAAGTGCTGGTAATTTATGGTTATCAAAATGGGTTAACAGTGATGGTTTAGAGAGTGAATTTACAGCAAAAGAGAAGAAATTTTTAGAAGAACTAGATCGTAAAAAGAAAGTTATTCTCATTAGTTTACAACCTTTAGAAGAGCCTTTGCCAGAGTTTTTAATCGATGCAATTAAAGAATCGCCTTCGGAATGCTTTTGGTTAATTAGAGTACATCCTTTGAGAAAGCATTGGCTTTCGGAGATAGACTCTATGTTAAAAAATCATTCTGTTTCTAATTACGAAATTGTCTTTTCGACGAATATTGCCCTTTATTCTTTACTCAAAAGATGTCACTATCATTTAACAATGTGGTCATCAGTTTGTTATGAAGCTCTCAATTTTAATGTTCCTAGCATTATTCTTCACCCTTCTGGCTTAGAGTTATATCAAGAGTATATCGAACAAAATATTTTTTACTACGCCAGTAATAAAAATAAAATACTCGAAATAATTAATTCATCCGAGCCTCCTTCATTAGCAGAGAAAAATAATTATATACAAACAGATACAAATATTTCTAAACAAACATTACAGACATTAGTTGAAAATGTGATGAATAAGAACCAATTATCAAATAATACAGGAAAAAAATGGCAATTAACCACTCCAGTTGCTTTTATCATCTTCAATCGCCCTGATACCACCCAAAAGATATTTAACGCTATCCGTGAAGCTAAACCGCCCAAGTTATTAGTAGTTGCTGATGGTGCAAGGATTGACAAAGAAGGAGAAGCAGAATTATGTCAACAAACAAGGGCAATAATTAATCAAGTTGACTGGGATTGTGAGGTATTAGTTAACTATTCCGATGTTAATTTAGGTTGTCGTAAACGGGTTAGTAGTGGTTTAGATTGGGTATTTGAGCAGGTAGAAGAAGCGATTATTTTAGAAGATGACTGTTTACCCCATCCCACCTTTTTCCGTTACTGTCAGGAATTATTAGAGAAATACCGAGATGATGAAAGAATCATGATGATTTCGGGCGATAATTTCCAATTTGGACGCAAACGAACCGAATATAGTTATTATTTCTCCCGTTATGGTCATGTGTGGGGGTGGGCTAGTTGGCGAAGAGCATGGACAAAATATGATGATTCTATCGGGCAATGGGAAGAGTTAAGAGATAGCAGTTGGTTATTTGAACTTCTAAAAAATGATCAAGCCGCAGGTTATTGGTCAAGAATATTTCAATCTGTTTATGATGGTTTTAGTAGTTGGGCTTATATTTGGGTGTTTACGATGTGGGCTAATAATGGCTTATGTATTTTACCAGAAGTAAATTTAGTTTCTAATATCGGTTTTGGTTCAGGTACTCATACCACATCGAAAAAAAGTCCTCTAGCTGAAATACCTGTGAATGAGATGGTTTTTCCTCTTGTTCATCCGACTGAAGTTGAGAGAAACATTGAAGCTGATGATTTTACGGAAAAATATATTTTTAGTCAGGGAGATAAAAATTCCAAATTAAATTTTATTTCTTATGCTCAAAACTTTGAAGATGTTTTATTGAATCGTGTTTTTAAATATAAAATGAAAGGGTTTTATCTTGACATAGGGGCATTACATCCCACTTTTGATTCTGTCACGAAAGCATTTTATGACCGTGGTTGGTCTGGTATTAATATAGAACCTATTAAAGATTTTTATAATGTTTTCACACAAGATCGTAATCGTGATATAAACCTTAATATTGCGGTGAGTGATTCTTCGGGAGAATTAGAGTTTTTCCAAGTAGTAGGACAACCGGGAAATTCCACTTTAAACAAAGAAGTTGCCTATCAAGTAGCAGAAGAAAAAGGTTTAGATGTCTTTCAATATAGGGTTTCTGTCAAGACTTTAAAAGATATTTGCCAAGAATATGTTAATCAAAAAATAGATTTTCTAAAAATTGATGTTGAAGGTTTAGAAGAAGAAGTGATTTTAGGTGGTGATTGGGAAAATTTCAGACCAACTGTTTTAGTAATCGAAACGACTTTACCTAATACCAATATTCGTTGTGAAAATAACATTCCCAGTATTTTAAAAGAAAAAGGTTATCAGCACGTTTTCTTTGATGGAATTAACGATTATTATATTGCAGAAGAATCTCAAGAATTAGCTCAACATTTTACTTACCCTGTTAATGTTTTAGATTTTTATATTGATTATCGAATATTGGAGCAAAACCGACAAATACAGTATCTCACTAAAATATTAAAGGACAATAACATAACTATCCCATCCCTTAATGTTCAAAATAATTCCTATGAAATGATTAATACACCAGAAGTAAGTTCACCCATAATCGTAATTGATGGAGTATTTTTTCAATTAAATCAAACAGGTATTGCTAGGGTTTGGAAATCTTTATTAGAACAATGGGCAAATACTGACTTTGCTAATCATATTTTAGTCCTCGATCGCGCCAACACCGCCCCTAAAATTAACAGTATTCGCTATCGAACTATTCAGCCTTATAATCCTAATAACTTAGAGGGCGATCGCACCTTATTACAACAAATCTGCGATGAAGAAAAAGCCGATTTATTCATTTCCACTTATTACACTATTCCCAAAACCACCAAATCAGTAATGATGATATATGATTTAATCCCTGAAGTAATGGGTTGGGATGGTGATCATCTTTATTGGAAAGGAAAACATGATGCTATTAATTATGCTTCTAGTTTCATTAGTATATCGAAAAACACTGCTCAAGATTTACAACAATTCTTCCCAGAAACAGTTAATAAAGAAATCACTGTTGCGTTATTAGCCGCAGATCAAGATTTTGGGGTAGTTTCTCCATCTGAAATTATGGCTTTTCGTCATAAATATAATATTCAAAAACCTTATTATCTTGTAGTCGGAAATGAGGGATTTCAAGGTTATAAAAATCAACTTTTATTTTTCCAAGCCTTTGCTGAGTTACCTACTAAGTCTGGATTTGATATAGTTTGGACTGGTAATAAAGGCTATTTTCCCGAACAATATCGACAATATATTCAAGGATGTTCCATTCATTCACTTCAGTTGAGTGATCAAGATTTAAAAACTGCTTACAATGGTGCGATCGCACTGGTATTTCCCTCTAAATACGAAGGTTTCGGATTTCCCGTTTTAGAAGCTATGACTTGTGGTTGCCCTGTGATAACTTGTCCTAATTCTTCTATTCCTGAAGTTGGAGGGGATGCAGTATTTTATGTTAATCCAGATGATTTACAAGGAATGATAGAGGCTTTGTGTGAGGTTCAAAAACCCAGAATCAGAGATTTATTGAGAAATAAAGGTTTTCAACAAGCAGAAAAATTTTCTTGGACAAAAACGGCAGAAATTTGTCAGAATATCTTATTAGAAAACGCTCAATCTATTAATAATTCTTTTAATATTAACTTCCAATCCCTTAACTTAATCATATTTCCAGACTGGCAACAAGACGAGGAAGAATTATCATTAACCCTAACAGAAGTATTAAGTGCGATCGCGCAGCGCCACTTCGTGATCGCATCTCATCCCCAAGCGGAGGAAATCACCTTAATTATTGATACAACCAATGCTGAAAGTGAAGAAGATGCTCAAATGTTAGTTTCGGCTGTAACGATGAATTTAATCTTAGAGGAGGGAATAGAATTACGAGAAACAACGGAAATTGCTTTTATTGGGAATTTAACCTCTCCACAGTGGGAAAAACTATTTGCACAAATCGGTAATAATCAAACTTATCTGCTACCTTATTCAACAATTTTTCAATTTGATCAAGTTCCAGATTCTGCCCTAGAAAGTTACTGTCAATATCTTTTACAAAATTGTCAGATATTTTTGAATAATAACGATGCTGAAAAATACCTAGATTATTATGATACCTTTTTAAATTATATTGTAGAAAAGATAGAAACAAATACTCAATCTCAACTCTGGCAAAAAATAGCTCTAATTGTTGCCCAAAACTCCTATTTTATTCCCTGTTATTTTAATGATCAAAATCTTAAAGAAATCTATATTAATAGAGCCAAACTTTTAGAATTTACCTTAAGAATCAAAGGTTTTCAACTTGAATATGAATTTTTACCAAGAGAAGTTAAACAAGAAAAAATCAAAATAGGGATTTTAGCCGCTCACTATGGTATTCAAACAGAAACTTTTAGCACTCTACCAGTTTATAATCATTTAGATAGAGATAAATTTGATATAACTCTTTTCACTTTAAGAGTCAATAATCATCGTTTAGAAAAATATTGTTTTGCCCATTGCGATCGAGTTATTCAACTACCCTCAACTTTATCAGAACAAGTAAATATAATTCGTTCTCATGACTTAGATGTTTTATTCATTGGAACAAATATTACTGCAAGAAGTCACTCAATCACATACTTAGCACTTCACCGATTAGCAAGGATACAGATTATTGATCCCAACTCTCCTGTTTCTAGTGGACTGCCCTCTATTGATTATTATATTACCAGTAAACTATCCGAACATTTGCCAACGGCTCAAGAGCATTACACAGAAGGATTAATTACCCTTGATATTCCTCCTCAATGCTTTGATTTTGGTACGGAAGCCAACTTAAAAACGGATCAAATTATCCACAGAGAAGATTTAGGTTTGAAATCTGATCAAACAGTTTTTGTTTCAGGGGCAAACTATTTTAAAATTATTCCCGAAGTAGAAGAAACGTGGATAAAAATACTCACAAAAGTTGCTAATTCTGTCTTAGTTTTATATCCTTTTAACCCGAATTGGTCAAATAATTACCCCATTTCTCTTTTCCAAGAAAGAATATTTAAAACTTTACAAAAATATAATATTGCTGAAGATAGATTAATTATTCTTGAGCCTGTTAAAAATAGTTTAGAAATAAAAGAAAGACTCAAAGTATGTGATATTTATTTAGACTCGTTTCCCTACTCTGGGATGACTTCAATGATTGATCCTTTATCAGTTTATTTACCAACATTAGTATTTAGTGGGAAGACTTCTCGATCGCAAAAAGCAGCCTCTATTTTAAGATATTTTGAATTAGATGATCTAATTGCCTATTCCCCAGAAGAATACATAGAAAAAGCAGTTTTACTAGCTCAAAATTCTCAACTGAGAGAAGAATATCGAGAAAAAATAAAACAAAAAATGCGGAGTAATCCGAGCTTTTTAGATAGTAAAAAATATTCTCAAAAAATAGAAAAAATATTTATTAATTTATATGAACAATATCAACACGAAAATACACTCAGAGAGTTTAACTTAACCAATACCAATTATCTAATTTTCCCTGACTGGCAAAGCGACGAAGAAACCTTAACCGCCGAATTATATAACCTCATTTTCCTATTAGCCAATAACTCCCCCCTTATTAAGGGGGGTTGGGGGGGATCAAATCCCACTCCAGAGGATAAAGAAGGATCAAATCTCCCCTCGCCCATTGGGAGAGGGGTTGGGGGTGAGGGCATAATCACCCTTGTCGTCGATCGCACTGGTATAACGGAAGAAGACGCTAACTTATTCTTATCAGGTATTGCCATGAATTTGATGATGGAGGAAGAATTAGACTTAGAAAATACCTTAGACTTTGCCCTAATTAATAACTTAAATGAACAACAATGGAATAATTTATTCCCAAAAATTACGGCGAAAATAACCCTTGAAAATGAAAATCAAGAAGCTATTAATCAGCTTAATCTTGAGGATTTAGTTACTATTGAGAGGAATGGTAATAACTATGCTATCTTCCCTGATTGGAAAGCAGATCAAGAGGACTTAGCTTTAGAAATTAGTCAAGTATTAATGAATCTTTCTGAGGAAGAAAACGGTACTTTATTAGTTAATCTTAATAATGTAGATCAAGAAGAAGTCGGCTTATTTTTCTCAGAAATAGCCATGAATTTAATGTTAATGGAGGGGATAGAATTATCCGATAATTTACACATTAACTTTGTGAATTTTACTGCTAAACAGTGGCAAAGTTTAGGGGGATTAATTAAAGACAAAATGAGCATTAATTATGAAGATTTACCAGAAAATTTATTGGTAGATAATTAATTATATTTAATAATATTTAGGTGTTAGAATGTAGAAAATAAATTATGATTGATGGAGGGAATTAAGCATTAGTATAATTGAAATAAAATAATTTAAAAAAAGAAGTATGCACATTATTAGCCGTAAAAAATTAAATGAATTTGCTGAACGTTATCCCGAAGTTAAAACAGCTTTAAGGAAATGGTATCAATTAATTAAAGAAGCTAATTTTAACTCTTTTGCCGAAGTGAAACAAATTTTTTCTACAGCAGATCAAGTTAGGAAGCTAACAGTATTTAATATTGGCGGTAATAAAGTCAGGTTAATAACAGCAATACATTATAATCGAAAAAAAGTTTATATTCGTGCTGTCTTAACTCACTCTGAATATGATTTAGATAAATGGAAGGAATAAAACTATGTTAGCCCTAGATATTCAAGAAACAACTAAAAATTGGCAACTTTTAAATAACACTTTATTTGTACCTCATAATGAAGCAGATTATGAATATTTAGTAAAATTACTAGACTCTCTTATTGATGAAGTAGGGGAAAATGAATCTCACCCTTTGGCAAATTTAATGGAAATTATTGGAGTTTTAATTGAAAATTATGAGAACGAAAATATCCCAGAAATTTAATTATTAAAGGAGGTATTTTATGATAGAAATAAATCTTTTAAAATCAGTACCTTAATCTTCTTCAAGCGCCCTCCCATCAAATGTGGATGACTTATGATGAAGATGCGGAAGTTTTATACATTAGTTTTCGTAAACCCCAAAAAGCTAATGATAGTATTTATGAAAATAATATAATCTATCATTATGTTGATCAAATATTAGTAGGAATTACCGTTTTAAATGCTTCTTTATTTTCAGCAAATCCAAACTAACTAATAGTAAGTAAATTATGTTTTCCATTGATAAATGCCTATTTTGTGAAGGAAAATTAAGAAAAAAACAGTAACAGAAATTATTAAAAATGATGGAGATACCGTCAGTTTAGAAGTATCCGCTCTAGTTTGTGATAATTGTGGAGAAAGATATTATGATCTTGAAACGATGAAAAAATTTGAGTTAATTAAACAAAAATTAAAGTCAAGACAAACTAAAGATTTAATTGTTACAGGTAAATCTTATTTACTCAAAAAATAAAACAAGGATTAATTTAAAGATAGAAAACCCGATCACGAAGTAGCATTGTGCGATCGCACCTCTTGAATAAATCCTCAATGAAAACTGGCTTCCTTAATCGCACCCCCACCATTAGCAAAAACCTTGACCACGAAGTGTCACCACACGATCGCACCTTTTACTATTCAAAAACTATTCTCTGATAAAGTTGAGAAAAGGAAATGGAAAAATCAACACTAGCTAAGGCAAGATGATTATTTTCCCCTTCTATGGCATTAAATAACCATTGTTGCTCCGTTTGTTTGATAAACTGTTCTACATAATAACTAGATTGAGAAATTAGTATATATTCCTGTAAACTGGGTAAAGAACGAAGCGATAGTCTGGTATCCAGAGTTTCACATCATTTATATAAATATAATAATCTCGATCGCCAATAGTTAAGGGAAAAGCCCGACAAAAATTGATTGCAATTTGATTGTGATTAGTTGTGCCTCCAGCCACGGGGATTATTTCTCCATCAAGATATTCATTTTTTGTCTCTGATTTTTCCTCTAATTCCAGATATTTTTCTGGGGTATAGTATTTGAGTTCAAGTTGAGCAACCATGATTTGAAATTCCTATCAAAATTAATAATAAATTAACTACGATATTTATGATGATTCTATTTTAGTGTGTTGATTAACATAAATTTCCCACATTTGTTGATAAGCCTTTTCCATCTCTTTTGTAAACTGCTTCCCATTCCACAGAGGAGAGGTTTTTTTAGACTGCCTTAACTTCCAACTAACTTCCTTGCGTAAATTTTCATCTGTACCTAACTTAATACCCCATTCTATATATTCCTCATCACTCCAAGCAATGCCTTCAGTGATACCTGCATTCATCATAAAAGTATAACTGTTACGTGCGGCGAATTGTTCCCCAACTCTTGTTACTAAAGGAATTTCCATCCATAAGGTTTCAAGGGTTGTAGTTGCCCCATTATAGGGATAAGTGTCTAATACTACATCCGCTATTTGCAAATTTGCCCGATGAATTTCCTCTGAGGGCGATCGCTCCAAAAATCTCAAACGGGTGCGATCGACCCCTTCTTGTTCTGCTATGGTAGTAAATAATTGCTTTAATATTTCTTGATTACCATCACCTTTTATTACTAAATAACTATTTGGCACAGCCTTAATAATTTTCATTTGTGAATGAATAGTTGCCGGATAGCGTTTGAGAGCATTTTGGGTGTTAAAATAAATAATTGCCGATTCAGGTATATCTAAATCCTCTCTTTTTAGGGGTGTCGTATCAACTTCAAAACCATCAACGGCAACATAACTATGAGGTAAACGCCAAATTTTCTCTTGATAATATTCTTGAGCGTTGTCAGGTAACACATAAGGATCAGCGATAAAATAATCTATAGCTGGAATACCATTTGTATCCATTCCTAGCCAACTTACCTGAATTGGTGCTGGTTTTAATGCCATTATCATGGAAGTCATGTTATGGGTAAAGCTATCTAAATCAACCAATATATCAATTTCGTCTTTTTCAATTTGGGTAACTAAGTCATTAATTACATTATTGGAGTTATAGGCATAATCCACAACATCCCTAAAATACTGTTTAGTAATATCATCTTCCACTTGATGACAAATAAAATAAGCATAGGTAGTAAATTTTTCCTTATCATGGTGACGCATTAGCCAACGACTCAATAATCCCACAGAGTGCGATCGCATCGTATGTCCAATATAACCTATTTTTAATTTTCGAGATAAATTATTAGTATTTGGTGAAGGAAAATGAACAGGGCAACTATAATGATCTTGAGTTAATTTTTGAAATAATGCACCGACACCATTAATAATTAACCTTTTTCCCCTTGCTTGATCATCAAAATAAAGCAAAGGTTGAGTTAACATACTTAAACAAGTACGAATATAGGCTTTTTCAATGTGAGGTTGTTCTTCCACCAAATCCATTAAAATAGAACGGTATTCTGGAATTATATTGAATGCTTTCTGCCAATCACCTACCGTAATTGCATTAGAAATTAACTGCCGTAAAGCCAACGATTTTTCTGCCAAAGTATTACTATAATCATAAAAACGTTGAGCAAGAATTTTTGATTTCTCATAGTTATAATTACTGGAATAATAATAAATTCCTTGTTTAATAATTTCTAAATTATTAGGTTGATTTTTTATACAAATTTCCACTAATTGAGAAGCATAAAAATAATATTTCCTTTCCTGCCCCATAACTTCAGCTTTGGACAAAAATAGATCTGTTATTTCTTTATTTCCCTGAAAATAATTATTAGCTATATCAGCAAAATCTAAGCATTCATCGCAAGGAATAAGCAAAATGTTGTCCATAAAATTTAGTAATTTTTCATCATCAATTTCAACACTATTCTCATCCAATAAGTTATTTAGATTTATGTCTTTAATATCATCTATTTTCAAAATATTTAAGTTGAATTTTAGCAAGGCTAAATCTAACAAATTGTTCAGATTATTAGGCTCTATTTCTTTAATTTTTTCCCTAATTGAGTAACTAAGATATAATTCTTTATTATCTGCCAGATAATTCGCTTCTTTTTCTAAAATATTGACTAATTCTTGCTGACATTTGTCCTGATTAAGTTCATCTGCTTCAAAAAAAACTGTTAACCAAGTTGATTGACATTCCTGCTCCTTTTGTGCTAGTAAATAAGCTAACCCTAAATACCAATAATTACTGACCTCTTCTGGGTAATTTTCTACTAAACTTTCATAAAAAGTAACTACTTGTCCGAAATCTTTTTGTTGTAAATAATCTTTAACTTGTGGATTCCAGTTAGTCATAAAATCAACCTAAATAAAACTTAAAATAACTTCAAAAATAGCAAAATATTTCATATTATTTTGAGCTTAAAATATTATACAATAATTGACCATAAAAAATCTTTTAATTGACATGAACAAAGAAATAACAGAATCATTACAGCAACAATATGACAGTTTACCTTATCCACAAATTCCTCTTGAACAGTCACCCCAAGAATATTACGATACCTTATTTATTCATGATTTAACTACTCCCTATTATTTATACCAACAGAAAATTATTGACACTAAAGATAAGATTATTTTAGATGCTGGTTGCGGTAGTGGGTGGACTTCGTTATTTTTAGCTTATGCCAATCCAGGTGCAAAAATAATCGGTGTTGATTTATCAGCAAAATCTGTAGAGGTAGCTAAGACGAGATTAAACTATCATGGTTTTACTAATTCAGAATTTTATGCCCTTTCTATAGAAGATATTGGGCAGTTAAATTATTGTTTTGACTATATTAATTGTGATGAAGTTATTTATCTCTTGCCCGAACCAGAAAAAGTCTTAAAATTTTTTCAATCTGTCATCAATAATGAAGGAATTATTAGAGTTAATTTTCATAGCTATTATCAGAGATTTAATTTTTTTAGATTACAAAATTTATTTAAAAATATGGGTTTAATGGACAGTAATCCTGATGATTTAGAAGTGGAGATAGTCAAAGAAACTTTTAATAGTTTAAATGATACAGTTGGAGCAAAACAACTATGGCAAAATAAGTTTTCTCGTATCTTTAATCAACCAGAAAAATTAAAGCAATCTGTTTTAGTTAATTATCTTTTACAAGGAGATAAAGGTTTTACTATTCCCCAAGTATTTGAGATGTTAAACTCCGCTAACTTAAATTTTTTAAGTATGGTAATATGGAGACAGTGGAATATCAGAGATTTATTTCAAAATCCTAATGATTTACCTGATATTTGGGAGTTGGGATTAGCCGAAATTTCTCCTGAAGAAGAGTTATCTTTATATGAATTATTAAATCCCATTCATCGTTTAATCGATTTTTGGTGTGTTAATAATAGTTCTCAATCTTCTACAATTCCTTTAGTAAATTGGGATATAAATGATTGGAAGAAAGCTAAAATTTCTTTACATCCTCGCTTAAAATACTCGAAAATAAAAGAAGATTTATTAAAAGCAATTCAAACTAAACAATCTTTTCTTTTTAATAATTATATCTCTTTTCCTGCTAAGGGAAATGTTGAAATTGAAAGTGATGTTGCCAGTTGTCTTCTTGTTCTCTGGGAAGCAGAAAGTGTTACCCTAGAAGAATTAATCAATCGTTGGTTAATCATTCAACCAAATGATCTAATTTCTTTAGAATCTAAATCTTTAGAATTGGCTTATGAGGAATTAATTAATGTTATTGTTAGATTGGAAAATTTCTTATATGTTTTAGTGGAAAAAATCAATTAAATAATAATCTTGCTTCAAAAACATTTAATAAATAGGTGACTACAATGAGTGCGATCGCATCTAGGGTAAAATTAACTTTTGATGAATATTTAAGACAATACCCCCAAGGGGAGGGTTTTTTTGAATTAGTAGATGGAGAATTAATCAGAATGGAAGCTATTCGGGCTCATAAAAATATTAGCCGATTTTTAGTGTTTAGTTTTAACGATGAAATTAGACGTTTAGGGTTAGATTATATTGTAGATAAGGATATAGTGATTCGCACAGTTAACAGATTAGGAAATGAAAGGGGACGTATTCCTGATGTTAGCCTAGTTCAGGCTTCTTTATGGAACAATAATGTAATCACTTACGGTGCTGTAACCGAACCTCTTGAATTAGCCGTAGAAGTGGTATCAACAAATTGGGAAGACGATTATATTGATAAATTAGAAGAATATGAAACTGTGGGTATTAAAGAATATTGGATCGTGGATTATTTAGCGATCGCTTCCCGTAGCTACTTAGGTAATCCAAAAGTGCCGATGGTTTTTGTCTATCAGTTGCAAGACGGGAAATATCAATGTAGATCCTTTAAAAATAATGAACAAATAATTTCCTCCATTTTTCCTGAATTAAAATTAATAGTAGCGGAAATTATCAAGATTTCTGGCATATAAATAATAATATATTTGCTCGGGCAATAGAATTTATGCCCGAAGACATTTTGACTGATGCCATAGTAACAGGAAATCCTGCCAGTATTATTTATTACCATTAACTATTTATAACCATAGGCAACAATATCAAAACTTCTTCTAATTAATTTCAAATCCTTAAAACCATTTTCTTCTAACTGTTTGCCCAAATTTTGAGTAGTAAAACCTGTTTTATGTGCCATATAAGGCATACCGTGATAGCTAGTACCCATGCCATAAAACATCCACAATGCAGGAACAGGACCTGCCGGAGATTGATATAAAGGAGGTTCTTCCATTTCGCCTCGCATTACCCACTCCGCAGCGGTTTGCATATCAGGTACAACAAACATCACAAAGCCCCCATCTTTTAACACTCGTTTAAATTCAGCAAGGGCAATGGGTACTTCAAAATTATATATATGTTCTAAATTATGGGAAGAATAAACTGCATCCACACTATTATCTGGCACACCACTTAAATCGGTGATTGTACCAATAATATCTGGTTGTACATTAGGATCAATATCTAAA
Source organism: Cyanobacterium sp. Dongsha4 (assembly GCF_036345015.1). Taxonomy (NCBI): domain Bacteria; kingdom Bacillati; phylum Cyanobacteriota; class Cyanophyceae; order Chroococcales; family Geminocystaceae; genus Cyanobacterium; species Cyanobacterium sp. DS4. The sequence continues at coordinate 2,005,327 of NZ_CP084098.1, read as the reverse complement.
CGAATTTCTACCCAATCATCCCCCCGAAAATCTTGAGGTAAAGCATTAGGATTATAACCGCCACATCCCACATGGAGAAGGGTTTTTTTACTATCTCCCGTTGCCTGATTAAGTTTGGTTAATCCTTGATGATTAATTCTTTTTATTTGTTTGTTAATTGCATTGTTTTGCCATAGTAAAATAACTAACTCCTGTTCCATAAAACTGTAAGATTTTGTCTCTGGATTAACAACCAATAACTCATGAATATTATTAGCATTATTAAAGTTTTGAAAATCAGCAATAGCATTTTTTGTTTCTTGATTTTCTGTATGAGAAATCATAATAAAGGCTTCTTCTGCTAAAAACGGTCTGATACTCATTAATGCTAATAATATTTCTCGGTAAGATTTATTGCCATCTAGGTAAAATAAACCAATTTTTTCCTCGCTATTTAAGTATTCTAAATCTTCACAAAAACTTGTTACATCTCCCTCATAAAAGCAAGTCCGTTCAAGATAATTAAATGATTCTAAAAGATTATTAATATCATCCAAGTCGATGGTTTCATCATCGATAATTCCATAAGCCATTAATTGAGGATTATGCTGTAAGGTAGAAATTAAACTAGCACCAGATTTTTCTAATACCTCGCAATATACTTCTTTTTCTTCTAAGCAACTGACAGCAGTATTTAGTAACAATAAAACATAGGGGTTGATGGTACTATTAAGATTCTCTAAAATTAAAGAGAAATCATTTTTTTTATATGCGATCGATTCCAGATTCTCAAAATCAAAGATACTGGGAATTAATTGTAAAAATTTTTGACTATCCATCGTTAGTTATTTGAGTATAATTTGTTATAATTTGAGTCTATATTTACGGGAGGTTTGAGGCTACCAATTTTCACCACGAACATTTTATTTTAGTTTAATAATTGCAATTAATTATTTCTTTAAGTAAATTTTTAAGAAATAATTCTTGGATAAATCTGGGAAACAGAAAGAGAAAAATCAATACTAGCCAACTTAAGATAATTATTTTCTCCTTGTTGTTCCCCTTTGACGAAACCTTCTTGTAAAATAGTCTGATACAAAAGAGATTCCCTCAATACTGTCATATCCCACCTCATTATTTTTTGTACGATCGCCATTTCTAAAACAAAAGATGCAAAGAATGATAACAACGGTTATAAATCCTGAAGTTGATCATTCTTCCTTAATTCTACTAAAACATTAGTAACAGTTGCCTCTTTTCTATTTATAAAGGAAAAATAATAATTTGATTAGACATATCCATAAATCGGGCTATAAGCCCTAAATAAGATGCAAAAACCAGAATTTTCACCAAAAGTACATTTTATCAAAAAAAGCGAGTTATTTTATACTTAAATAAAACTTTTCAAGTCCTTTAACAGCTGTCCAATCATCATATAATAAATAAATGTTTTTTCTGATTTTATCACTAATATTATTTCTTAACTCGTCATTTTGACCTAATCTAATCGCAAGTTTGATATAATCTTTTACACTGTTAGCAATGGTATCTATAACTTGAATCATCTTTAAAATTCCTTCTGATTGTCGAGTGCGGAAAAAATCTCCTGAATAGGTGATAACGGGTAAAAAAGACTCTAAAGCGTCGAGGGTAGAATTGAATCCTGTAAAACCAATGGTATCAAGGAATATATCACAACTATTTAATAATTGCCAGTAATCTTGATGATTTTTAATAGTAGGTAAAAAGATACAATAATCCTGCCAGTCTAATTGATAATTACTAAAACTGCGTTTAATTCTTGCCCAGAGTTGAGCTGTAATTTTGTCATTATTTTGATTAATTCTAGGGTGAATAAAAACAAATTGACAGTTTTTTACTTGTCGTGCTATTTCTGTATAAATATAATCATATTGGGGCAAATATTTAGAACAATATTGAGAAGAAATATAGATTATTTTGTCTTCCCTTAAATTAAATTTAGCTTTATTTTTTTCAACTTGAGGTAATTTTCTTTGAGGATAAACTACCCCTAAATTAGGTAATTTAATTAACTTCTCAGAATAGTGATTTTGGGCATTATCTCCTTCTATTAATTCGCTAGAAATAAAATAGTCAATGGTAGGGATACCAGAAGTAATAGGATGTCCCCAAGTAACACATTGAATTGGTGCGAGTTTTAATCCTGCTAATTGAGACATTCTCGAATACATACTCAAGTCTAAAAAGACTAAAATATCCAAATCATTGTCTTTAATTTGTTTAGCAATCTTTTCGATACTAATATTATCCTTAAATTGATAAAAATAATCGCTATGCTGTTTAAATTCATCAGTTATTTTGTCTTGGGGAAAATCTCTTAAATAATAACAGTAAATTTCAAATTTATTTTGATTATGGTTTTTTACCCATCCGAGGAATAATTTTCCGACTACATGAGTTCTTAAACAATAAGAAATATAACCAATTCTGATTTTTTCTCGATTTTTATTTATTTTTATGGGTTGAGAATAATCAGGATAATTAGTTTTCATTACTTCATGAATAAAATTACCATATAATTTTTGTAATTGTAAATCATTTTGGGCTTGATAATGTAAGTGATAGTTTGTATGAATATTTATTAAATGTAAAGCTAATAAACGATTATTTTTAACTTCTAAATTTATCTGAGATATTCTCTGTAAAAATCTTGTTAAATTCTGTCGATAAAAAGTAATTTCTTCTTCATTTTCATATATAAAAGGTAAAATGCGGGAGGCGAAGTCTACGCCTTCGGTATCCCATTCTAAAGAAGCAAATAAATTATCGTCGGGCAATAAATGACAATTATGACGAGCAAAATTAATAGATTCTTGAATATAATTAAAAGAGCGAATATTGTTAACTATCCACAAAAAGTTTTCATAAGTTGGGCTAATTTTTAGGGCTTGATTATAGTAATCTAATGCTAAGGTGATTCTATCATCTTTTAAATATAAATTACCTAAATTCAAACAAGTACCAAAGTATTGATTATCAACATCAAATGCTAATAGGTAATATTTTCCTGCTTGTTTTATCTGATTATTATTTAATAATAGATTTCCTAAATTATTGTAGCTATCCAAATGGTTAGGATTTAACTTAATAGATTGTTGATAGAATTTTATTGCATCTTCAATATTATTAAGTTTTTCCAGAAATATTGCCCCATAATAGAAGTTGAGATAATTTTCAGGATCAGAATTAATCCCTTGTAAAATAGCTTGATAAGCCTGTATGTATTCTGATAATTGATAGTGAATTAAGGATAAATTTTGCCATAAATAACTTTGATTATCTTCAAATTTAATAATTAATTGATATTGATATTTAGCTTCGTTAAGCAAACTATTTTTTGTTAATTTTATGGCTTCTTCAATCCACTGTTGAATAAGATTATTACATTTTAGCTGTAATTGTTTATAATGAGGTGCGATCGCTCTTAAATTTTGATAGACTAAGATAGCAAAATCGATTTGATTATTCTCAACAAAAGCTACCATAACTTGATCTAAAACTGAAATTAATAAATCAGAATATTCTGAATTTTCCAGAGTTAAAAGATAAAACCAAGTTGTTTCCCCTTCAATTTGATTTCCATTTAATACATAAGCCAATCCTAAATAAATATAATCAGTATAATTTTCTGAGTTTTCTTCTAGTCTTTTTTCATAAAAACTAATCAAATTATCATAGTTTTCTAAGTCTAAAAATTGTTTAATGGCAAAACGCTGATTCATATAAATGAGCTGTTATTATAAGTAAATAAAAATTAGAATTATGACTATGGCTACAGTTATTAATGTTAAACCACTGATCAATCTAACTAGTGAAGCATTTTATCAATTATGTCTTAGTAATCCTGATATAACGATGGAAAAAAGTCCTCAAGGAGATTTAATTATTATGTCACCCGTAGGTGGAGAAAGTGGTAATCGAGAAGCTAATTTAACGATTAAGCTAGGAATATGGAATCTTCAATATAAACTAGGACAGGTTTTTAGTTCATCAACTATCTTTAAATTACCCAATGGAGGCGATCGCAGTCCAGACGTAGCGTGGGTATCACAGGAAAAATGGGATAGTTTAACTCCAGAAGAAAAAAGGAAGTTTCCACCTCTTTGCCCCGATTTTGTGATTGAATTGAGATCAGAAAGTGATAGACTAAAGCCATTACAAGAAAAGATGCAAGAATACTTAAATAGTGGTTTAAGATTAGGTTGGTTAATTAACCCTCAAGATGGGGAAGTAGAAGTATATCGTCCTGAAAAATCTGTGGAAGTGTTAAAAATGCCTTGTCTTTTATCAGGAGAAGATGTATTACCTAATTTTGAGCTACAAATGGATATTAACTGTTAATTAGATGAACTAATTCTCATCACTATCATGTAAAAAAAGTAAAACATAATGTTATTTATTGTACAATTTTGTTTTGGCATTTTGGGGAAAAGTTTGATACATATAATTAATTTTATTGACATCTATTATTGTCTCACCAAAATGCGATCGCAGTCCATGAAAAAGAGAATCACATTGATATTCTGGTAAATCCCCTTGAGAAATAAACAAAATTTTCATCGCTGTTTATAAAGTATTTTCAAGAATAAAATTCATTAAATATAATTCAGTAGAAAAAGTATGTAAAATTAAATCTCTTGCTTTAATAAAAGATAATGTACTGATTTGTGATAATTCTTCTACAATTTCATCATAGTTATCTATTAGAATTCGAGACTCTGGATTCAGATTAGTAATAATACCCAAACCAGTCGGATAGGAGTCTAAAACAGTTATATTTAAGTCTGGACGATATTTTCTTAAACCTATCATTAAACGCCAAATATCACCAGTCCAATCTATTGTAACCCTAGCTCGACTACTTTCAGAAAAACAACGAGGCAAAATATCATGAATTAAAATATAGCTATTTTTATGGGCGTATTTTTCAATATTAATAAAGTCTCTTAAAGCGAACTCAAATAAGTGCATTCCGTCAATAAATGCTAAATCTATTTTTGCTATTTGAAAGAGATTATTTGCATCTTCTGCAAAGAATAAATCGCTAGTTTTAGCATAAATTAAATATTCACCATTGTCTTGTATTTGAGGATTAGGATCAACCCCTATAATTCTATTCTTAGCAAACCTTAATGAATCACCATGACTAACTCCTATTTCCAAATAAGTTTGCGGATTTAATGTTTCATGAAAAGCACTTAATATCTCAAGATAAATATTTCCTTCTACGGGTAAATAAGTTTGTTTATCTATCTCTTGATCTATTAATTTGAGGTAATTAGGAAAATCGTAATCAATATATTCCATAATAAAATAATAAGTTTTAGTAATTATATTTAGTAAAAAAGATACAACAAGAAATAAATATATTAACAATTTATTTACAGTTCATTATCTTGTAAAAATTCTTTTTTGGAAGCAAAACGTTTAATTTTAGCTTCAATATCAGTTAAAATCTCTTTTATTTCATCTAAATCACTCTCTAATAAATATTCACTCAGTAACTTGATTAACGATTCTGTTTCCATCTTATAATTTAACATTAAAAGCAGAATATCATTTTCATAAATACTAACTCGCTCGAATTTTCCTTGACGATATAAAGAGGGAATAACATACAATTTAAGTAAAATCAATCCTTTTACGCTTACACAATTAATTGAGATTTTACCAAATATTCTCTTTGTGGCAAATTCTTTTAAGACTTTATTAAATAACCTGAGTTTTGGTTAAGCAGATTGAGGTAAAATCCATTCTAAGCGAAGGTGGGGCTTCTTTGGTTGATGACAATATGCGATTAACCCACATAATATATTGACACAGAAATTTATTGGTGAACGATGACGAGAATGTTCTATTTGTGATATGTTTTTGAGCTGATCATTGATTGTTTCGACAATCGCTCGTTTCCGAGATAAAAGTTTGTTATGAAGTCTCATTAATTTGTTCTTCATATTGCGTCTGGGTTTGGCAAAAAACTCAATACCAAAATCTTTCAGTAACTTTGTGGCTAATTTTTGTGAGACATAACCTCTATCACCAAAAACTTTTCCCCAAAGCTCTTTTAAAAGATCGACTACAGGTTTACGGTCATCGACATTACCTGGGGTTAAGCTCATATTCACAATTTCCCCCAGTTCATTGACTACCAGATGGAGTTTAAAACCAAAAAACCAATCCACAGAGGTTTTGCCTCTTTGAGCTAAATTTTTAAATACTTTATGTTGGCGAATACGGCGGTTATGACAAACTTGGATCTTGGTAGAATCAATAAAACTAATTCCGGTACAGTTCCCAAAACAGTGCTTGAGGTAAACACACAAGGGAATAATAGTTGATGGAATCCATTGGACAAAACGTTGATAACTGGGAAGTTTGGGAAAAGCAGAAGTCCAATATTGTTGAACGTGATTAAGATAAAAATGTTTGAAATTACGGTAATGATTTTGGTGAAAAGCAATGAGAATAGTCATAATTTCACTTAAACACAGACTTTTAGTACGAACACGTTGGACAGCACCATGAGAGATAAGTTTTTGTTGCCATTGAGGCTCAAATTGTTGGCAGAAATCATCGACATGACAAAATAAATAATCTAAATTAAACATAGGGCAGTAGTTAGTTGATGGTTTGTTATATTCAGCTTACTATCTGCCTGTTTTCTTATCCAAAACTGAGGTTAAATAAATTATTTTGAGTTAGTAAAATATCAATTTGTAAAAAGCCAAAACTCCCTCTTATGAAATCTTTCTTTTGTTCATTAACAATCATTTCTGGTAGCTGATTCAATTCATCAACAGATAAGATTAAGTCAATATCTTGAGTATTTCTTCCTTCAATATAGCTTAATAAAGCTACTCCTCCAACTAATAAGTAGTTAATTTTGCGATTCTCTAATATTTTAAATAATTGATTAACATTTTCAAGTAATTTATTACTATTCATTATTTTTTTATTCCAATTTTTTAGATCAAAAATTATCCCATTTTCGATTATTTCGCTAATAGCTACTGTCATAATTTATTGTGATAAACTTTCAATATATACTTTAATCTTACTCGCTAATTCCAGATTATTTAATAATAGTTGTTGTTCGAGTTCCTTACTTAATAATTTACATACATTTTCGGTTAATAAGATTACATCTTCTCCTTTTTCTTCCCCTTCAGAAATAAAAGAATATAAGGTTAATTCAGACGCTAAATCATTATTATCATATAAAAAAGCTAATGCTAAATAAACATGACTCTCTAAACAATCTCTATCAACTTGTAAACTTTGTTCATAAAGTGCGATCGCATCTTGATAATGACCTTGATTAAAAGCGGTTTTAGCTTGATTTTTTCGATAAAAATCTTTGATAAATTTATGGCAATTATAAATATTTTGAGAAAGAGAATTAATTAGGGGTTTTAAATATTCTTGTAAAGGAAGACTTGTGAATAAATTATAACCTCTTTCTGCAATTATCTTTCTATCTCGCTCCCTTTTTAAATACTCGATACAAGTGGAAACTAAATCTTCATAATTACAAAATACTAAACCTTCTTGAAAATAACTTTCTTCCTGAAAATTATTACCCTTTTCTGAGATAACAAAAACTCGATTTGCTAACAAATGAGAAACCCTCACAATTTCAAAAACTTGAGCTTCGTAAAAGTGCATATTTAAAACAATTTTACTTCTGGCAATATAGCGGTTTCTTTCCTCTCCATAAACCCCAAAAAGTGCCTCAACTTTTATTCCTTCCTCTTTTAAACTGTCTATAATTTCTTGACGATGTTCATTAATTGAGCCATAAAACAATACATCAATATCTTGATTCTCATTGTTAGGAATGCAAGTCAAGCAGGGATGATAACCGATGGGTAGGTGTTGAATATTGTTAATACCCCATTTTTGTAACTGAGCGATATTCGATAAACTATAATCCCAGATAGGATATTGATATAGATAATCCAGATAGCCAGATTGTATCCATGGAGATTCAGGATAAATTTGTTCGAGATTATAAATAATTGAGTTAGGGGGTAATTCAACCTGATTCGGATAAAGTAAATTATTAACACCTAAAATAATATATTGTCGATCGCATCTTCCCAAATCATCAGTTAAAATGCTATCAAAACCCATATCTTGTAAAGTATAGTGAATCGCTTCCTGAGTTTCTATTAAACATTTATGGTGCAGTTGTGATTTAATAAGTGCGATCGCCAATTTTTCCATTATTTATGTGATAAGTACTTATAAACTTGTATTATCGTTTAATTTGATCAGGAAAATCGGGTACTAAAAAAGATTTTTCTAATTTACCTTGTTTATCGTAAAAGGTGATACTCCCATTTTCATCACATAGCCAAACTTCCATCGCCTCTGCCGAGAAATATAACTGTTTTTTGAATAGCATTTCTCCTTCTGTATTCCCACTTGATTTTACCTCTATACAAATTTCTGGGGCAATGGAGGCAGATACTTCATCTTCAATTTGTTGAAATCTTTTATTTGAATACCATACCACATCAGCAACTTTAACTCCATCGGATGTATTTATGGCACATTCTGGCATGACTTCACCCGTTTTCAAAAAAGACTCCAATAAAAGTAAGATTCTCCCCTGATAAAAAGAATGTCTAATTTTAACAGGACTCATAACAATTTGTCCCCATTTATTTAACTCTATTTTGAATGGTAAATCTTGTAAATATTTATTATCACAAACTTCTTGCCATTTCATAATTTATAAAACAGTTTTATTTTATTTTATCATTAATTTTATTTTTAAAATCTTAATTTATAATTTTTAACATTTATGTCATTATTGACAACTTCCATTAAAAATTTTTCTAAACCTTGAACAGAATCTAAATCATAGAATAGTTTATGTTTATTAAGTTTCATTTTATCAATTATTTTCTGTCTCCATTGCTGATTATTCCCTAACTTTATTGCCATATCGATATAGTCTTTTTCCGAATAAGTAATAGTATCTTCCACATTAATCATTTTTAAAATTCCGTAGGAATGTCTGCCCCTCATAAATTCACCCGGACAAGTTACAATGGGTAAATCACAACTCACAGCTAATCTACAAGTATTATCTGCTGACCAAGTCAAAGTGTCCAGAAAAATATCTCCGATTATATGTAAACTCATAAATTCTTCCTCATTGAGGCGGGGTAAAATCACACAATAATCCTGATAATTTAGATTATATTGAGCGAAGACTTTTCTCAGTCTTTTTCTAAATAAAAAATTTACATATTTACTAATGGGAAACTCAATAAAAATAAATTTTGCAGTAGTAACTTTGAGTGCAATCTTAGGATAAATATAATCAAATTGGGGTAAGTATTTGAACAGAGATTGAGTTGATAAATAAAGAACAGATTTATGTTCAAAACCAAATTCTTCTCTTGTTTTTGCTGTTTTTGATAAACTTAATTCCTCTAAATAAAGACCAATTTTGGGTAATAAAATGAGCTTTTCTGTATAATGATCTTGACTATTTTTTGTTTCCATTAATTCTCTCGATATATAATAATCTATAGTAGATAAACCTGAAGTAATTGGATGACCTAAAGTTACACATTGGACAAGAGAAAGTCGTAAACTCGCTAATATAGTGGTAACCGGTTTCATCCCTATATCTGTATAGATTAAAACATCTAATTTATCCTGAATAATGGCTTCTATATTTGTTATTAAATCTGACGAACAGAAATAAAATTTATCACTATATATTATGAATTCTTCCGTTATATAATCTCTTAAATCTTCCAAATAATAACAGTTAATAGTAAACTTATTTTTATCCAATAACTTAACCCAACCTAAAGCCCAATTCGCCCCATTATGATCTCGAAAATGGCAAGAAATAATCCCTAATCTTATTTTTTCTTCTCGCTTCTGAGAATATTTGACAGTATTAACAAATTGTGGAAAATGTGCCCTGACTACTTGTTCTACTAATTGCCCGTATTTTTGTTGAATGTTTAGATCATTTTTTCCTTGATATTGGAGATAAAAGTTTGTACTTAAACTAATAGCCATTAAAGCATTTTTTCTCTCTATTTCATTTCTTAGACACAAATGTTGAGATATATTTTCTAAATTATTAATAAATCTTTGTCGATAAAATTCTATTTCTCTTTCACTCTCATAAATTATAGGTAATATTTTCGCATTTTCTAACTGATAAATTATATTATGAGGATTCAATGCCAAACCTTTTTCCGCAAGTGCGATCGCATCTTTTGCCCGTCCATTATTTCTAAGAAATTGAACCATTGCTAAGTATAAATTTTGCTCATAAGGAAATTCTTTAATTCCTTGCTGTAAGGTTAAAAATAATTCTTCGTGACGATATTGCTTCGCTAAAAATCGAGCATATTCTAAATAAATGTTAGGATCTTGAATTTCTACATTAATTAAGTATTTAAAAATAATTTCTGCTTCTTCTTCATTACCTATTTGCAAATTTAGATCAAGTAAATACTTATAATAAACCAAATTTTCTTCATCTAAATTAATTAACTGTTCATAAAATAATTTAGCTTCTTTCCAGTAATTTAGTTTGACAAAATTAATAGCTATATTCTGAATAATTTTGATTAATTGTTGAGTTTCTTCATCTATATTTTCACTCTCCAATAATATTGACATCCACACAGATTGTGCCATCTTTATCTGATTATTTAATAAGTAAAGAACCCCTAAATACCAATAATTATTTATTTCACAGGGATTATTACTAATAAATTTTTCACAAGCAGTAATTAGCTGGGCTGTTTTCCCTTCTTGATAAAATTTGACGATGTCAGAATAGTCAATATTATCCATTATATTTATAAATTTTCCTTAATATTTGATACGATGCCTCAATCCTTAACATATTATGATTCCATCTTAGTCTGTTTACTGACATTGATTTCCCACATTTGCTGATAGGCTTTCTCCATTTCCCTAGCAAACTGCTTTCCATTCCACAGAGGAGAAGTCTTTTTCGACTCCCTTAACTTCCAATATACTTTCTTTCTTAACTCCTCATCCGTGCCAAACTTTACTCCCCATTCAATATATTCCTCGTCATTCCAAGCAATACCCTCCCCAATACCCAAATTTGTAAGGAAAGTATAACCTTGACGAGCATGAAATTGTTCACCTACCCTAGTAACAAGGGGAATATTTAACCATAAAGCATCGAGAGTTGTTGTTGCACCATTAAAAGGATAAGTATCTAACACCACATCCCCCAATATAATATTACCTCGATAGGTATTGACGGGCATAAAAGGTAAAACTTTAATTCTTTTTGAATCCACTCCTTCTTCTTCTGCAATCATTTCAAATAAGAATATAATGTTATTTTGCATAATTTCATTAAAACCCCCAGAAACCAGAAAATAACTGGAGGGAACTTTCTGTAAAATTTTCATTTGCAATTTTATGTTCTCAGGAAGTCTTTTTTCTCCATTTTGCAAACTCATATAAACTATACTATCTTCAGGGATATCTAAATCCTGTCTTCTTAAATTACTAATTCCTATTTCAAAACCATTAACCGCTAAATAAGTTTGTGGAAAAAACCATAACTTTTCTCGATAATAGTTTTTAGCATTTTGAGTAACAACATAAGGATCAACCATAAAATAATCAATTGTTGGTATTCCCGTAGAATCTAAGCCAAGCCAACTGACTTGTATAGGGGCTGGTTTTAAAGCCATTACAGCATGGGTAATATCATTTGTAAAACAATCTAAATCAACCAATATATCAAGATGGTCCTTTTCTATCTCTTGTGCTGTGCGTTGATAATCTTTTGGAAAAGCAATAAATTTGGTTACATCTTTTTTAAAATATTGTTCTGTTATCTCATCCTGTATCGTTCCTAGCATATATATATATATATCGAATTTACTACGATCAATAAAGCTAATACAATGGCGACAAAGATAAGCTACACAATGATTTCTGAAAGTAAAAGCAATATAACCTATTTTGATTTTTTTCTTAACAAGACTATTTTTTCGATAATTTTTATCTTTGCACAGTTCTAATTGGAGATGATTAAAATGACTTTGATAAATCCTTGAAATTCCGTTAATAATATGTCGATTATATTGAGGATTATCTTCAAAATACAATAAGTATTGTGTCATATAAACTAAAGCACAGTGAATATAAGTAGCTATGTTTCCCTCATTTTTCTTTGCTAAATTAGATAGAGATGTTTGATAATTCTTCACCAAAGATTCCCTCTCTAACCAAGCACCACTTTTTAACATCCAATGAATTAATAAATAAGAACTATAGGCTTTTTCTTCTAAGGTTATGGCATTTAATTGAAATTGTTCTGCCATTGTTTTAGCTCGTTCAAACTGATAGGCTAACATTAAATAGAAAAAAGTATTTTGCAAAACAAAAAGATTTTTTGGGCAATATTTGAGACAAGTAGATCCTAAATCTGCCGCATATAAAGGATATCTTGTAAAATGTGCTAATTGATAGGCTTTTTGTATAGCTAATTTAATTAAATTTTCTCTGAATGATGCCTCTGCTGATTCTAAAATCGTGTCAACTAATTCGATATTGAGATTAAAGGGAAAATCTAAAATATTTTCCAAAAATCTGTGTATAAGATTAAAGTCTATGTCATCTAGCTGAGAATTTCTGATAGCTACGATTATTTTTGCCAAATATTCTTGATTAATTAACTCTATCTTGAGTTCAATGGCTAGATCCATCATCAAAAGTAAATTATTAACATTGTAAGGATCTATTTCCTCTATAACTTCTCTAATTTCATAACTTAATTGATAGTTAGTGTTTTGTAAATTTCTTTGGGCTTCTACTTCTAAAATATTAACGAGATTTTTTGTTGGAAAATCGCTATCTTGAAATACAAAAAACCATGCTGAAAATGCCTCGTCTTTTCTGGTATTTAGAAAATAAGCTAAACCTAAATAACAATAATATAATGAGTTTTCAATCTGCTCATTACTTTCTAAAAATTTAATTAATTCTTGATAATGTCCTTTTTTTAAATACCTCTTGATTTTTTGTTCCCATTGGTTCTCTAAATCAATTTCAAAGGTTGAACCCAATTGATGAATAAAGCCCTGATCCCCATGATATAACTCCAGAAAATTAATACATTCAATGGCGGGTTTATATACCTTAAATGTTTTCATAATTCCCAAAGTTGCACTACTTTCCAAAGGACCAATGAAATCCGTACAACGATCTAAAAAATAGTCTTGATGTATCCAGAGATTCATTTGCTTTTGATTAAGAAAAAAACAACCTGAATGAGGATTCAAAACTCTTTCAAATACGATGGAAAGATCAAGAAAATCTTGTTTTAATTCTGGTTCATCATTAACCCTTTGAAAAGAATCTGATATACTTGGGCTTAAATCACCATCGATATAACATTTACCAATATTTTGATTAAGTCCTAATTCATAACGATAAGGGACTAATAATTTGCTTTCATCATAATGACTATTAAACCAATTTAGTTTATTAAAAAAAAGAGGATCTACAATCACCAGATCATCTTCTAAATAGCAATAATAGTCGTATTTTCCTAAATTATCCGCAAGAACTTGATGACATTCAAATCCTAAGAGGAGAGGATCACAGTTAGTTCTATGGTGAGAAAAAAGAGAGCTAGGAATATCTAATTGATCTAGTAAATGATTATTACCCGTGGTACATATAACAATCTCTATTTTGCTTCTCAATAAATTATTAGCGGAGATAGCCTTTTTTTCATCTATCAATATTATTGATTGTTCAAGTCCAAATAATTGTTGTAAATGTAGTATTACTTCTGATAAAGCATGGATTCTTGATTGAGGGTTTCTTTGTGAACCGTATTGGGAGTCAGGTTGAGATTTATAATAGTGGGGAATCGTTACTAGGATATTCATTGTCATAAAATATGTGTTAATAAGTAAATCTATAGCATTTCCTATGTTTATGAGATATATTTTTTTATTTGCAAGTCCCCCTTGTTAAGGAGGATTTAGGGGGATCTGTTTGTACCTCATAATGCTGAAAATTGCTATAATTAGGGAAAATTTGACCATCTGAGTAATTAACTTTCTTTAATATATAGTTGCCACATTTTTTGATAACTATTTTCTATATTTCTGGTTAATTTTTCTGTATTCCATAAAGGAGATGTTCTTTTTGATTGTTTTAATTTCCAGGTTACATTTTTTCTTAAATTCTCATCCTTACCAAATTTTATACCCCATTGAATATAATCTTCATCATTCCAAGCAATACCCTCATCAATACCTAAGTTTTTCAAAAAAGTATAGCCCTGACGAGCATGAAATTGTTGTCCGACTTTAGTTACCAATGGAATTTCTAGCCATAATGCGTCTAAAGTAGTAGTTGCACCATTAAAGGGATAGGTATCTAAAACCACATCTCCCACTGTTAAAAATCCTCTATATTCTTGAAGGGGTAAAAAAGGTAGAAGTTTTATTTTTTCTGGGTTTACTCCTTCCTCTAGTGCGATGACAGTAAACAAATTTCTCACATTTTCTATAATACTGTCCAGATAGGATCCCGCAGAGATTAAAAAATAACTATTCGGTAATGCCGCTAAAATTTTCATTTGCAATCGAATATTATCTGGATGTCTTTTAAAGGGAGTTTGTAGGCTTAAATAAACGATAGCATCTTCTGGAATATCTAAATCTTTTCGATTCACTGAAGAAATACCCACTTCAAATCCATCTACTGCCAAATAGCTATGGGGTAAACGCCATAATTTTTCTCGATAGTATTCTTGAGCATTATTGGGTAAAACATAAGTGTCTGTGAGAAAATAGTCGATGCTAGGTAATCCTGTTGAATCTAAACCCAACCAACTTACCTGTATAGGGGCAGGTTTTAGAGCCATAATTCCTTGGGTTGTTCTAGATGTAAAACAATCTAGTTCTACTAAAATATCAATATTATCTTTTCTTATTTCTTCGACAACTTTAACAACATGATTAGGAAGATTTACATATTTTTTACTATTTGATTTAAACCATTTTGCTGTAATTTCATCTTCTTCAGAGCCAATTAAATATACATATATATCAAATTCATTTTTATTGTGATAATAGAAAAGCCAACGACTTAAGATACCGACACAATGATTTCGGAAAGTATGGGCAATATAACCAATTTTCAATTTTTTGTTGTTATTTCTGACTAATTTATATGGACTAAAGTTAACAAAAGCATAATATTTTCTCACAAATTCTTCAAATAGTGAGGCACAGTGGTTGAATATTTGTCGATTATAAGCAGGTTCATCATCAAAGTATAATAAACATTCTGATATAGTGATAAAAAAGTCAATTAAATAACTTTCAATATCCTCTATATTTTCACCTTCCAGACTTAATAAATTTTGTCTGTATTCTTCTCTTAAGTTATTACTGTTATACCAATCACATTTGTCCATCATTAAACGAACCATTTGGTAAGATGCAAAGGCTTTTTCTGATTTACTGATAGCTTCTTGTTGGAATATTTCTGCGTAATGTTGTGCTTTTTGATAGTTACTGCCAGAAATGTAATAACCGCATATATCTTTCAAAGTGCTTATTTTTTGTGGATGATCAATTATATATTTTAGAGAAAGGGATAAAAGATCTCCAGCAAAGTTAAACCATTTTTTGATATTACCTAAATATAAGGTCTTTTTATTAATAAAATTTAATAATTCTTGTTTATTGGGATATACTCTGAAAAGTTGTTCAACTAAATCTATATTTGTTTGATAGTTAAAATCTAATATCTTATCTAAAACAGTGTATATTTTATCAAAATAAAATTGATTATCATTAATTTGCTGTAAAATAGCAATTATGTTTATTTCCTGCTCATAATTATTATTAAATATATTTAGGGGTATTAAATTTTCTACTATAAAAAATAAATTGTCTATGTTGTTAGGTAATATTTCTCGGATAATTTGTCTTAAAGAATAGCTAACATGATAAGAGTTGAAATTAAAATATCTTTGTGCTTCTTGCTCTAAAAGTTTGGCTAATTGTTGTAAATATATATCATTTTCTTCACCATTAAAAACAAAAAACCAAGCCGATTGGGCTTCTAGTGATTGTCCACTCAAAAAATAGGCTAATCCCAGATAATTGTAATAATAATAATTTTGTGGATCTATTTCGATTTTTTCTTCTATATGTTTAATTAAACTTTGATAGTCTAATTTGTTTAAATAATCACTTAATTTTTTTTGTTCCGCAATGTTATCGTTATCCATAAAAAATCATTTTTTTAACCTATTTTTTATCAATTATAGGTTTTTTTTCGTCAATGTCATCTGGTACACTAACTGAAATTCTATTATTTTCATAGCTTACTTCCGCTCCCAATTTTTCTAAATAAGTTAATGCAATTTGTCTGACTTGATCATCTCTTGCATTACTTAAAATCATCAACCATGAACTAGCTCTTGCTTTTTTACTATCAGGATTGTCTGCTAAAAATTGAGCGGTTTGACGATAAACTTGACTAAGTTGTCGGCTAGTATCGCTGTTTTCCCGTTTTGCCCATTGCGATGCTGTCAAAAAAGATTGTTCCGCTTCTTCCGTTTTTCCCAAAAAAAGTAATTCATCTGTTCCTTTAAATGCTAAAACCTGATAAGCCCTGGGTTGTTGAGGAGTAATATACTTAAGACCATAATTCATTAGCTCTACACTTACATCTGGTCTTCCAGCAAATAGAGTCGTAGCTGGATCTAGGAGGAAATAGGCTTGTATGAAACGGGGATCTCTATGAACAATTAAACGATAATAGTCGGGCAGTAAATCATATCCAAGAATTTTTCTCGCCTCTGCATCGCCATAATATTGGATAAAGTCTAAATAAGTCCAATCGGCAATTAAGTTATTAAAACCAAAGGAGGGAAATCTATTAAGCAGAGTAATTTTCGATTCATTAATAGTTGCCTCTGTGATCAAATCAGCTTTTGTTCTCGTTTGATTCTTATCCAATAATGGTTTTTGTAAAAAACCAATAGAAACGACACTAAATAAAATAAAACCCAATGAAACCAGATTTTTCGTATTCAGGAAATTTGCGAACATTCTTGATTTTTGATTTTTATAGAGTCAAATTTTTATTCATTAATTTTATATTTCTCCATCTTCAATAATATATTATTTATTGCAGAGAAACATTTACCCCGCAATCTACAGAAGGGGGAACAAAAGTGACAGAAGGAGCAGGAATGGAAGAAGCAACATCTTCTGAACGACAAGTAGCTCCTTTATATACTCCTGCATTGTAAAACATTCCCCCCGAATAGGCTCTGGTACCATCTTTATCGTAATTAGTGTTCGTTGGTGTAGTAGTGGCGGAATTGGTATTAGCAATAATATTATAACTATCAATATAGTTGCTATCAAAAGTTAAGCCTAATTTAGTTAATGAATCATTATCATCTGTTCCTTCGGCAAAGTTTTGTTTTTCAAAATGATAAGCCTGTTGTGCTCGATTAATAGCCCCGATAAGATTTTGCATCTCCACTTCTCTTGACTTACCTACCTGTCTTAAGAAATTGGGCAACGCCACCGCCCCTAATACTCCCACAATAATAATAACCACCAATAATTCTATCAATGTAAACCCCCTAGTGTTTACTTGATGGGAAAAAAACAATCTTTTCTTGAGGTTTCTTTTTCTGTTTTTTTGTTTTTGACTCATAACCAACCTCGCATTAATGTCTTTATTTTGAAACTATCCACTAAGGCGACTAATTTTAGTGTCTGTAATAATATTTTCTTCCCCAATTTTACACCGAAAGCCAGATGGTTTTTAATGCCACCTGGCTATGCGACTAAGTTTAGTCAACTGAAGTTTAATGTACGTTTCTTTAGCTTTACTGTACAACGGCACTGGAAGCAGGACAAGCACTTGTACCAGTGGGAGCGGCAAGGGAGTTAGCAACGGCATCACTCTGACAAACAATTTGAGAATAGTTACCAGAGGCGTAAGAAATTAGACCACTGTAGGCACGAGTACCATCATTAGCAGAATCACTATTGACAGGAGTTGAAGTAGCTGTTCCAGTGTTACCGGCAATAGTAGCGGCTGTAATATACTGAGAATCAAATTTAACCCCTAATAAATCTAAGTTAGTAGCGAAGGTTTGACGTTCAAAGTGATATGCTTGTTGAGAACGAATGGTAGTACCAACGAAGTTTTTGATTTCTGTTTCTCTAGCTTTACCAACCTGGCTTAAGAGGTTAGGAAGTGCAACAGCCGCCAATACACCGATGATAATGACTACGACTAATAATTCAATTAAGGTAAAACCTTCATCATTTTGTTTTTTGTTGCGGAGGTAGGATAAATATTTTAAAGTTACTTCGGGTTTCATAATCTTATGTCTCCTGTGAGGGATATTTTAAATAGTTTGTTTTTTCTCTTAGTTATACATTACCCAGATTCGATCAAAAACCTATCACCTGCTCAAAAAATTTTTTTATTTTTCAAATTCCCCCCTTAATAAGGGGGGTTAAGGGGGATCAAGTTAAGCTCATAAGGGCTGGTTTTTAACGTTAGCGGTACTTAAACAAAAAGATGTTAAGAATTGACTTATAATGATTATATGATAGTTTTTTTAGGTCAAAATGAAAGAAATCACCTCTTCATCAATGCCCCCATGTTTTAATCGCTGGTGTCAAAAAATAGATCCTGTCTTAAAAACAAAGGCACAAAAACGAGAGTTTAGAAATTATTTGGGGGGTTTATTAGGAGATTCTCAAAGAAAAAATATCACTCAAATTGCCAATAATAATCTTGATATTACTTATCATAAATTACATCATTTTCTAACAGAGTCCACATGGAATTATGATGAGGTCAATGATCAAAGATTAGAAATAATAGCTTCTTGTCGTCAAACTAAAATAAGTAGATATTTCTCTTTAATTATCGATGATTCAGGTCATCGTAAGAGTGGTAATTTTACTGATTGTGTTGGAAGACAATATATTGGTCAAATTGGCAAAACTGATAATGGCAATGTCATCGTCACTACTCATACAAGAAAGTTTTGAAGAAATAAGAATAGGAAAAAATCAAGAAAAAACTCTCTGGGTAGCAACGATAAAGATTAAATTATCAGCTTTATCGGGAATAAAAACTGTAGCTATCGTCATGAATGCAGACAGTTTTGAAAATTCCACAGATATTGATTATTTAATGACGAATAAAGCAGGGGAAAAAGTCAATGGGAATTGGATAGTAGAAACTTATACACAAAGAAATTGGATAGAAGTATTTTACCGTGAAATAAAGGGATGGTTAGGTTTATCAGAATACTAAGTGAGAAATAAAAGAAGTGTAATGAGACATTTGATATTGTATTTTGTGCTTATACTTTTATTCAATGGCATCGTTTGACAGGGGGGTTAAGGAGACAATGGGGGAATAAACCTTTAAATACTTTTGCAGAAGGTTTAGAGGCGTTTCGGACAGCAGTGTCTTTTCGCTTTTTTCAATGGTTAAAAGATAAGGTGGAAGTATTTAGCTTATATAAAGCAAGTTTAGGGTTTATTTGGGCTTAATTTTTGTCTAAGTACCGTTAGGTGAGGACGAGACAAGGGGGGAGAGTTCAGATATAATGAAAAACAAAAACCGAAAATGAGTGACTTTTTCCTCCCCTATAACTATAAGCTCAAGGAAAGAGCGAGGGAGTTACGAAAAAATATGACTCCTGCGGAACGAAAATTATGGTCTGAATATCTTCGACACTTATCCTATAAGTTTCCTATAAGTTCATGAGACAACGCCCCATTGATAATTTCATTGTGGATTTTTATTGTAGTCAAAAAAGATTAGTGATCGAAGTTGATGGAGATTCTCATTTTCAACCAGAAGGGATAGAGCGAGATCGCATCCGTACGGCTATTTTGCAGAATTATGGTTTGAGGGTACTTCGGTTTAGCAATGATGATGTTTTGAGGAGTTTTGAGGGAGTTTGTGGTGCGATCGGTTTTCAGTTAGATACTTTAGATCCCCCCTAGCCCTTAAAACAAGATCCCCCCTAGCCCCCCTTAATAAGGGGGGAATTTGAATTGTAGGTGCGATCGAGTTTGGAGTATAAGGGTTCGATAAATCTAAAATTTTCCATCACGAAGAAGCCAGAAAAGAGTAGTAAGAAGTCTAGTAATAATGATAATTGCCGCTTGTCTGTTGAAATTTGTTTAATATTTGTTTTAAAGCGTCTATCTGTAAAGGTTTTGCTATGTAGTCATTCATTCCTGCTTCTAAGCAAATAGTGCGATCGCGTTCCATAGCGTTAGCTGTCATTGCTACAATATACGGCTGTTGAGTAAGATGAGAACGAATCCAACGAGTGACTTGTAAACCATCCATTTCAGGCATTTGTATATCCATAAAAATCAGATCGTAATCAGTTTTTTGCACTGCTTCAATTACTTCTAAACCATTATTAACAATCTCTCCTTGATAACCTAGTTTTTTCAGAGTTAAAGAGGCAACCTTTTGGTTAACTTTATTATCTTCAGCTAAAAGAATTTGACATTGAGGAGGATTGATAATTGTCTCAAAAGAATTAATCTGATTAAGAGGAAGATTTTTTTCCATTTCTACTAAAGGAAGAACTATGGTAAAGTAAAAAGTAGAACCCTGCCCTTCTTCAGATTCAACCCACATAGTACCGCCCATTATTTCGGCTAAACGTTTACTAATAGCTAATCCTAATCCTGTACCTCCATATTTTCGAGATGTAGAAGCATCTACTTGGGAAAAAGCCTTAAATAAACGATCGAGTTTTTCTAGGGGTATGCCTATGCCTGTATCTTGAATTGCAAATTGTATTTTATAATTATTATTTTCTCTTTTTTGCCCTTCTATATAAATAGTTATAAAACCTTCATCAGTAAATTTAAGAGCATTTCCAATCAAATTTATAAGTATTTGCTTGACCCTAATAACATCTCCGAGAAAGTTCCTAGGAACATAACTAGAATATTTATAATTAAATTTAATATTTTTTTCTTGGGCTTGAAAACTAAATAAATCGATGGTACTTTGGATATATTCTTCTAAATTAAACGGTTTTTTTTCTAACTCTAATTTTCCTGATTCAATCTTGGAAAAATCTAAAATATCATTGATAATTACCAAGAGACTTTCACCACTATGACGGATAGTTTTAAGGAAATCTTCTTGCTCAGAATTAAGGGGTGTATCTGCTAATAAATTTGTCATGCCGATAACTCCATTCATGGGGGTGCGAATTTCGTGACTCATAATCGCTAAAAATTCACTTTTTGCCTGATTCGCTAATTCGGCTTCCTGTTTCGCCTTTTGCAATTGCTTATTTTTTAACGCCAGTTGTTGCAGTCTTTGTTTTTCCCTTTGTAATAATTCTCCTTGGGCAATGGCTATCCCTAATTGGGCGGCAACCGCTTCTAAAAGTTCGATTTCTTCTTTACTCCAAACATGAGAGCGATCGCAGTGATGTAATCCTATGCTACCATTAACTTTACCTTGATAAAAAGTACCACAAGCAAGAAGAGATTTTATGTTCATATTATTAATGATTTCTCTTTCTCTAGGATTGGCAAATAGAGGATGATTCTCCGTATTGTCAATGGCAATGGCTTTTTCTCTCTCTAAAACTAATTCCATATAAGGATTATCAATCACAGGAATTTCCAAATTTAGACAAGAAGGGGATTTTCCTAAAATATACTCAGAAACACACGTCATGGTTTTTGGTAACTTTTCTCTGATTCCTGATTTACAAGTAAAAATCAAAGTTTGGTCAACTCCAAACGCCTTACATATCTCCTCTGCCGCCGTCAAAAATATTTCTTCTGAGTTTAGGCTACGTCTGATTCTATCGGTTAATCTTGTCAATAGAATACTTTTTTGCAACTGCTTTTGTAACTCTTTTTCTATACGGATGCGATCGCTGATATTAGTACAAGAACCGATGTAGCCCAAAAAGTTACTATCATGGTCATACCGAGGCACACCCACATCTAAAAACCAACAATATTCACCATCATAACGACGCAAACGATACTCTACTTGGAAAGGAAAATGCCCTTCAAAAGAAGAGTGATAAGCCCCCCAACATCTTTCTTTATCTTCAGGATGCACATTATTTAACCAACCATTATCAATTTCTTCAGCTAAGGTTTTACCCGTAAATTCTAACCAAGTTTTATTAACATAAGTGCAATTTCCATCTTTCCCCGCCAACCAAATTAATACAGGTGCATTATCTGCCATCATTTGAAAGCGTTTCTCACTTTCCCTTAAGGCGTTTTCTACTTCCTGTTTTTTCGTGACATCATTAGCAACAGCCAAAAAAACCGATTTGTCTTCCTGTTTGACTAACTGCATATTAACTTCTACAGGATAATTGCTGTTATCTTTACGACGATGAATTGTTTGAAATTGTATATTTTCTTTTTCTCCCGTTAATAAAGGTTTCAGTAATTCGATAAAATTTTCCTTCTCATACTCTGGTTTAATCTCCAATGGAGTCATTGTTTGTAAAGTCTTCTTATCATAGCCAATATTTTGTAAAGCGGTAGAATTGGCATACTGGAATTTTAAATCATCTGCGGAGAAAACATAGATTTCATTTAAGCTAACTTCCAAGAAATAAGCTAATTCCCTAATTTGAGCTTCCATAGCCCTTTTTTCACTAACATCCCTTAAAATTACCGTCAGGATAACATCTTCTTCTTCGGTAATCAATTTGGAAATAGAAGCCTCCGCCGGAAATTCACTACCATCCCGACGACGGGCAAAAACTAATCGTTGTTTTCTTTCCGCCATTTCTCGACAGGTGGGAATTTTTGAGTTAGAGTGAAATTCATCTACATGGTGACGGTGGATGGTGATAAACCGTGTTGGGATTAGTATATCTAGGGGTTTTCCCATTACCTCATCAGGGGTATATTGAAATAATTTCGATGCCCCTTGATTAAACATGATTATTTCTTGTTGAGGATTAATGGAAATAATGGCATCGTTAGCCACGTTTAAAATTCCTGCAAGGGTTTTTTCTGTTTTTTGTAAGTTGACTTGAGTTTGTTTAGATTTAATTAACTCTTGTTCATATTTATCATTAATTTTTTGTAATTCTGCTGTGCGTTTTGTGACTTTAACTTCTAAATTTTGTCTGGCTTCTTGCAGTTGTTGTAAGAGAGTGGCTTGTTGAATTCCTATACCTAATTGTACTGACAATTGTTCTAAAAATTCGATTTCTCCTTCTTGCCATGGCCGAGGTTGATGACAATTATGGACAATTAATAATCCCCAAAGGCTACTATTAACTATTAAAGGGGTAATTAGACAGGCTTTAACCCCAAATCTACTTGTTAGTAGATGATAGCAAGATTCGATCGCTTCTTCACTAATATCATTAATAACTTTTGTTTTCCATAGATTGCCTGATAGTAAAAATTCTTGTCTTAAACATTCATCATCAAGGGAATAGTTTGCTAAAGAGAAGGAATTATTTTTTAATGCTTCTACTGCGATATGATTGTTATTTTCTTCTAGGTGATAAATAATAACCCTCTCCGTATCAAGGAGAGACAAAACCTCATCGACGGCAGTTTGTAAAATAGTTTTCAGGTTTAAAGATGAGCGAATTCTGAGGGCAATATCAGAAATTAATTTTCCCCTTCTCTCGGCTGATTGCAAATTTTGCTTTTGTTGGGTTAGTAATTCTTTCAATAACTGAGTTTTTTCTGTTTGTAAAACTTCAACTTGCTTTTCTAAAACTTTAATAACTCCTTGCAATTCTCTGGGATCTATTCCCTCTAAAATGCTACTTTGAGTAATAATGCCCTGTAAATCTCCCTCATCATCCACCACCACCAAACGACGAAAACCATACTCTGACATCATTAAATGGGCATCCCATAAAGATTTTTCTTTTTTTATCATCGTCAGAGGTTGTGTCATAACTTCCTCCGCACTAATCTGAGTGAGATTAATTCTTAAAGCCTGATAACGCACAATATCTCTTTCGGTAATAATGCCCAAGGGTTTTATGGTATTTCTTTCCGTTTCTTTGCCAATGACAACACAACTGATAGCATTACGCGCCATAACGTTAACTAAATCAATTAATTTTTGCTGAGAATAACCGCAAATAATATTACGACGCATGACATCGCTAACATAACGGTGTTTGAGTAAATCAAGGGGTTGTAAACCACTGCGGATGCTTTCGGGGGTAACGATGCCCAAAATTTCCTGATTATCATTAACAATGGGTAAGTGACGAATATAATATTTACGAAAAATATCAATCAAATCTGTTATGTTGCCCAACTTATCCACAGAAAAGGTGATTAAATCCCTTGTCATTACTTCTGCAACAACTAATTTTTCCAAAGACAACTGCTGTGCAGATATTTTAACTATATCTCTTTCTGTAATTAAGCCAACTAATCTTCCTTGATTAATGACAACAACGCAACTCAATCCTTGATTTTCTCTATCTTTGTGACTATTACTTAATAGTTTAATCACGTCGAGTAAAGAAGTATCTAAGGCAACCCGAAGGAAATTATGGTTAATGGGGTGGTTTTGCGACAAGGGAAACATAAATCAAATCTCTAATTCATGTCATTATATTATTAACTTACCTTAAAAATAGATTCGATCGCACAGTAGTATATAAGACGAACGCAGGAAATAATCTTTTGCTATTAAAATAAAATTGTACAAATTTTCTCATACAAATTATGACTATTGGTGTTTGGATTTTAGGTGATCAACTCCTTGAAAATCATCCTATTTTATCAGAATTAGAAGCTAACAAAAAAGATGTAATAGTTATTTTAATTGAATCATTAAATCATGTTAAAAAAAGAATTTATCATCAACAAAAACTAATCTTTATTTGGTCAGCAATGCGTCATTATGCTGAAGAATTAATGGTAAATAATTGGCAAGTAAATTATCAAATAGTTGAAAATTTTAATGAAGGTTTATCTCATACAATTCAAAAATATAGTCTTACAGAAATCAGAACAATAACTCCGTGCGATCGCATCTTTTTACAATCAATTAAAAATCTCAAATTAGACTGCGATATAAAACTATATGCTAACCCAAATTTTCTATGGCAACCAGAAGAATTTAAACAATGGGCAGATAAAAGAAAAAGGTTAATTCTTGAAGATTTTTACAGAGAAAGTAGAAAAAGATGGCAAATATTATTAACAGAAAATAATCAACCAGTGGGCGGAAAATGGAACTTAGATAAAGAAAATAGAAAACCCCCTAAAAATAACTTATCTCCTCCTCAACCTCTGATATTTCAGCCAGATAATATCACACAACAAGTAATAGAAAAAGTTAAAAACTTAGACATAAAAACCTATGGTAATAGTGATAAATTTAACTGGGCAGTGACAAGAAAAGATGCTTTAAAAGTATTAGATAATTTCGTTAATTATCGTTTAGAAAAATTTGGAACGTATCAAGATGCCATGATAACTAATGAAAAATTTATGTGGCACAGTCTTATTTCACCTTATCTTAATGTGGGTTTATTACAACCCTTAGAAGTTATTAAAACTGTGGAAAAGGCTTATTATGACAAATCATTCCCTTTAAATTCTGTAGAAGGCTTTATTCGTCAAATATTAGGTTGGCGAGAATATATGTATGGAATTTACCATTATGTAAAAGAAGATTATTTTCAAGCAAACTGGTTTAACCATCAACAACCCTTACCGTCTTTTTTCTGGGATAGTAAACAAGCAAAAATGAACTGCTTAAAACAGGTATTAAAACAAACAGAAAATACAGGTTATGCCCATCATATTCAGCGATTAATGATAATTAGTAATTATGCTTTAATTAAAGGTATTTCTCCCCAAGAAATAGAAAAATGGTTTCACGGTGTTTACATAGATGCTTATGACTGGGTAATGCAAACCAATGTTTTAGGAATGGGGCAGTTTGCTGATGGTGGCTTATTAGCATCAAAACCCTACGCATCTTCGGCTAACTACATCAATAAAATGAGTGATTACTGCTCTAATTGTTGTTATAATCCAAAAGAAAAAACTACAGGAAATGCTTGTCCTTTTAATTATTTATATTGGGATTTTTTAGCTCGTCATGAAGATAAATTGCGATCTCAAGGAAGAATGAATTTAGTGTTAAAACATTTAGAAAAAATGTCTCCTGATGAATTAAATAAAATGCGTAATTTGGCTAGTTCAACTATAGAATAAAGTCTTCAAATTTACCATATTAGTGCTAATTCAAAACATAGATTGTTTTACCATATCTTACCTCAGTTCGATATAAAAATATCTGCTGATTGGCAGGTTTCAGATAAAATTAACTACTCAGAGTAAGTTGACATAGAATGATATTAGAGGGCAAAAAAAGAACCTCATCAAACATC
This sequence comes from Cyanobacterium sp. Dongsha4, assembly GCF_036345015.1. Lineage (NCBI taxonomy): Bacteria > Bacillati > Cyanobacteriota > Cyanophyceae > Chroococcales > Geminocystaceae > Cyanobacterium > Cyanobacterium sp. DS4. The sequence goes on along the minus strand of NZ_CP084098.1, from coordinate 1,978,836 downwards.
AGAAATTTAACCAACTTATTGTATGAATGATAATAATTTGATTACTGGTTTAATTCATTCCACAGAAAGTTGTGGCACAGTAGATGGGCCAGGTATTCGCTTCGTGGTTTTTACCCAAGGATGTCCTCTAAGATGCTTATATTGTCACAATCCTGATTGTCGTCATATAGAAAATGGAAAAAAAATAACAGTAGGGGAGTTAATCGAAGAAATTGAGAAATATCATTCTTATTTCAATTATTCAGGGGGAGGTGTCACGGTGACAGGAGGAGAGCCTTTAATGCAGCCAGAATTTGTCAAGGCAATTTTTCAGGAGTGCCATAAAAAAGGAATTCATACTGCTTTGGACACTTCAGGATATGTGCAATTAAATCAAGCTAAGGAAGTATTAGAATCGGCTGATTTAGTGTTGTTGGATATTAAATCTTATGATCCTGAAATTTATCGACGAGTAACAAGTGTTTCTCTGCAACCTACCCTTGATTTTGCTAATTATTTAGCGGAAATTGATAAACCAACATGGATTCGTTTTGTTTTAGTGCCTAATCTAACAGATCCTGATCATAATGTCCAAGGGTTAGCTGAGTTTGTGGCAGGATTAAAAAATGTTGAAAAAGTTGAGGTTTTACCTTTTCATAAAATGGGTGAATATAAGTGGGAACAGTTAGGATATGACTATCAACTAAAAAATACCCAACCACCTTCCCCCGAATTGATTGCTAAAGTTTCAGAAATATTCAAAAGAAATGGTTTAAATGTTCAATAAAATGTATCAATAAGATGTATTTTCAATAAATTCAACCGCAGTTTATGTCAATTATAGATATTTTTTCCTATTCATATATCACCACCAGATAATTTTATATCGAAATCAGGTGAGGTAGCATCATAATTATTAGGGAATTTCTACAGAGGTTGGCTTGGCAATGTGAGGTAATCCCCAACCTAGTTTTTCTCGGAGAATACGGAAAAATTCGGGAGATTGTAAGCGGATAAATTTGGCAGGATAGGGCGATCGCACTATTACCACTTGGTCATCTGGTAAAATATAACAACCTGCATTACCATCAACCACCATCACCATTTGATTAGGAGTAGCAGGGTAAATAGTTACAGGTTCTTGATTAGAGAAAACCAACGCACGAGAAGCAAGAGAATGAGGACAAATGGGGGCTAATTGAAATACGGGTACATCTGGAGTAACCACTGGACCTCCTGCACTCAAAGAATAAGCTGTTGAACCGGTGGGAGTTGAGATAATAACACCATCGGCGGCGATGTCAACGGGGGCGTGTCTGCCAATGGCAATTTCAAAATGACACATACTTGTTAATGGTTCTCTGTGTATCACAGCCTCATTTAAGCAAAGGGCTTCCCAGAGTAAATGACCATCTCGAATTACTTGAACCCTCATCATGGAACGTTCTTCCACTTCATACTCGTCTCTTAAAACGGCATCTAATATTTTTGGTAGTTGGTTAAGGTAGATTTCCGTTAAAAAGCCCAAATGCCCTGTATTGACGGCTAAAATGGGAATATTGTGAGGAGAAACCTGTCGAGAAGCGGATAAAACTGTACCATCTCCTCCCAAAACAATGGCAAATTTCATATCTTGGTCAAAGCCAAAAGGTGCAATTTTTTCAATGGCACTATAACAAACGGGGCGATCGGGTCTGGAATATCCCAAAATACCAGCATAACCAGTGGCGAGGTGAACTTGATAACCTTCGGCTGTCAATTTTTCCTTTAATTCCGTGGCGACTTGACAAGCAATGGGTTTAATATCGTTGTAAATTACGCCTATTTTGGGCATCAATATTCTTCCTGATCAATTAAGTTTTTATTTGCCGTGGTCTGCATAGCACAGTTGACAAATTATTTTATCACTAAAAGTTGCTATCGCCGATAAATTTTTCCCTATTTTTGTAAGCTATAAAGAGTAACGAATTATTTTTTACTATTGCCCTTTGACCTTTTCTCCATAAAAAAGGCGGGGTTTATAAGCACAAAAAGCCCCACCGTTGTTATTAATATTAAAGTATGATATTATTCTAAGTCTTTACGTCCGGGGTTACGAGCAGGGTCTCCAGATAAGAAACCAAAGATAAATAGAAGGATAAAAGACGCTACAACAATATTTACAACAATTTTAAGGGTTAACACTTTTTTATATACTCCTAATGATTTTATTCTTGGTCTATTCTACCGAAAAATGTCCTTACCTTATGAGAATTATTGGGGAATTAGGGAGAAACGAGTTAGGAGTTCAGAGTTCGGAGTTCGGAGTTCGGAGTTAGAAGTTATTAATTATTTACCTTTGCCCCTTGCCCTTTTCTCCATCACTCATAGATGAAAATTTATTCTGAACTCAGGTTATCTAGTCTGGGTTAGTGACATCATAATCATATATCCACGCAGTTTTAAGATTGATTAAATTAGAATTAACCGTCACTGCCAAGCCTAATGCCATATCACGAGCGATCGCACTTATGCCTGTAGCGTGAAATATGTCAGCATTTTTTCGGGATGTTTGTTGAACTTTAGTCGCTCTTTCTCGGCGTAGTTGTTGATATTTGAGTAGGGCGGTTTCTATCTTTGTTTCCAGAGACAAACAATTTGCTAAAACATAAGCATCCTCGATAGCCATTCCTGCTCCTTGGGCTTGAAATGGTAACATAGGATGAGCGGCATCCCCTAACAGAGTTACTTTTCCTTTTGACCAATAGGATAAAGGTTGATGAGTGAATAAGCCCCATTTATAACAGGTTTCCTCTGTTTTGAGTAAATCTTGCAAAATTTCGTCAAGTAAGGGTGATTTATTGCCAAAACGTTGCCAAATTTCTTGTTTATCAGCAGTAATCGCCCATCCCTCCTCCTGCCAATTTTTTTCTCTTACCACTAACACTAAATTTAACCAACACTTTCCTCTCTGTTTATTCTCATTAGGATAAGCAACAACATGATGATTTTTCCCCATCCAAACGGTAGCTGTGCCCCATAAAGGTCGATATTTTTCAGAAAATGGCAAAATTGCCCTAAACGCAAAATAACCTGAGTATTTCGCCTCATAATTGGGAAACAAGGACTTTCTAAGATGCGATCGCACTCCATCCGCTCCGATTAAAGCCTTAGCAGAATACTTTTGAGGATCATTTTCAAGACTAAAATATAAACTCTCTGCCTCTTGGTGGTAGTCTGTTAACCGTTGGCAAAAATGAATTCTACTTTTATCCTCAATAGAATCATATAATAACTGGTGCAAATCTGCTCGGCGACATTGATAGTAAGGAATTTTTTGATTTAATTGCCAAGATGCAATTTCTCTGTCAGAATCAAAAGACTTTAACTGAAAGCCATAACAACGATGAGAAATGGTTTCTAACTCCTTATCTAATCCTAATTGTTGAAAAACTCGAACCACATTGGGACTAATTTGCAAACCATAGCCTAGAGCCTCAAAAGATTTTGCCTGTTCATATAATTGAAAACCAATTCCCTTTAACTGTAAAGCACGAGCCAAAGTTAATCCCCCAATACCCCCACCAACAATAATAATTTCCTTTTCCATAATGTTTTACAAAATCAATTCTTTCACTTGATACCTGATACCTTTTCAACACCGATAATTTTATATTGAACTCAGATTAGTTATAATTCATCTTCTTAGAGTTTTAATAGTTTGTAGAGTGAAACTGGCGGTTTCTTTAATTTCTTCGAGAGTGTTAAAACGTCCAATGCCAAATCGTAACGAAGCCCTTGCCAACTCATCGGAATGTCCCAAAGCCTTTAAAACATGGGAAGGTTTAGTGGATGTGGAAGAACAAGCAGAACCAGATGACACGGCAATTTGAGACTGTAATGCTAATAATAATGCAGATCCATTTACTCCCTCAACACTAATGTTTAAATTTCCTGCTAATCGTTGATTTAAGTCTCCATTTAAGTAAATACCATCTAAATGTTTTAATTCTTGCCATAGATAGTCTCTTAACTCTTTCTGTCTTTTATTTTCTTGCTCCATCTCTTTCAAAGCTATATTTATCGCTTCGGCAAAACCCACTATTTGCGGTGTACATAGTGTACCAGATCGATAACCTCTTTCTTGTCTTCCCCCTTGAATTTGAGAGGCGATGCTTACCCTAGGATTTTTTGCTCTGATATATAATGCCCCAATTCCTTTTATACCATGAATTTTATGGGCGGTTAAAGACATCAAATCAATATTCATTTTCTGCACATCAAGGGGAATTTTGCCAATAGCTTGGGCAGAATCAGTATGAAAAACAACTTCGTTTTCACGACAAATAGCCCCTATTTTTTCTATATCCTGAATTACTCCTATTTCATTATTAGCCGTCATAATTGACACTAAGATAGTATCTTCTCTGATAGTTTTTGTTAGTAATTCTAAGTTTAATAAACCGTTTTTTTCTACTGGCAAAAAAGTAATCTCAAAACCGAGACTTTGCAAATACTCACAGGGTTCAATGACTGCTCTATGTTCTGTTTCTACTGTAATAATATGTCTGCCTTTCTGAAAATAGGCTTCAGCAACTCCCTTAATGGCTAGATTATTGGCTTCTGTTGCACCACTGGTAAAAATGATCTCTCTGGGTTCAGCATTAATGGCAGATGCGATCGCATCTCTCGCTTTTTTCACTCCCGCCTGAGCCTCCCAACCATAAACATGGGCATTACTAGAAGGATTACCGAAATATTCAGTAAAATAGGGCATCATAGCCTTAATCACTCGTTCATCAACTTGTGTGGTAGCGTGTCCATCTAAATAAATGGGGCGATCGCGCATAAGAGATTTAGTAACCTGAAGATAAAAGTATCAGTTATTATTATAAACAAACAGTTAAAGACGGTTTTCACTATGTGGGAGTAAAAAATTATGGATAGTGCGAATAATGAGAAGATTGTCGGCTACTTCATTGAGGAAGCAAAAGAACATTTAGAAACCATTGAAAAAGGGATTTTAGACCTAGAATCCGCCATCAATGACGAAGAAAGAATTAACGAACTATTTAGGGCAGCCCACTCCATCAAAGGTGGTGCGGCAATGCTCAACTTTACCAGTATCCAAAAAACATCCCACCGTCTCGAAGATGCCTTTAAAATCCTTAGAGATGAAACCATTGAACCAGACTCAACCCTAGAAAGTCTCTTTCTCAAAGCCTACGATATTCTACAAGACTTATTAGAACGTCTCCAAGGACCTTTTGGCTTATCCGAGGATGAAGGAGAAGAGATAATGAAAGAAGCCGAACCACATTTTGTTGAACTACTTAACTACATTGAGCAGTTAGTGGCAGGAGAAAGCCCCGATGTTCAAAAGATTACCTCTGCCTCTGTTCGCTCTTCCACTCCGTCTTTAACGGCAATTCCTAGCGACGAAATTACGATGCAGGTTAGGCAAATCTTACAGCAAATGCTAGTGATTTTCAAACAAGATGCTACTCCCAATAATCGACAACAATTGCAGGGAATGTGTGATAAATTGGTGAAAATAGCACCAGCAGAAAACGGGTGGCAAAATCTTCTCAAGTGTGCCAGACTCGCCATTGGCAACCCAAAACATTCCTATCGTTTGTTAGCACCAGTCATCATCAAAGAAGTGAAATTAGCTGGAGACTGCTTAGAAGTAGGAAAAGGCTCAGAAATAACACCATCTCAGGGCTTAGAACAATTAGCCCATTCTAAATTACCACAGGTTTTAGTTACTGTTGATCCCGTAATTGCCGCCGAAACCATTCACAAGGTATTTAATCCAGAGCAGATTTCTAAATTGGTGGATTTACTACAAGCTAAGTAAGTGGGCGAGTAAAATTAAAAGGCAAAGGGCAAAGTAAAAAGGGTAAAGGGCAAGGGGCAAGAGGCAAAGATGAATAGTAATAGTGTTGGGGTGAATAGTTGATAATTAAAAATTAAAAATCCTGTTCACAACCCAAAGGAGTGTAAAAGCCGAACTCCGAACTCCGAACCCCGAACCCCTAATTATTTCTTAATTTTCTTTGCCATATTACGGAACATATCCATACTGGTATCAGTATTACGGCGTTGATCAGAAAAACTAGGGGATGATTCTGTATTATTGCTAGTGGAAGGAGTAGAATTGACGTTGGAAGAGCTATTAAAACCACCGAATTGATTGGGGTTTTTCTTTGCCATTTTTGTGGAAGATACTTCTTGTACTAATTCTCCACCGCTAGGATTACTAGCAGTTTTGGGGAAAGTTCTTCTGACAGTTTTAGATTTGCGCATATAATCAATATCTCCGAAAGTCTTTGCAGAATCAGGATCTAAGAAATACGCATCTTTGGGTTGAGCGGGTTGAGGATTACTATTTTTCCTACCAAATAAGCCGAATAAACCAGCCATGAAATTATTACTCCTTTAGTTATTATTAATTTTTATGAAATTATTAGTTAAGAATTATAACAGATTGTTACTTATATGAATTTTTTTTAAGAAATAAAAAGTAATTTTCAGAAAGAGTCGAATCATGTCAATTGTTATTTGATTTCATCTTGTTGAAATTTGATTATGATCAGAACTAGAAAAAGAAATTTCTGAGGTAAAAATTATGAGTGATAATGCCAATAAGCAACCAACAAATCAAGAATCTTCCTCCGTTAAAAATGTGGTTACATCTTCTGAAACTGTTGAATCAAAAGAGTCGAACAATTTATTTAATCACATCAAATCTTTTATTTTTAGTTGGCAATTAAAAGTAATTATAGCTGCGATCGCGCTTATATCGTCTTTATGGGTTATTTTCTTTTGGAAACATATTATTGCTTTACAGAGTTTAAAAGGATGGGCAAATCATGCTCAAGCAGAAGCGATCGACTGTATGATGCAAGATAGTAATGATGATAAATATATCAGTTGTAGTGCAAAATTAGATAATCAAATAGTGCCTCTGGAGTGTGGTACAAGTTTATTTAATATGGGGTGTAGAGTCAATTATGGTAGTGCTTCTCCCTCAGTGAAATTACAAGAAAAATCTGTTGCAAACTAAAAAAACCGAGAATGAATAGAGAAAAAATAGCATTAGGGAATCTAAATTTAGCTTATTTAGAGTGGAAAAATCAAGGATTATTAGAGGGTAAATCACAAAACATATTGCTATTACATGGCATGGCTGATAATTGCTTAGTTTGGCAAAAATTAGGAGAATATTTATCCACAAATAACGATAATTATCATATTATAGCCCCAGATTTAAGAGGTCATGGAGACAGCAGTAAACCAAAAACAGGATATTTTAAAGATGATTATTTAGAGGATTTATCAAAAATTTATCAACATTTTAACTGGCAACAAGCCCATATAATTGCTCACTCTTGGAGTGCAAAAATAGCTTGTATTTGGGTAACACAAAATCCTCAATTATGTCAAAGTTTAACCCTTATAGATCCTTTCTTTATTAACTCTATGCCTTCTTTTTTCAGATTTACTTTTCCTCTTCTTTATAAAGTTCTGCCATTTCTTAAATTAATGCAATTATTTCCCGATTATTTATCCATAGAAAATACAGCAAAAACTCTCAAACAATATCAAGGTTGGACACCTTGGCAACAGAAAATATTTAACTATGGTATTGAACAAAAAAAAGATGGTTATTGGAGTAGTAAATTCTCTCAATCCGCTCGTAACGAAATTTTTGAAGATGTCATGAGAGAAAAAGGATTGACAACTAAATTAGACTTACCCAGTTTATTAGTTCTTCCAGAAAAAGGATTAAATCGAACATCATGGCAAATTAGTCCCTATAAACAATTTTTGACCAATTTACAAATGGCTAAAGTTAAAGGGAATCATTGGGCTTTTATTGTTGAACCTGATGAATTTAATCAAACCATTAATCAATTTTTACAATCATTACAACTAGAAAAAACGCAATAAAAAATACAAAATATAAAATAAAAACTAAGGATAAATATGTATAGCTAACCACAAGCAATTATTAGAAGTAACAAGTACCTGATGGGGAGTTTGAGCCTGAATAAAAACATAATCTCCAGCTTTGAGATTAACAATATCATCATTTATTTTTAATGTTGCCTCTCCTCTAATTAAAATAACCCATTCATCTTGAAGTTGCTTATAAATTTTATTATCGGGCTTATCACTACTAACAATTCTTTCGATCGCAATATTACGACATTTTAGAAGTTCTAAAAACTCCTCTCCTTCAAGCAAAAAAGGAATATTTTTAAACAAATTCTCGGCTTTAGTCATACAGAAAAAAGATAGTTGCAAAAAAGCTCATAGTAGTCTTAGCCTAACGGAAATTATCTAACTATTCCAGTGTGTTATCTTGAATGATTATTATTCGACTTTCAACAAGGAAAATAAAGCCATATCTATCATTGATATTACTATCTAAAAAATCATGAAAAGCCAAAATCATACTCTTATCATCAATATTTTTTTCTTAATTTCAACTTTTCTATCATCCACCTCATTCGTAACTGCTCAAAATACAAAAACATTAACTCCTCAAGAGCAAGAAATTAATCAACTAATAGTTAAACTAAGCATAGGTGTCGCCACCTACACTCGTCTTCAGAACGGAACGTGAGACTTTCACCTCATTCCGCTCCTCTCTGATAAACCCCTTGTCATGGGTACAATTCAGACTCCCATCTATGGATGTCTTATCATCATGGCAATGTTTATGGAGGAGTTGTAGATTTTTATATATATCCTTACCACCTTTTGATTTTGGAATAATATGGTCAATCTCTAACATATCTCCATCTTTAAAGTTCAGTCCACAGTAGTTACATTTGCCTTTTTGTATTTTTAGCAATTTTGCTTTGCTTGTAGGCATTTCAGGATAGTTTCCTATGCGTGTACTCCAGTAGATTAAGTCTCCGTCAAATATACTTCTGCCTTTTTCTACCTTTGTATGGTATTTAATTTTTGTGTCAGCGTGTAATGCTAACTCCATTCCCATACCTTCCTCTTTAATCGTAGCAAAGACCCAATTTCTATTTTCTTTGGTGTGCCAATATTTGTTGACAACCCATTTTTTCGATTTAGTTGAGTGTCTTCTTTCTGCCCATCTTTTTAATTGTAGGTATAGAACGTGGTCACAGTATGAAAATATTTCAGAACTGTTTACCGCACTATAGTAGTTTGACCACCCTCTTATTATTGGATTTAGTTCTTTGATTAATGCTATTTGTGGACTACTTTTGTGCTTATTAACGATTTCTTTTACCTTTTGTATATGGGCTTTGATTTTTTCTTTGGTTGGTCTTATCAGGGTAGTGAATCCGAGTTTTTTGTTGTTTTTACTTCCTGTTTTTCCCCCTTGATTCTTTCCAACTTTATACTGTTGGATGTTAAAACCGAGAAAGTCAAACCCTTTGTGTCCATTATATTCATATAAGGTGTGAGAAATTCTAGTCTTACTAGGTTTTAGCTCTAACCCTATTTCCTTTAACCATCCTTCAATTACTTTTTTACATTCGAGAATTATGTCTAAGTTGTGATGTAATATTACAAAATCATCTGCATATCTAATTAGACTTATACTATTTCTCTTTTCTTGTTTACTTACCCTTCTTCCAAAAACTTTGAGACTATCCACACTTTCCATGAATTTCTTTATTTCTAGTTCCATTCCATGTAGTGCAATGTTGGCTAATAGTGGTGAGACTACTCCACCTTGAGGTGTTCCTTTCTCAGTAGCTGACCAGTTTTTATCAACTACTCCGCTCTTTAGCCATGCTTTTATTTGTTTCCTTAATGTTGGGTATGTTTCAAGTTTTGTAAGCAATCTATTATGGTCAATTTTGTCAAAGCATTTTGCTATATCAGCATCCAGAACATATTTAGGTTTTTGACTTATACTGTTGTATATTGCTTTTATAGCGTCATGACATGACATTGCTGGACGGAAGCCATAACTGTTTCCCTCGAATCTACTTTCCCATTGTGGTTCTAAGGCTAGTTTTAATAGAGCTTGTTTTGCTCTTTCTTCCATTGTGGGTATTCCAAGTGGTCTTTGCTCCCCGTTGGATTTGGGTATCCAAACTCTCCTTGTCGGTTTGCTTTTACCGTTTAATTTAAGGTTATTTGTAAGTTTAAACCTTTGATTGGGCGTTAAGGATTTGACTCCATCAACCCCTGCGGTTTTCTTTCCTTGATTGTCTTGTGTTACCCTTCTGGTTGCCCATAACCTACCAAAGTAAGAGTTAGTGAGTAAACGTTGTAGTCTGTGTACTGACTTTATATCACCACGTTGACTTGCTTTGTAAATCCTCTTTTGTAACTTGAACACTGCAATTTCGACTGTTTTCCAGTCTATTTCGTTCCAGTTGTTCCATTCATACTTCAACGAGTCCATGACTTATTAATTACTAATCGATTGTTTACATTGTTTATCAAAGTGAGTACGTCAGCATATCTCTTTCATTACAAAGGAGCTTTGGCTTCTTACTCAATCCTTTCCCATATTGACTTACGCTGGTTACTACTTGTGAGTTTCATCTTACAAGAGTCAGTGTGGGGTTACTTCGTTCCTATTTACCATTCTTTGTTATCTTTAGAATCCTACTTTTCACCGAGTCTATATAGATGTTCCTAGTTCAGCATTTTCAGGCTGCTAGTATCTTAGACCTTTGACTTTTTTGTCCCCAGTGTATCAACCTTATTTTCACTGGATTGGAATTACGATGATTCAGGCATAGGTTTGTTTCCTACTCATGGATAACTTCGCTAGACAGAGTTTGAATTAAGGTTATTCATTACTCCCATTTAACCGAGCTTCAGCGTTTAGTTTACCAAACACTAATTCACTGTCGGTTATGCCGTCACTCCAACATCGAGAGGGAAGGATTTACACCTTCATGGTAAATAAGTTGTCAAGGTACATTATATGTGAACCTTGCCTAGTTTACGTCTTGGCTATTTTGCCTTAACTTTGACTAGAACGAATCGCACGAACAATATAACCAAGCCAGAGAAAATAAAGACGTTACCCAACTAGAAAAAATTTTAACCACTGAAATTGATCAATTAGTTTCTTCGGGAGAATGGCGAAGAGGAATAGAAAGTTCCATCAATGGGATGTTACGCAGTTCTAATACTAATCAGGGAAAAAGAACTATCACAGTAGAGCAAATTCGATTTTTAGACCCAAATATAGCGATCGTAGATACACGCTATCAAATAGAATTAAATGACAATAGAGTTAGAAATTTATGGAGTACATTTGTTGTTACTCGTCAAAATGACCAGTGGAAAATTACCGCCATTCGCAATATGTCGCCTACAGGACAACATTAAAATAAAATTCCGTTGAAAACAAAAAAAGGAAGAGATAACTTTCCCTTCCCCTTTACTTTTTAATTGATTACGCAACATTTGTAATCTTTTCTTTAACTGTCGCTTTCGTGCAGAACCACCCTTTCCCTTGTCGTTTCTTCCCTGACGACGGGGAGATTCCCAACTTTTTAGTCTTGACATGGTCTTTATCTCCAGATCAAAATTTACGATTAAAACCTATTCTAACCTATCTAGCAACATAACAAATAATATTTGAGAGTTAATCTATGGGAAAATAAATAAGACCACAATAGATAAATATTTATATTTAACTAAAAAAATTCTATTATTATGACTACACCCGAAACTATTTTACCTCCTCAATATGATCCTCAGATAACAGAAGCAAAGTGGCAAAAATTTTGGCGGGAAAAAGAAACCTTTAAAGCTAATCCCGATAAAGACGGAGAAACCTATGCTATTGTTATTCCTCCTCCTAATGTGACGGGAACTCTACACATGGGTCATGCTTTTAATACTTCCTTGATTGATACCCTTGTGCGTTATAACCGTATGAAAGGAAGAAATACCCTTTGTTTACCCGGTACAGATCATGCTAGTATTGCCGTACAAACAATCATTGAAAAGCAACTCAAAGCCGAAGGTAAAACCCGTTACGATTTAGGAAGAGAGAAATTTTTAGAGAAAGCATGGGAATGGAGACATCAATCAGGTGGCACTATTGTTAATCAATTACAACGATTAGGTTTATCTGCTGACTGGAGTAGGGAAAGATTCACCCTTGATGAGAATTTATGTGATGCGGTAAAAACTGCCTTTGTGCAACTGTATGAAGAAGGATTAATTTATCGTGGTCAATATATGGTGAATTGGTGTCCAGAATCTCAGTCGGCGGTGTCTGATTTAGAGGTAGAAAATAAAGAAGTTGATGGGCATTTATGGCATTTTCGTTATCCTTTGACGGAAGGAGAAGGGTATGTAGAGGTTGCTACCACTCGCCCTGAGACTATGTTGGGAGATACCGCCGTAGCAGTTAATCCCAATGATGAGCGTTATCAAGATTTAATCGGTAAAACCGTTACTTTGCCTATTACTAATCGAGAGATTCCCATTGTCGCTGATGATTTTGTCGATCGCACTTTTGGGACAGGATGTGTTAAAGTAACACCAGCTCATGATCCCAATGATTTTCAAATAGGTAAACGTCATGATCTACCTTTTATTAATATTTTAAATAAAGATGGGTCGATTAACGAAGAAGGAGGAGAATTTGCAGGACAAGATCGTTTTGTCGCTCGTAAGAATGTGGTTAAACGACTGGAAGAAGAAGGATTTTTAGTCAAAGTTGAAGATTATCGTCATAGTGTACCATACAGCGATCGAGGTAAAGTGCCTGTTGAGCCTTTACTGTCAACTCAATGGTTTGTTAAAATTGAACCCTTAGCCAAGAAAGCCTTAACAGAATTAGACGATAATCAATCCCCTCATTTTGTGCCTGAAAGATGGGAAAAAGTCTATCGTGATTGGTTAGTTAAATTGCAAGACTGGTGTATCTCTCGACAACTGTGGTGGGGGCATCAGATTCCTGCTTGGTATGTCACCAGTTTAACTAACGGGGAAATTACCGATGAGACTCCTTTTATTGTAGCACATAATGAAAACAGTGCGAGGGACAAAGCCGTTGAAAAATATGGTGAGGATATTATTCTAACTCAAGATCCAGATGTATTAGATACTTGGTTTTCTTCTGGGTTGTGGCCTTTTTCTACTATGGGATGGCCTAACAATACCGATGATTTTAATACTTATTTCCCCAATACCACGATGGTGACGGGATTTGATATTATCTTTTTCTGGGTTGCTCGTATGACCATGATGTCAGGTCACTTTACTGGTAAAATGCCCTTTAAGGATGTTTATATTCATGGTTTGGTAAGGGATGAAAATGGCAAAAAAATGTCAAAATCTGCCAATAATGGTATTGATCCTTTACTTTTATGCAATAAATACGGTACAGATGCCTTAAGATATACCTTAATTCGTGAAGTAGCTGGTGCAGGGCAGGATATTAGTTTACAATATAACCGTCAAACCGATGAGTCTGATTCGGTAGAAGCCTCTCGTAATTTTGCCAATAAGTTATGGAATGCCGCGCGGTTTGTGTTGATGAATTTAGATGGTAAAACCCCCGCCCAATTAGGCTATCCTAACTTAACTCAATTAGAAGGATGCGATCGCTGGATATTGTCACGTTTTAATCAAATTGTCAAGGAAACGGAAACATATCTTGATAATTACGGATTAGGAGAAGCAGCAAAGGGATTATATGAGTTTATCTGGGGTGACTTTTGCGACTGGTATATCGAGTTAGTGAAAACCCGTTTATGGCAAGACAAAGATTCTGCTTCCCGTAAGGTAGCACAACAAACCCTTGCTTATGTTTTGGAAGGTATCCTCAAACTGTTACATCCTTTTATGCCTCATATCACTGAGGAAATTTGGCACACTTTAACTCAAAATAGTGATGATAGTTTAGCTTTGCAATCTTTACCTGTGGTAGATGAATTGATGGAATTAACTACTATTCAAAAAATGACTCAACCTCAACAGGCTTTAGTGAGTTTTGAAAATACAGAGGAAGGCACTATAGTTAAATTAGGTCATCAAGTGGTAAGTTTATTAGACCAATTACCCGATCAAATTAGCGGTTTCTTGAGAAAATATCAACAACCTTTTACCGTAGTTGCGATCGCATTTTTGGTATTAGTAGTTATTCAATTGATTTCCTCCATTACCACCGCTATCCATGATTTTCCCTTACTTTCTCCCTTCTTACGCCTGATTGGTTTAGGTTATACAGGATGGTTTGTCTATCAAAATTTCATCTTTGTGGAGAAAAGACAGGAAACTTTGCAATGGTTAGCCAACTTTAAAGAGGAGATATTCGGTAATATTCAAAAAACCGACTCCCTGATTAAAATAGAAACGGAAGATACACCCCCAGTTATCACCCCTACCTTTACCACTCTTATCGATGAGAAATTAGAAACTAGCTTTAGCCTTCTTTTCGAGACAATACGTGCTATTCGTAACCTTCGTGCGGAAGCAGAAATTAAACCGGGGGTAAAAGTTAACGCTATTCTGCAATCAGAAAACCCTGAAGAAAGAGAAATTCTACAACAAACCCAAAACTATATTATGGAATTGGCAAAGGTAGAGAATCTTACCATTACTGATAGTTTAACCGATGAAGTCTCAAAGGCGATCGCCTCTGTAGTGGGTACAATTCAAATCTTAATTCCTTTAGAGGGTATAATCGACATTGAAAAACTAACCGCAAAATTAGAGAAAAAGCTCTCTAAAATTGAAGGGGAAGTTAAATCTTTAGAAGGGCGTTTAAATAATCCTAATTTTGTTAACAAAGCACCCAATGACATTATTGAAAACGCTCGAAATGCCTTAGCAGAAAGCAAAATTCAGGGAGAAATCTTACAAAAACGCCTAGAATTACTAAAATAATTAACAATCAAGAATGAAGAATTAAAAATTAAGAATTAATAAACTCATTACTCATTTCTCCCTACTCCCCACTCCCTACTCCCTACTACTCACACCCCAAACCCTAAAACCTAAACCTAAGTTTATTACCAAAAATGTTGCATTTAGCCGAAGTTATCAAAGATACTGACACAGGAAAACTTTTATTAAATCTTCTTGCTGTGGAAGAGTCTAAATTACAATGGACTTTTTGCAACAATCACTATATCCCTTTAGATAATGATGATAATTTTAAAGAGGGATTATTATTATTAGTGGAATTAAATAATCAAGGACAAATTTTGCGTTGTCAATCAGCTAAAGATTGGATTTTAAATTTACTCAAAGAGTATTTAATTGAAGGGAATTTTCGCAGTAATATCAATATACCTGAAGAAGAAGCAAGACTGGAAAAATGGCGTCAAGAGTTGACTTCTCAGAGCCAAGATTTAACCCGTATTCGCTTAGAAGTGGAAACGAGACGAGAGGAATTACAGGAGTTAGAACAAACTTTGTCGTGGGAAAAAGAAAAACTTAAATCCCAACATCAATAAGTTATAAAGGGCAAGGGGCAAAGGGCAAAGGGCAAAGGGCAAAGGTAAATAGTGTTGGGGTGAATAGTGAATCATTAAAAACTCCGAACATTCATTACTCATTACTTATTACTTTCTTCCAATAACCTGACTCCTAACTCCTAACTCCTAACTCCGAACTCCGAACCCAGAACACCCTATTTCCTCTTATGATTAACTTAAAAGGGCTTCGACAAATTCATAACTAGAAAAGGGGCGCAAATCCTCAATGCCCTCTCCTGCACCAATAAAACGAATTGGTAAGCCTAAATCTCGACATACTCCTAAAGCTACTCCTCCTTTAGCTGTGCCGTCGAGTTTGGTTAAAACTACTCCTGTTAGTTGAGCGGCTTCTGAGAATACTTGGGCTTGTTTTAAGCCATTTTGTCCTAGGGTAGCATCTAGTACCAATAGTGATTCGATATTGGCATCTACGGCTTTTTTATCTATGATACGGCGAATTTTGGCTAGTTCTTCCATTAAGTTTTTCTTATTTTGTAATCTTCCTGCTGTATCAACTAATAGTATTTCTGCATTACGTGCGATCGCAGCATTGATACCATCAAATACGACGGCCGCAGGGTCTGTATTTTTACCTTCATTGGCAATTACAGGGGTATTCGTCCTTTCTCCCCACACTTTAACTTGTTCTACTGCGGCGGCTCTAAAAGTATCGGCGGCGGCTATGACGCAATGATAACCTGATGTTTTCGCTAGGTGTGCTAATTTCCCGATAGTGGTGGTTTTACCTACACCATTCACTCCTGTTAATAACCAAATATTGAGTTTTCCTGCCTCTGGTTCAAATTCAGTTTTTGTTAATTTTTGTAACGGTTCATCTAAAACTTGTTGTAGTATTTCCTTTAAGGATGCGATCGCATCTTCAGAAGCCAGAGATTCTTCTTTTAACTTATTCTGTAAAGTATTAACAATATATTCCGTTGCTTCATAACCCACATCAGCACTATATAACATCGCCTCAATTTGCTCAATAGCGTTTTGATTAAGAGGTCCTTGTCCGATAACCGACTTTAACTGATTAACAAAGTTACGACGGGTTTTGCCCAATCCTTGACGTAATTTTCTCAGCCATGTAAATTCTTCCTCCGACACATCATCAGGTGTCCTTCCCTGAGACTCAAGCACCTGTGCAGACCAAACAAAATCTTCGTCTAATGGGGTTTCTTCTTCTTTTTCCGTTTCTATAGCCGTTTCTTTTAAAGCAGAGAGGCGATCGCTTTTTTGCATCCAAGCAGGGGCATTTTCCTTGACTTCCTCAGTTTTTTCCTCCACCGTTGAAGACGAATCAACATTTTCCCCCTCAGCAGAAAGACTATTTTCGACAGAAGCAACTCTATCATCTTCTGAATTGTCAGGAATTTCCTGCTTTTGTTTC
Organism: Cyanobacterium sp. Dongsha4; assembly: GCF_036345015.1. NCBI lineage: Bacteria > Bacillati > Cyanobacteriota > Cyanophyceae > Chroococcales > Geminocystaceae > Cyanobacterium > Cyanobacterium sp. DS4. Next base: position 1,962,021 of record NZ_CP084098.1, on the reverse strand, counting down.
TGAATATTAGCATAAGCGGCTTTTGCCCACTCTAAAGAAGGTTGAGACTGAGTTTCGGAGGTTGAGCAAGGAGCATTAGATTGTTTATCTTCAACAACAGGAGGTTTTTGTTCAATATTTTCTTTATTCTCTTTTTTACGGCGAAACCAATTAAACATAGTGATTGTGCATAAATATTCATTAATATATTGTAACCCTAGAAAGGAATCGGTTTCAGGTTTATACCAAGAGAATGTGAACCTTTACTCAAAGTCAAAAGTCTAAAATCATAGCAACAATAAATCACAAAAATTGAGATGAGCGTGTTAGCTGATGATTACTCTGAAGTTGCAGATTCTGATTTAGTCAGGAATTGTCAACAAGGAAATAAAACTTCATTTCGTTTACTATATCAACGTTATCATCATAAAGTCAGAGCAACTTTATATAAGTTGTGTGGTAGCGAAGTATTAGATGATTTACAACAGGAGGTATTTTTAAAAGTTTGGAAATCTTTACCCCAATTACGTAATCCTCAATATTTTTCCACTTGGCTTTATCGTATTTGTTGGAATGTTGCCTATGATCAAGGTTCTAGCAAAAAGCGAGAATTGCAACGTCATCAGGCAAATATTAACCAGACAAAACAATCTTTGGAATATAGTCTGGCAAAATCTAGTAATAATCATCAAGAGTTGTTGAAACTTCACTATCAAGAATTGGTAGCTAGAGGATTACAACATCTCAGTTTAGATCACCGAGCAGTCATAGTTCTTCATGATTTAGAAGATTTACCACAACAGGAAATAGCGGAAATATTATCTATTCCCCTTGGTACGGTTAAATCTCGTTTATTCAAAGCCAGAAAAAATTTGCGTCAATTTTTAGAACTTGAAGGTATTAGCTTATGAAACACGAAAGTGGTAATTCCGATGGAATTTGCGATGTAGAAGACATCTATTTATCATCCCAAGATGAGCAATTAGTTAGTTTTTTACAAACCCACTGCCCTCCTCCACCAGAGGAGTTAAAGCCCTGTGAAGACTTAATCATGATGTCAATTCTCACAGAAAAACAACAATCTCAAAAGACTAAACGATGGCGTAGGTTCATCTTCCCCACAGCCATATTAACAGTAATACTCTTGGTATCTGCATATATCTTTAAACCAAATTCTTCCCCTCAAATGGCTTCTGACCATGATGAGGAAATAGAGGCATTCATGATTAACAGTTGGCAAGGCTCAATGGCATTATCTGAATGACATCATAGATTTGTTTGTAGTTATGGCTTTAGCCACTACGCTAAATAAGCCTTAAAAGGCTTACTACTAACTTGTAGAAAAAATGTGATTATCCTATAAAAAATTAATCAACTTCAAGGGATAATATAACTATTCCTGCTTATTCTCATAGTTTGTAGTTGCAACTTTAGGCATTAAATTAAATAAGTCTAAATAAATAAATATTAAAAATAACTACTACTAAATTATGGAAAAAGTGCAAGTTTAAAAGTCATTCAAACCAGCCTAACTAATAAAATATGAATTTACAGACAATACTGCATTCTGTAGATGATTTTGTCAAAAAAGAAGATATTTTTCAAGAAGAAATAGTTACTTATTATTATGAAGGATTTTGCCCTAAAACTCAGCAAAAATTAAAGTTACCCCGCACAATTTTATCTGAAAAAATAGCATTGAAATTATGTGCTGAATTAGATAAAAATGAGATAAAAATGCCTAAAGGAAAAATGCTAGGAGTGTTAGTCGTTAAAGATAATTTAGGTGATTTGAAAGTTATTAAGGCTTTTTCAGGATTTTGGGGGGGCAAAAAAGAAATTCAGGGATGGGTTAATCAAATACCTGCGAATTCAGTCATCACAATGGCGGAGAAGTTGACTTTACAAAAACTAGATCAAATAAAGTGTCAAATTATTGCTCTTAAAAATATTTCCGTCAGAGAAGAATATAATAATTTAGAACAAAAATTTCAGCAAGAATGGCAATCCTTAAAAGAGATTCATCAAGCAAGAAAACAACTCAGACATGAATTAAGAAATGAGCTAAAAAATATAACTATTAATAATAGTCATATTGAAGAAAAATTAAAAGATTTGGAGCAAGAAAGTCGAAAAGATGATTGGCAAAGAAGAAATTTAAAACATAAATGGCAGGAAATTTTACAGCCTTTAAAAGCTGAAATTAGTTTCGCAGATCAAGAAATTAGAAACTTAAAAAGGCAAAGAAAAGAATTATCCCGACAATTACAAGCACAAATGCAAACGGCTTATTCTATGACCAACTTTGCGGGGGAAAGTTTAAGTGTGGGAAGTTTGCTTGGAAAAGATTTTATTCCTACGGGTACAGGGGATTGTTGCGCCCCAAAATTACTTCATTATGCGGCTACCAACAATTTAATACCTATTGCAATGGCTGAAATTTGGTGGGGTGATACTTCTCCTAACGGTGAAAAGGTCAATGGTCGTTTTTATCCTGCCTGTGAGTCAAGATGTCAGCCTTTGATGGGGTTTCTCTTGTCTGGATTACCCAGTTTTGAGGTTCGTACATCTTCGGCAACTTTACCAATTATTTATGAGGATGATTATTTATTAGTGGTAAATAAGCCTAGTGGGTTGTTATCAGTTTCTGGTAGAGGTATTGATAAATTTGACTGTGTGGAAACTCGTTTTAGACAGATTTTCACGGCTAAATCCTATAATTATCTTAAAACAGTTCATCGATTAGATCAAGATACTTCAGGCATATTAATTTTGGCGAAGGATGAAGATACCCATCTTAAAATGTCACAACTATTTTCTGCTAGAGAGGTGAAAAAAATCTATGAAGCGGTTGTAGAGGGCATAGTAAAAGAAGATAGGGGAATAATTGATTTACCGTTGTGGGGAAATCCTCGATCGCGGCCTCGTCAGGAAGTTAATTATCAATATGGAAAACCTAGTGTTACTCATTTTCGGGTCATAAAGAGAAAGGAAGCACAAACCCGCTTAGAGTTAATACCTATCACTGGTAGGACTCATCAGTTAAGAGTACATTGTTTACAAGGATTAGGTCTGGTTATAAGAGGCGATCGCATCTATGGTAAATTAGAACAAAATGAGGATCGATTATATCTTCATGCTAGAGAAATTATCTTTACTCATCCCCATACTCAAACCATTATACATCTAACAACAAAAACACCTTTTTAACTCCCGAATATCCAAGGGGTAAGAGGCAAGAGGCAAAAGTGTTTAATCAACACGCTTCCCCAATACCCTAATCCCCTAATACCTCAACACCCGAATTCCTAAATATTGTAACAAAATTACTTTTTGGCTTTAGGATCAAAAATCTCCAATTCAGATAGATTAAAAGTAATTAACTTATCCCAATTGCCGCCCTCAAATAAAACCGCCGCTTTACCATCAGTAACTCTTTGGACTAATCCTTGATAACGATAATAAATATCATCGGGATTGGTAACAGTAACAGTAGTGCCGGGTAATATAATCATGATTAAATTATTTGTTTAAAGACTGTGATGTAATATTTCAAAATCTGATTCTTCTAAAGATAATACTAACATTTCAGAGGTTTTGGGTAAATGAGTTTCCTTAATAATTACCTTTACTAACCAACGAGATGAAGATTCCTGCATTAATAAATAGCCAACAAAACCCCTTACATATTCAGGATTGATAATCTTTACTGCTATACCCGCTTTTAGCATCCCATCCTCATTTTCCTTGGGGAGAATAAAACCCCTCTAATATTTACTATGTCAACTTTTCGTAATATACCTCATTATTAGGTTAAGAAAAGGTTAACATGAAATTAAGTATAAACCATAAAGTGTATTTAAGAGGAGGATTGATTCTATGAGAAAGAATAACCACGGAAACTACATTAATTTATCCCCTCAAGATTTAAAAGATTATTATTATTCATCCCCAGAAAAATTTAATTCTCCTTCTCTCCATCGAGATTTACAAAGTTTTTCTCAACAGGTTAGTTATTTATCTGCACTGCATACTAATGGTAAGATTTCTTCCTCTGTAGCACATGATAAGTTAGATAGTTTGTGGCAAAGTTTAAACTCTGTAAATAATTAATCTCAGTTTGGCTTAAAAATATTGAATGAGGGCAGGTTACAGGTTGCAGGTTTAGGGGAGTAAAGAGTAATGAGGATGAAAGCTAGGAGTTTTTAATTCTTAACTATTCCCTATTGCCTTGTCTTAATTACTAATTCCTAATTGTCATTCTGACTAATCATGGTGGGTAAACTATCATTTTCCGTCAAAAATGCGATCGCAGCTTGATATTGAAGGTCTTTTTCTGTGCCAATTTCAAAATAACTGATAGGATCTTGAGTAATTTCTACATTAGGAGTAATACCCTTTTTGTTAATATCCTTATGATTAGGAGTTTCATACTTAGCCACAGTAATAGCAATTCCTGCACCATCAGGCAATTCAAATAAAGACTGAATTAAGCCTTTACCAAAAGTTGTTTCCCCGATTAAAGTTGCCCGTTGATTATCTTGCAAAGCCCCTGCTAAAATTTCACTAGCACTAGCTGAACCTTGATTGACTAAAACTACTAAAGGTGCATCCGTTAATTGATTACCTGTTGCGTCGTAACTACCAAAAATTCCCTGACGATTCACTGTATATACAATGGTACTAGGTGGAAGCCAAAGACGGGCGATTTCAATTCCTGCCTGTAATAATCCACCGGGGTTATTTCTTAGGTCTAAAATATAGGCTTTTGCCCCTTCTTGATCTAATTTTGCTAATTCGTGGGCTAAATCTTTACTCGCATTGCCACTAAACTGGTTCAAACGTAAATAACCAATGGGATAGTCGGAGTTACTTGTATCTAAACGGGCTGTTACTGAACTAAGAGAGAGGCGATCGCGCTTTAACTGATATTCTTTAATAATACCCTCTTTTTTACTTTTTACCTCTAGGGTCACTAAAGTACCAATTTTCCCTCTAATTTTATTAGCCGCCTCATCTAAAGTTAAAGTTTCAGTATCAATACCATCAATGGTCAAAATTTGGTCTCTTGGTTGAATACCTGCCGCTTCAGCAGGGGAATTCGGTAACGGAGAAACTACCTCTAAATGTTTATCTTCGGGATTAATACTTATTTGTAAGCCAATACCAGATAATTCTCCTGAAGTGGTAATTTGTAGATTTCGATATTGTCTGGGAGGCAAAAACCTTGTATAAGGATCATCTAAAGTAGCCAACATTTCACTGATAGCTTCATAGGCTTCATCCTTACTATGTAAAGGCTTTTTTAAAAATTTTTGTCGAATAAACCACCAATTTTGATTATTAAAAGAATCATCCACATAAGCCTCATTGACTAGACGCCAAGACTGAAGCAATAGTTTTTCCTCTTCCGTGTAAGCGTTAGCATTAGCTGGATTTAAGAATAAAGTTGAAAGGAATAGAATAATAGCGAATAAAAGATAAGGGATTTTTTTCATACTTTCTCTAGGCATAAATAATATTGGTTTATTTATTTTACATCCTCAAATTTTAACTCTTTAATTATTCTTCCTGTACTGACAAAAGAAATCCCCTGAGTACTAGCTGTACTAACCATAACAGATTCCGCAATAGGAGAAGAAACTTTTTTTTGTGCAACCCATTCAATGAGAAAATTACCCCCTACTCCCCCTCTAGTATCATTATCTTCTATATAAAAATTGGTTGAACTTAAGGCATTTAGTTGTATTGGATTGGATACATAATCTTCTAATAATTGCCCTTTACTATCATAATATTTAACAGATTTAATAATAATAGGAAACTCTAAATCAGTATTATGAAAACTCAACGTAATAGCTAAACTATGACTTCTTTGACGATTAGAATAATAAATATAAGAATAGGCAGGAACATAGATAATTTCGCCTGTGATGGGTTTAAAATTATCGTCTAGGTTAACGATTTGTGTATTAATAAATTGTCCTTTTGTTAATTCTAAATTATCCGTTTCTTCTGCTTGACAACTGATAATAAAAAAGGAAATAAATAATAATATTAAGTGCTTAATTTTCCATACCATAATAGTAGTTATTTTAGATTATTAGAGAGAAAGAAGATTAGTTTAGGGTTAGGAGTTAAGAGTTATCAACTATTCACCCCATCACTAATTTAATTTTTCCTCAATTTTAGGATCGTATAATTCTACATAATTCCAATAATTTCCAAATACTGTTTCTACATAATTTTTAGTTTCTGGAAAGGGTATATTCTCCACAAATTCATCTATATCTGCAAGACTGTAACGACTAATCCAATTACTTACATTGCCTGGCCCCGCATTATAACTTGCGATCGCCAACATGGAATTATTATTGTAAGTATCATGAGTATAATTTAAGTACCATGTACCCATTTTAATGTTATCTTCTGGATTGGTGAGAGAATATTCTTTAAGGTTAATTTGAGGGGCAATCCAAGCTCCTGTTTCTGGCATAATTTGCATCAACCCTGTAGCACCAACGGGGGATTTTATCTCTTTTTCAAAACGGGATTCTTGACGCATTAAAGAGGCAACTAAAAAAGGATTTAAGTTTCTTTCTTTTGACCATTTTACAATTAAATCTTCATAGGGAAACGGGAATAAAGCATACCAATATTCAGGGCTTCTGCGTAATATTTGCCATTCTCCGTAGTCTTCTGGATTATCTCTGTTTTTTAAATTCCAAATTAAATTGATACTTTCTAAGTATTTTTCTTGATTTTGTTTTAATAATCCTTGGACAAATTGTTCAGATACTGTTATTTCTTCTTTATTACCTATTTCTGCAGTAAAAAGATCGATCGCATCTTGATCTTCTCCTAATAAGAATAACTCTTTAAACTGATTTGATCCAGCAGGAGGAATGGGGCGCTGTTGTGGAGTTTCTACTTGTAAAGGCAAACTACGTAAATTATTAAAATCTCCCACATCTTTCCCTAGGCGAACTGCAGAACGCCAAGCATAATAAGAATGGGGATGATTTTGTAAAACATATTCATAGGCTTTAGTTGCTTCTTGATTTTGCCCCAGTTTTTCTGCCCATTTCCCAATCCAAAATCCTGCTTTTGGTGCAACCCCACTATCGGGGTTATTAACACTAATTTGTTGCGCCCACTGCCATGCGGAAACATAATCACCGCTATCGGCAAAATCTTTCGCTATTTGCCAACGATAGTCTGCCGCCTCCTCACTTTGGGGATATTTTTGTAAAATTGTATCTCTAACGTTGGTGGCTTCTTGATACCTACCTAATTGGGTTAAGAGGGTTGCTTTTTCTCTTAATGCTATGACAACTTCATCAGGATATTTGTCATCTACTTTATTGAGGAAAGAAAGGGCTTCTTCTCCATCAGACATCGCCGCTAATCGACGCCATGCCAACCCTGTTTCTGGGGCATCTGGATAGGTTTCCACTAACTTAAAATAAGCGGTTTTGGCTTCTTTTTCTTTGTCGGATACTTGATAACTACGGGCAATTCTATATAAATTTTGTGGGGTAGATGTGCCTTTTTCATAAGCAGAAGACACAAGGTTATAATTGCCTGTTTGCCAATAGTAGTTACCAACAATATCCCACTGTTTAGGCTCTAATTCTTGACCATATTCTTTAACGAGGCGATCGACTCTTGCTTTATTTTCGGGTACAATGTCATATTCGGCAAGGAGTAGCAATAATTCTTTTTGTTGAGGATTTTCTTCTAGTAGTTTAATTGCAATATCATGGGTGCGAGGATGTTGAGGGAATCGATTAATAGCTTCTTGGAAAAATTCAGGGTCATAATTACCTAGTTTATAATGTGCTTCTGCACTGACTAACTCATCAGGGTATTTATTAATCACATCTTGCCAGATTTTCTGTGCTTTTTCTGTACTATTATTTAGTTCGTAGGCTCTACCCTGTAACAAAAGAACATAAGGAGCTAAAATGGGATAGGTGCGATCGAGATTTTCTAAATATTGTAAGGCTTTTGCTCCATCAAAATCATTTCTCAAAGCATCCACCGCTAATAAATATTTTGCACGATTACGATCTAAAGAGGGAGTATCCTTATTCGCAATTGCCTCTAAACTAGCTTTTCTTTCCGATGGAGGTAAATTAACAAGAGACAAGACTTCAGAAGGAGCATCCAATCGATATTCTGGTTTTTTCTCAAAGGGAGAAATCAAAACATTGTTTAAAATTTCCAGTAATTTAGGTGTAAAAAAAGTTGCACCTGCCACACACACAGCCAAAATCACTGCTACTTGGATAATGACTTGATTTTTTTTGCTTTTATCGGTCTTCATTAACTACTCTTTTACTAATTTACCCGTCTTTTGATCATATCAGCTAAGTAAGAATTAATGGGACTTAAGTGGGTGAGTAATAAGCTAGGAGTGCATTTAATTTATCTGGTTAAGACAGGGAAGAGAGAAGCTCCTGTTAAGAGTATATTCTGTTTTTTTTACCATCATGTCTTAATTCTATTTCAAAATGTAAAAAATGTTACGAAAAATTTAGGCAGAATTATTTGTGTATTTTCTTTATACTAAGCAAAAGTTAACCTTGTCTTAATCTTGTTAGTTCTTATGTGATTGATTCTTCCTTTGAAGATTGAGTGGTGCAATGGACATATATACTCATCAATATTTTTCTTGAATTTAATACCTTTTTTTAATTAGTAAAAAACGCACAAAATTTTAATATATTTATGATTATTTATTCTTCTAAAAAAAATATTATTTATCCCTTGGACAAACGATGTATAATGATAGACCCATTGGCAATAAGGTACTAATAAAGTACTAAAAAAACTTAGCTAAAGAAGAATTATGAGTAAATTGAGAGGCAATAATGTAATGAATAATAGTGTAAAATTAAGAAGTTATTACCGTAATAATATAGAGGCGTGCTGCGTAGCAGATTCTTCTGGGATAGCTCTTCTTTATAATAGTGCAGAAGAAAATCAAGATGAGTTATTTTGGGAAGAAATAAAAGAGCCTTTTAGATCAATTTTAGAAGAATGTTATTGCATCAGTGAGGAAGGAAAATATAATCAATTAGAGCAAATTACTAATAGTATTAAATATAATCGTATTAGCTATATAAAATTAGGAGTACAACTTTATCAAGTAAAATATTATCGTTTATATAAAAATAAGTATAAATCCTTTAAAGACTACTGTGAGCAAGGAGTTTATTATCCTGTTTGGAGAGCAAATCAAGTAATTGCTTCAGCAGGTGTTGCTATTAAACTAATAAAATCAGGATTCAATATTATTCCACAAAATGAAACTCAAGCTCGTTTGTTAATTAAGCTAAAAGAAGAAGAATTATTAGCAAAATGGCAAGAAGTTTTAGATACTTATGCCCCTCATAAAATTACAGCAAATCGTATTGAAGCTATTGTTTTTGGCATAAATAAAAGAACAAAAGGTACTTTAAGATTACCAGTAAAAGTTATTCAAGAAATAGAAAATAAAGCCCTAGAAAGTGGAATGTCCACAGGAGAATTAATTACTAAAATTATTCAGGGGGAGTTGACAATTAATAGTGATGGTACTATGGAAAAAATGACTAAAGAAAAAGATGAAATAATAGAAAATCCTAGTCCAGAAAGTATTAAAAGATGGGAAAAAGATCTAAATCAATTAGCATTTCAAGAGAGAAATAGATTAGATGATTTCACAGAAGAATTAGCCGAAGAATTGAAAAATACTGTGTTAGATTTAAAGCAAGTAATCAAAAAATGCTTTATGAAATCGTTTTTATCTCCTTGTATGATAGAAAATTAAACTTTACGTTGTTGAGGAGTAATAAGTGGTAAGTAATAACGACATATCATCTTTATTAGGTATATTAATTGGTACAGCAATAGGTGATTCAGTGGGTTTACCGGCAGAAGGTATTTCTCGACAACGTAATCACAAAATCTTTAGGCATCAATGGCATCAGAGACTTTTATGGCGTTATGGCATGATTAGTGATGATACCGAGCATACTATATTTGTCGCTCAATGCCTAATTGCTCATCCTAATTCTCCAGAAAAATACGTTAGGCGATTAGCATGGTGTTTAAAATGGTGGCTACTATCTTTACCAGCAGGGGTTGGATTAGCTACCCTCAAATCCATTATTAAACTTTGGTTAGGATTTAATCCCCGTTGTAGTGGTGTTGATTCGGCGGGTAATGGAGCAGTGATGAAAAGTGCAATTATAGGAGCTTTTTTTGCTCACAACCAAGATAAATTAAGAGAATATGTTTGTTTATCTACTAGAATAACCCATTCTGATCCTCGTGCTTTAATAGGAGCAGATGCGATCGCATCCTTGACAGCATGGATAATTCGGGATAGATTTACTCAGCCTCCTCAGATAGAAACATTGTCAACTTTTTTGAAACAAATAGGGAATAAGAATAGAGAATGGATACTATTAGTTGACACAATTACAGAAAGTTTAAAAGAAGATTTATCAGTATTACAATTTGCTGAAAAAATCGGGCAAAAAAAAGGTGTTTCAGGTTATGTATATCATACTGTGCCTGTGGTTATCTTTACTTGGTATCGCCATTTTGGCAATTTTCCTCAAGCATTATCAGCTATTTATGACTGTGGAGGAGATACGGATACCACTGGTGCAATTTTAGGGGCATTAATGGGGGCAACAGTAGGTTTGAAAGGAATTCCAGAAGATTGGATCAATAATTTAAGAGATTATCCCAGAAACATCGAACTTTTGCACAAAATTGCTCAAAAATTGTCAAATACGATTCATAATAACTATCAACCCAGTCAGCCCATCTTTTATGGTTGGTGGTGGGTATTACCTCGAAATATTATTTTTCTCTTGATTGTTTTATGTCATGGTTTTCGTCGTCTTTTCCCTCCTTATTAAATAACAGGTGGGGAGAAAGGGAGAAAATGAGAGTGAGAGAGTATTAGAGGGAAATCAACTATAAACTAAAATTTATTCATCATTAACTATTTACTACTAACTATGTTTAAACCATTTACTTTATCTGGCGTTGGGCTTCATTCAGGAGAAGTTACCACAGTCAAAATATCCCCTGTGGATAGAGAAGAAGGGCGTTTTTTTGTGAGGGTAGATTTACCAAACCAACCAGTTATTAAAGCCTCGATAGAATCGGTTTCTCCTACTATGTTATCTACAGAGTTAACCAATGGAGATGTCAAAATTCGCACAGTTGAACATTTATTAGCGGCGTTATGGGGATGCGGTATAGAAGGGGCAAGAATTGAAATTGATGGTAGTGAAGTTCCTTTGTTAGATGGTTCAGCACAAGAATGGGTAAAACATATCGAATTAAAAGATGATAATAAAGTATTTTATTCTTCTGAGAGAGAAATTGATGAAGCAATTTGGGTAAGAAAAGATGATGCGTTTTGTGTGGCTTTTCCTTCCCCTGAGATGAAATTTAGTTGTGGGGTTGACTATCCCTATCCAGTATTGCAAAATTTATGGTATAGTTGGTATCCTCAAAGAGAAACTTTCCAAGATGCGATCGCACCTGCAAGAACATTTGGGTTCGCAGATCAAATTGAGATGTTAAAATCAAAAGGTTTAATCAAGGGAGGTAGTTTAGAAAATGCCCTTGTGTGTGATTACAATGGTTGGTTAAATCCACCACTTAGGTTTGAAAATGAAGCCGTTAGACACAAATTATTAGACTTTATTGGCGATTTAAGTTTATTGGGAAATATCCCTAAAGGGCATTATTTAGCTTACAAAGCCAGTCATCAACTGCATACGGAATTAGTAAGGAGAATAGTAAACAAGTTTTCATATTCTTTATAGAGGTATTGATAATCATATTGACTAGCTAAAGCTAAAGCATTTTTGCCCATATTTTTCATATTTTGCTGATTTTCTACTTTTAAACACTCAGCAATTATTTGAGGATATAAACTTAAATTATCTTCAATTAAAGCATGAATGTCGTTTTTAACAGGGTAGCCTCTAAAAGCAATATTTGTTCCTAAAATAACTTGAGAAAAACTCATGGCTTCCATTATTTTTAATGATGAACCTGTACCGTGTTGCATTGGTGCAATAATTAAATTTGCCCGTTGATAAATAATATTTAATAAGTCTAAATCAACTTTTCCTAATGCAATAAAATTATTATTATTTTCAGGTTGACTGCAACTACCTATAACGATAAATTTACACTCAGGAAAATATTTTTCTTGGAGATATTGATGTGCGATCAATTTTATTTCTTTTACTGCTTCTAAATTAGGAAAATGACCACTACCAACAAATAAACAATAGTTTTCTTCTAGGAAAGGGTAATTATTTTTATGTTTTTCTACTTGAAAATCATCAGTAATTTCTTCTGTTTTATGTATCTGAACTGGATTAGGAATCACAACACTATTAATCTTAAATTGTTCTAAAAATTCTTTATCTTTCTCTGATACCGTAACTACTTGGTTGGCTTTCTTTAAGTTAACTATTTCTTCAGTTAAAAGAATATTATATAAGCTATTATTTTTTGATATTTGTTCACAGATAATATCATGGGCAGTAATAATTAATTTTACTTTTGCCTCTTGACATAATGGAGCTATTATACTACTCCAGAAAGGGTATTCTAAAATGACAATATCAGCCCAATTTAAGACTTTTTTTACTTGTTCTTCAAAAGCGCGATCGTATCTAAATTGATAATACATGGACAAACGCCAATCTTTCATAATACTATCAATATTTTCAGGGGAATAATGAGAATTATTTGGAGAATCATGAAGAGAATTGAAACTATAAAAATGCTCATAAATATGACTATAAATTTCTTTAACTAAAGATAAGTTATTAGAAGACTGTTCAAAAAAAGTATAACGGGTATTATCTAAAAATAAGTCTTTTTCTTTTCCCGTAGTAAATAACCAAATATTATGACCTTTCGCCCTCAAATAATCAATCAACAAACCGACTCTTTGACTTGCCCCGGCCTTCCTCTCCAAAATATCTTGCCAAGGATATAATATAGCAATTCTTTTCCCTAATTGACTATCATTAATTACTTTGTTTTCATCTACTTGAGTATTATTTTTTTCCCATAACAATTGTCTTAAAAGAGTTTCATATTTATCTCGATTGTTACCCCAGATAAAAGAATTTATCTTAGTTTTTTGCAAAGATTTTTCTTGAGAAATTAAAGGATAAATATTTGGTAAAACATACCCTTCTAATTGAGAGTGAATATTTAGGATTTTGTCTCGATAATACTCCTTTGTTGCCAGAATAGCTTTAACCTTACTGAATAATTTTAATTCTTGATTTAACTCCTGTATATCAACATTATTATGATTGTCAATTGCTGACTGATAAGCCATTAATTCCGCCACTTGACAGATAATATTAAGATCAGCTATTTTATGATCATTGAATATATTATTTAGCAGAATTTGACTAGCAATAGAATCTAAAATTATCCCATCTATATTTTGAAATGTATAATAGTTAACTAAATCATCATCTATATATAAACTATTTATATCTACTAAATATTTGGTGAAAGTATTTTCTTGATGATAAAGATTTCTTAAATATTTTTGCCTATCTAAATTATCTAAAAAATAAGGAACACTATTTTTATAAATATAAGAAATGTTGACTACATTATAATCAGATATATATTCATTAATAAGATTTTCAAATTTGCTTTTATCTAACTCACTCCGTAAAGAATAAACTATTACTGATAACCGACAATTACAAGAGGAAAGAAATTCTAAATTAGCTATTATTAACTGTTGATTTAACTCCAAATCTAGTAATTTATCACCATCAACTATTAGTACAAAATAAGACTGATGAATTAATGGCTTACTCTCAATTTCTGAAATAGTAAAAGTATTTCTCTCATCTTCTAATAATAAAGGGGATAATATTGTTTTAATCAAAATATCTATAGAGTTTTTCTTGCACCAACCAACACTGAATTTTTGTGCATTTTCCTGATAAATGGTTAAATTATTAATAATTTTAATAATTGCATCAGTAATGTGATGGGGAGAATCATAAATTACACCTCTATTCTCATCAATTTGCTCACTTAACCATGTATCTTTAGGTACTATTACTGGCTTTCCTGCCGCCAGTGATTCTGTTAAAACGCCAGAAGTTCGATAACGATAACTATAATTATCATAGGGAATAATCAACAAATCAGCACTATTTAAAAGTTGATAATAAGCAGAAGTTTTCAGAGGATTTTTAATAATTGTAACTTTGTCTTCAGGATAGCTTTCTAATATTAAGCGACTGGTAAGAATTTCTTGATCCTGATTATTAAAGTTAGATTGAATAGTGATTTTAAGTTTATTGTTAGATAAATAATCTAGCCATAAATTTTCGACAATTTCAGGTAAATATAAATATCCTTTTTCCCTTCTGGCATCCCCCAAAAATACTAAATGTATGGGAGAATTATTATCCTTTTCTACTATATTTTCTTTTAATATTTCTTGACGAAAAGGCACTGGAATTAATTTTAATTTAACAGGAGAAAGACTATTATAACGGTTAACTAACTCTTCTGTATCTGTATAAAATTCTATCTTATTTGGATATAATTTAGATTGATAAAATAATTCTAAACAAGATTTTATTCCTATTCCTCGAGCATTTTTCACTAAATCATCGTCAATATCTCGTCTTAACATGATATGATAGCGAGGATGAAAAAATACTTTTTGAGATTTTAATAAATGCAGTAAATCTTCTATTTGTTCAATACTAATGGTATGAATAAAAACCTGATCTTCAGAAGTTAATTTTAACTTTTCAATAGTTTTTTGCAGCGAACTAATAAAACTTTTACTATCTAAAAAAATAAGCCTAAATAGAGAATTAGTAATAATTTTTGTGATGATAGAAAAAATAAATTTTATTCCGCCGACACCAGTTTGTAATATTCCTAGGAAAGTATAATTAAATGGTATATTCTTCAGCAGTTTTAAATCTTCTTTTAGCCATTGATTAAGACGATAAAAACTTCCTTCTACTTTTTCTAAAAAAATACTTAATTTGGGTTTAGTTGTCTTTAATATAAAAATTCGATATTTAATTTTCTCTTTATAGCTATTAAATAAATTACCAAGACTAAAATTGAGAAAAAATTGATAAATAAATGCAATATATTTTTTAACTCCTGTTAGCTTTTGGGTTGAATTGTTAAACCAATCTACCTCAAACTCGGAAATTACCCTAATTCCTTTTGGATATAAAGAAGGAGGAAAATTACGATTGGCAATAATAATCACCTCAAAATCTAATTTTTGTAAAGATTCTGCTATAGAAAAACTACACTCATAATGATGTCCTTGTAAATCTTGTAAAGAATGATCGATAATTATAAATCGTTTCACTGGATTTCAAAATTTTTAGATATGTTAAGAAGCAAGAGTCATCGCACTTAAATATAAACCAAAGGCAAGACCTATTTTAAAAGAGTTTAGTAAATCCGCCCACATTATTTTATTTCTATTTTTATTACCCCCATAAACAATCATACTGGTAATCTCGGTGAAAAGTAAGTAAAGAGACGCCATTGGCACATCCCATTTTCCTGCTTGAGCTAAACTTGTGGAAAGAAGGTCAGAAGTAATATATCCTGATAAAAAACCAATAATAACAAATGATAGTTTTCGCCAAGGGTTATTTAAAAAACTTTTTATTTGATTAGTAAAATTATTAATAAGTAGGTTTAATCTCGTTTCCTGCATACTATTTTTTCTTCGTTTCTCTCTGCTTTTCCCTTACAAACAAAAATGACATCTTAATTTAGTGACACTAATTTTTCTATATGATACGCCATTTTTAAAGATGCACCTCGATCGCCTATTCTTTCTTTGCCATTTTTAACACATTTCTCTAAAAAATTGGAATTTTGTAATATTTCTTTAATTTTATCTGCCCCTTGTTCACATTTTTTTTCAATGTCTTTACTATCTTCTACGGTAATCACATTCAAACCAAGTAACCTCATTTGCGCCTCAGCAAAGCGATAAGTAAATTGAGGACCTTCTCCCGGAATTTGTATTACAGGTTTCCCTAAGCCAACAGCCTGTTCTACAGCAGTTCCAGCCATTCCTATTACTAGATTACATTGTAGTAAAATATCAGCAAAAGCATCATAATAAAGATGTATATTTATTTTTTTTCCGTTTATTTCTTTCCTCAAAATTCCTTGAGAATATTTCCAGTCTATTTGTAAAGCTAAATCTTTTAAATCATTCTCTTTAATAGTTGAAACTAAAGCCGTATAAAATTGCCATTTACCTCCATATTTTTTCACCAAGATTTCGCACACTTTTAATTCTAAAATTAAATTATTTAAGACTTCTGGAAATCTACTACCGGGTAATAAAGCTATCATCGGCAATTGGGGATTGATTGATAAATTCTTTGCAGAAGAATGTAAAGTATCCATAATGGGGTAGCCTTCACAAATAACATTTTTAAATCCTTGCTTTTTCAAATCATCACGGGTAAATTCATCTTTAGTAAATATCTGTAAACAACGGTTAGAATTTAGTATCAACGTAGTTAAGAAAGGTAATTTTAAACGGTTTTCATAATAGCTAGAATTAGCAACTAAAAAGGAAACAAATTTTTTACCTGTTAAATAAGCAAAAAAAAGAGGTACAATATCTCCAACTGCTACGCAAAAATTATAATCATTTTTAATTCTATTAATAGTTACTATTTGTTGAATAGTTAAAGTAATTAAACCCGAAGTTAAATCTTTTATAAAATTAATCGGGTTGAGATAAAAAATCCCTCCTGAAGGCATTTGTTGTAAAGGAGCAACAATAGGAATATTTTTGTTAAGATAAGACTTACCTTCTCCAACGATGGGAAAAGCATCTACCTGAAAATTTGGATTAAGAATTTTTAGTTTTTCTCCGATTAAACTAGAGTTTAAATCCTCTCCATGACCATTACTGATTAATAAAATTTTTTTATGTGGGCAGTTTTTATCGAAAACCATGATTAAAATTTATAAATTAAAAACACTATTAAAGACTATAAAATTAATAAACAATTTTAACCTATTGAGGAAAATTTAGAGATAAAGTTTAGCTAAATTACCTAAGTTTATCATCAGATGATTGAGAATATTAATAAAAATTAAGTATATTCACTGAAGTAGTAAAATACAATAGATTAGGAAAAATAAAAGTTAACTTTAGAAAAGAATAAAAGTGTTGTTTGAAAACTCAAATTATGACCTTATTCAACATATTCTTCAATATTTCATTATTGTTGAGTAATATTAAGATTATGGTGCTATTCTTGAATAGTAGAAGATAATAAAAGAAGACAAAAATATAAATTTATTTGGTGGTTAAGATTTATTTTGTCAATCATATACGACTCATGTTCTACAAAAAACAAGGAGGGAAATAATGAGCTTAATATTTGCCCAATGGAATCCAGAATATTATACAGGAAATAAAAAAGTAGATGAAGAACATAAACAGTTATTTGAGATAGTAAATGAATTACATGATGCCATGAAGAAAGGTCATGGTAAGGATGTTTTACAACAGACTTTAGATAAATTAATTAAATATACTATTCAGCATTTTACTGATGAAGAAATGTTTATGTTGTCTAAACGCTATCCACGTTACCAAGAACACAAAAAAATTCATCAAGAATTAACCCAAAAAGTGAAAGAGTTAAGAAGTAAATTTATAGCGGGAAATGTCAATATAAATATTGAGTTATTACATTTTCTGAATCAATGGTTGGCACACCACATTAAGGGAGAAGATTTTAAGTTATTTAAGTATATTAGAGAACAAGAAGAGTTAAAATCAAAATCATTGATTAATTAATCTAATTTCTTTATCAATTTAACTAAATGTCCTTAATATACCTTCAAGAATCGGATATTGAAGCTAGTTTTTTAATTGCTATTTATGCTTTAAATATGGGCAGTAATTTGGGCAAAAACTGTGATTTATCTTCTGTCGAGTCTATTCCTCTTAAAATTACCTTTTCTATGCTTAATTATTTGTCTATGGAAAGGGAAATTCATGATGAGTTTTATCAAAAAATACGTAATGAATATAATATTTACCCTGATAGTTTATCTCTGAGTGAAGGTGCGATCGCATTTTTTCCTTTATTCCTATTTTATTATGGAGATAATAGCAACTTAGATGAAAAATTAGAGTTGATAAAAAATGACTATTTTACCTCAAATACTAATCTTGATAGTTGGAAAATTTTAATTATAACTATTAATTTAATTTTACAGAAGCAACTAAAAATAGATAATATAGCATTGCAAATAGTTTCTTTTTTAGAAAAATATACTTTAGAAGAATTAGAAGCAATAAAAATAGTGGAGTATTTAATCAGAGAAAAAATCTATTTAACCGAAGCAGAAAAAATATTACAAGCAAAAATTGATAACCACGAATTAGGAATTTATCAAGCTCTCTATAGCTTTTTGTGCTTACCGAATAATATCCCTATGAGTTTATCAAGAAGCAAACAGTTTACACATAAACAAGAGACTACAAGAATTTTAACAGGATTTTTATTAGGTTTATATAACGGCTATTCTTCCATATATTCCTTTGTAAATTTTACCTATCAAGAAAAAGCATTTGAGCAAATAATTGATCAGTTTGTTGCCCAATGGCGAGGAAAGATAGCACAATAGAAAGAGTAAATCTATCACAAGATAATTAATTAAGTAAGAAACATTTTCTTGCTTAACCATGAAAAATTGCCACACTGAAATATGAGTACAACCTTATCTTCATCTTTGACAGAATTAGACAATCAGCTCTCTAACAGACATATTGACTTAGATCCCCAAGGATACTTTATCATTTATTTGAACAAGGATGCTGGATTAATCTGTGCTGAACACTACACAAATGCTATCAATGATCAAGGATTAGCAGTTGATCCAGATACAGGAGAAGTGATAGCCTGTAAGGGAGGAAAAGTAAGAAAGCCCACCACAACCTTTACGGGAAGAACAGCAAAAGAGATTTGCGTTAAATTATTGGAAGAAAATACTAATCCTCCTATCAGTATGTTAGACCATGCCGCCTATCTGGGCAGAGAATTTATGAGGGCAGAATACGCATTGCAAACGGGAAAAGAGTATATTCAAGATTAAATTAAATTCAGGTTAGATAGGCTTCTGGCTTACTCTAACTCTCTATACAGCCTAATCTATTACGACTGATTTCTCTAACTAAGTTAAAATGAAGTATTGTTCACTGCGTTCATGGTAATATGACATACACTACAGAAGAATTAATCCACTTTTTAGAATTAGAATTGAGAGCAACATGGGGTGGAAAAAGATTAATTTTTAATGCAGAAGAAAAGTTAGATAATCCTGTGGTTGCTAAAGCGGTGGATTTGGAAAAAATGAGTCGGGTGTTTGTGTTTCGAGATTTTAGGCAACAGATTCATGAGTATCAACAAAAACACCAAGTATCAGGAGTTGTATGGCGAAAAGTTACATTCAAAGATCAGACTATTAGTTTTCCCGAAATTCATAATCAATTAATTCCTATTGAGGGAGATAAGGAGATTTTAATTGATGCAAAATCCTCGGTGATCGAATTTTGGCAAAAAGTAACAGAGGGCTTAAAATATTATCTAAGTGGCGATCGCACTTCTCCTATTACAGAAAGTATTTTAGAAGAATTATATCAAGAAGCCCAATGGGCAGAA
The DNA here is from genome assembly GCF_036345015.1 of Cyanobacterium sp. Dongsha4. Classification (NCBI taxonomy): domain Bacteria; kingdom Bacillati; phylum Cyanobacteriota; class Cyanophyceae; order Chroococcales; family Geminocystaceae; genus Cyanobacterium; species Cyanobacterium sp. DS4. The sequence continues at coordinate 1,942,273 of NZ_CP084098.1, read as the reverse complement.
ATAGACGCAGGAAAAGAAGAAGTATATCTAGGTTTATGTTGGGGAAATCCCAAAGAATATATATATAAATGGGCAAAACCAGAATCAGGATTTCATCGTATCATCGCCGCCGAAAATACCCCCAGCACAATTAATATTTAAAAAGATAAAGAATTATTAAACAAAGGTTAAGATGGTGTTTAATCTCGATCGTTATCCCCATAGTTATTAAGCAAAAAACTATCATAACGAGCATCATTATTAATACTGAGGAGGAAAATCCATGAACGCATCAGAAAAAGCTAAAGGATTAGAAACCACCAGCAAAATAGCATCCATCGTTAACCTATTTAAACAAAATTTCCCCGATGCCAAAGCTGACTTAAAACCTTGGCAAAATGACCCTGATACTATTAATTTAGTAGATCCAGACTCTATTGATATTGGTTTTCACTTTCCGGGATGGAGTCGTAGTTTACAAAGTAGAAGTATATTAGTTCAAATTAGGTTTCATCGAGACTCGGAAGAAGAAACTCATCATTTCATCGGCATTGAAACCGCAGGATTCACCCATGCAGGAGAAGTATGGCGACTTTCCACCATTGATAATTGGCAATTAGAAGGAAAATATCTTCCCACAGAAGAAATCACCAATAAACTGAAAGAATTTTGTCGTGGAGTCTTTCAACTTTTCTAACTCTTTCCTCTTACCTATCCCTCTGACACTACTTTTTTACCAACCCCTAACTATATTAAGATTTATGATCTTTTTCAACAAAATGTAACATTCCTTAAGTCAGAGAGAGAGTCCAAATTAGGTTAAACTAATCATATAAATCAAGAAAAATCCTTAATATAAAATGAGCATAGTTAGTCAAGTTATTCTCAAAGCAGATGATGAACTGCGTTATCCCAGTAGCGGTGAGTTACAAGGGATAAAATCCTTTTTAGATACAGGTTTACTCAGAGTCAAAATAGCTGAAACCTTATCGGAAAACGAGAAAAAAATTGTCGAAAAAGCCAGTCAGGAATTATTTAAAAAACGTCCTGATTTTCGTGCTCCAGGCGGTAATGCGGCAGGACAAAAACAATATAATCAGTGTATAAGAGATTTCGGTTGGTATTTACGTTTAGCAACCTACGGGGTTTTGGCAGGAGACAAAGAACCTATTGAGAAAATTGGCTTGATTGGTGCAAAAGAAATGTATAATTCCCTCGGTGTGCCTTTACCCGGAATGGTTGAATCTATTCGTTGTTTGAAAAACGCCGCTTTAGCCTTATTATCCAAAGAAGAAGCAGAAGAAACAGCCCCTTATTTTGACTATATGATTCAATATATGTCTTAAACTTTAGTCGGGTTGACTGTATTTTCTTACACTATAGAAATTATTTCATCTGATTAATATTTATATCGTCTTCTGTTAAAAATAGTTGATTGTTGTGGTTACTGGTTGATTTTTGATTAAAAACTTAATAAATACCTAATATTAATAAAAAAGTTTAATTTTCCTATTATGCCGAGAAAAAACAACTCTTTAGAAAAAGATGATTATAATTCTTGGCTTAACTCCAATTTACTCATTTCTCTTTGTCTTTTTCTCTGTACTTATATCGTTTTGGGATGGGCGATCGCATCTACTGCGGGGTTTTGGTTACTGCTTTTAAAACAACAAAATATTTCTATAACATTTTTAATTGAACAGGATTCTTTACTATTCGTCATTAAAATAATTGCTTTATTTGTTATTATTACAATTTCTCTTTTTTTAAGTACACCTGTTGCCTTAATAACCTTTGTTTTTGAAGAAAGTATTAACTCAGATATAAAAGCCTTTATTGCTATTCTATTTTGGTCAGTTTTATTAGTTTTTATTTTTTGTTCCTTTGAATATTTTGCCGATTTATTAGTTGTTACCGCAGTCAATATACTATTCCGTCTGGATTTACAAAAATTAAAATATCCCCGTTGGGTTGTTAGATTAATCATTTTCACCCTAGCTTTTCTCTCTTTCATGAGCGGAGTTTATCTTTTTGACCATTTCAACTCTAGTGACATTACAGATAGTTATCTTAATTAAGGATTATGGGCGAAGGGCAAACCCCCCTTTATCCCCCCTCTCGAGGGGGGAGGGCAAAAGTAATTAACAATCAGTAATTCCTAATAATGTACTTTAATTTAAGAATTAATTTCTTCCTAATACCCCAGTACCCCAAGTCCCCACTTCACCAACACCCTGACACCTGAAACCTGCAACCTCTTTTCCAACATCTAAATCAATAATTCCGTCTGTTCAAGATGTCCCATTCAAGGTAGGATAGAGAATGTGTGGCTCAAAATCACAAACTATCTTCTTATCTATCTCCCGAAATTAAAAAATCAATTTCATGACTCACACTTTTCTTTTAGAATCAGGCAGTTGGATAATAAAAGGTACATGGTTAGACAAAAATCAACAATCAAATCCATTTAAAGGTGCAATTATTATTAATTGGGAACAATCGAACTGGTTTTCAATGCAGATGAAAATAGTATTCCCGCAAAATGTACCTCAAAATGGGTCTTTTCAAAATCGTCCTGAAATTATCTTTGAGTATAAAGGATTAATACCATCAAACCGAAGCCGATATGCCTATGTTTTAAAAAGAAGTGACTTAGAAAAAATAGAGGGAGAAGGATGGATTAGTAATGATTCTATAATTCAAAGATATTGGGTATTAGGAAATACTCGCCGTTTAAACGGTTTTGAAACCTTTTTTTGTCTTGACGAAAATACATATCATTTAACCAGTGGTATGATGACTGGAAATAATCTCCTTTACACTTTTGAAGGAATATTAGACAGACACGGATAAAAAAAGTGATGATATAAGTCAAAATAAAAATAGATAAGATTCAGGACTAGAGTTCAATCATGAGTTTAGGGAAAAAAGAAGACCGTATATTAGGCGATCGTTATCAACTGATAGAGTTAGTCGGGTCTGGCGCAATGGGACAAGTATATCGTGCCGAGGATAAAGTCTTGGGTGGTGTCACCGTTGCTGTCAAATTTCTTTCTCAAACTCTCCTGAATGAAAAAATGAGACAACGTTTTGAAAGGGAAGCGACTATCAGCGCTTTATTGGGAGAAAAAAGTATTCATATTATCCGAGTCAGAGATTACGGAATTGACGAAAATGAAGTCCCTTACTACGTCATGGAATTTCTGGAAGGACAAAGTTTAAGTGATTTAATCAAATTTCAACCCCTAGAACTCAAAAGATTTCTGCACATCACCCGTCAAATTTGTGTAGGTATGGAAGCAGCCCATAGTGGGATTACCTTACACGGGGATTTATGTCAGGTTGTCCATAGAGATATAAAACCTAGTAATGTTTTGGTAATGCCTGATCCTACCGTCGGTGAGTTAGTGAAAATTCTTGATTTCGGTATTGCCAGATTAGTGCAAGAAAATGCCACTCAAACCCATTCTTTTATGGGAACTTTAGCTTATTGTTCTCCTGAACAAATGGAAGGGAAAAAACTGGATAATCGCTCTGATATTTATAGTTTAGGGGTAATGCTGTATGAAATGCTAACCCTAGAGATGCCGATTCTGCCTGAAACTTCTTCTTTTGGAGCATGGTATAAAGCTCATCATGATTTTGAACCTCGACCCTTTGAAGCCCATTTACCCATACCTTCAGACTTAAAAAACATCATTATGAAGTGTATGGCAAAATCACGGGATAATCGCCCTCAAACAGTAGCAGAGATATTAAAAGTTATTCAAAATGTAGAAATAGATCAACGTAATTCTGGCGCAAAGAAAACAAGCTACTCAGGGCAACCGACGATTGTTGCAGATATACCAAAACAAGAAGAAAAAACTACGATCGCACATCCTCATTCTCAAAATGATGCCACCCAAGTATCATCCCCATCAAAAAAAACCATTACTGATTTAACTTGGCCAAAAAACAAGCCCCTACAAAAAATCGTTTTCCCTCGCATTGTTAATACCGAAACGGAAACCTATCCCAGTTTATGGGTTATGTTAGACAAGCAAGACATTCTCAACCGTATAGTTAGTATCCGTTATAATCAATTTCTCTTTTTAAGCTCTCCCCATCCGATGATATTATGGATTACTGTCATTTATAATCCTACTTATGGAGCGAGATGGCTACCCTGTTATTTAGACTTGAAAAGTGAGACATCAAAACAAGTAGTTGCCTCTTTAGCTGGTACAGGCAGTTATAAAATTCTCTTTTTTGCTTTAGAAGAACCCCAAAAATGTCAACATAGTATGGTTTCAACTATTGCCTCCAATCAATGTAAAATCATGCAAGAATGGATTAAAAACAGTACACACTATACCAGTACAGGAGATGCAAGAGTTAGTAAAAAAAGATTAAAAGATGAATTTGAGCGTCTAAAACCAAAAATTTTAAGTAAGTTATCAGAAAGCTATAAGTAATTAACAATTAGTGGTATAGATGTTTCAGGTTTCAGGTGGTAGGGTTTGAATACATTTAACCCTTACGGTGTGGGGGGAAAACTAATTTATTACCTTTACCTATTGCCCTTTTAACTTTGCAATCCCAAACTTAAGTAAATATAGCGTAAAAAAAATTTGAAGATTAAATATGCAATATCGTCGATTTGGTAGAACAGATTTACAAATGCCCGTATTTTCTTGTGGTGGAATGCGTTATCAATATAAATGGCAAGATTTACCCTTTACAGAAATTCCTCAAGATAATCAGAGAAATTTAGAAGCTACCATTCGCAAAAGTTTGGAAGTGGGTATTAATCACATTGAAACTGCGAGGTTTTATGGTTCGTCAGAAATGCAGTTGGGTAAAATTTTACCGACTTTGCCAAGGGAGAAGTTAATTGTACAAACAAAAGTTCCTCCAGAAGAAGATAGTAAAAAATTTCTCGCCACTTTTGAAAAGTCTTTAAATTATTTACAATTAGATTACGTTGATTTATTAGGCATTCACGGTATTAACACCCCTGAGTTGTTGGAATACACTATTCGCCCCGGAGGATGTTTAGATGTTGCTAGGAAACTACAGGCAGAGGGAAAAGTTAGGTATATTGGTTTTTCTACTCATGGGGCTACGGATTTAATTATCAAGACGATTGAAACTAATCAATTTGACTACGTTAACTTACATTGGTACTGGATTTATCAAAAAAACTGGGATGCGATCGCATTTGCAACCCGTCATGATATGGGTGTATTTATAATTAGTCCTTCCAATAAAGGGGGAATGCTATATCAACCATCGCAAAAATTAGTAGATTTATGTCAGCCTTTAAGTCCTATCATTTTTAATAATCTTTTCTGCTTATCTCATCCACAAGTACATACTCTTAGTGTGGGTGCAGATAAACCCAGTGATTTTGATGAACATTTGAAAACCCTACCTCTGTTATCCAAAGCCGAGGAATTTTTACCCCCAATTATTGAGCGTTTAGAAAATGAAGCCAAACGAGTTTTAGGGGAAGAATGGCTAAACACATGGGAGAAAGGTTTGCCGAATTATGAAGAGACACCGGGTAATATCAATATTCCAACGATTTTATGGCTACGTAATTTAGCCCTCGCTTATGATTTAGTCGAATACGGCAAAATGCGTTATAACCTTCTGGGTAATGGTGGGCATTGGTTTCCGGGGCAAAAAGCCGATAAATTAAGAGATTTCGATTTAACTAATTGCTTGAAAAATAGTCCTCACCAAGATAAAATTCCCCAATTTTTGGCACAAACAGAATCGTTACTTGGAGGGCAAGAAGTTAAAAGATTATCTCAAACCAATTAGGGGTTGATAAAAAAGTGATGTTAGGAAAGTAATAAGAAATATGTGTAATATTTTCATTGACAATTGACTGTTTGTTTCCCCTCTCCTCTTAAAAGGGGAGATACAGAGGGGTTTCTCTATTTCTCACCTTAACTGATAATTTTATCTCTGACTGAGGTAATACTGTCCTAAAATAACCTCTTTTGTTGCCCCTGTCACCTGTGGTAGATTACCCGGAAAGTTGTTAATATGCCAATAGGCTAAAATTGCAAATGCGATCGCTTCTTTAAATTCACTACTAATACCTAAATCATCACTATTGAGAAGACGGGAATGGGGCAAATGTGCCTGTAATCTCTCCTTTAAGTAACTATTGCGACTTCCTCCTCCTGCTAAAACTACTTCATGGGGGGGAGATGGCAAAAAACGATGGTAACTATCGGCAATGGAAGCAACGGTTAATTCTGTGAGAGTAGCAAGACAATCCGCCGAAGAAAGATTATAAGTCTGAGCATCTTTTAGACATTGTTGAAGGTAATGAGGACTAAAAAGCTCTCTGCCTGTGGATTTTGGTGGTTTTTGCTTGAAAAAGTCTTGATTTAACCATTTTTTGACTAAGGCTTGACAGGGCTTTCCTTGACGACTCCATTCACCATTAAAATCAAATTTTTGTTGATTATTGGTTAATTCTTGCACCGCTAAATCGATTAAAACATTTCCGGGGCCTGTATCCCAACCCATAATTTTCTCTTGCCATTGGGGTGTATGACTCGATGGAAGATAAGTAGCGTTACCAATACCGCCAATATTTTGTAAACAACGATGATGATGGGGATGACGATATAAACATACATCTATTTTTGAGACTAAGGGCGCCCCTTGCCCTCCCAAGGCGATGTCAGCCACTCTAAAGTTACTTACCGTATTAATACCTGTTAAGTAAGAGATTAAATCCCCCCTTCCTAACTGTAGGGTGTAGCCTAACTGATTTTTTTGTGGTGGTTGGTGATATACTGTTTGACCATGAGAACCGATTAGATCAACTTTTAAATTATCTGGAATTATATTTGTAACTGCTTGTGAAAATTCAGATGCGATCGCATTATCTAGTTTGCTAAGTTCTTCCATTGATAGACATTTACCCGCACAAACCTGCAAAATTTCCTCTCTCAAGGAGGGAGAATAAGAAAAAGTTTGACCTACTAATAAATCTACTTTTAAATCTAGTCCTTGTCCTTCAATATTAACAATAGCGGCATCAATTCCATCTACAGAAGTGCCACTCATTAAGCCAATTATAATCATTAATTTTATTTACGAGGTTAACTACTAATTTATTTAATTTTATATAAACTCTAGGTAATTTAAGATTATACTATCATATTTAATAATTTTATATTTTTAGTTTAATTGAGATATTTTATTAGTCTTTAAAAAGAGATATTTTATTATTTCAATTAATTATTTCCTATCTTTTATATCCCTCATCAAATAATATCTTTGTCTTGATATTTATGAAAATATAACTATAATAATTATAAATAATTAGTAATAAATAAATTATTAGGAAAAGCCTTGCAGATATTACTACTATTACTTACAGCTTATTACTTATTTTCTGTTCAAGTGCATTTTTTTGACATTAATGATTCGTTATTGCTATATAGATAAAACATGATACAATTATTGCAAGAAAACCATAAGAATCAAACACAATGCAAGCAGGAGAAACCACATTAAAAGAAATCATACAAGGTGAAAAACAATACATTGTACCCTTGTTTCAACGCTCTTATAGTTGGGGTAAATCTCAATGGGAACAACTATGGAGTGATATTGTAGAATTATTAGAAAATGAATCTAATTCCCCTCATTTTTTCGGTTCAATTGTCACAATGCAAATGGAATTTCTTCCCGAAGAAGTTAGCAAATTTTTATTAATAGATGGACAACAAAGATTAACAACTATATTAATACTTTTAGCAACCATTAGAGATCAAGCAAAAATAATTCATAATCCAAAATTGTTTAAAGAAATTAATGATAAATATTTGATTAATGCCTATGATGAAGGAGAAAATTTTTATAAACTTTTACCCACACAAATAGATAGACAATCTTTTTATCAAATTATTAATGAAGAATATAATCATATCAAACAACAAAAAAATCTCATAGCTGAATGTTATCAATTTTTTACTCGTAAAATTAAACGGTTTCCCGGAACTGAATACAAAAAATTAATTAATATTATCGGTGGCTATTTAATCGTTATAAGTATTGTTTTAAGTAAAGATGATAACCCCTATTTAGTCTTTGAAAGTTTGAACGCAAAAGGGCAACCTTTAACCCAAGCAGATTTAATTCGCAATTATTTATTCATGGGTATTCAAGGAGAAAAACAAGATAAAATGTATCAACAATATTGGTTGCCTATGGAAAACTTATTACAAGATAATCTCACGGATTTTCTTAGATACTATCTCACAAAAAAAGGCAAAGATGTAAAAAAGAATCAAGTTTATTTTGAATTAAAAGAACAAACCATAAAAAATAATGTTAGTGATTATTTAAAAGATATTTATAAATTTGCTAATTACTATTCAAGATTTCTTAATCCTAACCAAGAAAAGAATATTAAAGTTAGAAAATATTTAACGAGAATTAAAAGTTTGGATATAAAAACAGTTTATCCTTTTTTATTGAATTGTTATGATGATTGGCAAACCAATAAGTTAAGCGAAACAGAATTTATTGATGTATGTAAAATTATAGAGAATTTCATTATCAGAAGATTTGTATGTAATGTGCAAACTAGAGGATTAAATCGGATTTTTGCTCTTTTATATACTCAAGTAAGTAAAAATATTGACCTAGAAAATATCAATTTTTTAGATGAATTAAAACGACATTTACAAACCCAAGATTATCCTCAAGACGAAGAATTTAGAGAGAAAATAAAACAAGTAAAACTATATGGTAGTAATCGCACAGAAAAAGCTCGATTAATTTTAGAATCGATGGAAGAATCTTTTGGACATAAAGAGAAAGTATCTTTTGAGAATTTAACAATTGAACATATTATGCCTCAGAGATTAAATGAATGGTGGAAAAATCATTTAGGAGAAGATTACGAAATAACCCACGAATTATTATTACATTCCCTAGGAAATTTAACTTTAACTGCTTATAATTCTGAATTATCCAATGATAGTTTTATCAATAAACAAAAAGAATTAAAAAATAGTCACTTAGAAATTAATAAATATTTTCAAAATGTTAACCAATGGCGTAGGGAAGAAATTGAAAATCGGGCAGAAAAATTAGCTGATATGGCTTTAACAATATGGAGTTATTTTGGTGATAAAAATTATAAAAGTCAAAACAGAAGAAAGGGTGTGACTGGCACTACTCCCAGAAATTTAAAAATGTTTGATGAGGAATATTCTGTTAAAACTTGGCGAGACGTTTTAGAAACAACTTTAAATATCATCTCTGAGCTAGAAGCGGATAAATTTGAAGAAATAATATTAACTTTTCCTCGCTTTCTATCTAAAAATAGAGGAGATTTAAGAGTAACTCGTCAGCTTAAAAATGGTATTTTTATAGAAGTACAATTATCCGCCCAAGACATTTATTCTTTTTGTCAAAAAATTCTTGAAACCTGTGATTTATCCAATGAAGATTGGCAAGTAATTATTGAGGAGTAACATAAAATTAAAATTAATGGCAGTGAGTGAAAGGAAAAGTAATAGGGGATTAGGGGATTGGGGTATTAAGGAGAGATTTGTTCGAGTTTAGGGGTTAGGGATTATTCATCCCAACACTATTTATCTTTGCCCCTCTCCCCTTAAAGGGGGAGACATAGAGGAGTTTGCCCTTTCAACTTTGCCCCTTGCCCTTTTATTGCAAAAAATTTAAGCGAGATATGTTTTTGCTTCTTGGGCAACTATATCTAATTCATCTTGTGACAATTTTTGTAATATTTCTTGAGCTTTATCTCCCCCCAGTTTTCCTAATGCTTGGGCTAAACGATGTCTGATTTGCCAATCTTCGTTATTTACGAAGGGTAAAAGTAAATCAATGGCTCGTTTATCTCCCAATTCTCCTAATGCACTAATAGCCGTAGTTTGCAAAAGAGAGTTATCTCCTGCAAGGGCTTCGCTAAGAATATCAAATCCTTCGGGATGTCCTAATTCTCCTAAAGCGGCGATAATACTGAATTGTATCAACCAATCATTGGTTTCTTGATATACTTTTTTAAGATCAGGGAAGGCTTCTTGTAGTTTTAATCCTGCAATAGCGTCGGCGGCGGCCGCTCTCACATCGGCTTCGGGATCGTTATATAATGTGTCTAATAGTAGTTCTAAAGATTCTTCTCGATTAGCATCTCCGATACTGTCTAATTGGGATACTGCGGCATAGCGCACTCTCACATTGTCATCTTTGAGAATTGGCTGTATCAGGGAAAATGCCACTGCACTTTCTAATTTTTTTAGTTCGTTTATACCTTTAATGCGATCGCCAAAATTATCGGAGTAAAGTAATTGTTTTACAGATTCGGGTGTTATAGTCATATCAATAAAAATTTATAATTAATGCAGAATACTTTATTCATCAGCCATAGCACGGATAATATCGCCCTGAGTCAAAATACCAATTATTTTTTTATCTGAATCCACTACAGGTAAACGACGAATTTGCTTTTGATGAAGTAATTGTGCTGCTTCTTTGATAGTTTTGGTGTTATCAATAGTAATGGGCTTATCACTCATGACATCTGCCACTGTTTGCCCTAATGCTTTATGAATTTCTTTATCGTAACGATTAGGATTCTGTAGATAGATAATACTGTCTAAAATCATAATATATGGCGGTGGTTCAACCCCTGTTTCTTGCCACATTAAATCACTTTCGGATAATACGCCAACTAATTCTCCACCTTCTTTTATCACGGGCATACCACTAATTTTATGTTCTACTAAAAGTGCGATCGCTTCTTTCAATGGAGTTTCAGGTTTAACAGTGATGGGATTAGGAGTCATCACTTCGCCAACAGTTTTATTCATCTGAATTTGTTATTTGAGATTTTTTAACATAGCTTATTGTATCAAAATGCACAGATAGGTTTAACTTGAAGTTACAATTCCTCAACAATAACGGGAAAATACACAATCCAATGGCGTATTTGAGGAGTTTTTGCCAAAAAATAAAAAAGTTTTTCTATTTACCTTGCATTTTAAAAATGCCTTCGCTAGAATATATAAATGTGAGCAATTCACCTGGGGGCGTGGCGGAATGGTAGACGCTACGGACTTAAGGAAAATTGAGCCTTATGGGGGAAACCTTATAAGTGTAGGTTCTCAAATTCAGGGAAACCTAAGTCATTATGTGATAGGGCAATCCTGAGCCAAGCCGAGAAATCGGAAGGTGCAGAGACTCGACGGGAACTACCCTAACGGTTTAAGCCGAGGGTAAAGAGAGAGTCCAATTCTTAAAGCTAGACTTAGCAGTAACGAAAGTTGCAGGAGAATGAAAATCCGTTGACCTTAAACGGTCGTGAGAGTTCAAGTCTCTCCGCCCCCATCCTTTTTTAATAATAATTAACTCTAGCTATTGCGACTTGAATCATAACCTTGCAAATTAGGTATATTTATCTTTCTATATTCAAGTGGTAATATTATCTTTCCAATATCTATCTAATTCCTAGATCATCTCTGGCTTTCTTCAAAGCAGAACGTACTTCTTGATAACGAAAGTATCCTGGTGTCCTAACAAATTTGGAGACGTTAGATTCACTAGGGTAGATTCCTTTTTTATCAAGTTCTATAACTGCTTTTTGAACTTGTGATAACCTCAGTTTTGGATAAGAAAACAGGCAGATAGTAAGCTGAATATAACAAACCATCAACTAACTACTGCCCTATGTTTAATTTAGATTATTTATTTTGTCATGTCGATGATTTCTGCCAACAATTTGAGCTTCAATGGCAACAAAAACTTATCTCTCATGGTGCTGTCCAACGTGTTCGTACTAAAAGTCTCTGTTTAAGTGAAATTATGACTATTCTCATTGCTTTTCACCAAAATCATTACCGTAATTTCAAACATTTTTATCTTAATCACGTTCAACAATATTGGACTTCTGCTTTTCCCAAACTTCCCAGTTATCTAAGAAATATTCACATATATTATGGGCATAATTTTAAAAGCAAATTTCTTTATATAATCAAAATATTTACAATTTTTTAATATTAAATTCCTAATTCCCTATTGAGAATAATTAAATCTCAATTTTTATTTCCTTTTTATTAAAGGGTAAATCGTCATTAATTGCCGTTATTTCTTCCTCCGTTGCCATATTTATTTCATCAATATAATGATTTAAAATAGTATTCATTCTGGGGTGATAAAAACGGTGTAAACTATAGTTAAGAGTAGCTGGAAAACCTCGCCTTCTCTTATGACTTCCCCCCGCCCCCGGATCATACATTTTTACTCCATGTGCGATCGCCCATTCAATGGGTTTATAGTAACAAGTCTCGAAATGCAAACTATCATATTCTTCTAAACATCCCCAATAACGTCCATATAAATTCTCTCCTTTCCGCACACAAAAAGACATAGCAAGGGGATGATGATCGTCATTTTCTCTGTGAACAACTGCTAACATTAAACGATGAGAATAATGAGGGTAAAGTTGCTCAAAAAACTTCTTCGTTAGATACTTACTGCCCCAATAAAATTTATCACAGGTGCTACTATAAAAACGATAAATATAAGGGTATAAATAATGGGGAATTTCATCCCCTACTAAGGTTTTTAAAACTAATCCAGCCTTCTCAACAACTTTTCTTTCTCTTTTTATATTTTTCCTTTGATTAGACTTAAATATTTTCAAGAAATCATCAAAATTTTGGAAGTTTTGATCTGACCAAATATAACTATGGTGCATCCAAGCACTATATCCTAATTGAGAAATAACTTCTTTCCATTGAGGATCAACAAAGAGAAAATTACAACCAGACAATTTATTATTAACACAAAAATGGTCGATCGCATTTACCATCAACTCAGTAATTTGTAACTCATTTTCTCCCTCTGCAATTAAAAAACGATAACCCACCGCAGGAGTGAAAGGAGTCATGCCTAACAATTTCGGATAGTATTGTATTCCTAAACGATAAGCCAAATCTGCCCATTGATGATCAAAAACAAACTCTCCATAACTATGCCCTTTTATATACAATGGCGCACCAGCAACTAAATTATTATCCCGCCATACCGTTAAATGACAAGACTGCCAACCAGCGCGAGGCTTAACACTCCCAGAGGTTTCTAAATTGTGCAACCATTCCCACTCTAAAAAAGGGGTTTTCAACGGTAAAGCCATTGCATTCCAAGCTGATTGAGGAATATCTGCCATTTTTTCACACCAACGAATCGTATAATAAGGATATTGCTTCTGTGCTAAAATTTGCTCTTTCATAACCTCAATCTTTTTGATTTTTTAAACACCTTAGACGTACAATATTGCCATTATCTTAGCTTAATTTTATGAGACTTCTTACACAAGTCAAAAAAGAGAAAACAGTTAGTGTAATTTCTCAGAAGCCCAAAATCTCGGTAATCTAAATCAACCCCATTTTTTAGAAAAATTATCAGTTTCCTGATAAAATCTGATTCTCAACAAAAATAAATTTATAACTTGCAAAATTTTAAGATGAAGATATATTTAATTCGTCATGGTATCGCTGAATCAAGAGCGATGGAGAAAAATGATTCTCAAAGAATACTTACTCGCAAAGGTATAACTAAAACCCAAAAAGTTGCTCAAAAATTAACAAATTTGGATATAGAATTTGATGCTATTATCACAAGCCCTTACACTAGAGCAAAAGAAACCGCTATTATCTTGCAACAGGCAAAAAGAACTTTAAATATTATCGAACATTCTGCTCTAATACCCCAAGGAAATATTCTGGAATGGTTTAACTGGTTACAAACTTCCCCTTATAAATCTGCTAGAAACATTGCCCTGATTGGACATGAACCAGATTTAAGCGAATGGGCACATTTACTGATTTGGGGAAAAACTGAAGATAAATTAATCCTCAAAAAAGCTGGTATTATTGGTTTGGAAGTAGCTGACTTAAGTAATCCCCTTGGCACTGCTCAATTATTCTTGTTAGCTAGTCCAAAATGGATTAGTTGCTAAAGTATTAGTCAACACTTTTATCATCATAAATTTTATAGTATATTAACTCCTTTGACCTCTAATAATAGTAATCATAAACTTTCCCCATGATTTATTTTTAACTCAAAAACTCACGGGATAACCAAAATATAGATGAATATTATTTTTGAGAGGTGAATTATTTTGTTAAACCTTTGATCAGAGCTATTTCCCATTTCCCATAATTTTTATGGGTGTGCAAATCTATTAATTTTTCCATCAATTTTGATTTTATTATATTTTTCTTGAGGTATAAACATGACAAAGCCTTCTTGCGAATATCAACCCGGATTAGAAGGAATCCCCGTTGCCCAATCTAGTATTAGTTTCGTGGACGGCAAAAACGGCATTTTAGAGTATAGAGGTATTAATATTGAAGACCTAGCTCAAAAAAGCACTTTTCTGGAAACAGCTTATCTATTAATTTGGGGTAAATTACCCACAAAAGATGAACTTGCTAACTTCCAAGATGAAATTACACGCCATCGTCGTATTAAATACCATATTAGAGATATGATGAAGTGTTTTCCCGAAAGTGGTCACCCTATGGACGCTTTACAAACTTCTGCTGCCGCTTTGGGCTTATTCTATTCTCGTCGTGCTTTAGCCAAAGAAGAATATATTAGAGACGCTGTAGTTCGCCTATTAGCCAAAATACCCACAATGGTGGCGGCTTTTGCACAAATGCGCATGGGAAATGATCCAGTACAACCAAGCGACAACCTAAATTATGCCGCTAATTTCCTCTATATGCTGACAGAAAAAGAACCTGAACCTTTAGAGGCAAGAATTTTTGATGTGTGCTTAATGCTTCATGCAGAACATACTATGAATGCTTCAACTTTTTCTGCTATGGTAACAGCTTCAACTTTAACTGATCCTTATGCCGTTGTTGCTTCTGCGGTGGGAACACTAGCAGGTCCTCTACATGGTGGTGCAAATGAGGAAGTGTTAGTGATGTTGGAAGAAATTGGTTCGGTGGAAAATGTACGTCCCTATATTGAAGATTGTATTGAAAATAAAAAGAAAATTATGGGCTTCGGTCATAGGGTTTATAAAGTAAAAGACCCCCGTGCAAAGATATTACAGCAATTGGCGGAAAGATTATTTGAGTTAACTGGTCATGATGAATATTATGATATTGCTTTAGAAGTGGAAAAAGTAGTTACTGAAAAACTGGGTCATAAAGGTATTTACGCTAACGTTGATTTTTATTCGGGTTTAGTTTACCGTAAGTTGGGCATTAAGCCAGATTTATTCACTCCCATGTTTGCAATTTCTAGGGTTGCAGGTTGGTTGGCTCACTGGAAAGAGCAATTAGCTGTTAATCGTATTTTCCGTCCTACTCAAGTTTATGTCGGTGATAGAGGCATTCCTTATGTTGCGATCGAAGATCGGTGATCGGTAAAAGTTTGAGGAGTTGAGATAGAAGAATTAAGGTATTAGGGTATTAGGGGCTTAGGGTATTGGGGAGAGATTAGTTCGGAGAGTTCGCTGTACTCATGCACTCCCTTCTGTCGTGAACGGGGCTAGAAGTTAGAAGTTATCAGTTATCAACTATTTGCCTTTTGCCCTTTTTTTATTATTCAATAGTAATTCCTCCAATGAGGAAGGAACGGGATCATAACCGCCGGGGTGAAAAGGATGACACCGCAAAATTCTTTTGATTGCTAAATAACTGCCTCTCCAAACTCCAAAAGTAGAAATAGCTGCGATCGCATATTGAGAGCAAGTAGGTTGAAAACGACAAGAAGGAGGAAATAAAGGGGAAATATATTGTCGATAAATATTGATTAAAAAGATTAGAATTACTTTTCCCATTGGTCAGTTATTTTAATAGCATTAAATCATAAGTTTCCGTAGTGCTGAAAAATCTGCGATACAAAAGATTATAAAGCCCTAATAATTCTATAAAACAAGACAAAGTTAAACCAGTCTTAACCTTAAAGGTTTATGATGGACGGTGAAAAAACACACCATTATTTTCCAGCTACTTAATAGTTTTTTTTCCTATTTACTATATAATAGCTATCTGATAACAAAAAAATAAAAAAGTTGTTATCTTAGTTACAGAAAAAATAGCAAAAAAGTAAATCTTTGTGCTATTAATTATTAAGAGACTGATATTCAAGGTGTGAGGAAACTTAAAAGAATTATGTTTAAATTAGTCAAAAACTATACAATCGCAACTCCCGCTTTGATCGCAATGGCGATCGCATCCAATGGTTTAGCTCCCGTATCTGCTAATGCGAACGAAGTAGATACAGCTACTATTGACCAAATTTCTCAGTACAACGAAACTCAGCCCATGGGACAGGTAACATCTGTATCTCAGCTAAGAGACGTTTCTCCTACTGACTGGGCATTTGAAGCATTAAGAAGCCTTGTCGAGCGTTATGGCTGTATTGTTGGTTACCCTGATCGTACTTACCGTGGTAATCGTGCTTTAAGTCGTTATGAGTTCGCCGCAGGTTTAAACGCTTGTATGCAACAAATGGAGCGCTTAATTGCTTCCAGCGAGTCTGTACTTAGAGAAGATATTGAAAAATTAAAACGCTTAATGTCTGAGTTTGAAGCAGAATTAGCGGCTTTAGGTGCAAGAGTTGATAACTTAGAAGGTAGAGTTGCTTTCTTAGAAGATCACCAATTTTCCACCACTACCAAGTTGAAAGGGGAAGTGATTATTGCCGCCGTTGCTCAGGGTGGTGCTAATGGACAAGAGTTACAAAACGTTTACACAACTGGTGCAGGAGAAAGATTAAGAGATAATCCTGATGACATTCAAGATCAGGTAACTCTCAGCAACCGAGTTCGTTTAACTTTAGATACTAGTTTTACTGGTAAAGATACCTTAAGAACTCGTTTAGCGGCTGGTAATATTGTTAGCCTAGGTAACGCCTTCGGTACTGAAATGGCTCGTCTTAATTTTGAGCAGAATACTGGTAATGACGTCGTTCTTGATCGTTTATACTACAAAACTAAGCTAGGTGATAAAACAACTTTCTGGGTAGGTACTGAAATGCCCGCAGAAGATATTTACGAAACCTTTAGCCCTTACACTGAAAGCAGTGGTACTGGTGCTTTAGCTCGTGTTAACCGCTATAACCCCTTCATTTACCGTCAACCCGGTACTGCAGGTCTTGGTTTGAAATATGCTTTCAATAAAAACTTTGATATTACTGCTACTTACTTAGCAGATAATGCTTCTGATCCTTCTCAAGGAAACGGTTTATTCAATGGTACTTTCAGTACTGGTGTTCAGTTAGGGGTTCATCCTACTGATACTCTTAGCTTTGGTATAGCTTATATGCACAGTTACTTTGCTGAAGGTGATGCAAACTTAACTGGTAGCACTGGAAGCCGTTACAGCAGTGGCATTTCTAGCGACATCGCAGCGTTAGGTTCTGGTAACAGAAATGGTGGTTTCCGTGGTGGTCGTGATCCTTTCAGTGGTGCGGCTACTTCCTCTGAAAACGTTGGTTTACAAGCAACTTGGCGTGTAGCTGAGAAAGTGAACCTCGCAGGATGGGTAGGTTGGGCTTTTGCTCAAGGTCACTCTGCTGATAGCACTGGTGCGAATCGTAACGGAGATAATGCAGACTTATTTACTTGGAATACCAATGTTTCTTTCATTGACTTAGGTAAAGAAGGAGCAGTATTAACATTAGCTGGTGGTCAAGTTCCCCGCGCTGGAAGTGTTGATGGTACTATCGGACGTGACAGAGGACAATCTTGGATTGTTGAAGGTCAATATAAATATCCTTTAACCGACAATATTTCCTTAACCCCCGGTGTTTACGCTGTATTCGATCCTAACAATACTAATAATGGTACAGATACTATCGTTGTTGGTGTTCTTCGTACCGTATTCAAATTCTAAGTGTAGTTAATAAAAATTACCGCTAACTCTCAAATTTGTGAGAGTTTTAATTAAATCATTTTCCTAGCCCTGTGGGCTAGGTTTTTTTTGTTCAATTAAATCCAGCGACTGGCAATCGGCATTTTCCAACCAGTGCCAAAAGCTCGATCAGTAATTTTTAGACCGGGAGGAGCTTGTTTTCGTTTAAATTCTGCTCTTACAATTAACTTGATTACTTTATTGATGGTATCTAAATCGTGTCCTGAATTTTCTATTTCTGTAACGGATTGATGATGGTTTATGTATCTTTCTAAAATATCATCTAATATTTCGTAAGGGGGTAAAGAATCTTGGTCTTTTTGATCTGGTTTTAGTTCGGCACTAGGAGGTTTAGTAAGAATATTATGAGGTATGATTTCTTTTTCTTGATTAAGCCAATGACATAAAGAAAAAACTTGGGTTTTTGGTAAATCTGCAATCACTGCTAATCCCCCATTCATATCGCCGTATAAGGTGCAGTAGCCCACTGCCATTTCTGATTTGTTGCCTGTTGATAGTAGTAAATAACCAAATTTATTTGCGATCGCCATTAATAATGTTCCACGAATACGAGACTGTAAATTTTCTTCTGCGATACCAAATTCTGTATTTTTAAAAAGAGGGTGTAAAGTAGAGTCATAACTTTTCATTACTTCTTGAATGGGTAATTTTTCGCTTTTTATACCTAGATTATTGACCAGTTGTTCTGCGTCTGTAATTGAATGGGCAGAACTATAGGGCGAAGGCATTAAAACCCCTAAAACATTATTTTTACCTAAAGCAGAAACGGCAATAGTTGCCACCAAAGCAGAATCTATCCCACCGCTTAAACCGATAATTGCTTGTTTAAAACCACATTTTTTTGCATAATCTTTGACCCCTAAAACTAAGGCTTGATAAATTTCTTCTTCTTTATTTGTATTTACTAAATTTATCTTATTTTCTGAGATTAAATCTTGATTTTTTTTGCAGTAATCTACGTAAATTAAATCCTGTTGAAAGTTTATAGCTTTATTAATAATATTGCCTTTTTTATCAACAATAAAACTATTACCATCAAAAATTAAGTCATCATTTCCTCCTACTTGATTCACATAAATAAGGGATTTTTTATATTGTTTAGATAAATAAATTAACATTCTCTCTCTAATTTTTTGTTTCTCCACAACATAAGGAGAAGCAGAAAGATTAACAATCAAATCAACGTCAATATTAACTAAGTCTTTTAAAGGGTTAGTAGTGTAGTTTTTCTTACCCCAAAAATCCTCTTGATTCCACAAATCTTCACAAATTGTAACGCCTATTTTGACATCATCAAGATAGAAATAATTAGCCTCATTTCCTGCACTAAAATAGCGATCTTCTTCAAATACATCATAGGTAGGTAAAAGACGTTTATGAAAAAAAGTTTCAATTTTGCCATTTCTAATTAAAGCAGAACTGTTATAAAGGGGTTTTTTGCCTTCTTTTTCTGCACTATCATTTATAACAGCAATTCCGATTAAAACTGATATTTGGGGATTTATTTCTTGAGCAAATTTTTCTAATTCTTTTTTCATTTGCTCCAAAAAATTTTTATTTAAAAGTAAGTCTTTAGGAGGATAACCACATAATGATAATTCGGGAGTAAGAATTAATTTTGCCCCTTTTTTTTCAGCAATATTAACCGTTTCTTTTATTTGTTTAAGATTATTTTTTATATCTCCGATAGTCGGATTAAGTTGTGCGATCGCAATTTTCATGATGATAAGAAGTAATGATTAGGGAGATGGGGGTTCAGAGTTCGGGGTTCGGAGTTTTTAATTCTTAATTTTTTACTCTTGCCCCTTGCCCTTTTTACTTTTTCTAATTATTTAAGATTTCTTGATCAAGGCTAAAATCAACATCGACTTTATCTCTGCCATTAGCTAAATAGTCATTTTCAAAAGACTCTTTTAAACCAGAAATCAAATCATATTTTGGTTGCCAATTTAGTTCTTGTTGAGCTTTGGAAATATCGGCAAAAAAATGTTGAACTCTAATGGGAAAAGCCTTTCTTTTTCCTAAGTTAAATTGGGTAGGGTCATAATATTTGATCTCAATTTCTTCTGGGTTTTTCCCCACCGCTTCGGCACAAGCTAAGGCTAATCCTTTAAAAGTAACATAGCGATCGCCTGATATATTGTATATTTGTCCTACTGCTTGAGAATTTCCCAAAACCAGACTCATAGCCATTGCTAAATCTTCCACATGACCAAATTGAGTAAAATGTAATCCATGATAAGGTATCAAAATAGGCTGATTACGAAGGATGCGATCGAAAAACCATGCTTCTAAATCATTATAGTTGCCAGAACCATAAATATAAGTAGGGCGAATAGAAGTGAAAGGCACACCCTCAGCTTTTAAGTAGGTTTCCGTTTCATATTTACCCTTGTGGCGACTTTGTGGGTCAACGGGATCATCCTCTCGATGGGGCATTTGTTCTGATGGTAAATACACCCCAGCCGAGCTAACATAAACGAAATGGGATATTTGATCTTTGAATAACTCTACTAAAGGCTTTGTATCTTTTAATTCTCTACCATTATTATCGAAAATTGCATCAAATTTTTGTCCTGCTAACTTCTCTTTTAATTCTGAAGCATTGATGCGATCGCCATGTATTTGTTCAATGCCGTCAACTGATGCAGGTTTATTACCCCGATTAAAAAGTACGACTTCATGACCTTGAGCAACTAAAATTTTAGTTAGGGAAACTCCTATAAAACGAGTTCCTCCCATAATTAAAATACGCATATACTAATTAATTATTATAGTTTTGATCTTGCTCTTACTAATTTACCTGAGTTCGATCTAAAATTGTCACTTAAAGTAGGTAACAGGCAACAGTCACCAATTTTTGCTCTATTACTTCTCGTCGTGTAAATTATTGGTTAAGGTAGGCAACAGGAGATTCTTAAATAGTAAAAGATAAAATTTCAATTTTCATTTTAGTCTATTGCTTTTGTGATAATAATTTTTGTTGCTCTTATTGTCTATTAATTTATCATAACCACTGGGTCAGAACCTTTATTTTTTAGGCATCTTGTTTATAAATATAAATTGTTTGAGTTTCTAATTTTGTGGTTAACTCTTGAATAGAAGAATAATTAGAAATATTTTCTCTTTGTAATCTTACCTGTAATCCCAACATAGGATCATCCCCATCAGCTAGTAAAAATTGCACAGAATCAATATTCTCCCAAGTAAGGATTTTATCAATTATTTCTAAAATTCCATTCAAATAAGGATGATTTTTATTCTTATACCAGTTAGATTCAACCATTTTAGGTCTATCAAAACCCAAGTGAAAAATCATTGATGGTTGACTAAATAAAGCAATAGAAACCGGGCGCATTTCCTCCTGTAAAAGTAAATTATTACTACGCACTAAATAACGTATATTTTCTAGTTTTTCATAGCGCTTAGTAGCAGAATTAAGAGGTTTTTTCCATGTAACCGCAACAGTGCAAAGATAAGTTTGTAAAAGTAAATGTCCTAACTTTTCTGCTTTTGTGGCTAAATAATTGGAATTATAGTCATTAGCTTCAATAAATAAGGGTAAACGCTCCACAATTTCAATACCATAACCCTTTAAACCAGCAATTTTACGAGGATTATTGGTAATTAAGCGAATTTGTTTAATACCTAAATCATTAAGGATTTGTGCCCCCATACCGTAATCTCTTAAATCCGCAGGAAAACCTAATTTTTCATTGGCTTCAACGGTATCAAAACCCTTATCCTGTAGAGTGTAGGCTTTGAGTTTGTTAACTAAACCAATGCCCCTACCTTCTTGACGTAAATAAACAACTACCCCTAATCCTGCATTTTCAACCATTTTCAATGCCGCTTGTAACTGCATTCGACAATCACAACGTAATGAGCCTAAAGCATCCCCTGTCAAACATTCTGAGTGCATTCTCACCATTACTGGTTGTCGGGAAAACTCGTTTATATCTCCTTTAACAATGGCTAAATGTTCTGTATTATTTAAAGCATTATGATAGGCATAAATTTGAAAATCCCCAAATTGACTGGGAAACTTACAAATCGTCTCTCTATATACGAAGCGATCGTATTTTAAACGATAACTAATTAAATCGGCAATACTAATTAACTTTAATTGATGAGTTTGGGCGTACTCATATAGTTGGGGTAAACGAGCCATACTACCATCAGGATTCTGGATTTCACAAATTACCCCTGCTGGGTATAAACCAGCCAGTCGAGATAAATCTACCGCCGCTTCAGTGTGGCCAGCCCTTTTCAAAACTCCTCCTTTTTTCGCCCTTAAAGGAAAAATGTGTCCAGGCCGTGCTAAGTCTTCTGGTTGAGTTTGAGGATTGATAGCTATTTGTATCGTTTTTGCTCTATCATCGGCAGAAATACCCGTTGTCACCCCAAGATGTTTTGCCCCATCAATGCTAACTGTAAAAGCGGTTTGATTACTGTCAGTATTTTTTGTCACCATCAAAGGCAAATCTAGCTCATCGAGTCTTTCTCCTGTCATCGCTAAACAGATTAAACCCCTTGCTTCCACCGCCATAAAATTAATCATATCGGGAGTGGCAAATTGGGCGGCACAAATTACATCGCCTTCATTTTCCCTATTTTCATCATCCACTACTACAATCGCTTTTCCTGCTTTTATATCTGCTAAGGCGGATTCAATACTGTCAAATTGGATATTTTCGCTCTTCACAACTGCTGATTTACTTTTTATAGCTTTTTAGTAATTATTTGTTAACTTATCATTTTAACATTTCCTATCCATAGGGAAAAATGTATTAAACCTCAGTTTAGTTTATGAATATCGGATAAGGCTAGGGTGTTGGGGTATTGGGGAGAAATGAGTTAGGAGTTAGAAGTTATTAATAATTATTTACCTTTGCCCTTTTAACTTTCTTTTAACTTTGCCTATTCCTGAATACAGATAAATAGTGTGCCTCATCATAATAAGAATTACTATAAATCATCGATAGATTTTGCAGAAATGGCTTTTTTCAATAAATCGGCTATTTCAGTCAAATTATTTATTTTGTGAATACTGACATTTAATTGGGGGGTTATTTGCCCAAAACGAGTAGTTAAGATTTCTACCACCGTATCTTGTAAAATTCTTGTTTCTTGATTATAGTTTTCTGGAGTTTCACCACTTAAAACTTGTAGTTGTTCCTGTTGATTATTTATAATTGTAATCATTTGTTGAAGTGCCTGAGCAAGAATACCTAATTCATCGGGGCGATCGCAAAAAGCATCAAAATCATCGGGGGAAAACTGTTTATTTTCTACGGCTGAAACGGCTATTGCCGTAACTGCATATAATTCTTCTAAAGACTCCATATTTTGACGGTGATTTTGTTCGAGAGCATCCATAACTTGATTGTAACGAGTAGCAATATGACCCACTTCCGTAAAAGATTCTACTGGCACTCGCAAGGTTAAATCATGGGTTTTTGCTTGTAAGTCCATAACGTTTAATAATTCATATGTATCTGTTTTTGCTTCATGTTCAGCTACATTTAAACCTAATTCTTCTGCTTCAAGAGAGACTCGGAGGGGAAAAATCTGATTTAAAGGTTTCAAAATTAACCAAGTTAAACCAAACGCCCAAACCATAGCGATGACTATACCTAACAACTGAATTAACAATAATTCTATTCGACTGATAGGCATCTTCATCAAAGCTAAATCACCGAATAGAGCTACGGAAATAGTACCCCATAAACCAGCACCTCCATGCACTGCCACCGCATCCACCGCATCATCAATTTTGGCTCTAATTAAGGCTTGTGAAACAAATTTAGCCATAGCCGCCCCTGTTATGCCCACAATAACCGCCAAAGGATTAGGTATTATATGACAACCTGCAGTAATTGCCACTAAACCAGAAATTGAACCGTTGATTAATTCTTCTACCTCAACCCGTTTTTCTTTGACTTGACAAAAAATCATTGCCATTATCATTCCCCCCACTCCTGCCAATACAGTGTTAAGAATAATTTTTGGTACTTGATTGTTAAAAGCGAAAGTGCTACCGCCATTAAATCCTAACCAACCTAACCATAAAAATAAAGCACCCAACACAGCAAAAGGTAAATTTGAGCCTTGAATTTTATTAACCTCTCCTTTATCGCTAAATCTACCCTGACGAGAACCAATGATAATCAGAGTAGCTAATCCTACCCATGCACCAATACCATGTACCACAGTGCTTCCAGCAAAATCGATGAAACCTAATTGTTTTAACCAACCATTACTATTCCATACCCAATGTCCATAAAAAGGGTAAATCAAACCTGAGACTAAGATCACAACTATAGTATAAGCTAGGAATTTAATTCGTTCTGCGATCGCACCTGAAATAATAGTTGTAGCCGTACCACAAAACATGGCTTGAAACAGGAAAAAAACCGTCATATCTCCTTGGGTATCCGCAGAGAAAAAGAAATTATCTCCACCAAACCAACTTCCTTGAGAAGCACCAAACATAATGCCATAGCCAAAAGCCCAAAATAAAAGTACAGAGATACCAAAATCTGCAAAATTTTTAACAGCGACATTGATACTATTTTTAGAGCGAGTTAATCCTGACTCAAGGCACATAAAACCCGCTTGCATCAAAAAAACTAACCCCGTACATAACAATACCCAAAGTTTATCCATGTTGATTAGTCGATAAAAAGCGATTAAGTCGATAGTAACGGGCAAATTGAGGTAAATCCGCTTGATGCCCTAAAACAATTAAAATATCTCCCCTATTTAAGATTAGAGTTGGGGCAGGATGACTAATTAAGTCTCCACTGTAACGCCTAATAGCCACCACTAAAAATGACCCCTTTCCACGAATTTCCAACTCTTTAACAGTTTTGCCCACCAAAGGAGAAGTATCAGCAACAGATAATTCCTCTATCTGCACCTCTAACTGTTTAAGTAAATCATTAAGATAACTTTGCTCTTCGGGATGTTGAAAAAAATCATTGGTGTTAGGAGAAGTAATCAAATTTGCCATTCTCATGCCACTTACCGAAGCGGGTAAAACCACATGATTCGCTCCAGCTAATCGCAATTTTTTTTCCGTGCTAGGAAACTCACCCCTTGCGATAATAACTAGGTTAGGATTCAATTCACGGGCGGTGAGGGTAATAAAAACATTACTAGCATCACTAGCTAATACTGTTACTAAGACTCTGGCTTTATCAATACCTACTTTCGTTAAAATGTTCTCATCTGTAGCATCTCCTTCTTCAGTTAAGTAGTTACGACTTTTAGCTAATTCAATGATTTCATGGTTATGATCAATTACTACAAAATTCTCAGCTACTTCTTCTAGTTGTTGAGCCAAAACTTGCCCAATATGCCCAAAACCACAGATAATAACGTGATTTTCTAGGTTAGAAATAGTTTTTCTTTGTCTTTGAGCCTCTAAAGCCCGATTAATTTCTCCTTCTGTAATCATTGAAATAAATCCCCCCAAACCATAAATAGCTGAAGATGTCCCTGCAATTATCACACTAATGGTAAAAATTTTTTCTGCGGGGGTTTGTAACGGTTTTACCTCTCCATAACCGACTCCAAAAATAGTAATTACAACCATGTAGGTTGATTCTAATAATGTCCAGCCAAACATCATGTAGCCAACAATAGCCACAGCAATGGTGACACAAAAAAAGACTGAACCTATAATAATTCGATTAAGAGAGTTTTGCATTCATTTATTAAATCCCCTCTCAAGAAAAAATAAAGTCAAATTTAAACTATTTTTTCAAGTTAAGATTGAGAAAAAGAAAAATGCGATCGATATTCACTTAACCAAAAACACTATGCAAAAATAAAATTAGTTATTGATGTGAAGTGTCAGAAAATTAAAAGACTTGCATTTTAAAGAATACCTTTTATAATTTCTTCTAGTCGAGATTTATCCAATTCTGTAATCACAAAAACTTCTTGTACACTTTTTCCACATCTAGCAATTAGTTTAAACCCTCCCCGAATCGGCACAGATATTTTTAACTTCATATGGGGAGAGTGCGATCGCGATCTACTTAATACGGCTGGAGTAACGGTTTTAACGCCTTCATAAGTAATCAATTTTTCTAAAATGGGAATTAACCCGTCTAAATGGGTAGAGTGATTCCAGACAATTCTTCCCTCAGAAGATTTACTCATACAGCCTCCAAAGGCGCCATAGTCAAGCCTTCCCTTCTTAACTGTTGATGATACAACTCTGCTTGTTCCAATGGGCCACTCCACACTAAAGCTTGTCCTTCAAAATGTACTTGATTGGTTAATTGCCAAGCATAATCAGGAGTCATATTAGGAATATACTTGATTAAACAATTAGCTACATGATCAAAGGTGTTAAAATCATCATTAAGAACGATAACTTTATAGTTAGGATATGGTTTGCGAGTAACTTGACTCGATTTATTCGGAGCAACAATAGTACTAGCTAAAATGGTTGAAGTCATATTATTGCAGATAGGAAATTTTTGTTTATTTTTTAGGGAACATATTTAATTATACTCAATTTTGCTTTTGTTTATAATTTTGTATTGTTTATACATATTCTTCACCGACTATCCAAACTATCTCAATAGCTAGTTATAGAACAAAATCAGCTAATATTATAAATATTTTATTTGTTTACGATTACTGTCTATAAATCTGATTATTTAATCATAATTAATAGTTACAATAAATATATATAAAATCTAATAATTTGCTGAATAAAAGTTTTTTTTGATATAATTTGATATAATTTAAAATTACAATTAATAATCTACAAAATTATAAGTAAAAATGGCAAGAATAATTAATATTTTGAGAAATGGAAAAGCTCAAGAAGAAATAGAAGTAAAAGGTTGGATTAGAACTAAAAGAGAGTTAAAAGAATTTTCTTTTATAGAAATTAATGACGGTTCTTCTCTTGGGAATTTACAAGCAGTTTTAAACTCAGATTTACCAAATTATCAAGATATTATTAAAAGATTAAATACAGGAGTTTCTGTTAGCATAAAAGGGATTTTAGTTGATTCTCCCGCTAAAGGTCAAAAAGTAGAATTACAAGCTCAAGAAGTAATCATTTTTGGTGATTGTGATCCTGAAACTTATCCTTTACAAAAAAAACGTCACTCTTTTGAATTTCTTAGAACTATTGGACATTTAAGAGGTAGAACAAATACCATTGGGGCAGTAATGCGAGTAAGAAATGCTTGTGCGAATGCTATTCACCAATTTTTTCAAAGTAAAGGTTTTTTATGGGTTCATACTCCGATTATTACCGCTAGTGATTGCGAAGGAGCAGGAGAATTATTTACCGTAACAAATCTCCCTTTAGAAAAAATCATTCAAGAAAAAAAAGATGAAATTAATTATGAAAATGACTTCTTTGGCAGACAGGCTTATTTAACAGTTAGTGGTCAATTAGAAGCTGAAATTATGGCCATGTCTTTTCAAAATGTTTATACTTTTGGTCCTACTTTTAGAGCAGAAAATTCTAACACTTCTCGACATTTAGCAGAGTTTTGGATGGTTGAACCAGAAATTGCTTTTTGTGACTTAGAAGGAGATCAAAATTTAGCAGAAGAATTTTTAAAATATGTCTTTAAATATGTTTTAGATCATTGTCCCGAAGATATGGCTTTTTTCAACCAAAGAATTAATCAAAATGTGCTTACCAATGCAGAAAATATCATTAATAATGAGTTTGCAAGAATCACTTATACAGAAGCAATAAATCTCTTAGAAAAAAGCAAGAAAAAATTTGAATTTCCCGTTGAATGGGGGATAGATTTACAATCAGAACATGAAAGATACTTAGCCGAAGAATTATTCAAAAAACCCGTCATAGTTACTGACTATCCAAAAGATATTAAAGCCTTTTATATGCGTCTCAATGATGACCAAAAAACCGTAGCGGCCATGGATATTCTAGCCCCCGGCATTGGTGAAATTATCGGCGGTTCACAAAGAGAAGAAAGATTGGATGTATTACAATCTCGTATTATTGAATGCAACGTTAATGGCGATGAACTTTGGTGGTATTTAGATTTACGTAGATATGGCACTGTTCCTCATGCTGGTTTTGGTTTAGGATTTGAAAGATTAGTTCAATTTATGACAGGAATGGAAAATATTAGAGATGTAATTCCTTTTCCTCGTACCCCAATGAATGCAGAGTTTTAAGATAATTAACCTGAGTTCGGGATAAATTTTCATCTATGAGTGATGGCCAAAAGGGTAAGGGGCAATCATTTGAGTTAGGAGTTAGGAGTTAAGATAAAAAAGAAATTTCCCCCTAAAACCCCAATACTCTATCATTCCAATACCCTAATACCCCAATCCTCCAACAACACCTAGATCTAATACTGATACACTTTTAGAAAAATGGCGAGAAAGTGGATTAAAAGTACTTTCTACAGTACGCTTATCTCGGTTAGATTGGCTGGAAAAATCCTTATCAGTAGCAAAAAGTGGTCATATTGACACCAAAGATGCTCAAAATATTCTTAAGACTTGGAATCAATATATAAAACCCCAATTTTTAGATCGAACTGAACAAGGGTAATGATATAATTTGCCCTTAGACATGAAAAATATTGTTCATCATTAGTAAAATCCAATTCATATATCTTCTAACAGAATCATGACTAAAAAGCGTGTTTTATCAGGAGTTCAACCCACAGGAAATTTACATATTGGCAATTATTTAGGGGCAATTCGTAACTGGGTAGAAATACAACCTAATTATGATAATTTTTTCTGTGTTGTTGATTTACACGCTATTACAGTTCCCCACGATCGCACTTCATTGGCAGATAATACTTATACGATTGCCGCTTTATATTTAGCTTGTGGTATTGATTTAAACTACTCTACTATTTTTGTACAGTCTCATGTAAAAGCCCATACAGAATTAACATGGTTGCTAAATTGTGTTACTCCATTGAATTGGTTAGAAAGAATGATTCAGTTTAAAGAAAAAGCGATTAAACAAGGAGAAAATGTGAGTGTGGGCTTACTAGATTATCCCGTACTAATGGCGGCGGATATTTTATTATACGATGCAGATCAAGTACCTGTAGGAGAAGATCAAAAACAACACTTAGAATTAACTCGTGATATTGCTATTCGTGTCAATGACAAGTTTGGTAGTGAAGATAAACCCGTTTTTAAAGTACCTGAACCAATGATTAAAAAAGAAGGGGCTAGAGTTATGAGTTTGACTGACGGCACAAATAAAATGTCAAAATCTGATCCTTCTGAATTGAGTAGGATTAACTTGTTAGATAGCCCTGATGAAATTAGGAAAAAGATTAAAAAATGTAAAACTGATCCCATTATGGGTTTAAGTTTCAGTGAAGATCGTCCCGAATGTAATAATTTACTGGGATTATATAGCATTTTTAGTGGTAAAAGTAAGGATGAGGTAAGTAACGAGTGTGGGGATATGGGATGGGGCAAATTTAAGCCTTTATTGACGGATACGGTGATTGAAGCATTACAACCTATTCAAAATAAATATGCAGAAATTATGGCAGATAAGACTTATCTCGATTCTGTGTTAAGAGATGGTAGGGAAAAAGCAGAAAATGTCGCCAATGCGACTCTCAAAAGAGTTAAAGATGCTTTGGGTTATTTACCACCGATTTATTAATGGGGTATTAAGGAAGTAGGAGCGTAGGGTGTTGAGGGGTAACTAACTAATTACCTTTGCCCAATGCCGCCCTTTTAACTTTGCCTTTTACCCTTTCATAACCTAAATATCCAATTAATTTTACCTACCCACTTATAATGACTAAACTAGAAAATGCGATCGCATCTAAAGAATTCATCATCACCGCCGAGGTGACACCCCCTAAAGGTGGCAATCCTGAACGTATGCTAGAAGTTGCCCGTTTACTCAAAGATAGGGTACACGGAGTTAATATTACAGATGGTAGTCGTGCTGTACTGCGAATGTCTTCTATTGCTTCTTGTGTGTTGTTGCAAAGAGAAGGAATTGAGCCGATTTGTCAAATGACTGGGCGCGATCGCAACTCCATTGCATTACAAGCAGATTTAATGGGGGCTTATAGTTTAGGAATTAGAAATATTTTAGCTCTAACAGGAGATCCTTTAAAAGCAGGGGATCATCCTCAAGCAAAAGCAGTTTTTGAGTTAGAATCAGTCCGTTTATTAAAGTTAATTGGACAATTAAACGAGGGTTTTGATCTGAATAATAAAACCCTAACCGATGGAAATTTAAACTTATTTGCTGGAGCGGCGGTTGATCCTCAACTAAAGAGTTGGTCAGGTTTACAAAGACGTTTTGAACAAAAAATTAAAGCAGGAGCAAAGTTTTTTCAAAGTCAATTAATCACAGATTTTGATAAATTAGATCGCTTTATGACTGAAATTGCTAAAGGATGCGATCGACCTATTTTAGCAGGAATATTCTTGTTAAAAAGTGCTAAAAATGCTCGATTTATTAATAAAAATGTGCCGGGAGTAGAAATACCAGAACATATTATTAATCGCCTAGAAAAAGCAGAAAACCCATTACTAGAAGGCATGACTATTGCCGCCGAACAAATCAAAGATGCCCAACAAATTTGTCAAGGAGTCCATTTAATGGCGGTTAAAAGAGAAGATTTAATACCGCAAATATTGGATTTAGCAAAGATTCATCACTAAGAGGTGTCAGGGTGTTTAGGGGATAGGGGGAAACCAGTAATAAATAATAAATAAGTAATAAGTGTTCGGAGTTTTTAATTCTTAATTATCAACTATTCACTATTCACTAATTACCTTTGCCCCTAAAATTATCTATTGACAAGATTGGATGTAAAGATAGACAATAAGAAAACCTGTAAACATTTTCTAACAATCATCAATAAAATAAATATATATGGTGGAAACTGTTCCCTCTCCTGTTGAAATTGCAGAAGCTCTTACCATCCCTGCTGATTTAGAGTTTAACTTACCCGATCCAGAAGATGATCAAATTGCGGAGGAGGATTTTCTGCAAAAAGTTGATGATGTTTGGAAAGTGTGCGATCGCTTCGATTTACAGACGGATATTTGGCGTGGTAGAATCTTAAGGGCTGTTCGAGATCGGGAAAAAGTCGGCGGAGAAGGCAGAGGTACAGGTTTTTTAAATTGGCTAAAAAATAGGGAAATTACCAAAAGTCAAGCCTATGCTTTAATTCAACTTGCCAATAGTGCAGATACTCTCTTAGAAGAAGGAAATTTAGAACCCACCGCTATTAATAATTTCAGTAAACGGGCATTTGTAGAAACCGCTAAAGCAGAACCTGAAATACAAAAATTAGTCAGCGAAGCGGCACAAAAAGGCGATCGCATTACCCGTCGAGAAGTAAAACAGTTGACGGATGAATATACAGCGATGAACTCAGATTTAATTCCCGAAAGTGTTAAAGAGAAAGCCGTTGATGGTTCATTACCCCCCCGTCACTTAGCACCTTTAGTCAAAGAATTAGAAAAACTACCAGAAGAACAAATTAGCGAAATTCAAAAAGAAATTGAAAGCAATCCTGATGTGGACACAGTTAAACAGATGACTTCAACGGCGAAAAGTTTGAGTAAATACCTCGATTCTGCCGCCCAAGTAGAAACCCTGAGAGATTCTGCGGTAGATGTTGAGTCTGCTTTACAAGAAGCCCTGAGATTAGATTGCTTAAGTTTGACGGCGGATTTAGTTAAACAAGCAACCAATTTAGAGCAGAATGTGGGTAAACTCTACACTCTCTGGAAAAAATTAGGTAGTATAGCTGATCGTCTTTATGTGGAAACAGGAAGTAGTACCCCAAGTTTGCGATCGCTTCTTAGTTGTCTGGAAAAATTAACCAGTGAAGTCATCGAGTTACGTCTTGATGATGAGGGAGAAAAAATGATTCGTTTGCGTATTATGACAGATGAGTAATGGGTTCGGAGTGACAAAATAAACATTGTTCCCTGTTCCCTTTCTCCCCTTTTAAGGGGAGACACAGAGGGGTTTCTCCTTTTTCTGACCTTAACCGAAAATTTTACATCGAATTCAAGGGAATTCAAGTTAAATACTAAATAAACCAGACGGATTAACAGATAATAAATCTCGTCGTTGTAAACCCTCTCGATAAAGAATAGCATTAGCAGACAACAAACCACTACTAATTGCTCTCTCCATTAAACCACAGGGAAAAGGCATTTTGACCCAATCTCCTGCAAACATTAAATTACTGATTTGAGACTCGGTAGAAGGACGCATTTTAAAGCTATTGGGGGGATAACCAGAAAAGTTCTTTTGGTTGACTAATTGCTGATGTAAAATGTTCGCATCGGCTAATTCTGGCACAATCTCAATCAATTCTTCTCTAAAGGTATTTAAAATAGCTTCTTGGGTAGGAAATTCTTTTTCTTTATAACAATAGGCGTGTAACTCTACCACACTACCTCCCGTTTTTTCCGCCCATGCTTTATATTCATTTTGAATGCGATGATAAAGAGTAATACTATCAGTGAGACGATAGCCTGATAAGGAGGCAAAATTGCTGTGTTGCCACTCAAAATCTTTATCTAACCAAAAACGCCCAACGGCAAAGGGGTCAGCTAATGCTAAACTTTCTATTTGTGCTTTAGTTTCGGGATAACTTTTTGTGTCACCTTCTATGAGATTAAATAGGTGTTTTGTTCCTACCACATCAGTAGCAAAAACAAAATAATCCGCTTCAATGGTTTTTGGTTTACTAGCGGTTTTCTGATTTGCAACTAATTTGACTTGATTCTCTCCTCTTTCGATTACCTTATAAGTTTTTAAATTACGTTTTGCAGGAGGATTTAACACTTTACCTTGTTGATCATATACTGCACCATGACAAGGACAAACAAATTTTCCGTCTTCTTGCTTATTAACAATACAACCTTGATGAGTACAGCTTAAAGAAAAGGCTTCATCGGTATCTTTAACTACAGCAAAGAGGCGATCGCCTCCTCCATAATAGCTATAGTGTTCATCTTTTAAGAGGGGGTTGAGATCTACCCAAAAAGGTACATTGTTTTCCTCATCCCCTTGATAATATTCAATAGAAGTAATTTTCCCAGAATTGCAATTGATTTTACTAATATTAGCTTCAGTGATGATTTTACCTTGATTATCAACGATGCGATCAACAATGGGTTCAACTAGACTTCTGCCCATGTCATCCACTGTGCCGTTAAAAGCCAACCCTTCAGGATTCCCGAAAAAGTAAAAATGAAAAAACTGCATTAGTTCTCCTGTACTAAGAATATCGGGAGCATTTAGAGAGGATTTTGCAAAGGGGAGAAAGTACAAGTCAAATAAGCCTTGGGGAATACCTTTCGCCGCCCAGTCTGCCACAGAAATATTGTCTAGGTCATAATAGCTATCAGGAATTTTAAAGGCCGTAATAGCGTGAAAAACTCGCCAATGGGCAGGATTTGTTAAATTAATGCCCCAATGAAGAGAATTGCGAGAAGAAATAGCTAAATCAACGATATTCCAAGGAAAAGAGGAATGAGACGGGCGAAAATTTTCAGGTTTATATTTATCTCCTTTAAACACCACCGAATAATATTCTAACGATTGAAAATTAGATTCGATCGCAACTTCTTTTACAATGCTTTTAAGGTTATAGTATTGAGGAAAAAAGCCATGAAAACCATGTTCCATCCTAAAACTATCATTTCCTACTTGAATGTCCCAACTAGCAATTTTACCGCCTAACTGGGGAGATTTTTCCAATAAAGTAACTTCAAAACCCCGACTACTTAACTCGTAGGCAGAAGCCAATCCTGCTAAACCACCGCCAATAACTACCACTTTCTTTGGCTTACTTAAAAAACGAGGTAATTCTAAAGTATCCCATTTATGAATTGTCGGCTGAGGCTTAACAACACGGGAATAGCCGAGAAAACCAACAATGCCACTAATAGCGGATAATTTTAGCAAACTGCGACGGGATATATTATTCATGCAACAATTAGGATAAGATTATGGCAATTTTAATGATTTTAATAATACTTAACATAAGTTAGCACGAATTTATAGAGCCTGAACGACAAGTCTTATCTTCAATCACCTGAACTCAGGATAAATTTTCATTTATGAGTGATGGAGAAAAGGTCAAAGGGCAAAGGTAAATGGTTGATAATTAATAACTTCTAACTCTTAACTCCTAATACCTAACCCGTTTCTCCCAAAAACCCCACTTCCTCCCAATCCCTAACACTCTGATACCTTCCTCGAAATGAAGTAGATTTAGCAGTAAAGCTCATATGTCAGTAAAATATAGAGATTATAAATAAATAACCAAAAAAAGAAATAAGGGAGATTATTTTGGTAAATACAGTATCATTTAAAACTACTAAATCCGACGAAATCTTTGCCGCCGCCCAAAAATTAATGCCTGGAGGAGTTAATTCCCCTGTAAGAGCCTTTAAATCTGTCGGTGGACAACCTATTGTTTTTGACCGTGTAAAAGGTGCATATATTTGGGATGTGGATGAAAATAAATATATTGACTATGTTGGGACTTGGGGGCCTGCAATTTGTGGTCATGCTCATCCTGAAGTCATCAAATCTTTAAGTGAGGCTTTGGAAAAAGGTACAAGTTTTGGCGCACCTTGTTATTTAGAAAATATCCTCGCCGAAATGGTGATTGATGCAGTACCAAGTATTGAAATGGTGCGTTTTGTCAACTCTGGTACAGAAGCCTGTATTTCTGTTTTAAGATTGATGAGAGCCTATACAGGTAGAAACAAAATCATCAAGTTTGAGGGTTGTTATCATGGCCATGGTGATATGTTTTTAGTTCAAGCCGGTTCTGGAGTTGCCACCCTCGGATTGCCAGATTCTCCCGGAGTACCTAAAAGCGTTACATCCGACACTTTGACTGCACCTTATAACGATTTAGAAGCGGTGAAAAAATTATTTGCCGATAATCCTGATGAAATTGCAGGGGTTATTCTTGAGCCTGTAGTGGGCAATTCTGGTTTTATTGTTCCTGATGCTGGTTTCTTAGAAGGTTTAAGATTAATTACTGAGCAAAATGGTGCTTTATTGGTATTTGATGAGGTAATGACTGGTTTCCGTATTTCTTATGGTGGCGCTCAAGCTAAATTCGGTATCACTCCTGATTTAACAACTTTAGGTAAAGTTATTGGCGGTGGTTTACCAGTGGGTGCTTATGGTGGTAAAAAGGAAATCATGGCAATGGTTGCTCCTTCTGGCCCCATGTATCAAGCTGGTACTTTGTCTGGTAATCCTTTGGCTATGACGGCGGGAATTAAAACCCTTGAGCTACTACAAAAACCCGGCACTTATGAATATTTGGAAGAAATTACCCATAAACTTATAAGTGGTTTATTAACTATTGCTAAAAACACAGGTCATAAGGTTACTGGTGGTAATATTAGTGGTATGTTTGGGATGTTTTTCACTGGTGAAGAAGTTCATAATTATGATGATGCGAAAAAAGCTGACACCAGTAAATTCGCCCGTTTTCATAGAGGAATGCTTGAGAGAGGAGTATATTTAGCACCTTCTCAGTTTGAAGCTGGATTTACTTCTATTGCTCACACTGAAGAGGATATAAACCAAACTTTAGCAATGGCTGAAGAAGTGTTGAAAGGAATTCCTGCCTAACTAAATAAAGGTAAATAAGAACATTAGAGAGGTTGACAATTAAAAACAAAAAATAGATAATAATTGGTTGAATGCTGATAGCTGAACGCTAAACAGGGGGGCTTTCCCCCTTGTCACCTCTTCATTTATTAAAACACTTTTATTTTAAGCTGCGATCGAATCTTCACTGCGTAGTTGTTGCCTATAATCCTTGTCTCTTATGCCGATAACCTTATCTAAACGGCTAATTTCAAATATCATCTTCACCGAAGGAGAAACATTGAAAAGATATAAGTTTTTCTCCTGTTTTTTTGCTTCTTGATAAACACGCACCAGAGCAATCAAACCACTAGAATCAACAAACTCAACACCTTTAAAATCAACAACAACATCCTTTTCCTTTGTGTTGTCGATAAATCTTAATAACTGTTCTTGAAATTGACTTTCATTGTTGTGGTCAATTATTCCTTGTGGTGTACAAATTTGTTGATTATTCATAACTGGTAGGACTCCTCATTATAGTATGATGATCAATTCTAAATTTTATCAGTAATAAAACTAGGATTTTATCATAGTGGTAATGATAATATGTTTTGGAAAATTTTGCTCAATAATTTATATTCCTAAGAAAAAAATCTTCAATGAAATTTAACTAAGAATTGCATTTTCGAGAAAAAACAAGGTGATAACTATAGTTTTACAGTAAAATAGACTTTACCATGAAAAATATAGATATTGTTATATTATTCCAATTTTAGATTTTTATATCAAAAAATTTCCTTTACCTAGAAAAGTGTAATTTAGAATACATTTATTTAATTAAAAGATATTAATAGTAAGATAATCATTAAACAAATCTGTAATAACATCAATAATTAAATACAATTATTTTTCCTAGATTAATTTGATGTCTTTTATGTTCCCACAATTTAAGAAAACGTCAATATTAAACTTATTTCCTGATTTTTTGAAAAAGTCTAATCTATTTTTTCGATATTACCTGCTTTAACCCAACCTTCTTGCCCACTGCTAGGAATACGAATTTTTTGCCAACCGCCATCGTCACTTGTTCCAAGAATGATAATTTCCCAGTTATAACCCACTCCTCCTATTCTTTCTGAATCGATTCCGGGTTCTGCTCTTAAACTTAAACCAGTTGACCATATAACTTTACCCCTATATGCTCCTTCTGGTAAATCCTCTGTTTCATTGGTTGTGGTTTCTTGTGTCTGTTTAACTGTTTCTTCCGTTGCTGTTGTTGTTTCTGTTTGATTGGCAGATTCAGATTGTGGGGTTTCTTCTACGGATGACTTTTCTTCTGAGAAATTCGGTTTAGGGGGATTACTTGAGACTTGGGTTAGGAAAAAATATGCCCCCCCTGCAATTCCTGCCGTGAAAAGAATTATTCCGAGGAAAAAACCGATTAAAAATTGGAACAAGCTCGATATACTCATCTTTGAATGATTGGAAAATGTGAGATTTTAATAGTAGATATTAGCAAATTATTTATGGAAGGGAAAAATTTTATCTAAATTCATTACAGGATTCATATGTATTGTTTGTAAACCGTATTTCTTTGCTTCGATCACATTACGATAATTATCATCGATAAATAGGGTACGAAGGGGATTAAGTTTTGAGGTTTTGACAACATAATCATAAATTGCTTGGTCAGGTTTATGTAAACTTATTTCATGGGAATAATATATTTTCTCAAACAAGGATTCAAAAGTATATTCCTTTACACTTTGGGCAAATCTTTTTTTTACTTCTCGAATATGAATGGGATTAGTGTTACTTAGGATAAATGTTCTTTTTTCTAGTTTAATTTTAGCTAGTAATTCTCCCATATATGCAGGAACATGGTTGAGCATTTGATTCCAAATATTTTCTATTTCTACTAAATCTAAATCAATTTGTGCTATTTTTTTGATAGCAGATAAAAAGGTGACATCTTCTATTTTTCCTATTTCGTATTCGTAGGCTATTTGTTTTAATTCAGATAGTAATTCTTGATCATTTCGGGGACTAATTTTTAACAGTCTTTGATAAGGGCTTTCCATTTCTACATCTATAATTACCCCACCCAAATCAAAGATTATCGCCTCAATATTATCTAAGTTAATTTGATTTTCCATGACATCTTTTACAACATATAAATCAAGATCTTAATTTTATTTTTCCTATTCCTTTTTTTTCTTACTTTTATTAAGAAACTTCAATAAAAAATTAATTATTTTACTGCATATAAATCATTACTTATACCCCATGCAAATTTCCATGAGTTGGCTATATTTTTGTTACTAAAACCGATAAAAATTAACAAAGCTGCGATCGCCATTAATGCTGTCACACCAAAGAGTACACGATAGCCAAAATCAAGAATTAAGCTACCTAAAACGGGGCCACCGAGGGCAACCCCCACATCAAAACCACTAACACACACTGCGAATACTTTACCACGTTCGATCGCACTGCAACGATCTGAAATTAACGCAAGGGTAATGGGAACTAATACACCTGCACCTACTCCTTCTAATATTGCCGAAAGAATCAACATCATATTATCTTGAACAAAGGTGAGGAAAATCATTGATAAGATATAGCAGATTAGGCTACCACTGATGAATAAACCTCTACCATATTTATCCGATGCCCTACCTGAAAGAAAACGTACTGCAAAAGATGCGATCGCAGCCGCAGTATAAAAGAAACCAACATTAAAGTTAAGTCCCAAATCTCGGATATATAAGGGTAAAAATGTGACTAAAGTACCAAAAAGACAACCAATTAAGAGTAAAACTAAAGCAGGTACAGCAAAAGACGCACTAAAAATTAACTCTTTAAAATCACGATTAATCAAAGACTCCTTACTTAATACCTCCCCCGACACAGAAATATTTTGATTTTTATCAACTTGAGAATCTAACTCTCGAATCTGACAAGCCAAAATTAACGCCATTAAACCGCAACTTGCCGAAAGGAGAAATAAAAACTCATAACTGGTGTAAGCCTCTAAAAATCCCCCCATAGCAGGGCCTATGGCCATTCCAATTGGCACTGCCAAACTCATATAACCAATTAACTCCCCTTTTTGTTTCGGGGGCGATAAATCTACCACTAAAGCACTATAACCCGTAGTAAAAGCCGCAATACTCACCCCATGAAAAGCACGAGTAATCATTAATTCCGATAAAGAATCAAAAAATAAATATCCTAAAGGTGCAATAAAAGCAACAATTGTACCAATGATAATTACAACCTTACGACTAGGATAATCAACTAATTTCCCCAAGAAGCGACGAAAAAAACGGAGAATAAAATTATTAATCCCAGAAGGAAAAGGAAGATAATTAATAAATTTTTGTAAACCTTCGTCTGCTAATTTTCCTAACCATACACGAGATAAAAGTAAACCAATGGCAAAACAGCCCATTATGTAACCTACTTGCTTCACCGTTGCCCCTATATTTTGAAGATAAGAAGGCAGAGTGGGAATTAGGCTAGTTAAACTCATCCAAAAAAACAAAGCACAGAAAAAGAGAATAAATAAATTAACTAACTTATCTCTTTCAACGGCTTTAAAGGTATTGATAAAACTCACAATAGTTAAGAAGGTTAATTTTGTTACAAAACTTTATCTTCCATTGTAGATTGCATTTTCAATAATTTTCAGACTAGCTTTAACAGAATTGAGAAAGTCATTAGAAATATCGGCGGTTTTTTTGCCCGTAGAATCTTCCCAATTAATCATAAAAGAATAATAAGCCCATGTATCCCTACAAAAATTAACACCCCCTGCCAAACATAAAGCGTATTGGGGTTTTAAATCGATGCTTCCCCCTTTAACATAACCAATCGCCCCAGAAGGAATAAATTTATCTAAAACGGCAGGAAGTCTCAATATGCGTTTAAATTCCGTTAAGGTTTCTTCTTGTTTAAAAAACTCTCCTTGTAAAGCACGACTATAAAAACTAACAAAATCAGTAGAAGATGCGATCGAGCTTTGTTCTTGATTCATAATACTTCTAGTGGGTAAATTAGGATTATTCATCTCTTGATTTATCTTTTCCCATCCCCAATCCTCACCATTTTTCGCCCCTAAAAGATAAGAAAACATCACACTAATGCTATCGGGAATTAAAGTATTTGTTAAACCGATTTCGGTAATAAATTCTCTCACCGCTTGAGGAGTGACATAAGTCATAATCAAATCTGTTGCTGTATTATCACTGTGCATCATCATCGCCTCTAGGGCAATCAAAGCAGTGGTTTTACCCGATAAACCGCCAAAAACTGGGCTAGAAAGCACTCTCACATCATCATTTATCACCAACTCCTCATCAAAATTAACCTTTCCTTCCTCCATTTGTCGCAAAAATACTGTTAAGACAAAAACTTTGAAACTACTACCACAAAAAAGAGGAATATCACTGTTAAGAGAAACATCCATAGAATTACCTTGGCTTACTGCTTTTATCTTCATAGTTGACTTACCGGGTAAATTCGTAAATAAAGGAAGAATTTTTGCTTCTAAATCATCAGAATTAATTGCTTTACTTATCATAGGAGTAAAAAAAGTACCTGCAGAAGCTAAAGTCAAAATAGAGATAAAATCACGACGAAACCACTTAACCATAATCAACCTCTGACAAAACTAAAATTAAAATCAATTTATATAACCTGAGTTTGAGATAAATTTTCATCTATGGAGTGATAGTGAAAAGGGCAAGGGGCAAAGGTAAATAGTTAATAATAACTTATAACTTCAAACCCTGATAACTATCCTTAATCCGATATTCTTAAACCGAACTGAGGTTAACTTAGAGAGTAAAATTCTTTCTATATTCTTAGAGTTACTTTCATCTTAATTGCTCATCGACGTAAAATTTATTGAGAAAAATAACAAAATAACAATGACAAGCAATAATTATCAATCTATCTCTTTATCAGACACAACCATTCCGAAAGTTAATACTCTAACTATGTTTCGCTTAGGTTTATTTAACTTAGGTATTGGCTTAATTTCTGTGTTAACCCTAGCAGTCTTAAATCGAGTCATGATTGCAGAGTTGGGTATTCCTGCCTCTATTGCCGCAGGGGTATTAGCGATTTCTCAATTAGTGTCTCCTACTCGTATTTGGTTAGGGCAATTATCCGATGGCAAAAAATTATTTGGTTTTCATCGCACAGGATATATTCGTTTAGGAGTCATTATTTCAGGTATTGCTATTTTCTTCGCTATTCAACTGGTATGGTTGTTGGGGAGTAATATCGTCATTAATAATGGTTGGCAATGGAATAATGTGACGATTTTTGTTAGCATTCTTTTGGCAATTGTTTTTGTTATTCAAGGCATTGCAACGGGAGCTTGTTCAACTCCTTTCACTGCTTTGTTAGTAGATATTTCCGATGAAGATAATCGCTCAAAAATTGTGGCTACCATTTGGTCAATGTTGATGGTAGGTATTGTTATTGGGGGTATATCGGGAAAAATTTTGTTAAATAATTTGTCGGGGGTAGAAGGTGAGGGAATACCTTTAGCAACTTTACAAGCTCCTATTAACAGTATTTTCTTTGTTGTACCGATAATTGTGGTGATTTTGACTTTGGTGGCAACTTGGGGAGTGGAAAAAAAATATTCTCGTTTTCGGCAACGCTCATCTTTTCAAGATAGAGAGGAGGGAGTTAGTTTTAAAAAAGCTCTCAAAATATTAACTTCTTCTCGTCAAACTGGTATTTTCTTCTCTTTTTTGGTGATGATTACTCTTAGTTTGTTTATGCAGGAAGCGGTTTTAGAGCCTTATGGGGCAGAGGTTTTTAATATGCCCATAGGAGATACTACTTTATTAAACTCTTTTTGGGGAGTGGGTATTTTATTGGGATATGGCACAACAGGTTTTTTAGTAGTTCCTCGTTTGGGTAAAAATAATACTACTCGTTTAGGTTGTATTTTAGTAGCTTTATCTTTTGGTTTAATTATTCTTTCAGGTTTAACTCAAACTCCTTCTGTATTAAAAGGGGCTATGGTGTTGTTTGGTATTGCGGCCGGAATTACGACTATCGGGGCAATTAGTTTAATGCTTGATTTAACGGCGGCTGAGACGGCTGGAACATTTGTGGGGGCTTGGGGGTTAGCCCAATCTTTATCTCGTGGTATCGCCATCGCTGTGGGGGGATGGATTCTCGATTTAGGGCGTTTTTTGTTTAATAATCCTTGGTTAGCTTATAGCTTGGTTTTTGTTTGTGAAGCCTTATGTATCATAGGTGCGATCGCACTTTTAAATCGGGTTAATGTTCAGGAATTTCAAGCTACTACCCGTAAAGCAACAGCTATGGTGATGGAAGGAGATTTAGATTAGTTAACCTTTGTTGGGCATAAAAATATTGGATAAAAGCAAGTTGGGGGTTGAACAATATTCAATCCTTAACTATTAATAAATATTTGCAAGAAGCCTCAAACTTCGTTAGACTTTTAATTGACTATTTAATAAAAAATATTATCAATAAATATTCAGTAGATTAAAAGATTCGATCGATAAATTGCAAAAAAGTTATGAAAAAATATTATTGGCATAGTGCTGTTACATCAGTAATAGTATTGACTGGTGTTTTCGGTTTATCTAACTCCACCGTTGAAGCTCAAGGCAATTCTGATATAGAACAAAATTCTAATGGTATTAGTCAGCAAAGACAATTATTAGCCCTTAATCAAAATCAAGACTCCTTCAAATTAGAGATAATAAAAGATTTTACTAACTATGTTATCCTACCTACTTATGAACAATTAGCAGTTAAAGCTGAACAACTATCTCAAACAATTGATAATTTTGTTGCTAATCCTAACTTAGATACTCTCAAAAATGCTCAAAACACATGGATAGAGACTCGTATCCCATGGGAGCAAGGAGAAAGTTTTGCTTTTGGACCGGCGGATTCGTTAGGATATGATGGGGATTTGGATGATTGGCCTGTTAATGAAGTGGATGTGCAAGGGGTGATAAGCAATAAGCAAAAATTAACTCTTAATGACATTAATAATCTTCAAACAACACAGAAAGGCTTTCACACCATTGAATTATTACTCTTTGGCACGAATAAGAATAAACAGGTACAAGATTTCACTCCTCAAGAATTAGCTTATTTACAATTATTAGCCCAAGCCTTTGAGAATACTTCTCAGGAATTATTAAATAGTTGGTCAAAAGGAGTTCAAGGTTATCCTCCTTATAAAGATATTCTTTCCACTGCAGGAAATTTGGATAATCCTGCTTATCCTACCATTCAAGCCGCTTTTGAAGAAATTGCTCAAGGCATAATAGGTTGTTTAGATGAAGTGGGCAACGATAAAATTGGTATTCCCTTAGAGGCACAAACTACAGATGAGCTTGAAAGTCGTTTCAGTCATACTTCTCTTAATGATTTCAAAAATAATTTAATCAGTGTCAAAAACGCCTATTTAGGTACATTATCGGATAACTCTCATTCAGAATCAGTACAAAGTTTGAGTTTATGGGTAGCTTCCCAAAATCCTAGCCTCGATAAAAGAGTCAAATCTGAAATAGAAAATGCGATCGCATCTTTAGACGCTATTCCAGCCCCCATCGAAACTAATATAAATAATCCGAAGGTATTAAAACAAATGGAAGAAGCAAAAAAATCGGTTTTGCAACTGTTTCAAACAATGGAAAAAGACGTTTTACCCCTAATCCAAAACTCATAAATTCATCATCAATTAGACAGACAAATTAAATATCATGAAATTTCAGATTCTAGCAGAGAAATTGCTAAAGTTTTTGAGCTTATTCTTTGTTGCGATAATTATGACAGTATTAGTTTCTGGAAACCTAAAAGCATATGATAATAATGAACTTTTGGGAGGGAAAACAACAGTATTTAACAGAACATCTAGTGCTTATGAGCAACATAGTGCAGGATTAAACCCAGAGCAAATACAACGTCATCGAGATGGAGATATGGCATTTGAGGCAGTCTTTGTAACTCCTCCTGCAACGGTTAATGCTGGTTTAGGACCATTATTTAATAATTCTTCTTGTGCTGGTTGTCATATACGCAACGGCAGAGGATTACCAAAAAAAGGACAAATATTAGCAAGAGTTAGTCAAGATAAAATAACCTCTCTAACATCTCCTCTGAACTATCATTTAGAAAAATCCGTCTATATGGATAATACTCCTCCTGTACCTGGTTTAGGCACTCAAATTCAAGATTTAGGAGTATATGGTTATTCTCCAGAAGCGGAGGTAAATATTAATTGGCTAGAAATCCAAGAGAGTTATGGCGATGGTAAGCCTTACAGTTTACGTTATCCTCAAGCACAAATAACCTTAAAAAATGGAAAACCACTATCTTCAGATGTGCAAACTTCTTTAAGAATACCATCTCCTGTTTTCGGTGTCGGTTTGTTAGAAGCCATTGAAGAAGAAGACATATTAGCCTTAGCAGATGAAAAAGATACAAATAAAGATGGTATCTCAGGTAAAGCAAATCGAGTGTGGGATGAGGAAAAGCAATCTTTAGCTTTAGGGCGTTTTGGTTGGAAAGCAAATCAACCGAATCTTTTACAACAAAGTGCTTCTGCTTATGTTAATGATATGGGAGTAACAAACCCTCTGTTTCCTGAAAATGATGGCTCTATGGATATAGATGAGCAAATTTTGACAGATGCGACATTTTATGTGCAAACTTTAGCAGTACCAGCACGAAATTTAGTCAACTCTGCTCAGGTAAAAAAAGGAGAAAAGCTATTTGCTGAAGCTAATTGTATTGGTTGTCATGTAACAACTTTAAAAACTGGAAATTATTTTGTAAATGCGATCGCACATCAAACAATTCATCCCTACAGCGATTTATTATTACACGACATGGGAGAAGGATTAGCAGATAATCGTCCTGATTTTCAGGCTTCAGGAAAAGAATGGCGCACTACACCTTTATGGGGTATTGGTGTAACTCAAACGGTTTTGCCATACTCTGGCTATCTTCATGATGGACGTGCTAGAACTTTAGAAGAAGCTATTTTATGGCATGGTGGGGAGGCACAGACTTCTAAGGAAATTTTCCGTAATATGGCTCAAGATGATCGTATTGCTTTAATTCGCTTCTTGAAATCTCTTTGATAATGCTTTATTGCCTCAGTTGTTTAGCAGAAAATATCGGATAAGTGCTATTTTATCTGAGTTCGGGATGAATGTTCATCTATCAGTGATGGAGAAAAGGGCAAAGGGTAAACCTTGTCTC
The DNA here is from genome assembly GCF_036345015.1 of Cyanobacterium sp. Dongsha4. NCBI lineage: Bacteria > Bacillati > Cyanobacteriota > Cyanophyceae > Chroococcales > Geminocystaceae > Cyanobacterium > Cyanobacterium sp. DS4. The sequence continues at coordinate 1,897,459 of NZ_CP084098.1, read as the reverse complement.
GCTTAAATAGGGGGGAGGGTAAGAGGCAACAGTGTTTAATTAATTTCTAACTCTTAACTCCTAATTATTTTTTATCCCTTCACTCCTGTATTAGCATCATTAGGGATAATGTAACGTTGCAAAGTAATAAATAAAACTAAAACTGGAACTAAAGAAATTATCGAACCTGCGGCAATAAAACGCCAATTTAAGTCCAAAGAACTAGCTAAAGATGCAACTCCTAATGGTAAAGTATAGTAGTCGGGGCGATCGAGGATGATAAGAGGCCAGAGAAAATCACTCCAAGAACCAATAAAAACAAAGATAGCAAGGGTAATAATTGCAGGGCGAATAGCAGGTAACATAATATGCCACCAAATACCTAATTCACTACAACCGTCCATTCTTCCTGCTTCTTCTAACTCTTTTGGCACTCCCTGAAATGCTTGTCGTAGTAAAAATATACCAAAAGCCGAAGTAATTTGTGGCAAAATCAAACCTAAATAGTTATTTTTTAGACCTAAATTAACCGCAAAAATATACAGAGGAATCATCACAATTTGAAAAGGAATCATGATAGTTGCCACGATTAAGACGAAAATAAAATCTCTACCTTTAAATTCCAATCTGGCTAAAGGATAAGCGGCTAAAGCACAAAATAATAAGTTTAAACTAACAGTTAAAACCGCACTAATACTACTATTTAATAAATACTTACCAAAGGGGTAATTTTGCCAAACTAAAACAAAATTTTCAAGGGTAAATTGTTGCGGAATAAATTGAGGCGGAAATGCAAAAATATCTTCTCCTGCAGACTTAAAAGAGGTACTTAATAACCAAAACAAGGGAAATAACATTGCTAGGGCAATTATTATTAATAAGATATAAATGGTTATAATCTGAATTAAAGTTTTTTTATTGCCCATTATTTCTTTTATTTGTCAAAATCTGTTAATTTTAACTCTCAATTTCCAACTCCGAACTCATAATCTGTGTTACATAGATACTTTTGCAGAAGCAGTATTTAAAGCCTCAACTAAACTGCGTACTACAGCAATCATAGCAACTTGGTCATTTAATTTGTTGATAGCAGAGCCAACACCAATACCAGAAGCACCAGATGCGATCGCCATAGGAGCAGTAACATCAGATAAACCTGAAGCACACATAACAGGTACTTCAACCGCACGGGATAGGGCATAAGCGGCGGCGAGGGTAGGAGATGCTTTTTCAATTAATCCTAAAATACCGCTATGATTGGGGTTAGAGCTTGTGCCACCTTCGGTTTGAATAATATCTGCACCAGAAGCAACTAAAGCCTGTGCTAACTCAACTTGTTCATCAAGGGCTAAAATATGAGGTACAGTGACAGAAAGGGTTGTTTCAGGCAATAATTTACGGGTTTCACGGGTTAAGTTTAAAACATCTTCTGCGGAGAAAGTAATACCTTGAGCATAAAAACTATCAAAGTTACCGATTTCAACCAAATCCGCTCCATTTTCTACTGCTTGAGCTAAAATTTCAGCAGAAACGGCAGAAACACAGATAGGAAGACTGATTAGCTGACGTAAAGTTTTAATTAAATCCATATCCGCCGCAATATCGACAAAGGTTGCACCACCTAACTCAGCAGACTTACATATAGCAGTTACATTTTCAACATCGAAGTTATTTAAACCGCTAATCACTTTTAGAGCTTTTTTTGAGGCGAAGGCTTGAGCTAATTTAGAATTATTAATCATCTTAGAATTTATTGGTATCTCTAACTTTTAGAATGCTAATTATAGCAAAATAGGGACAACCGATCAAAAGGCAATGGGAATTAGTAATTAAGACAAAGCAAGAGAGAAACTTCTCTGTGTCTCCCCTTAAATGAAACCCCTTGCCTCTCGAGGGGGTAGGGCAAAAGTGTTTAATTAACCTTTCCTCCTCTCCCCATCCCTAAATATTCCAACACCTGCAACCGTTAAGCCTGACACCCGAAACCTGACACCTCTTTCCTTATCGCCCCTTTTTCTCACTTGTTTTATTAACAAGATAATTCAACGGGTAATAAACTAAGGGAGTCCATAAACTGCTTATAATAGCGGAGGTAAGAGAGTTTTTCTGATAGTTTAACCATATATCGGTTAAAGGTACTTGAGTTTGTATGCTATATTGAAGGGCGATGATGGTTTCGTTAATAATTGCCATGCCAAAGACTATCAACATAATCGAAATTAAGTCTTCTTTAATATACTCTTTACCATAAACATTGCTGGTAAATATTCCTACTACCAATAAACCTAAAACATGAGAGGGAAATACTCCTGTTAAGCTATCCCATATTAACCCTAAACAGATAGATGCGATCGCACTTTGCCAAAGATTACGTCTGACACTCCATGTAACAAGCCAGATTAAAAGCCAATTGGGGGTAACTCCTAATAATTCCAGCCCTGAAACTCTCACCATTAATAATATACAACAAGCTGCGATCGAGACAACGATAATTAATCTTTGCCACCAAAAATTTTGCCACACCTTCATTTTTTTATAAAATAATAGGAATATATCAATTAGTATTTATCATAGTGACTACATCTTATTTTGCCACTACTTCCAGAGGGTTGGAAGAAATTACCGCCCAAGAATTAACCACATTGGGGGCGAAGGAAGTTAAAACCGACTTTACAGGAGTACATTTTCAGGGAGATAAAGAATTATTATATCGAGTAAATCTTTGGGGACGAACTATTTTTCGTGTTTTGAAACCTATCGCTACAATAAAAAGTCAAACTCCACAACAGTTATTTCGCAATGTACAGAAAATTGATTGGTCAGAATTTTTACAACCTCAACAAACTTTAGCCATTCGTTGTACTGGTAAAAATGATCAACTAAATCATAGCCATTTTACTGCTATTCAAATCAAAAATGCCATCGTTGAACAACAACAAAAATATCATAAAGTGCGATCGAACATTGATACTGATTCTCCCGACATAGTCATTAACGCCCATATTCATCACGATGAATGTATCCTTAGCTTAGATAGCACAGGAGAAAGTCTGCATCGACGAGGTTATCGCCCTGCGGTAGGATTAGCACCTCTCAAAGAAACTCTAGGGGCGGCGTTACTATACATAGCAGAATGGGATTCAAGCATACCATTATATGATCCTTTTTGTGGTTCAGGTACTATCCTTATTGAAGGGGCATTAATGGGTTTAAATATTGCACCCGGATTATATCGTCATCAGTTTTGCTTTGAAAATTGGCAAGACTATGATCATAATTTATGGCAACATTTGATTGATGAAGCAAGGAAAAGTCAAAAAACAGATTTACCTCCTATTGTCGGCACAGACATTGATAGTAGTATTATTAAACAGGCTCAACATAATGCTAAAACCTGCCAAATTGCTAATCACGTCGAATTTTTCCAACGCCACTTAGTGGATGCCACTCCTCCTGCCGAGTCGGGAATTTTGATTTGTAATCCTCCCTACGGTAAACGCCTTGAAGATACTGAAGCCTTATTCCCTTTATATAAACTTTTAGGAGATATTTTGAAACAACGTTTTAAAGGTTGGACAGCTTATATCTTAACAGGTAATAAACTATTAACTAAAAAAGTTGGTTTAAGGACTTCCCGTCGTATTGCCATTAATAATGGTGGCATAGATTGCACCTTATTAAAGTACGAATTGTATTAACAAAGGGCAATTAGTTAATAGTTAATAGTTGATAATTAAGAATTAAAAACTCCGAACTCCGAACTCCTAACTCCGAACTCCTAACTCATTTCTCCCTCTCCCCTCATCACCTCATCACCCTAACACCTGCAATCTGACACTGATACCCAGACAAAACTTTTTCATCAACCCCTATTTATGATATATTTATACATCTTTAAAAATTTTGATGTTAGTAGTAAATTACTAACCATAAATCGAAGTTAAGTTTTCCTCGTCTCAATTTCTATATTCCGAATCGAATTGCTATATGGTGCATATTAAACAAGTTGAATTGTCAAGATTCAAGTCTTTTGGTGGTAGTAATATAGTTCCTTTTTTAACTGGATTTACGGTGATTTCAGGTCCTAACGGTTCGGGAAAATCAAATATTTTAGATGCTTTATTATTCTGTTTAGGTTTGGCTAGTTCAAAGGGAATGAGGGCAGAAAGATTACCAGATTTGATTAATAATAGCCAAAAAACCAATAGTAAGAGTATTGAAACTGTGGTTTCTGTCGTATTTGATTTAGAAGATTTAAGCAGTTTAAATAATCCTTTATTAGCAGATAATGACAATAGTAAGAGTGAAGAAGAATCAGAGACAAAATTCAACCTTGATAGTCAAACGGAATTAAAAATTACCCGTCGCCTAAGAGTCACTAAAGGGGGAAGCTATGCCTCTACCTTCTATATTAATGATATGCCTTGTACGGCTACAGAATTACATGAGCAGTTAAGTCGTCTTCGCATTTATCCTGAAGGTTATAACGTGGTTTTACAAGGGGATGTTACCCGTATCATTACCATGAATGGCAAGGAAAGACGAGAAATTATTGATGAATTAGCAGGTGTTGCAGAGTTCGATCGCAAAATTGAGCAAACTAAAACCACTTTAGAGGCAGTGAGGGAGAGGGAGGAAAAATGTCATATCATCCAAGAAGAATTAATCCAAAATAGTGCCAGATTAAAGCAAGATTCCGAAAAAGCGGCAAAGTATCAGAAAATTAAAGCCCAAATACAGGAGAAAAAACAATGGGAAATAGTGATTAATTGGCGTTGCTTATTGCAAGAAAAAGAAGACTATCAAAAGCAATTAAATGACATAGATATTCAGCAAACAAAAACTCAAGCAAGTTTAGTTAAAATTCAAGAAAAAATTGATTTAACTCAAGGAGAATTAGTCACCCTTAATCAGCAAGTTAAGGCATTGGGTGAAGATGAGCAAATAAGTATCGCATCTCAACTAGCTACGGAGAAACTAAAACAAGAAAATCTAGTCAAACGGAAACAGGAGTTAGTTAACCTTGAAAAAGAAGCAACCATTAAACAGGAAGAATATCAACGGAATATTAAACAGAATCAACAGGAAATCTCGACTTTAAGCAACGAAATTGAATCTTTAGAAAATAACCTTATTCCTCAGTTAGAAAATAGTAAAAATGAAAGTAAACAAATCTTAGATGAAACGAAGAAAAAAGCCCAAGCCATTGCATCTCAATCCCAAGCATGGGTTAACCAACAAACAGAATTAAATCAACAAATAAATGCCTTGCAAGGAGTCTTAAATCCTCAACTAACTAAACAGGCATTATTAACAGAAAGATGTAGTCAATTACAGGCAACTATTCAACAGGAAAACCAACAACTAGCCCATTTAGAAGATACTATCATCGCCAAAAATGAAGAAATTAATAGCTTAACTCAGCAAATAGCAGTATCAGAGACGAGTATTCAGAATATAGCCGAAAAATTGGCAAAAATTGAAGCGGAAATCTTTTTAAATCAGGAAACCTTAACTCGTCTCGAAAATGAGCAAAGAGACAAACAAAGACAATTAGACAAATTAGAAGCTACTCGTCAGGCGCAACAGGAGGCACAAGGCACTTATGCTAGTAAAATTATCCTTAATTCGGATTTACCCGGTGTTTGCGGTTTGGTTGCCCAATTGGGGGAGGTAGAGTCGCAGTATCAATTAGCATTGGAAATTGCCGCTGGAAGTCGTCTCGGTTTTATCGTGGTAGAGGATGACAGTATCGCTTCTATGGCGATTAAGCTATTAAAGCAACAACGGGCTGGAAGGGCAACTTTTTTGCCTTTAAATAAGATTAACGCCCCTCGGATTCATTTGCCTAATAATTTACTGAAAACAAGGGGATTTGTGGATTTAGCCCTGAATTTAGTGGATTTTGAGCCGATTTATCAGCCTATTTTTGCCTATGTTTTTGGCAATACTATGGTATTTGAAAATTTAGACACCGCTAGAAATTTGATTGGGCAACATCGCATTGTCACCCTTGATGGTGAATTATTGGAAATCAGTGGCGCGATGACGGGGGGAAGTGTGTCGCAAAAATCATCCCTACATTTTGGTAAGGTTTCGGCTTCTGAGAGTGAAGAATTTAGGGAATGGCGCGATCGCATCTCTGAAATTGAAAACATTAAGCCCCAGCTTACCATCACAATATCTCAAAAAAGAGAAAAAATCAAGAGCCTATCGGAAGAATTAAATCAAGCAAGACAAAATCGACAAAAACAGCAATTAATGTTAGAGCAAAATCAAGGAGAAATTAGCCGTTTAGAAAGAGAAAAAGAAAATATTATTGAGAGTAACGCTAATAACTATCAACAATTAGTAACAGGTACACAAGAGTTAAATAGTCTGCAAGAAAAACTACCCCAATGGCAAAGGGAATTAGAAGAAAAACAAGCACAATTAAAAGAATTAGAATCTAGCTTTGATAACGAAGAATGGCAACAATTACAACAGCTAATTAATGAGCAAGAATCAGTGTTAGAAGAAAAGCAATTAGTTTTAAGTGAAAATAAAGAAAAATTACGAAATTTAGTTAATAAGCAAAGTCAATTAGAGAAAGAATTAAAAGCTAGTGAAGACAAAATGAATGACTTATTACATAATCAACAGAGACAAGAAGAAGAAGCAGTTAATCTTCATCAAGAGTTAGAAATAGTTAGTCAAAATATAGCTAAATTTGAGCAACAAGTTCAAGGCTTATTGGAAAAATTGCAACAGGCAAAAGCAAAAAGAGATAAACAAGAGCAAGAATTAAAGAAAATTGAAAATGAGCAAAAAAACCTCCAATGGAAGTTAGAAAAATTTGTTTTACAACATCAAGAATATCAAACTAAAATCAGTCAATTAAACTCTCTCATTCAAGAGGTAGAAACTAATTTACCTAATCCGCTACCTGAAATTCCCTTTTTAGTTAATACTGGTTTAAAAGAAGGTATGGGACAAAAAATAACCTTTGCTAATCTGAAGGAACAATTGGAACAAATTAAACTAGAAATAAGTAAACTAGAGAAAAAATTAGAGGCTTTAGAGCCTGTTAATATGTTAGCATTAGAACAGTTTGAAAAGAATCAAGAAAGACTAGAAGAATTATCGGAAAAACTCACAACTTTAGAGGGAGAAAGGACAGAATTACTATTAAGAATCGAAAACTTTACTACTTTAAGACTGAGGGCATTTAAAGAAGCCTTTGACGCAGTAAATGAGAATTTTAAAAATATTTTTGCTACTCTTTCTGATGGAGATGGTTACTTAAAATTAGAGGATGAAAATAATCCTTTTAATGGTGGTTTAACTCTCGTTGCTCACCCCAAAGGAAAAGCAGTGCAGAGATTAAGTTCCATGTCGGGGGGTGAAAAATCTTTAACGGCATTAAGTTTTATTTTCGCTTTGCAAAGATACCGCCCTTCTCCTTTTTATGCCTTTGATGAAGTGGATATGTTTTTAGATGGTGCGAATGTGGAAAAACTATCTAAAATGATTCAACGACAGGCAAAAGATGCTCAATTTATTGTAGTGAGTTTAAGAAGACCAATGATTGAGGCTTCACAAAGAACTATCGGAGTGACACAAGCCAGAGGGGCTTATACGCAAGTATTGGGAATTAATCTTAATTAACCTTTATTAACTCTTGTGTTTTTTCCTTTTCAAGAAATTAGTGATTTAAGAACAATACATCTAATAATATTATCTCAATAAATAACCATTAATAAAAGTAGAATAATAAAGTAAAATAAGCAAAATTTTCAATATTATTTAATTTTTAAAATAATGGAATCAAATTTTTTAACAGCCATTTTTCTGCCTTTAGCTTTGTTTATTATAATGCTAGGCATGGGTCTTAGTTTGACATTAGATGACTTTAAACGAGTTTTTGTTGAACCAAAAGCAGTCATCATTGGTTTAATTGCCCAATTAGTTATGTTACCAATTATTGGATATTTTTTAGCTTTAGTTTTTCAACTTGCCCCAGAATTAGCCATCGGAGTGATGATATTGGCTACTTGCCCCGGAGGTTCAACTTCTAATATGATTACTTACCTAATAAAGGGAAATGTTGCTTTATCCATTACTTTAACAGCAATAACTAGCCTAGTTACAATATTTACTATCCCTTTACTAATTAATCTTTCCATGACCAAGTTTATGGGAGAAGGAGTAACACTACAACTACCCATCGGAAAAACTATTCTTCAAATAGCTGTAATCACCCTTATACCCATTTCTTTAGGTATGTTAATACATTACTATTCACCTAAATTAGCAACAGTTTTTGAAAAAGGAGTAAAATGGCTTTCCTTATTTTTTTTAGGAATAATTATCTTTGGTTTATTGCTTAAAGAGAAAGAAAATGTCGGTAACTTCTTTTTACAAGTAGGTGGGGTAACTTTGACTCTTAATATATTGACTATGATCTTAGGATATACTCTAGCAAGTATTTCTAACCTTGATCAATCCAGTCGTAAATCTATTACAGTAGAAGTTGGTATTCAAAATGGGACATTAGCCATTGCTATTGCTACAACTTTATTAAATATGCCTAATATGGCAATTCCGGCGGCAATATATTCACTAATAATGTTTGTAACAAGTGCGATTTTCGGTTGGTTGCTAGGAAAAAACCTAATACTCGATTATAAAAAATTCCCAAAAAATTAAGATTTGCTTTGCTCTAAAATCAACACAATTAGAAGTAAGGAGTTTAACACATCAAAACTCTCAATACCCATAATTAATGGAGTCATCTATGTCAAAAGTTAAAGTAGCCATTAACGGATTTGGACGCATTGGAAGATTAGTTTTTCGAGCAGGATTAGCTAATCCCAATATTGAATTTGTTGGTATAAATGATCTTGTACCGCCTAAAAATATTGCCTATTTACTTAAATATGATTCTACTCATGGGCGTTTTCAGGGAAAAGTAGAAACCACAGAAGAAGGTATTTTAGTTGATGATAAGCTAATTCCTTGTTACTCCATACGCAATCCTGAAGAATTACCTTGGAAAGATAATCAAGCAGAATATATTGTTGAATCAACAGGTTTATTCACTGATTATGAAGGAGCAAAAAAACACCTAATTGCGGGGGCAAAAAAAGTAGTTATTTCCGCTCCAACAAAAACCCCAGAACAAATACCGACTCTTTTAGTAGGAGTTAATCATCATAATTATGATCCCACAAAAGATGATATTGTTTCTAATGCCAGTTGTACAACTAACTGTTTAGCACCCATTGCTAAAGTTATAGACGATAGTTTTGGTTTAGCAGAAGGATTAATGACTACAGTTCACGCTATGACTGCTACTCAACCGACTGTAGATGGCATGAGTAAAAAAGACTTACGGGGAGGGCGCAGTGCGGCACAAAATATCATTCCTGCTTCTACGGGGGCGGCCAAAGCAGTAGCTTTAGTGTTACCCCAACTGAAAGGGAAACTTACAGGAATGGCTTTTCGTGTTCCAACTCCTAATGTATCTGTGGTAGATTTAACTTTTAGGACGGAAAAACCTACCAGTTATGAGGAAATTTGTCTGAGGATGAAAGAGGCTTCTGAGGGCGAATTAAAAGGAGTTTTAGGTTATACCGATGAGCCTGTTGCTTCTTCTGATTTCATCTCTGATGCCCATTCAAGTATTTTTGATGCTGGTGCTGGAATTGAATTAAATTCTCACTTTTTTAAAGTAGTTTCTTGGTATGATAACGAGTGGGGTTATTCTAACCGAATGATTGATCTCATTTTATCTATGGCTGGAAAAGAATAATAAACTAAATTATTAGGAATTAGGAATTAAAAATCATACTAGCAAAGGTTATAAGTTTATGCTACAAAAAACCTATTACCTGTTGCCTACCTTTACCCAGAGATAAAGTGATTACCTTCCAGAGTGTAATTTTATAGGCTACTATGAATGACTTTACTTTAGGCAAATAAAAGGGAGAAACTAAGTATTAACTATCAATTTTCAGAAATTTATTTACCTCTGTCCTAATCTATCAAAATGCTTTTTCCGCAAACTTTAATGAGTATGTGCTACCTTAGTTTTGAAATTGCAAAATCTACACTCTCGCAGATATATTATTCCCATGGATTCATCCAATAAATCTTCTTTTAGCATTAGTGCTATATCTATCCGCCGTCACATTGCTACAATTATGCTTACTCTTGCGGTAATGGTGGTTGGTATATTTTTTATCACTACTATTCAAGTGGATTTGTTACCCTCTATTACTTATCCTCGTATTGGTGTGAGGGTTGAAACAGAAGGAATAGCCCCAGAAATAGCAGTAGAGGAGATTACAAGACCCTTAGAAGAAACTTTTTCGGCAGTGGAGGGAGTGGAATTAGTCTCTTCTCAAACCAGAGAAAATCGAGTTAGTATTAATCTATTTTTTAGAGTTGGGGGAAATGTTGACCAAGCCTTAAACGATACAACGGCGGCATTAAATAGGGCAACAAACCGACTTCCTGAAAATATTGACACTCCTAGGGTTTTCAAATATGAGCCTTCCCAATTGCCTATTTACGAGTTTGCCTTGACTTCTGATACTAGAGATATTTTACCTTTGAGAGTATTTGCTGAGGAAGAATTAGCCAGAGAGTTAACCGTTGTGCCGGGGGTGGCTAGTGTGGATGTGTCTGGGGGAGTAAATGAAGAAATTGGAGTACGGCTAGATCTCGATCGCCTTCAAGCATTAGGAATTGGTTTACAAGATGTTTTAGATGAAATTGAAGAAGCGAATCAGGATATAACAGGAGGGCGTTTAATTGGGGAAGAAAATGAACCTTTAACCAGAGTTATCGGTAAATTTAAAAGTGTAGAGGATTTTGAAAATATTTCTTTTGCTGTACCTAATTCCAACAATAGAGTTTATTTAACGGAATTTGCAGATATTATTGATGGAGCGCAAGAGCAACGCATTTTTGTCTCTTTAAATGGTACACCTGCTGTTAAAATTAGTGTTCAAAAGCAACCCGAAGCAAATACCATCGAAGTGGTAGAAGATGTCAAAGCCAAAATAGAAGAATTACGCAATGGCAATGTTATCCCAGAAGATATAGTTATTTTACCCACCCTTGACGAGTCTATTTTCATCCGCAATTCCATCAATAATGTTATTACCTCTGGTTTAATTGGTACTGCGTTAGCTGCGATCGCAGTTTTATTATTTTTAGGTTCATTGCGTCAAACATTGATTATCGTCATCTCCATACCCCTAGCCACTTTGGCGGCAGTAATCATGATGAAAGTGTTTGGTTTAACCCTGAATATTTTTAGTTTAGGAGGATTAGCTTTAGGGGTTGGTATCGTGGTGGATAACTCCATTGTAATGTTAGAAACCATTATCGAAGGAACAGAAAAACTAATCCATGACCCCATAGTAGAAGAAAAAGGAATTTATCGCCGTCAAATTCTCAATCAATCTGTTAAAAGTGCTTCTGAAGTAGAATCAGCTCTAGTTGCTTCCACTAGCACAAACCTTGTGGCAGTTTTACCCTTTTTAATGATTGGTGGCTTTATTTCTCTTTTATTTAACGAATTAGTCTTAACCATCAGTTTTGCCGTTGCCGCTTCCATCGTTGTTGCTTTAACCGTTGTGCCTATGCTTACATCTAGGTTGTTAGCAATTCAGTTTTCCAGTCAAATAAGGCGTTTTTTCGTAATTTCTTGGTTTAATAAGGCTTTTAGTGCGGCTAATAATGGTTATACCGCAACATTAAGTTTTTTGCTCAAAATTCGTTGGCTAATCGTCTTGAGTATCTTTTTGAGTTTTGGTCTAACATCATGGTCATTAGCACAACAACTCCCCCAAGAAATCTTACCGAGTATTAACACAGGCCAAGTAAACCTATTTGCTCAATTTCCCCCCGGTACGACTTTACCCACCAACAGAAAAGTTATGGGGTTAGTAGATGAAATCATCCTTGAACAGCCAGAAACCGAATACGTTTTCACAACCTCTGGAGGATTTTTATTTTCTAGTTCTACCAGTGAAAATGTCTTGAGAGGTTCTAGCAATATTACCCTCAAACCCAATACTAATATTGATAAATATATCAGCAATCTCAATCAGAAACTACAAGAATTAAATTTAGTTGATATTCGTCTGCGAGTCTCTGCAGGGAGTGTCAGAGGACTAATTTTAAATAACTCTCCTGTAAGAGCAGATATTGATGTTGTTTTACAAGGAAATGACCAACAAATTCTTGAAGAAGCAGGAAGAAAAGTAATCGAAATTCTTGATCAACAAGCAAAATTAAGTAATTTTCGCCCCGATGCAGACCCAACCCAACCAGAAATTGTGATTGAGCCTGATTTAATTCGTTTAGCTAACTATAACTTAAATATAAGCGATATTGCTGACTCTTTACAAACTACTGTTAGCGGTTTAGTGGTTTCTCAACTACAAAAAGATAATCGATTAATAGATATTCGAGTCAGACTTAATCCCAAATTAGTTCAAAATGCTGATAGTTTACTCGAAGTGCCTTTATTCACCGAAGATAATAGTTTAATTCGTTTAGGAGATGTAGCCACTATTCGCAAAGGAGAAGCCCCTTCGGAAATTCAACGTATCAACCAAAGACAAGTTTATATCATTCAAGGAAGTTTAGCCGAAAATGCGAGTTTAGGACCTGCATTAACAGAGGTGAAAAAGATTGTTAATGAAATTGAATTACCCCAAGGAGTAAGGATTTTACCAAGTATTGCCGCCGCTAGTAATGACCAACTACAATCCACTTTACCCATTTTAGGAGGACTAGCCGCTTTCTTGGTTTTTGTGGTTATGGCTGTGCAGTATAATTCTTTAGTTGACCCTTTAGTTATTATGTTTACCCTTCCCTTAGCCTTATCTGGTGGGATTATTGGCTTATATGTGACTCAAACTCCCATTGGGGCAACGGTAATAGTTGGAGCAGTATTATTAGTTGGTATCGTGGTGAATAACGCTATTGTGATGGTGGAATTAGCTAATCAAATTTATCAAAGTCAGTTGGAAAATCCAGATATTAAAATTCCCAGTAGATATACAGCAATGCTTCAAGCGGCATCTCAAAGACTACGTCCGATTTTGATGACAACCATTACGACGGTTTTAGGAATGTTTCCTCTGGCTTTAGGGGCTGGAGAAGGAGGAGAATTTTTACAACCTTTAGGTATTGTCGTTTTTTCAGGCTTATCTTTAGCAACTTTACTAACTTTATTTTTAATTCCCTGTCTTTATCTTTTACTCCATCAACCTTTTAGTTTTTCCACTAATCCGGTTATTTATAAAGAGGATGTCATTCCCTCTCCCACTTCTAAAAAAGCCTTGAGTTGAAAATGTGATAACCTCAGTTGGGCTTAAAAATGTCGAATAAGGTCAGGTGTCAGGTTTGACGGTTTTAATTAATTACTAATTACTAATTCCTAATTGCCTTACTCAAGTTATTGTAAACTTGATCAGAAAACCAATAGACTTTTTGACTGGTGTAAATGAAATCGACTCCGCAACCTCAAGAAATTCAAGAAATGTTTAACCGCATTGCCCCTGTTTATGATTCACTCAATGATTGGCTGAGTCTGGGATTACACCGAATTTGGAAGTTGATGGCGGTAAAATGGACTAATCCTCAACCTCAAAGTGTTGCTTTAGATTTATGTTGTGGTAGTGGTGATTTAACTTTTTTGTTGCGTCAACAGATAAGTAAAGGAAGAGTTATTGGAGTTGATTTTTCCTCTGAGTTACTCGATATTGCTCAGGTTAAGTCGGAAAATAAGGGATATGAGAATATAGAATGGGTTAAAGCAGATGTGTTGAGCTTACCTTTTCAAGATAATACTTTTGACTGCGTCACAATGGGATATGGTTTAAGAAATGTTAAAGATATTCCTTCTTGTTTGAGAGAAATCAATCGGGTATTAAAACCCAATGGAAGAGCGGCGATTCTTGACTTTCATCAACCCTCCAATTATTTTGTTGCGAATATACAAAAATGGTATTTAGATAATATTGTGGTGACTATGGCGGATTGGTTGGGCAAGAAAGAAGATTATGCCTATATTTATCCCAGTTTACAACGTTTCCTCAGAGGCGATCGCCAAATTGAATTGGCACGGCAAATAGGTTTTTCTCAATCAGTTCATTATCCACTATTAGGAGAAATGATGGGAGTTTTGGTGTTAACTAAGTGAGTAAAAATAAAGATTCATTTAATTGATAATCTATCATTTTTAGCAATTATTGGAAATTACCATAAGTAAGTAATCAAAATTAATTCGATATTGAGGCTATGAAAAGGGATTAAGGAATAGATATTCTTGCAGTGAAGGTTTGAGAGAATTTTTATGAGTTTTAAAATCCACAATCTATTTTTTTAGGTATTTAACTCTTCCTATAGCATTTTTCTTAAATGATTGAAAATATTTGCTCAAAGTGACTGATACAAGTTAATTTATAAGTAATTTTTGATCAAAAACTGCAATAACTACATTATGAGAATTTTAGTCACTGGTGGTGCTGGATTTGTGGGATCTCATTTGATTGATCGCCTCATGGAACAAAGAAATGAAGTATTATGTCTCGATAACTTCTACACTGGAACGAAAGCCAATATTCAAAAATGGTTTAATAATCCTTACTTTGAGTTAATTCGTCATGATATTACCGAACCAATACGGCTAGAAGTAGATCAGATATATCACTTAGCTTGTCCAGCATCTCCCATCCATTATCAATTCAATCCTGTAAAAACAACAAAAGTTAATGTAATGGGGACTTTAAATATGCTTGGATTAGCCAAAAGAGTGAAGGCTAGATTTTTGTTGGCCTCCACTTCCGAAGTATATGGAGATCCCGATGTACATCCTCAACCTGAAGAATATCGTGGCAACGTTAACTGTATAGGGCTTCGTAGTTGCTATGACGAAGGAAAAAGGGTTGCTGAAACTCTTGCCTTTGACTACTATCGTGAACACAAACTAGAAATTAGGGTGGCTCGAATTTTCAACACTTACGGTCCAAGAATGTTAGAAAATGATGGTAGAGTAGTGAGTAATTTTATTGCTCAAGCCTTAAGGGGTATTCCTTTAACGGTATATGGCGATGGTTCACAAACTCGCAGTTTTTGCTATGTTTCCGACTTGGTAGAAGGTTTAATGCGATTAATGAACAATGATTATGTAGGACCCGTTAATTTGGGAAATCCGGGGGAATACACTATTTTAGAATTGGCGAAAACTATTCAAGAAATGGTGAATCCTGAAGCAGAATTGGTTTACAAACCACTGCCCGAAGATGATCCTAAACAGAGACAACCTGATATAACTAAAGCAAAGCAATATCTTAATTGGCAACCGACTATTCCTCTTAAAGATGGTTTAAAAATGACTATTGAGGATTTTCGTCAAAGAATTTGTCATTAATCGAAAGTGTTGCTATTAGTTTAGTTACGAGGTTTAAGCCTCTTGTAATGAGTAATAAAAAGACTTGTTGCTAAAAATGTTTATTTTCTTAAAATTTTGAGGAGTTCAATCAATGCGTGTTTGTGTAATTGGAACTGGTTATGTTGGTTTAGTTACAGGAGTATGTTTAGCTCATATTGGTCATGATGTTATCTGTGTTGATAACAATGAGGAGAAGGTTAAGTTAATGAAACAAGGGCAATCTCCTATTTATGAACCGGGTTTATCTGAGTTGATGCTATCCTGCATGAAGCATGAAAGACTCCACTTTACCACCGATCTAGGAGCAGGTGTTAATCATGGAGAGATTTTATTTATCGCAGTGGGAACTCCTGCTCTACCGACAGGGGAAAGCGATACCCGTTATGTTGAAGCCGTAGCTAGAGGTATCGGTAATCATCTGAATGGTGGTTATAAAGTGATTGTTAACAAATCCACTGTTCCAATTGGTTCTGGGGATTGGGTTCGCATGATTGTTTTAGAAGGTTTTAAAGAAAAACATACTGCTACTGTGGGGGAAGGTTTTACTATGACAGAAAATAGTATGCCAGAGTTTGATGTGGTAAGTAATCCTGAATTTTTACGAGAGGGGACAGCCGTATATGATACATTTAATCCCGATCGCATCGTTTTGGGTAGCAGTAATGAAAAAGCGATCGCACTTATGAAAGAATTATATCAACCTTTGGTCGATCGCACCTTTAGTGACCATGCAGATTTACCCCCTGTACCTGTCGTTGTCACAGATTTGAGTTCTGCGGAAATGATTAAATATGCCGCTAATGCTTTCTTAGCCACTAAAATTAGTTTTATTAATGAAGTAGCAAATATATGCGATCGTGTTGGTGCTGATGTTACCCAAGTAGCAAAAGGTATAGGTTTAGATTCTCGTATTGGTCCTAAATTCCTACAAGCTGGTATTGGTTGGGGAGGCTCATGTTTTCCCAAAGATGTATCCGCATTAATTCACACTGCCCATGACTACGGATACGAAACAGAATTACTTAATGCCGCAGTAAACGTCAACAAACGCCAAAAGAGTATCGTTATCGAAAAACTCCAACAAGAATTAAAAATTCTCAAAGGGAAAGTCATTGGTTTATTAGGTTTAACTTTCAAGCCCGATACTGATGATATGCGAGATGCTCCAGCATTGAATATTATTCAAGAATTAAATCGCTTAGGGGCAAAAGTTAAAGCCTATGATCCTATTGTCTCTCAAACAGGTTTAAGTCATGGACTTTCTGGGGTAGTAATCGAAAGTAGTACTGAGATGTTGGCTGATGGTTGTGATGCTTTGGTATTAGTTACCGACTGGCAAGAATTTTTGAAATTAGATTTAGAAAAAATCAGCAAACTGATGAAAAATCACTTAATTATTGATGGACGTAACTTTCTCGATAAAACAGCTATTGAAAAAACTGGCTTCCGTTATGTCGGGATTGGTAAATCTTAAAAGTTTAATCCCAATTAGTAATTGAGAGAGGGCAACAGGGAATGGGTAACTGGCAATAGCGTTTAGTAACCTCTCCCTAAAACCCTAAGCTCTTATTTATTCCTTTCCTCAATCCCCAAACTCCTAAACCTCACATTTTTGCTTTATTCACTGCCGAGCATTTGTAATTTATACAATCCTGCATAAATACCATTGTGTGCTAAAAGTTGATCATGGCTACCAGATTCAATTAATTCACCCTGTTTCAATACGAGGATTTTATCCACGTTACGGATAGTTGATAAACGGTGAGCAATAATAATAGCCGTTTTACCCACTAATAATTTTTCCAATGCCTCTTGAGTATCTGCTTCTGTAGCAACGTCAAGGCTGGAGGTGGCTTCATCTAAAACAAGAATGTTGGGGTTACGAATAGCAACTCTAGCAAAGGCAAGAAGTTGTTTTTGTCCACCAGAAAGGTTCGCTCCTCTTTCTCTTAAGATGGTATCATAGCCATCAGGTAGTTGACGAATGAAGCGATCGACGTTGGTTACTTTTGCCGCCTCTTCAATTTCTGTGAGAGAGTATTCTTCACCGAGGGTTATATTTCTTCTCACATCCCCTGCAAAGATAAAACTTTCTTGCAAAATCACCCCAATATGACGGCGTAATTCCGCTTGGGTGATGTCACGAATGTCTATACCATCTACTAAAATTCCCCCTTGATTTGGCTCATATAAACGGCATAGAAGACGAATTATAGAGCTTTTACCCGCCCCAGTCGGTCCCACAATAGCAATTTTTTCCCCCGGATTAATGGTAAAGTTGAGGTTTTTCAGGACATATTCATCAGGTTTGTAACCAAAACTCACGTTTTCAAATCTAATTTCCCCCACTTTTCCTTGATCTGCATTTTCATCAAAGCTAATATTATCATGGCGATCTTGAATTTCCACAGGAATATTCATCAATTCGCTAATTCTCTCTATAGCGGTGAATCCAGACTGAAACATCGTAAATTTATCCGCAAATTGACGCAGAGGATCAAATAATCGTTGAGCGTAGAGAATAAAAGCCGATAAAATCCCAAAAGTTAAGCTATCCTGAAGAATAAAAATTCCCCCGATCCATAACACGGCTGCGATCGCAACTAAGGAAATCCATTCTAAGGTTGCCGATACTGCTGAATCATGGAAAATTGTTTTATCAATAGCTATACGATAGCGATCGTTGACCGTGCGAAACAGTTCACTATTATACTTTTCTCTTTGAAATAATTGAACAACATTAATTCCCGTGACATTTTCTTGCAACATGGAGTTAAGAACAGATAATTCTTCCCTTGCAGTGTAATTCGCTTTGCGATACTGTTTTTGAAAGTAAATAATTAAGCCAGTGACAGGAATCAAGAGGAAAACTAATAATGAGGCTAATTGCCACTGTAAAGTAAAGATAGTGATGATAATCGCCAAAATATAGACCACATCGCTCAAAATTCCGATCGCACCTGTAGCGAATACATCTCCCAAAGCCTCCACATCGTTAGTAATACGAGTAACTAATTTACCCACAGGAGTTTTATGGAAAAAATTAGAGGATAAAGAAGTAACATGATCAAACAAATCTTGACGAATAAAAGCAGTAATTTCCTGCCCGACTTTTTGGACTAAAAAACCCTGCCACGCTTGAAAAAGAGTGCGAATAATAATTGTGGAAAGTAAAATAATTGCTAATAAATTTAAACCACTAGAAATCGCATTAGGGTCTAAAAAAGACCATGTAGGCTCTTTTCTTAATAGGGAAATAGCTTGTCCCACAATTAAAGGTTGAATTGCACCGGCTAAAGCAAGGGGAATTAATAATATTAAAGATAATAATAAAATAGATGAATTTCGTTTTGCATAGGGGACAATTTTTAAAATTAATCCCCAGTCATTTTCTTTAGTTTTTGAAAACATATTTTCAGCAATGAGTAGTGAGTGAAAGGCAAAAGCATTTCTTTATTTTACCAATTCTTAATTTCTAATGATTTTCCCCACCCATTCACTAAGTTGATAACTATTGAGACGATAAGTGAGAGGATTTGCCACTAAATAAGCACTACTTTCAAATAAAACATCTATTTCAATTAGACCATTTTCCCTTAAGGTTTTGCCCGTAGAAACCAAATCCACGATCGCTTCTGACATACCTGTAATCGGACCTAATTCTACTGAACCATAAAGAGGGACAATTTCCACAGGTAAATCTAAAGCCCGAAAATGCTCCTTGGCACAATTAACAAACTTAGAAGCAACAATTCCATGAGCAGGTAAATCACTGGAACTGCGATAAGGACTAGCAGAAGGAACAGCCACAGACATACGACAATAACCAAACCCTAAATCAGCAATCTGTGCTACATCAGCTTGTTTTTCCTTTAAGACATCATAACCAACAATACCTAAGTGAGCTTGACCATATTCCACATAAACAGGTACATCTTGAGCCCTTACCAATAAAGCCTTTGCTAAACCTTGAGGATCTTCTATTTGTAATTGACGGTTACTTTCTTCCAAAAATAAGCTAAAATCTAATCCCGCTTGTTGACAAAGTTTAATACTATCTTTTAAAAGAGCCCCTTTCGGCAATGCAATGGTTAACATAAGTGGTTAGTAGTTTGACAATTAATTATTAAATATCAGTTAAAAGCAGTCATGTCAATGAAGATTTTGTTAGTAGAAGATGAAATCGAGTTAGCCATAACTTTACAAAGGATTTTAAAACAGGAAGGTTATCATGTAAAAATATCCCATGATGGGGAAGAAGGTTTAAATTTAGCCCTAAAGCAAAACTATGATTTACTAATTCTTGATTGGATGTTACCTCATAAAAGTGGCTTAGAAATTTGTCAGCAAATACGCCATCAACCTTTTTTGATTAAAACTCCTGTACTATTTTTGACAGCAAAAGATACTTTAGATGATCGTGTTTTGGGATTAGATGCAGGAGCAGATGATTATTTAGTAAAGCCCTTTGAATTAAGGGAATTATTGGCTAGGGTGAGGGCTTTATTGAGGAGAGTTAGTACAATTGCTGATAGTCAAGAAGAGCAAAATAAACAGGAAACAAGAATAAAAGTAGCCGATTTAGAAATAGAAGTTGAAAATCAAATTGCCTATCGTAACGGTAGAATGATTAAGTTGTCGGAAAAAGAGGTTAAATTACTACAATTTTTCAGCCAAAACCTTCATCAGTTAGTTACTCAAGAAGAAATCTATAACTATCTTTGGACAATAGAAGAAGCCCCCAGTAGTAATGTTGTGGCGGCAATGGTGAGACTTTTACGAAAAAAAATTGAGTCTAATCAAGAGCCTCCCTTAATTCATACCATTTACGGTAAGGGCTATTGGTTTGGTTTGGAAAAAGAAAGTTAATATATAATTATCTATGTAAGCAATTGACTGAAAAATAAGTAATTATGACAACTACTGCGGATGAAGTCTGGAAAATTTTAGCCGAATTAGCAGAGTCACAAAAAGAAAGTGATCATCGTTTACAAGAAATAGAGCGTATTCTCAAAGAAAAATCCTTAGAAACCGATCGTCGCATGAGAGAAACCGATCGCCAAATTACAAGATTAAGCAAAGAAATCGGTAATCTAGGGGGAAAATGGGGGCGTTTTGTGGAAAATATGGTTGCTCCTGCCTGTGAAACATTGTTTGTCAGTCGTGGTATTCCTGTTCATCAAGTTAGTCAACGGGTGAAAAAAAAGCTCCATGGCAGGGTTTTAGAAATAGATATTTTAGTGACTAATCAAGATCATGTTTTAGTAGTAGAGGTCAAAAGTAGCTTAGGGGTTGAGAATGTCAAAGAATTGATGGATGATTTACAAGAATTTAGAGAGTTTTTCCCTGAATATAGTCAAAAAAGAGTATATGGTGCAGTGGCAGGAATTGAAATCGAGGAAGGAGCGGATAAATATGCTTATCGTCAAGGTTTATTTGTTTTAACCCAGTCTGGAGAAAATGTAGTTATTGTCAATGGCGATGATTTTCAGCTAAAAACTTGGTAATAAGCTATTTTGTGTCTAAGTCTGCAGGTTGAAGTAGGCAAGAGGTGAAAAGTCAGCGTTTTAGTTATTTTCAAGAACTAAGAAAAAGTGCAAGTTAAATGCGTCTTAGCTTACTATCAGTTGTTTAGTAAGAGCATTTTACAAAGTGATAAATATTATCCAACTTGTAAAACCTATAGATTTAGAAGAGAAGTCACGTCACAATTATTGATTGAATAGAGTTGATTATCAAACTAAGAAAGGGGCAATAAATTTTTCATTATGCCCCCTCTATTTCGTTGTTACATGATCCCAAATTCTGTTTTTCATTAATAGACTTTCCCGAAAATAAAAGGTTAAATCAAATTTAATAGATAAAACATCATTTTTATTTTTTATTCGGTTAGAGATTATTTCCTAAATTCGGTTATTGTCTAATTTATTTAGGGTTTTTTATATAATTAAGTTATTGTTAATAATGAGTTTTAATTAAATTATTTCAAGTTAAAACAACCTCTAATTTTTGCAATTCATCTTCCTTTCGTTTATTATACAAACTACTATCTTCATCTTCATTTTTCTCTTCCATTTTTTCTTCACTAATACATAGGCGTTTGCAAGGAATTGTATCTGACAAAATTGCACTAGCCATCATTCCCGAATGAATTTCTAAAAGAGCTTCTGGTAATGTTTCAAACATCAATCTTTGTCCGGGGAATACTACTCTCTCAAAATACCAATTTTCGATATTTGTAATTCTTGCTACTTGAATTTGGCTAGTTGCATTGACGTAACAACAAAGAATACTATCATTTTCATTGTTGGGAATTGCGTCTAGTATTTGAGCCATAATAACCATTAATTTTTTTATTTTCTTTTATCTTGACACTATCTAAACTAACATTCCTTGATCCCAATTAGTTGTAAAGATGATTACTAATTTCATTTAATTTTCTTATTTGTCTTTTTTTCATGATATTTTCGGCAAATTATTAAAAAATTATTAAAATTGTGTTAGTTAAATCAAAAATAATGACATGGAATTGAGTTTAGTAATTATTTCCTCGATTTCACGCTGTTTTGTTTATATTTTCTTCAATTCTCTTTGAGGGTAGGAGGCAAACCCCCCTTTATCTCCCCTAAATAGGGAGGAGGGCAAAGGTAAATAGTTGATAATTAATAACTCCGAACTCGTCTCCCCTCATTTCCTAATACCTTAACACCTCAAACCTGAAACTTTTTTCTGAACCTCCAACTTAAATTGAGATAGTTTTTTGACACTTACTTAATGATTAGGTCAAGCAATTTGTCCTGAAAATACTTTGGTTGCAGGGCCAGTCATGTAAACATGGTTATCTTTTTCTGACCACTCTATTTCAAGACATCCTCCGGGTAATTCTACGGTAGAAATGCGATCGCATCTCTCATTTAAAACACCCGCCACCACAGTAGCACAAGCACCCGTACCACAAGCAAGGGTAATTCCCGCACCTCTTTCCCAAACTTTCATTTTGAGATAATTATGACTAATGACTTGGATAAATTCTGTATTGGTTTTTTGGGGAAACACGGGATGAGTTTCAAATTTTGACCCAATTTCATTGAGATTGATTTGCTCAATATTTTCGACAAAAACTAAACAATGAGGATTACCCATACTCACACAACTAACATGATAAGTGCGATCGCCTACTGTTAATGATTCATTGACTACTTTTTCCCCTGTTTTGCCGAGGGTAGTAGGAATTTTCTCCGCTTCCAATTGAGGTTCACCCATATCCACCTTAACTTGTCCATTACCCATAATGGTGGGGCAGATTAAACCTGCGAGGGTATGAATACGATAGGTTTTGCCGATTTCTTCTTTTCCTTCTAATTCAGTGATAAACTGAGCAAAGCAACGAATGCCATTACCACACATTTCTGGTTCTGAGCCATCCGAGTTAAAAATTCTCATGGTATAGTCAGTATCTCCTTCTCCTGCTAAAACAAAAATTACTCCATCCGCTCCAATGCCAAAATGGCGATCGCACATTTTTACCGCTTCTTCCTGAGAAACGAGGGGTTGAGACTGGTGACGATTATCTATCAAAATAAAATCATTGCCGAGTCCATGATATTTGCTAAACTTCAGTGTCATAGTCTAAATATTCCCAATTTTTAGTTAACAATAATTAATTATGACCGCATTTGATACAGGATTTCCTAGCGTTCGTCAAATTCAATCTTTCATCAAAAACAAAACCCCTGTCGAGATTGGCTTAATGACCAATAAAACTCTGGAAGGGGTGCTAAAATGGCAAGACCAAAATTGTCTTTCTTTAGTAACTACCAGCCAAGAAAAAATCCTTGTTTGGATTCAGGCGATCGCATATATCAGATATAGGTAATTTATGCTACGCACAATGAAATATCGATTATTTTAGGAAGGTATCGGGTGTCAGGTGTCGGAATTATACTATTCAAAAATAAAAAACCGATTAGTTAGACCACTATATCTTCTCTTAAGTTTATCTATTATTGCCACACTGTCAAATTACAATAACTTTTACTTTAATTGTTTTTATTAAACCTAAAACCTACTATTTAACTTAAAGAAGCATGGGAGCGATCATAACTAACACGAAAACTAGAATTAGGTTTTCCCTGAACAGGATTCCAATATTCCGAACCATTAATCTCCATACCAATTTCTGATGCAGTGCGTCCTAACATTGACTGTTGACGATTTTTGATGAATTTATGATGACGCATCATTAAACTACGGGCTTGACTTTCTGCACTCATTTTCTTCTCTCCTTTACTTTCTTAACTCTATTTAAGCATATTTCTGTATAAAATTTTACAAAATAAGCAACTTTTTACAAAAATTTACCTGAGAATTTTTATGGGGTTTTGTGAATTGGCAAAATCAAGATTTCCATATTATGTAAAGTGAAATGTTAAGAAAAACAGTATTTATCACCCTTTTTGTTTTTGAATGGGTTAAACTTCTGAACATCCTAAAAACTGAAAAAGTATTTACAATTGTTAATAAAAGTCGAAGGGGGGTAAAAATATGATTTCTTGTTTGACTTGTGACTCCAATCAGCTAGATTATCCTTGTAGCGAAAAAGTGTCCGCCGAAATAGTTGCAGAAGCAATCGCATCTTTGGTGGAAAAAACCCATTATGAAGGAAAATCTTTAGAAGACCTAATCAAAGAAGTATTGGCAGAAGATCAAATATTAGATCAAGTACAAAGACGATGGTTGAGTAAAATAGTAACTCAGGCATGGAAAAGTTTAGCCGATTAAAGGTAGATACTTTTTCACCGTTATTGAGTTGTAAATAGGAACAAAGGTGAATCAAACACTGCTTTTTCAACAAATTAGAATTTTAGATCCTGTATCTGGATTTGACCAAGTAACTGACATCTTAATTGATGATAATAAGATTCAAGAAATCAGCCCAAAGATTGAATTAACAGACGATTCAGCGAAAATAATTGATGGTAATGGCTTAATTTTAGCCCCTGCCCTAGTAGATTTATTTTGTCATAGTGGTGAACCCGGATACGAAGAAAGAGAAACTCTACAAACCCTTAATGCTTCAGCAAAAGCAGGGGGAGTGTCAAGGGTGGCGATTTTACCCAACACCTTGCCAGTCATAGATAATCCCAATACAGTGACATGGATTCAAGATAAAACTAAATCCTTAGAAACAAACTTTGACTGTTGGGGTAGTCTAACCAAAAATTTAGAGGGTAATACCATTGCCGAGTTAGCAGATTTAGCAGAATCAGGGGTAATCGGTTTTACAGATAATCGTCCCCATAGTAATTTACAATTAGTGCGTAAGTTATTAGAATATGCTCAACCTTTTCATTTACCTATTGCCCTTTGTCCTACAAATCTACAACTAAAAGGAAAAGGGGTAGTTAGAGAGTGTCGCACTTCCATTCGTCTTGGTTTAATCGGAAATCCAGAGATAGCGGAAACGGTTGCTATTGCTTCTTTGTTGGAAATAGTGGCATTAACAAAAACCCCCATTCACTTAATGAATATTTCGACAGCTAGGGGCGTGGATTTAATAAAAAGGGCAAAAGAAGAACAATTACCTATTACTGCGAGTGTTAATTGGCATCATCTTATCCTCAACATTGAAACTATTGCCAGTTATAATCCTCATTTACGTTTTGAACCTCCTTTGGGTACTGAAATTGATCGTTTAGGCTTATTAGAAGGGATAAAAACAGGTGCGATCGATGCTATTTCTATTAATCATACACCTTATACTTATGAAGAAAAAACTGTTGCTTTTGCAGATGCTCCATCAGGCTCAATCGGTTTAGAATTAGCACTACCTTTACTATGGCAAAATCTTGTTATTACTTGTGAATTATCTGCTTTACAATTATGGAAAGCCTTAAGTGTTAATGCCTTGAAATGTCTATACCAAGAACCATTAAAAATACAAGTTGGACAAAGGGCAGAGTTTATCATTTTTGCCCCCCAACAGCCATGGCAAATAACTCCGAGTCAACTGAAATCTCTTTCTTATAATACTTACTGGTTGGAAAAGGAAATAAAAGGTAAAATCCTTTGTCATTATTGACATTGACAACGATAGATTTTTGTTTAATAATAATATATATTCCTAATTCCTAATTCCCCCCCCCTCCCGGGGGGGTCCCCTTTTTCAGAAAGTTTTGGTTTTTCAGGAATGTAGTCCAAATCTTTACACTTGGGACTCTGTCAATAGTTTTCCGTCTTCTAATTCAATAATACGATCTGCTACATCCAAAATGCGATCATCATGGCTAACAATGAGAATAGTACAGCCTTGTTGTCTAGCCAATTTTTGCATAATGTCCACCACATCTCGCCCTGATTTACTATCTAAAGCGGCAGTGGGTTCATCTGCTAGTACCATTTTCGGATGAGAAACTAAGGCACGTGCGATCGCAACTCTTTGTTTTTGACCACCAGAAAGATTTTCAGGATAATAGTTAATACGATCTGCTAAACCAACGGCATTCAACATTTCAATAGATTTTTGTTTTACTTGCTCATGGCTAAATTGAGGATGTAATTCTAAAGACATTTGTACATTTTGTCGAGCGGTGAGAGAGTTTAATAAATTATGAGCTTGGAAGATATAACCAATATTTTTTCTAATATTAATGAGTAGTTTTTCAGAGGCATTTATTAGTTCTTGATTAAATACTTTCAAAGAGCCATAATTAGCACTGCGTAAAGCCCCCATCAGAGTTAATAGAGTTGTTTTGCCTGAACCAGAAGGACCTTTTAAGATAACAACTTCTCCTTTTTTTAGAGTTAAATTAATATCAAATAATATTTGCTTTCTTATATTCCCATGACCAAAATAAAAGTCTAAATTTCTAATTTCAACTACTTTATTATTTTCTAAATTTTCGGGGTTGTTATTAGTATTTTCTGTTATGGCAATCATGATTTTAACTAATAAATTCTGTAGGATAAGCAGATAGAGTTCGAAGTTCGAAGTTCGGAGTTGCTAATTGCTAATTTTTAATTCTCATTGCCTATTACCCTTCTCCCCTTAAAAGGGGAGACACAGAGGGGTTTGCCCCTTGCGATTATTGTTAGAACAAAAAATAGCGCTGTGCCATTGGTAAAACTTCTGCTGGTTCGCAAGTTAGTAATTCACCGTCTGCTCTTACTTCATAGGTCTCTGGATTTACTTCCATTTTAGGGGTATGGTCATTAAGTTTGAGATCTTTTTTGGTCAAGTTACGGGTATTTTTGACGGCAATGGTGGGTTTTCTTAGCCCTAGTTTTCCTTTTATGTCTAAGTCTAATGCCGCTTGAGAAATAAAGGTTAAAGAAGTAGATGCGATCGCACCTCCATAACTGGCAAACATGGGTTGAGAATGGACAGGTTGAGGAGTGGGAATACTAGCGTTGCTGTCTCCCATTTGACTATAAGCAATCATACCGCCCTTGAGAACTAATTGGGGTTTGACTCCGAAAAACGCAGGTTTCCATAAAACTAAATCGGCTAACTTACCAACTTCGATCGAACCCACATAATCAGCGATACCATGAGTGAGAGCAGGATTAATAGTGTATTTTGCTACGTAGCGTTTAACACGGAAATTATCAGACAAATTATCGGGAGAAGTTAAAACACCTCTTTGGACTTTCATTTTATGGGCAGTTTGCCATGTACGCATTATAGTTTCTCCTACCCTCCCCATAGCTTGAGAATCAGAAGCAATCATACTAAAAGCACCTAAATCATGCAAAATATCCTCGGCGGCAATGGTTTCTCGGCGGATACGGGATTCAGCAAAAGCCACATCTTCGGGAATTTTTTTATCAAGGTGATGACATACCATTAACATATCTAAATGTTCTTCCATGGTATTGACAGTATAAGGGCGAGTGGGATTAGTAGATGAGGGTAACACATTCATTTCCCCACAGACTTTAATAATATCAGGGGCATGACCTCCTCCTGCTCCTTCGGTATGATAGGTATGAATAACTCTATTTTTAAAGGCGTTAATGGTATCTTCTACAAATCCTGCTTCATTCAAAGTATCGGTATGAATCGCAACCTGAATATCATACTTGTCGGCAACGGTTAAACAGGTATCGATACTCCAAGGAGTTGTACCCCAGTCTTCATGAAGTTTCAAACCCATCGCCCCAGCCTTCACTTGTTCGATTAAACCTTCTGTTTGACTGCTGTTACCTTTACCTAAAAAACCTAAATTCATAGGAAAAGCGTCAGCCGATTCTAACATCCTTGATAAATGCCATTCTCCGGGGGTGCAAGTGGTGGCTTTTGTGCCTGTAGCAGGTCCTGTACCACCGCCAATCATCGTAGTAATACCAGATGCGATCGCAGTTTCGATTTGTTGAGGACAAATAAAATGAATATGAGTATCAATACCCCCTGCGGTGAGAATCATACCTTCTCCTGCAATGACTTCTGTAACAGCCCCAATAATAATATCTACGTTGGGCTGTGTCTCAGGGTTTCCCGCCTTGCCAATTTTTTCTATTTTCCCGTCTTTGAGTGCAACATCAGCTTTCACAATACCCCACCAATCCACAATCAAAGCATTGGTAATCACGGTATCTACCGCACCCTCTGCCCTTGAAATACCTGATTGCCCCATACCATCACGAATTACTTTACCCCCACCAAATTTGACTTCATCCCCATAAGTGGTGTAATCTCTCTCTACCTCAATGATTAATTCTGTATCTGCTAAACGGATGCGATCGCCTTTAGTAATACCATAAGTTTCTGCATACGCCCTACGATCCATAAAATAGCCCATAGCTATCCTTTCTCCTTATTGACTGCCATTTTTTTATCCTATAATAAATTTTCTCTGGTCACACGATTTAATTAGGGGTTAACGAAAAAGTCGTGTCTGGAGAGGTTAAACAACAAAGAATAGGTAAATTAGACTTCTTACAAAATTATGATCAACATAAAAAAGTAATAAGAGCAAAATTTCATTAATTCCTCATTCCTAATTGCATTACCTATTTATGATAAAATAAAGTGATACTTGTAACTAAAAATTAACTATTGTCACCCGCTTTTAAGTCGGTAAATAATCTTTAGTCAGCAAGAAAAGTAAGAAAATCAATACATAAATAGTTAGAGCCAGTGACCATAGCAGACAGTATCACCCCAAAACAAGAAGGTAAATCTCATAATCTTGATTCTACCATCAACCTGAAACGACAAATGATTGTAATACTTGACTTTGGATCGCAATATTCAGAATTAATAGCTCGTCGTATTCGAGAAACAGAGGTTTATTCTGAGGTTATATCTTATCGTACCAGTGCAGAACAATTACGACAAATCAATCCTCACGGTATTATCCTCTCAGGTGGTCCTAATTCCGTTTATGATGAGGGTGCGCCTCTTTGTGACCCTGAAATCTGGAATTTAGGTATTCCCGTTTTAGGGGTTTGTTACGGTATGCAGTTAATGGTTAAGCAGTTAGGGGGTACAGTAGAACGAGCAACTCGTGGAGAATATGGTAAAGCCTCTCTACTTATTGATGATCCCACAGATTTGTTAACTAATGTGGAAGAAGGTTCAACCATGTGGATGAGTCATGGGGATTCCTGTACTCAATTACCCGAAGGTTTCAAAATTCTTGCCCATACAGACAATACTCCCTGTGCTGCGATCGCACAACATAAGCAAAAGTTATTTGGAGTTCAATTTCATCCCGAAGTAATCCATTCTCAATATGGTACGGCATTAATCCGCAATTTTGTTTATCATATCTGTGGTTGTGAACCAACTTGGACAACAGAAGCCTTCGTGGAAGAATCCATCAGAGAAATTCGAGCAAAAGTAGGTGATAAGAGAGTATTATTAGCTTTGTCTGGTGGGGTGGACTCCTCAACCCTCGCTTTTCTACTCCATGAGGCTATAGGTGATCAACTTACTTGTATGTTTATTGACCAAGGCTTCATGCGTAAAGGTGAACCTGAAAGGTTAATGGAGATTTTTGATCAACAATTCCACATCAATGTTGAGTATGTTAACGCACGCGATCGCTTCTTGACAAAACTAGAAGGAATAACCGATCCAGAAGAAAAACGCCGTATTATCGGTCATGAATTTATCCAAGTATTTGAGGAAGAATCTAACCGTTTAGGACCTTTTGACTACTTGGCACAGGGTACACTATACCCTGATGTAATCGAATCTGCGGATACTAATGTTGATCCCAAAACAGGGGAAAGAGTAGCAGTTAAAATTAAGAGTCATCACAACGTGGGAGGATTACCTAAAAATCTACGCTTTAAATTAGTTGAACCCCTGCGCAAACTTTTTAAAGACGAAGTGAGAAAAGTCGGTAGAAGCATCGGCTTACCAGAAGAAATTGTTTCCCGTCATCCTTTCCCCGGCCCCGGTTTAGCTATTCGTATTTTAGGAGAAGTCAGCGCCGAAAAATTAAATATCCTCAGAGACGCTGATTTTATCGTCAGAGACGAGATCAAAAAATGGGATATGTACCATGATTTTTGGCAAGCATTTGCCGTTTTACTACCTGTGCGTAGTGTTGGTGTAATGGGAGATAAAAGAACCTATGCCTTCCCCGTTGTTTTACGTTTAATCACCAGTGAAGACGGTATGACTGCAGATTGGGCAAGACCTCCCTATGACTTATTAGAACAAATGTCCACCCGTATTGTTAATGAGGTGAAAGGGGTTAATAGAGTGGTGTATGATATTACATCTAAGCCCCCCGGAACTATTGAGTGGGAATAGATTTCAAAGGGGCAAGGGGCAATCATTTGAGTTAGGAGTTAGGAGTTAGGAGTTAGGAGTTAAGATAAAAAAGAAATTTCTCCCTAATCCCCCAATACCCTAATACTCTAATACCTTAATCTCCCTAGTTCCCAACTTTTGGATTTTTCATGGGCATAGTGGAATTTTTGGCTAACCACCCTAATTCTATTAGTCCCTGAAAAATTGCGATCGCAACTGTAACTCCTCCTTTACAACTATCGAAACGAATATGAGAAGCGCCCGATTTTTGTAACATTTTATTGATTATTTCTTTACGAGTGAAACCAGAAGGGGTTGCAATAATTAAACTGGGTTTTAGTTGCACTGACTCGACTAAATCTAAAAGGGAAAAGAGGGAAACAGGATTTTCTCCGATTATATAAATAGCAGAAGGGTAATTTTTGCCTAATTTTTGCCATATTTTCGATTTTGTTGCCGTTACAGAAGCGGATAAAGCAAAATCCTCTAAACAATAAACAGGATTCATAAATGTTTGCTGTAAAAACGGAAGAATTCCTGCTTGTATAACTTGAGTATCTACCATAATTGGTACTCTTGCTTCTAAAGCGGCCAATCCATTGGATAAGGGATTATTAGCAAAATTAATAACGGAAGCATATTCTAAATCTCCTGTGCTGAAAACCACTCTTTTGACAATTTCATATTCAGCAGGAGAAAAAACACTTTTATCGATTTCTCTATCAATTATAGAAAAGTTTTGTACTGTTAATAAGTTCCATTCCATTACATTATTGGGAAGTTCAAAATATATATCTTAATTATGAATTGAAAATTAGTCGCTCTTTAATCCTCTAACACTTTATCTGAGTTTGGAGAGTTCGCACCGAAGGCTCTTACACTCCTTTCAGTCGTGAACGGAGTTAAGATAAAAAAGAAATTTCTCTCTAAAACCTGACACCCGACACCTGACACCTACTCTATATTCTTAAACCAAACTGAGGTTTATAATAATAACTCTCCTAATTGAGTTTGATTTTTACCCGATTTTTTCGCAGAATATAAGGCATTATCGGCACTTTTAATTAAAGATTCTAATGAGACATCTTGAGTGGGAATAATAGTTGCGACACCTAAACTTAAAGTAATATATTTACTAATTTGGGATTTTTCATGGGGAAGTTGTAAGGCTTCGATTTCTTGGCGGATATTTTCGGCAACATTAAACGCTCCTTGTTGGGGTGTATTGGGTAAAATAATTGCAAATTCTTCTCCACCATAACGAGCTAAAAAATCGGATGTTCTTCTAACAATATTACTCATAGTTTTTGCTACTTCTATTAAACATTTATCTCCTGCTTGATGTCCGTAAAAATCGTTATAGGGTTTAAAAAAATCTATATCACAAATAATCAAAGATAAGGGTTGTTTTCCTCTACCGCATCTCTGCCATTCTTGTTTTAAGATTTTGTCAAAGGAATGACGATTATAAACACCTGTTAAACTATCTATGGTCGCTAATTTACTTAACTTTAATTCTAGTTTTTTTCTTTCGGTAATATCTCTAACAGTGACGGAAAATCCATCTCCTAATTTGACGGCTATGCAATGAAACCATTTATGTTGTTTTTTATAATTATATTCAACTTCTTTATCTAAAGCTCTTCCTGTTTCTACTACTTTTATAAACTCAACAAATAATTCTGGTTTGATTTGTTTAATAAACTTTTTAAATAGTAATTTTCCTGTTAAATCTTCTGGTTGACGATTAAAAATTTGGGCGGTTATCGGATTAACCACTAAGCAACGAAAGTCTAAAATATTACCTGAAACTGGATCTCTTACGGCTTCTAAAGCTGCGATCGCATCTAAAGAAGAGTTAAGAATACTAGAAATAATAGCACGGGATTGATATAAAATGGCTTCGGCTTCTTTTCTCTGTCTGATTTCTTTTTTTAATTGCTCTTGCTCTTTTTTTAGTTTTTCTTGTTCTTTTTCTAATAACTTTTTTTGCTTTTGAATAGTTAATTGACTGCCTATTCTTGCTAAAACTTCTTCTTCTTGAAATGGTTTAGTTATATAATCAATTCCACCGACTTCAAAGGCTTTAACTTTATCAAAAACATCACTTAAAGCACTAATAAAAATTACGGGAATATCTTTAGTAAGATTATCAGCTTTGAGCTTTTGACAAACTTCATAACCGTTGAGGTCAGGCATTAAAATATCTAATAAAATTAAATCAGGGGGACTAGATTTAGCCGCCAGAATCGCACTTTCTCCATCTGCTGCCTTTTTTACTTTATAGTTTTTTACCTGTAACATTTGCGATAATACCCTTAAATTGGCAGGTTGATCATCAACTATCAAGATACTTTCTGTCAATTTTTCTTCCGAAGATATTTCCACAGCATTCATAAGTGAAACAAGAGGATTCATAATAGGTAGTTTACTATATTTCTTCAATTAATTTTCTAATTTTGGCAAGTTGAAAGTTATCCACAAGATGTTTTAATTTATCAGCAAGGATATTATTTTCGGGGGGTATTTTCTTAATTAATTCCAATATTAAATCATCATCTAATTCCTTAGCCGCTTGATATAATTTGTCGAGCCAGTTAGAAGGCATTATTTGCAAATCCTGTCTTGTCAAAGATTGATGCTTCTGTTCAAAAACATTTGACTCTGGTTCTTCCTCGTAAATATACTCAACACCTAAATGCTTCCCTATAGCATCAAAGATAACGGATTCTCGAAAGGGTTTTCTGATAAAATCGTCACACCCTGCAGATAAAATTACGGCTTTTTCCTCTTCCAAAACACTGGCAGTTAAAGCAATAATAGCTGTGGCATTACCTTTTAATGTTCCTTTAATATATTGGGTTGCCTCATAACCATCCATCACAGGCATTCTCATATCCATCCAAATAAGATGGGGTTTCCATTGTTCCCAAATTGCGATCGCTTCTTGTCCATTACAGGCTTCTTGTAACTCAAATCCGAGGGGCTGTAAGAGCTTAATTAATAGTAAACGATTAATGGGGCGATCGTCCACCACTAAAATACGATAACGAGGTTGCCCCGACTTTAAGGCTATCACTCGTCTTGATTGACGGGGATTATGAGTTTGCACATCTCTTTCTGTGACAAGAGTGACAACTATTTCAAAACTAAAAATACTGCCTTCTCCTAAAGTGCTTTGAATCTCAATCTCTCCTCCCATCAACTGCACAAACCTTCTACTTATGGGTAATCCTAAACCTGTACCCTCTTGAACATTTCTACCTACTTCCGTTTGTGTAAAAGCCTCGAATACCTTTGATAAATCTTCTGGGGCTATTCCTGCTCCGGTATCTTCCACAGAAAATTTAATATACCTTTGATTCTCCATTTCCAGAGTTTGATTAGAAAGAGAAACTAAAATATTAATTCCCCCTTCCTCTGTAAACTTAATGCCATTATTGACCAAATTAATTAGCACCTGCCGTAATTTTGTCTCATCCGTGCAAACAAAGCGAGGGACATAGGCATCAATTTCCAAATTTAACTGTAAACCTTTTTCTTCTGCTTTAAGCTGTAATAAATCCTCAATTTCTTCTAATAAAACATGAAGATCGAAGTTTTTTTCATTCAAAGTCATTTTACCTGCTTCAATCTTTGATAAATCAAGGACATTATTAATTAAATTGAGCAAATAATTACCACTTCTCTGAATAATACTAATATTTTCTAAGTGTTCAGGAGATAAAGTTTGCGATCGCATCATAATTTGAGAAAAGCCCAGAATCGCATTCATGGGGGTGCGTAACTCATGACTCATATTAGCCAAAAAGATACTCTTGGTTTTGTTCGCAATCTCTGCTTTCTGCTTTGCCTCTGCTAATTCCCGATTACCCTCCCGTAACTTTAAGGTAGATTTTTCCAAAGAAGAAATTACTCGATTATAAAGAGTCGCAATGCGCCCCACTTCTGTAAAAGGTTCAACAGGTACTCTTAAACTAAGATCCTGAGTTTGCGCCTGTAGATCCATTATATTTAATAACTCATAAATTTCCGTTTTCGCTCGATGTTCCGAAACATTTAAGCCTAACTCCTCATCCTCCCAAGATACTCGTAAAGGAAAAATACGATTCAAGTTCCATAAAATCAAAAAACTAATACCAAACGCCCACACAAAACAAACTACCGCCCCCAATAACTGCACCCAAAATTGTTGAAAAGGACTTAAACCCGTACCCAATAATTCCGATTGCCCAAAAAAAGCTACAGCTAACACCCCCCAAACACCACTGCCACCATGCACCGCCACCGCATCTACTGCATCATCTATACGATAATGTTCCAACTTCGCCTTAATATTTAACATCAACAAAGATCCGATCGCACCTATAATTACTGCCTCCGCCGTTGATACCGCATGACAAGAAGCCGTAATAGAAACTAAACCTGCCACCGTTCCATTCATCAAAAACTCAACTTCAGGAATTTTATATTTATACCAACCAAAAGCACAACCGCTAATCATTCCCCCTACCCCTGCCATCAAAGTGTTGACCAAAATCCTTGTCACTTGATTGTTAAAAGCAAGAGTACTTCCCCCATTAAAACCAAACCAAGCAATCCACAACAACATCACTCCCAATACCGATAAAGGCAGATTTGACCCATTAATTTTATTAACCTTCCCCCCTAAAAATCGTCCTTGTCTTGAACCGATTACCAACAGTAGAGCAAAAGCAACCCAAGCACCGATACAGTGAACTACAGTGCATCCAGCAAAATCCACAAAACCCATACGCCCTAACCAACCAGTAAAAGCATTGCTATCATAACTCAAGCCATTCCATGCCCAATGCCCAAACACAGGATAAACTAACCCAGATACCAACGCCGCCACCATAATATAAGAATTAAAGCGCAATCTTTCCGCCACAGCCCCTGAAACGATGGTGGTAGCAGTACTGCAAAACATTGCTTGAAAGAGAAAAAAAGCTCCTAATTTAAAATTATCCCCCACATCGAGAAAAAAATCTTGAGTACCAATTAATCCAGCATGACTTAAGCCAAACATTACCCCATAACCAAACATCCAAAACAACATTACGGAGATGCCAAAATCAGCCAAATTTTTGACCGCAACATTAATATTATTTTTGCTTCTAGTTAAACCCGACTCTAAACACATAAACCCGGGTTGCATTAAAAATACTAATCCTGCACAGATTAGCACCCATTGTAAATCATTCATTGATATGACAATAATTTTTTCTCTTTATCAGAGAATATAGCAAACTTGTTCAAAATATATCCAAATTCAAGAGAATTCTATTCTGCATTCTTCCTCTGCCCCTTACCTTTTACACTTTTTATTCATCTAGCTACAAAATCTCAGATGTAAGTTATAACAGAGGGAAAGAGAAATCAAGATAATATAAAAAATTTAAGGAGTAAATTGTGCGCGTTTTATTGGTATATCCCGTTTTTCCACCTACATTTTGGTCTTATGATAAAAGTCTGGAATTAGTCAATCGTAAAGTTTTACTCCCCCCTCTTGGTTTAATCACCGTTGCGGCAATTCTACCTCAAACATGGGAAATGAAATTAGTCGATCGCAATATTCGAGCTGTCACAGAGGAAGAATGGGCATGGGCGGATATAGTTCTTTTTTCAGGGATGATTGTACAAAAGACGGATTTACTATCCCAAATAGCGGAAGCCAAACAAAGAGGGAAATTAGTAGCGGTGGGAGGCCCTTACGCCACATCTGTACCAGAAGAAATAGAAGGTGCAGATTTTCTTGTTTTAGATGAAGGAGAAATTACTCTACCAGAATTTGTTAAAGCCCTAGAAAGGGGAGAAACTCAAGGGATTTTTCGCACCGATGAAAAACCAAGCGTTACCGAAACTCCTATCCCCCGTTATGATTTATTGGAATTAGATGCCTATGATTCCATGTCTGTACAATTTTCTCGTGGTTGTCCTTTTCAATGTGAGTTTTGTGATATTATCGTTCTCTATGGTCGTAAACCTCGCACAAAAACCCCCGAACAACTCCTCAAAGAATTAGATTATCTTTATGAGTTAGGATGGCGCCGAGGTATTTTTATGGTGGATGATAATTTTATTGGTAATAAGCGCAACGTCAAATTATTACTCAAAGAATTAAAAGTATGGCAACAACAACATCAATATCCATTTCGTTTTAACACAGAGGCTTCTGTTGATTTAGCCCAAGATGAGGAGTTAATGGAGTTAATGGTTGACTGTTATTTTGATGCGGTATTCTTAGGGATTGAAACCCCTGATGAAGAAAGTTTAAAATTAACCAAAAAATTCCAAAATACTCGAAATTCCCTTGAAGATACCATTGATACTCTTATTAGAGCAGGAATTAGACCCATGGCAGGTTTTATCATTGGTTTTGATGGTGAAAAACGAGGATCGGGCGATCGCATCATTGAATTTGTAGAAAGAGCGGCTATTCCTACGGCTATGTTTGGGATGTTACAGGCTTTACCCAATACCGCATTATGGACAAGATTAGAAAAAGAAGGCAGACTGCGTCATGACGGCAAACAGGATATTAACCAAAGCACTTTGATGAATTTTGTCCCCACTCGCCCTATAGATGAAATTGCCCAAGAATATATTAAAGCCTTTTGGGAATTATATGATCCCCATACCTTCCTCGATCGCACCTATCGTTGTTTTTTAAAACTGGGTGAGCCGAAAGCTAAACCTCCTTTTAAAATACCCTCATTAATAGACTTAAAAGCCCTTGCCATAGTAATTTGGCGACAAGGAATAAAAAGGGATACTCGCTGGAAATTCTGGCATCATCTCTTTAGTATTATCAAGAATAATCCCCCCGTCTGGGAACATTATCTAACTGTATGCGCCCATAACGAGCATTTTCTCCAATATCGTCAAATTGTACGCATGGAAATAGATGCTCAACTTCAAGAGTTTAAACAACGAGAAGAAAATAAAAAATTAGTCCCCGAAGTAGTGCTCAATTCCTAGATACTTTAACCCCAAATGTCGATAAAGGATTCAGGTTTCAGGTTTCAGGGTGTTGGTAGAAAATAATGAGTAACGAGTAAGGGGCAATGAGTAGAGAGAAACGGTGATGATGTGATGAGGGGAGAGGGAGAAATGATTTAGGAGAGTTCGCTCCGCTCGTACACTCCTTTCAGTCGTGAACGGAGTTTGGGATTTTTAATTCTTACATTATCAACTAACTATTCACTATTCATTAATTGCCATTGCCCTTTTTGCTATTACTCATCGATGAAAATTTATCTCGAACTTAGGTTAATTACCTTTTACCCCAATGAATCGCTATCATAGAAATTTAGATACTTTGTCTGAAATATTGCAGAATTAAAAACATTTCCTAGAAATTATGACCATTAAAACCCCCGTAGAATTTCAAGACGAATTTGACGTAATCGTAATTGGTGGAGGACATTCTGGTTGTGAAGCCGCCTTAGCAAGTGCAAGACTCGGATGTCGCACCATGATGTTAACCCTCAATCTCGATAAAATCGCTTGGCAACCTTGTAATCCTGCGGTGGGTGGTCCTGCAAAATCTCAGTTAACCCATGAAGTGGATGCTTTGGGAGGCGAAATTGGCAAAATGGCCGATCGCACCTATTTACAGAAAAGAGTTTTAAATAATTCCAGAGGTCCTGCGGTATGGGCATTACGGGCGCAAACCGATAAAAGAGAATATGCCGCCGTAATGAAAAATATCGTTGAAAATGAACCAAATTTGTCCTTAAGAGAAGGCATGGTGACAGATTTAGTATTGGGCAAAAATGATGAAGTAATCGGGGTACAAACCTATTTCGGTACTTGCTTTAAAACTAAAGCCGTAGTGCTTACCACAGGCACATTTTTAGGGGGAAAAATCTGGATTGGCGGTAAATCTATGGATGCAGGAAGGGCAGGAGAATTTGCCGCCGTAGGCTTAACAGAAACCCTCAATGATTTAGGTTTTGAAACCGACAGACTAAAAACAGGAACACCTGCAAGGGTTGACAAACGCACCGTTGACTATAGCAAAATGGAAGTACAACCTCCCGATGAAGAAGTACGTTGGTTTAGTTTTGATCCTGAAGTATGGATTAAAAAAGAACAGATGAACTGTTACTTGACCCGTACCACTGCTCAAACTCATCAATTAATCAAAGATAATCTTCATTTATCACCTATTTACGGTGGTTTCATCGATTCTAAAGGACCTAGATATTGCCCTAGTATTGAGGATAAAATTGTCCGTTTTGCTGACAAAGAAAGCCATCAAATCTTTATCGAACCTGAAGGGAGAGACATCCCAGAGCTTTATATTCAAGGGTTTTCCACTGGTTTACCTGAAAACATCCAATTAGCCATGTTACACACCCTTCCGGGGCTTGAAAACTGCGTTATGTTGCGTCCAGCCTATGCGGTGGAATACGATTATTTACCTGCTACTCAATGTTATCCTACCCTGATGACGAAAA
Organism: Cyanobacterium sp. Dongsha4; assembly: GCF_036345015.1. Classification (NCBI taxonomy): domain Bacteria; kingdom Bacillati; phylum Cyanobacteriota; class Cyanophyceae; order Chroococcales; family Geminocystaceae; genus Cyanobacterium; species Cyanobacterium sp. DS4. The sequence goes on along the minus strand of NZ_CP084098.1, from coordinate 1,858,770 downwards.
AAATTGAGGGGTTATTTTCCGCAGGGCAAATTAATGGTACAACGGGTTATGAAGAAGCAGCAGCTCAAGGCATTGTCGCAGGGATAAACGCCGCTCGATTTGCCCAACATAAGGAAATGATTGTTTTTCCCCGTGAACAAAGTTACTTAGGTACTTTAATTGATGACCTTTGTACTAAAGAATTGCGTGAACCCTATCGAATGTTAACATCTCGTTCTGAATATCGTCTCACATTACGCTCTGATAATGCGGATCAAAGATTGACACCTTTAGGGCGAGAAATAGGTTTAATCTGCGATCGCCGTTGGGAATTATATCAACGTAAACAAGCGAATATCATCGCTGAACAAGAAAGACTCTATGAAACGAGAATCAAAGAGAGAGACGAGGTAGCCATTAAAATAGTAGAGGATACCCAACAGAAGATAAAAGGCTCAATTACCCTAGCAGATTTACTGCGTCGCCCCGGTTTTCACTATGAAGATTTAAGCCGATATAATTTGCATAATGAGGAGTTAAATCAAGCAGAAAAAGAGGGGGCAGAAATTGAAATTAAATACTCAGGATATATAAAAAGACAACAAAATCAGATCGAACAAATTGCCCGTCATAGTAATAAGAAATTAGATGAAAATTTGAACTATATGGCCATAGAAACTTTATCAATGGAAGCAAGGGAAAAACTAACTAAAGTTAAACCTTTAACTGTGGGACAAGCATCTCGTATTGGGGGAGTTAATCCTGCGGATGTCAATGCTTTATTAATTTATTTAGAGTTGCAAAATAATCAAAATCAAAACTTAGTTTCAGTGAACAAAAGAAATACTTGATTTTATAAAGAAAGGGTAAGAGGCAAAAGACAAAAGGGTAACCCCCTTGCCCTCTCGAGGGGGGAGGACAAAAGAGTTTAATTAACTTATCCCCAATATCCCAATACCTTAACCCCTCAACCTCTATCACGAAATATTTAGATTTGGGATTCTTGACGTGCGATCGCAGCTTGTTCAGGATGAATACCTAAACGTGTTAAATTCAAACGCCCTTTATTATCAAAGCCACGAATTTTCACCACTATTTCATCACCGATAGCAACTTCATCTTCCACTTTACCCACACGATGCTCCGCTAATTGAGAAATGTGAATCATGCCCTCTTTACCCGGCAACACTTCCACAAAAGCACCGATGTCAATGATGCGAGTAACACGTCCTAAATAGACATCCCCTTCATTGAGTTTGCGAGTCATGGTTTGAATAATACGTTTCGCCTGTTGTGCCCTTTCTGCTTGGGTTGCACAGATAGTAACAGTACCATCATCGCTAATATCGATTTTAGAACCAGTTTGCTCGGTAATTGCCTTAATGGTTTTACCACCGGGGCCAATCACTAAACCAATCATTTCGGGATCGATTTTCATGGTCATTAAACGAGGTGCATAGGAAGACAATTCCTTGCGAGGTTCGCTAATGGTTTTTAACATTTCTCCGAGGATATGCAAACGGGCATCTTTTGCCTGATTAATGGCTTTGGCAATCACTTCGATACTTAAACCAGTAATTTTCATATCCATTTGCAACGCAGTAATACCATCATCTGTACCTGCTACTTTGAAATCCATATCCCCCAAAAAGTCTTCAATACCTTGAATATCAGTGAGAATACGAATTTCATCTCCTTCTTTAATCAAGCCCATAGCCGCTCCACTTACAGGCTTAGTAATAGGTACACCTGCATCCATTAACGCAAGGGTAGAACCACACACCGAACCCATAGAGGTTGAACCGTTGGAAGACATCACCTCAGATACGACCCGAATCACATAGGGGAATTCTTGTTGAGGAGGTAATACAGGGGTTATTGCTCTTTCTGCTAATGCACCATGACCGATTTCTCGTCTTCCGGGCGATCGCAATGGCTTGGTTTCACCTACAGAATAAGGGGGGAAGTTGTAATGATGTAAATAGCGTTTTTCTAAATCGGGGTGTAAATCGTCCGCTAAATCTTGAGCATCTCCAGAAGTTCCTAAAGTGGCAATGGAAAGCACTTGGGTTAAACCTCTTTGGAATAAAGCACTACCGTGAACTCTGGGAGGTAACAAACGTACACGAGAGGAAATGGGGCGCACTTGATCTAATTTTCGTCCATCAACCCTTACCCCTTCTTCAATAATTTGTTGACGCATTAATTTTTTGGTCAACTTCTTAAAGAGGTTTGGTATTAATTTAGAGTTTTCTGTCACCGCCACTTTAATCCCATTATCATCCTCTAAAGCGTTGATTACTTCATCTACTTTTTCTTGTTGGATTTTATCTAACGCTTCATCTCGCAACTTTTTATCTAAGTCAAATTGAGAGAGAACTTTTTTGATCTCCTCTGCCGCTTGTTGACTAATAAAATTTAATACCTCTTGATTTTCCTCTTCTTTTTCCTCCACAACAATATTGATACCTAATTCTTGAATTAAGTCTTGTTGGGCTTTGATTAACTCTTGGATTGCCTCATAGCCAAATTCGATCGCTTCGATGACATCTTGTTCAGGCAATTGATTCGCACCAGCTTCCACCATCACGACTCCATCAGGTGTACCCGCCACCACTAAATCTAAATCACCTTTTTCGATTTCACGGAAAGTAGGATTAATGATAAATTCATCGTTTAATAAACCCACACGCACCGCCGCCATCGGTCCTGCGAAGGGAATTTGAGCCACTAAAGTCGCCACTGAAGCCCCTGTTACCGCCAATACATCGGGGGGTACTTCCTCATCCATCGATAAAGTAGTCGCCACGATTTGAATGTCATCCCTTAACCAAGAAGGAAATAAAGGACGTAAAGGGCGATCGATTAAACGACCTGTTAAAATAGCTCTTTCAGGGGGTTTGCCCTCTCTGCGTAAAAATCCTCCCGGAATTCTTCCAGCCGCATATAATCTTTCTTCGTAATCCACAGTTAAGGGTAGAAAGTCAATACCTTCTCTTCCTGCACTACGAGTTGCTGTAACGAATACTGCTGTTTCTCCAGCCTGAATTAAAACCGCACCACCAGCTTGAGGAGCTAATAATCCTACCTGTATTTTTATATCTCTTCCTTCAAAAAAAGAAATTGATTTATTATATTCTTCCATTCAAAATTTCCTTATACTTCACTTTTATCTCTATACACTATGTAATCCTAACATTTTGCAGGTCTAACTCACTAGATATTAATTGTTATTTAACTCACTTCTCGCATTAATACACAATAACGAAGTAAAAGGTAGCAGGTGTTAGGTTTGATTTTTGAATATACGCAAAATTCAAATATATTAATGTACGTCATCGTACAGACGAAAAAATGATTTTTGATAGGATTGTAAGAAAAAAAAAAAAACTGTATTACAAAAAGAGATGAATAAACAAAATACTCATTACAAAAATAAATTATTAGATGGCTTACCCTCACATGAATATGAAAAACTTGAGCCTCATTTAGAACAAGTAAAGTTAACATCGGGAGTGATTTTATATAACCCTTATGATGTAATTCACTATGCTTATTTTCCTTTATCAGCAATGATTTCTTTAGTGAAAATTATGGAAGATGGTTCAACCACAGAAATTGGTTTAATTGGAAATGAGGGTATGATTGGTTTGCCCATTATTTTAGGAGGAAATTATACAACTAACAATATAGTCGTTCAAATATCGGGAGAAAGTTTAAAGCTAAGAGCGGACATTCTCAAAATAGAATTTAGTAAAGGACAAACTCTTCAAAAACTTTTACTTCTTTACACTCAAGCAAGACTAGGACAAATTGCTCAAACTGCCGCTTGTAACAGACACCATAAAATAGAAGCAAGATTGGCAAGATGGTTATTATCTGTGTATGATTGTGTACGAAAAGATGAATTTGATTTGACTCAAGAGTTTATTTCTCATATGTTAGGAGTTCGTCGTGCAGGAGTAACTAATGCGGCTCATGGTTTACAAGAAGCGGGTATTATTCGCTATAACCGAGGGAAAATCGTTATTTTAGATCGTCAAAAACTAGAACAATTATCCTGTGAATGTCATCAAGCTATTCAAAATGAGTTTATGAACTTACTTGACTCTACAAAACAGTAATAATAGGTCACAAAAATTAAAATTTAGAAATAATTAAATATTCAGAAAAATAAACAATTACATCTAATTTTATCTAAAAATAATATTTCTTTTAAAACTTAGTAACTTTTGTGAGCATTTCTTCTAATTACTCCTATTTTAATAAGAATTTATCAGGATATTATCAGTATTCATTTGTAAGTAGATTAATTTAATTTTTTAAGTACGATATGGTACGGACACGAAGGAAAGTTTTAGTTAGAATCTACTTGAACAAAAATAAATTTAAAAACTTAAGTAAAATTACTGATACAGGAAAATTGCATACAACTTAAAAGGAATTGATCAAACATAAGCTAATTTAGTCAATTTTGTTTTGTATATATTTGAAAATGGGTTAATGATCTAATGTCATATTATGTCTTTAATTCTACTTTACCAATTGTCAGGACAGAAGTAGATTGTTTTGTGAGAAAGCTACCTTTGAATCATCTTTGTCAAAAGGCTTTATTAACTCCTTATTTTCGTCAAAAACTTATTACAAGAATACTCAATTCTATTCCCAATAATCACATTTTAATTGATCAATGTCATCCATTTATTGACAGTGATTTTTTTTATATTGAGTTAGCTACAGAGAAAAAGTTAATTAATGAAAAAATAAAGCAATATTTTCCAGAAATAATGAAAGAATATCATGAATTTATTAATGATCCTTGTGAGTTTATGGGTGAACAAAAAAAGGATAAAGTAGAAAACTTATCTTGGTGGCTGAGATTTGAAACAACGCACCCTATTTCAACTTATTATTTTGGACCTTTTGAATCTTTTGCTGAGGCGGCGGAAAATTCCCAAGGTTATCTTGAAAATTTAATTAATGAAAATGCCCAAGAAATTGCTTATGACATTGAGTTTACTAACCCTCAAAATTTAACAATGATTAACGATATTGACGATTTACAAAAAGAAAATGAGTTTATGTTTAAAGAATTATGGGAAAAAGAAATAGAAAATAAGTATTATCAAAATTTATTTTTTAACTCTCCTGACATTCGCTTTATCTTAAATGATGATTTTCAAATTCAAGCAGTTAATAATCGAGGTTTAAAAAAGTTTAATATTTCATTAGATAAGTTAGAAAATAGCTATTTTACTTCTTTGATTGTTCCTAATGATGTGGAAAAGTTTTTAACTCTCACTCAAAAATTAAGAGAAGAAAATACAGAGCAAATAGATTCTTTTTTCTCACTTAAATTATCCTCCTCTTTTAATCAATCATCTGTCGATGTCAGTGTAAATATATCTAAGATACTAGATTCTGATAATCATATTGATGGTTGGGATTTGTCTTTTCATGATATAACTGATGTTCAGAAAAATATGGATTATTTGTATTATCAATCTCGTTATGATTGTTTAACAAATTTACCCAATCGTTTATCTTTATTGGAGTTTTTAGAAAATATTTTAAAGGAAGCAGAAAAAAATCATAGTAATAAGTTTGCAGTTTTATATTTAGACATAGATAAATTTAAGTTAATTAATGATACTTTTGGGCATCAAGTGGGAGATGAAGTGTTAGTTTTTTTTGCTAAAAGATTGGTAACTTGTGTCAGAAATTTTGATCATGTAGCCAGACTTAGCGGAGATGAATTCATGATTGTTTTGAGTCATATTCATTCTGTCCAAGAAGCCACCGAATGTGCAAATCGTATTCAACAAGTATTATCGACTTGTTTTAAGATTAATGAGGTAAAAGTTAAGGTTAAGGTTAGTATTGGCATCGTTATCGGAGATATAAAAAGTTCTAAGGTGTCTGATTTATTATCTCGTGCAGATATGGCTATGTATAAGGCAAAATTTAGTGACCAACTTTTTTCTATTTATCACTGTTAAACTTGTAATAACTTGAGTTTGATGTCAAAAATAAACCAACCTAATTTGTGAACAAAAACCCAACTTCTGATAATCAAATATTAGCTTCAATATCTGAAGATGAATATGGCATACTTTTTTCCCACCTTGAAAGTGTTTCCTTAATCTCTGGACAAATAATTTACCGTCATCATGAAGTAATTGAATATGTTTATTTTCCCCTTCATTCACTGATTTCTATGGTTCATACTCTTGCAAATTACAAAACAACAGAGATAGATGTAGTCGGAAATGAGGGAATTGTGGGTTTATCTGTGTTTTTAGGTAATAATATTGCTAGTAATGATGCGATCGTACAAATTCCCGATAGTGCCATGAGACTGGATGCAAATATATTTCAGTCAGAATCTCAGCGTAGTGGTTCATTACAAAAAATATTGTTACTCTATACTCAGGCAAAAATCATTCAAATTTCTCAGAATGTGGTGTGTAAATGTCATCATCATATCGATAATCAATTTGCTTGTTGGTTACTTCATGCTCACGATTGTGTAGGTAACAATGAATTAGCCTTAACGCAACAATTTATTGCACAAATGTTAGGGGTGCGTCGTGCTACAGTTACTCAAGTGGCGCAAAAGTTTCAGGAAAATGGAATTATTCATTACAGTAGAGGGCATATTCGGATTTTGAATCGTCTTTTTTTAGAACTAAGTGCCTGTGAATGTTACAAATTTGTTAAATCAGAATTTAAGCGATTATTAAATTTTTCCTAGCTAATTCATGATCATTCCTACAAATTGAAGGTCAATAGCTTAAGATTAAAATACATAATCCATTTAATTATTAATATTTTAAGATAGTGTTGTTTCGTTCTAAAATTTTTTCCATTCTCTTAAGTCTTGGTGTGGTTTCTGTTTGTCCATCTATGGTAAAAGCACAGGCTTTGTTACCCTACACACCTGAATTAAATAGTGAATACTTGGATAATTATGGTTTTCAACTAATACAAGATGCGGTGCAGTTAATTCGTTTTCGGGAATTTGATTTAGCTTCTTCTCGTGCAAGGTTGGCAGTGCAGTTATCCCCGAATCATTATGAAACATGGTTTATTTTGGGTACATTAGAAATTCAGACAGGGCAAATTGACCAAGGTGTCAATGCTTTATTAGAAGCGAAAAAACTAGCACCTGAAGAGTCAGAGGTTTTATTTTCTTTGGGTAATGCTTATTTTCAGTTAGCTGAATATGAATCTGCTGTCAAAGAGTTAAAAGCAGGTCTTAAAATTAGTAAAGAAGTTCCACAGGCTTATTTTGATTTAGGTAATGCTTATCTTAAATTGAATCAGTATGGAGAGGCAATAACAGCTTATCAGGAGTCGATTAAGTTGGAGTCACAATTTTGGCCTGCCATTAATAATATTGGCTTAGTGGAATATGAGCAAGGAAAAACGAATGAGGCAATAGCTTCTTGGCGAAAGGCTTTAGAAATCGATTCTCAACAAGCAGAACCTATTTTAGCGATCGCAGTTGCGATGTATTCACAAGGGAAACAACAAGAGGGGATAAAACTAGCCCAACAGGCTTTAAATTTAGATAATAATTATGGTGAAATTGATTTTTTAATTGAAAATCTTTGGGGAGAAAAGTTAATTGAAGATACTCGTAAACTATTTGCCAATAGTGCGATCGCATCTTTGTTAGAAAATTAGGTTTCACAGTGCTGTTGAGTAACTTCATGACGATAGGCAAACATATCGTGAAGACGAGAATTCACCCACCAACCTAAACATATTTCGCTCAACCATCCCCCCGGGATTTCATACTCTATTTTATCGGTAAGGCGAGTATTGCCCCCTTCGGTTTGAAATTGATGATAATGAGTCCAAGATACCATTGGACCTTTAATTTGCTCATCAGTAAATTGTTTGTATTTTTCGCATTGACTATGTCGAGCAATCCATGGAATATTAATAAAACCAAACATTAAGACAAATTCTGATGTTGCTCCCACTTCTAAACCCCCTTCCCTACGAATAACTTTTACTGGTTGCCAAGGGGGCGTTAATATTTGCAAAATATCTTCTCGCTCGTGAAAATGCCATACTTTGTCTATGGGGGCATTAATGACACTAGAATATTTAAAATTTAGCATAAGAGTAAGTTTATAGTATTTTAGTAGAATTACCTGAAAACAAAACGTATTTTGACGAAGGCAAAGAAAGGGCACTCATGCAAACTCCTCTTTATCGCCCTGTCGAGGCAGGGCTGTTTCACTCTAAAATTTTCTGGTTAAGGCAGGGAATAGGCACTCTTGCAATGGGCAATAGTTTTTAATTAACACTAACCCTAAACAACTTAATACCCCAATACCTTCTTCTAACCTATAGATCTTATACCGAACAGAGGTTATATTGAAGACTGTTATAATTGTGAAACTGTCTTTAAATAAGTAATTTTTTTTGAATATTAATGAAAATTCGTCGTCAACAACCATCTCCTACCGTTGCTATAGAAACTCTACGTTATCAAGTTAAATTACCTGAAAGTGAGCCTCAAAATATTTTAGAGAAAATTGTTTGGCAAAAAGAAGAAGAAGTGGCAAGGATGCGAGAAAAGGTATCTTTGTTAGAGTTGCGTAAACAGGTTAGTCAATTAAATGATGCACCTCTTGATTTTCTTAGTGCCTTAAAAAATTCATCTCGTCAACCTGCTTTAATTGCAGAAGTGAAAAAAGCCTCTCCTAGTAAGGGTTTAATTAGGGAAAATTTTGATCCTGAAGTTATTGCCAAAGAATATGAGAAAGCTGGTGCGACTTGTTTGTCTGTTTTAACGGATAAAGAGTTTTTTCAGGGGAGTTTTGATAATTTAAGTATTGTGAGAAATGCGGTTAAAATTCCCCTTTTGTGTAAGGAATTTATTATCTATCCCTATCAGATTTATTTAGCTCGTTTACGGGGAGCAGATGCAGTTTTACTTATTGCCGCTATTCTTAAAGATGCTGATATTAATTACTTTTTAAAGATTATTAATGGTTTAGGAATGACTGCCTTAATTGAGGTTCATACCCTAGAAGAGTGCGATCGCATTTTAAATATTGAAGGGGTAAAATTAATGGGAATTAATAATCGCAATTTACAAGATTTTTCAGTAGATTTAAACACTACAAAAAATATTTTATTAGCCCGTCAAGACATTATTAAGGAGAAACAAATAACCGTTGTTAGTGAATCAGGTTTATACGAGAAAAAAGACCTTGATTTTGTTCAGTCTGCGGGGGTAAATGCTGTTTTAATTGGAGAATCTTTAATGAGACAGGAAAATTTAGTTAGTGCGATCGAAAATTTGTATCAGGAGTAATATCTAAGTAAAGATGGACTTTAGCTGAGATTCATTTTTCTGAATCCATTGATAAATATCTGTTAAAGTTTTTTTCCCATCTCGTTGGGGTTGCCATCCTGTTTTTTCTATGACTTTACGGGAATCTGTGATAAAGATAGGTATATCTCCTTGTCTATTTTCTCTCACAGATGCGATCGCAATTTTATTTCCCGTAATTTCCTGACAAAGTTGGGTAGTTTCTAGCAAAGATAAACTATTTTCCACTCCACCACCCACGTTAAAAGTTTCTCCTTTTAATTCCTCCAGTCTTTCAATTTGAATATCGATTAAAGTCAACAAATCCGCTATATGCAGAAAATCCCTGACTTGTTTTCCCGTGCCACCATAACCGATATATTTCAAAGGCTTATTAAAGTAATGAAACGCCATCCATAAAGCAAATACACCCTGATCCACCTTACCCATTTGCCAAGGACCTGTCAACACTCCACAACGGTTAATTAAAGTACGAATACCATAACTATCGGCATATTCGGCAATTAATAACTCCGATGCTAACTTAGTTGTACCATAGAGCGATCGTACTTGATCCAAAGGAAAATTCTCGGCGATACCGTAACTAGAAGCTCCCATAATCTCTTGAGTTACATTAAGCTCAAAACGAGTATTCGTTTCCGAATAAGTTAATTCACGAAGATAGTTAATCGGATAAACCCGACTGGTGGAGAGAAAGATAAAATCCGCCATTGTTTGTCTTGCCAACTCCAAACAATTAATTGTACCGACTAAATTGGTTTCTAACAAATACTTAGGAGAATTGTACCCTGCCAATACAGAAGGTTCAGCAGAACACTCTAAAATCAAATCAGGCTGTAATAAACTAGCGTCCAAATCTTCACTATTACGCACATCGCCATGAATAAAGTGAATATTAGCTTCTGCTAGTCGAGGTAAATTAAGCTCAGAGCCACGTCTTTTGAGGTTATCTAGGGCTGTAATTTGCCAATCAGGATATTTTTGACCTAAACCTAAAGCTAAGGCACTTCCTACGAATCCTGCACCGCCTGTAATTAATACATTTTTTTTCATAACAATTTAATATATTTATTTTTTTATTTTCTAATATTTAAACTTTTTAACTTTTCATTTCTTTGAACCATAATTTCTATATCAGGATATAAATAAGATAAACATTGTTTATTTATTTCTGATTCTATGGGGTAGTTAATATCGTTTAAACATCTTTTACTTTTCTCCCTAGAAAGGTAAGATTCATAGCCATATTTAATAGAAACAGTAGAATTTATTATAAAAATAATACAAAAAACTGTACAAAATGCGATCGTAATTTTTTTAAAATAACTATTCTTTAAATCACTTTTTTTATTTAATAAAAAATATCCTATATAAATAAGAGAAATATATAACCAAATCATAGGAGTTAAGTATCTTGAAGATGTTGCCTGACCAACTCCAAAACCTGCTCTTCCTAGAGTTGTTATCAAGGCAAATAAAACAGAATATAAGCTAAAAGATAATGGTAATAAATAATATTTTTTAACCTTAGTTAATCCTTTTAAATAACAATAAAAGTAAAAAGCAATTAATATTATAAAACTAAAAAAACCAATGATTGCCCTCGATTTTATAGTCGGTGCAAAAGAACCTATTAAAACAAAAAAATATTTTATTCTTGTAAAAGCATTTTCAGCATTAAATAATATATTCGGATGATGACTAGGTTTATGATAATCAATTAAATAAATAGAAGTACATATTAAAAAAGATGACACCCAAAAAATAATGATTTTAATTTTGCTATTTACATTTATTTTCAATCCTAGTATAAGAGGGAGAACAGCCAACCAAATAAGTAATCCATGAGCAGAAGAAAAACTGGCTATAAAACAAAAAAAAGCTGAGTAAAAAAGATACCTATATAAATTTTCTTTGTTAACTTTTATCAAAAAATAAATACTTATTATGAAACATAAATTAATTAAAAACCATGCTATTTGAAATCCCCACAACCAATTTTCCCACTGACCTAATGAAAAAACTAAAAACCCAATTAATAAATTAATAAGATGCTGTTTTTTATTCTCATTATTAAATACAAGATAGTTAATTTTACAACAAAATATAAATGAGGTTATTACTAATAAAACACTTATAAACATTAATTGCTTTGTATTCCATCCATTAATTAATATCAGTGCTATAAAAATTAATTTGGGAATAATTATTCTATGTTCGTTATGTTGTATAAATAAATCTTGGAAAGATAGTGTATTTGAAAAAATTTTATCAAATAATGTAACTAATTCCCATTCATCCCAAAAAGGTATATCAACACCAAATAAAGAGATAAAAAATATAACAGTAATAATCGGTATAGAGTAAAAAAATAATAATGTTAGATTATTTAATTTCACTTTATTTAGCATAATTTTATTTAACTGCTTTAATGAATATTTGAGAGCCAAACATTGACTAGAGAATCAGTATTTTAAGTATATCAATAAGAATACAAAAATTTATTATATTGCAAAGTGGTTTAGTAATTGAAATAATTAATCTCCCAATGAAAAAAAATCATTGCTTTTTAACTTCAATTTTTTACTTTTTTACTTGTAGCAATGAATCCAAGATAATAATTAATTCAGGTAAATCTTTTTTGAGGGTTTGCTATAATATTTTTTTATTAATATCAAAATAGGCATGAACTAAACGATTTCGCATACTAATCATCGCTGACCAATGTATTTCTGGATGATGAGCCTGATATTCTTTTGACACCTTTCCTGCTGCTTCTCCTACGATTTCAATAGCTTTAACTAAAGCAAAAACCAGTAAATCATCATTATCTAAATCAGATTGATTTTTTCCCTCAATGAAAGTCATCGCTTTAAGACTAGCATCCAACATATGGTGTAGTCTAATCAAATCACTGTCTTGTATCATATTGCACCTCTGCCACGTCTAATACCTGTTGTCGAAAATAGCGACTCAAATCTTCAGGAGTGCGCAAATCAACGGTACGCTTAAATATTGAGGATAATTCTAACTCCATTTTTGCAAGGGTAATTAAACCAGGTATATTTTCGGGGAAGAACTCAACTAATACATCTATATCACTCTGTTCATTAAAATCTGATCTTAACACTGAACCAAATAAAGATAGCTTTTGAATATGGTGTTTTTGACAAAAATTGGAGATAGATTCTTTGGGTATATTTATATTCATAATTACCTTAATTAATTTTCTTTTTTATTATATAAAAATTATCAGTTTAATCAGAAGATTTAACTTTAATTGCTACTTCTTTTCGCCGATAATCACCCCTCGAAAGATGCTTTTCTAACCATGTATAAAGCACAATAAAAAGGTAACGACTACCCATTTCTTTTAGTTTTAATTTTGATATTCCTGCCGATCGATTCTTCCATGTAATAGGTATAATGGCATAACTATAACCTCGCACGATCGCTTTTAGGGGTAGTTCTACGGTAAGGTTAAAATGATGGGAGAGAAGGGGAGATATACCCTCAATCACTTCTCGGCGATACATTTTAAAGGCATTAGTGGTATCGTTAAGAGGAAGCCCGAATAATACTTGAATAAACAGATTTGCGAAACGGTTAATGATTAGCTTATAAAAAGGATAGTCAATCACCTTGCCTCCTTTGATAAATCTCGAACCGAATACGCAATCATATCCCTCCTGAATTTTATTATAGTAATCAATCATATTCTCAGGATTATCGGAATTATCCGCCATGACAATAGCAACTGCATCCCCTTTGAAGTTTTCTAAACCACAGCGAACAGCAAAGCCGAAACCATTGGGATAGTAATTGTTGATATAGCGTACTTTCAGATTATCTTCGTGCAATTTTTGTAAAATAGCTTCAGTATTATCCTTACTGTTATCATTCACCACTAAAATTTCATAGTTGATGGAGGTGCGATCGAGATGTTCACTGATATTATGGATAGTGTTGACGATGCAATCTTCCTCATTGTGGGCTGGAATTACCAGAGAAAGTAAATTAATTTTATGTCTATTTGCCCCTAAATCCCCAATACTGGGGACTTTTTTCTCTACTCCCGCAAATTTGGGGGCAGGGGGGCTATCTTCGACTAAGGCAGGGGTTAAGGCTTCTGGAAAATAGGCTTCTTTGCCTTGATTTTTGCCACTGGTGAAGACAAAGCGATCGCTAATGATAAAATTGAGGGAAGCACTGATTAAAGCCCCGAAAATCGTATTTACGCTGTAGCTAACTCCTAACCAGTCTAACAAAGGGAATACAAAAAAAACTCGTACTATAATCGCTGTTCCAGCCGAAACATGATACAGAGGAAGTTGTTTGAAAAGTACGTTAAACCAATTCCAACTACCACCACGCCATACCCAGATGCGATAAATAAAGAAACTGGCAATCAGAGAAAGTTCGATCGAGATTAGGTTAGCAAGATTGCGTAAAAACGGCGTATCAAAACCCAATTTATCAATAAGGAGGAAAATCAGCAGTAAATTGATAGCGGTAGCCACACCGCCTCCTAACAAAAACTTAACTACTTTTCCTGACAATATACTTTTATTCATAGTCTAATTTAAAAGAGCGATCAACAGATGTGAGTTGAGTATTATTGAACCCCTACGACTATTTCTCCTTATAGGGCTAACCATCGATCGCAATTATTATGGTAAATTTCCGTTAAAATATCCTTAATGGTATATTGGAAATGCCAATCAGAATAGTGACTTTGAAACTTACTTACATCGCTAATCCACCAAATATGATCTCCAATACGGTTTGTTTCGCTATAACTCCAATTCATCTTTTTCCCTGTAATCTCCTCACAAAGTGCGATCGCCTCTAACATCGAACAATTACTAAAGCGACTCCCACCGATATTATAAACCTCAGCTACACGAGGATTTTGATAGAAATGATAAAAGGCATTAACCAAGTCATAACTGTGAATATTATCCCGAACTTGTTTACCCTTGTAACCGTAAACCTCGTAATGATTACCAGTCATAGCACAACGCATCAGGTAGGATAAAAAGCCGTGCAACTTAGTACCAGAGTGACTTGGACCTGTTAAGCAACCCCCCCGAAAACAAGCAGTTTTCATCTCGAAATACCTTCCATATTCTTGTACTAATACATCTGCCGCCACCTTAGACGCACCAAAGAGAGAATGTTGCGTTTGATCAATACTCATAGTTTCATCAATGCCCTTAAAATAGGGATGATTTGAGTCAATTTCCCACCGTAATTCTTCTTCTTGCAGGGGTAAAAAATTCGGTGTATCTCCGTAAACTTTATTAGTAGAGCAGAAGATAAAAACCGCTTGGGGGCAATATTTACGGGTACTTTCCAATAGGGTTAGCGTACCATTAGCGTTGATAGTAAAATCAGTATAGGGATCATTTACTGCCCAATCGTGGGAAGGTTGTGCCGCAGTATGGATAATTAGGCTTATATCCCTGTTATATTTCTCAAAGATAGATGCGATCGCACCTTGATCTCGAATATCTACGTCAAAATGTGTATAGTTTTTTTTGTAAGTGTCAAGCAGATGATTTTTGTTCCATTCCGTAGAGGCATCTTCCCCGAAGAAAACTCGACGCATATCATTATCAATACCCACCACATCAAAACCTAACTCAACAAAATATTTGACAGATTCTGAACCTATCAACCCTGCTGACCCCGTAATTAAGACAATTTGTGACACAACCTGAAACTAAGTATATTGACTGTTCTGTTTAAAGATATATAGTAACTCTATTTTCATCACACAATTGATTGTAGAACAGAGTAAAAATTTATAACTAGCAACTGGGATTATCAGTAAACGAAAAACCATATTAGCCTAAGAATTAATTACTATTGACAGTTGACAATGGAGAGTTGAAAATTAAACATACAAACCATTAGAAAAATTTATTAAAGAGCAAATGAAAAATTTATTTCGTCCTCTCTTGTGTTTAATTTTAGTCTTTACAACAACATTATTAGTTAGCTGTGGTTCACCTACCAAAGCGAAAATCCCCACCGTTTACACCCCTGAAAAAATTGCTCAATTAGAAGAATATCGTACCCCTATTGCTGAAGCAAGAGGTCAAATGTCCACCCTTCAACAGTTAATTGACGCAGAAAATTGGGTTGATACCAGAACCTTTATTCATGGTCCTTTAGGGGAATTACGTCAAAACATGGCGATTGTAGCCCGTAAATTGTTACCTAAAGATCAAAAACCTGCCCAACAAATTGCCAGAGACTTATTCGGACATTTTGAAAGAATTGATGCGGCCGCCAAAGACAGAAATAGCGTTAGTGCTAAAAATGAGTTTTCAGAAGCCATCAAAGATTTTGATGCTTACTTAAACTTAGTTCCTAGCAACAGTTAAGCTGAGTTTGGGGAGTTCGCTACGCTCGTACACTCCCTTTGGTCGTGAACGGAGTTCGGAGTTATGGGGAATTGGTAAAATAAATTGAGTAGGAAATGACAATGTTAGCAGTTGCAATCCTCGCCGCAGGAAAAGGAACGAGAATGAAGTCTCAACTTCCTAAAGTGTTACATAAGTTAGGAAGCAAAAGTTTAGTCGAAAGAGCATTAAATAGTTGTGATTTAATCAAACCCGATCGCAGTTTAGTTATTATTGGTTATCAGGGAGACAAGGTCAAATCTGCCCTTAATCATCTGTCTGGAGTCGAATTTGTAGAACAAACAGAGCAATTAGGCACAGGACACGCCATTCAGCAGTTAATGCCTCCTTTAGACGATTTTGAGGGGGATTTATTGGTTTTAAATGGAGATGTACCCCTATTGCGATCGCAAACTATTGAAGAATTAGTCAAAACTCATCAGGAAAACCAAAATGATGCCACTCTCCTAACAGCAAATATGCCCAATCCCAAAGGTTACGGAAGAGTATTTTGCGACAGTAATAATATTGTTACCCAAATCGTAGAAGATAGAGATTGTAATAGAGCCCAAAAACAAAATAATCGCATCAATGCTGGGGTTTACTGTTTCAATTGGCAAAAATTAAAAACCGTTTTACCCAAATTAAGCACTAATAACGATCAAAAAGAATATTACCTCACAGAAGTATTTGACTATCTCGATCGAGTCATGGCTTTAGATGTAGATGATCATTTAGAAATAAGTGGTATTAATGACCGTTGTCAGTTAGCAGTTGCTTACGACATATTACAAGCCAGAATCAAAGAAGCATGGATGATGGCAGGAGTAACTATGATTGATCCCGATAGCATCACCGTTGAAGAATCTGCTCAACTAGGCATAGATGTGATCATAGAGCCTCAGACTCATATTAGGGGAAACACAATAATCGGTAACGGTTCTCATATTGGTCCTGCTTGTCTCATCGAAAATAGTCAACTAGGAGAAAACGTAAGAGCATTGTACTCGGTCATCAGCGATGCTCAAGTAGCAAATGATACAAAAATAGGACCCTATGCCCATTTACGAGGAGGAGTTGTCTTAGGTGAAAGTTGTCGAGTGGGCAATTTCGTAGAAATCAAAAAAAGTAATATTGGACATAAAACAAATATCGCTCATTTATCTTACATTGGAGACGCAACTCTCGGTAATCAAGTCAATATCGGTGCAGGGACTATTACAGCTAACTATGACGGTGTAAATAAACATCCTACCATTATCGGCGATCGCACCAAAACTGGTTCAAATAGTGTCTTTGTCGCACCTGTTAATATAGGCGAAGATGTAACCATTGCGGCAGGTTCAGTTATTACTCACGATGTACCAGACGACAGTCTTGCTATTGCCAGAGAGAAACAAAAAGTAATCAAAGGATGGCGGAAAAAGAATTAATTAAACCTCAGTTCGATTTAAAAGTTGTTGCTATGGTTAGGTTTCAGGTTGCTGGTTGCAGGTTTTAGGTTTAATTTTCTAATCAAGTTGTTTAATTAATCTAAAGATTGAAAATAATAAAATCAATAAAGATGTGTTTTTTATCAATTCTTTAACCCGATACCTAACACCTGATACCTGACACCTTTCCAAAACCGAAAATTCTATATCGAACTCAGGTAATTAAGGGGTAAACCCCTCTGTGTCTCCCCTTAAAAGAAACCCCCCTTTATCTTGCCTCGAGAGGGGGAGGGCAAAAGGCAAAGTTAAAAGGGCAAAGGTAATAAACCATTAGTAATTAGTAACTTCAGCTTCTTGATGACGATAGTTTCTTCTAATCCCCTAACTCCTAACTCCTAACTCGTTTCTCTTTGATACCATTCCCAAATCTGGAGATTAGCTTAAAAATACTAAAAGAATGTAAATCAATCGTTACCATAGAATAGAAGTGAAGGTAAAATCGTAATCTATGATTATTTCTATGGCAGAGTCAGCAAAAGTAAAAAAATATCTCGCCTATTGGTTTCAATTGGGAAAAAAAATTATTATTCCTAGCCGAAACACAGTCATATTACCTTCTAAAATTTTAAATGGTCACGGTTATGCTAGTGAGTTTGAAGAATGTTGGCAATTAGTCACTAACGAAAATATAGGAGATTGTTATTTAGAAGGTACATCTCAAACTATTCAACAATTACTGTCTTCTAAATGGGATATTACCGAATGCGCTCGTTGCAATATGCCAGTACCAATGATTGATGTGGGTGTGCAAAGTAGCAGTTGTGTTTGTAATGATATGGATAACTGGCCTAACAATGAATTACCCTCTCCTCGTCAACCAATTAATAATCAAGACAATCTCAAACGGATTTCCGAATCTCTTAAGCACAAAAAAAATAAGCAAAAATGATATTATTTTTAAATGATTATTACCAGTATTCAAAGATCTAATGGGATTTAAAAGTTTTGTTTTAATAGGTTCGATCGCATTTTTTATCATATTTGCATTACAAAATAGAGGTGCGATCGCTCTTACCTTTTTCGGCTTTAACTCCCCTGCCTTACCCCTTTTTATTTGGATACTTATAGCATTATTTGCCGGGATGATTTCTAGTTTATTGATTAATCTTTTAAGTAATAACCCAATTCCAAAAACTAGAAAAAACCAATCTTTGAATTCCCCCTATTCTCCCCCCCCTCAACCATCTCCCCAACCAATAAAAGCAAAACCTACCATTTCCCCTAACCAGAATCCCCCCACAGAAATGAAAAAACCCCAATATCAGTGGGAAGAGGATGATGTTTTTGAAGATTTACCAGATACTCCTATTATCGATACTTCCTTACCCATCAATAACCCTCCAAAAAATGAGCTAACCTATCCCGATACTCAAATACAACAAGAATTTGAATTGCAAGAGAATATAGAAGCGGATATCAACAAAATAGAAGAAGAAATTAAATCTGAAGAACAAAAACCCATTGATAACTCCCCCATTGAAGCTGAAGCAGAAAGCAAAACTTCAATACCAGAAATAAATAAACCCTCAGAGGAAAACTATCCGCCCGAAAATTTACTCAAACCTCGTCAGGCTTCTCCATACTCCTATCAATCAAGAGAAAAAACAGAAATCAACCCAAAAAAAATCAAAAAAACTCCATCACAAAGCGAAGAAAAATCCCCTCCCCAAGCAAAAAGAACCTATAAAGGAGTTTATGATGCACCTTATCGTGTTATTGCTCCCGCCCAAACGAATAATACTCCTGAAAATTACGATGATTTTGATGATTTTGATGATGATTGGGATTTCTGATTATTAATAATTAAACCTCTCATCTATTTAACCCTAGTTCACTTAAAGAGTTTTGTTACTGTACAGTGGGAGAATCTCGTACGGGAAAAACCATCGCCTGTAATTCTTATCGTTTGAGACATAAGCCTACACAGGAGAACGGTAAACCGCCTCAAGTACCTGTGATTTACGTGCAAGTACCTCAAGAGTGTGGAGCAAGGGATTTGTTTCAAGCAATCATTGAACACTTGAAGTATCAAATGACGAAGGGTACGGTGTCAGAAATCAGAAAAAGAACCATGACAGTATTGCAAAGATGCGGTGTGGAGATGATTATTTTAAATGAAGCGGGTCACCTACCGGTACTTAAACTAAAAATATCAAAATATGAGTCTCAAATCTTTATGAATCAAAGATTTTACATCGATTGATAACTTTTCCTTTGATAGTAGGAGTTTCAGCCATTTTTATCGTGTTTACCTAAATACTTTACCCTGACTGTATTCTAGGCTATTTTTGTACAAAAATTTCTCAAAGTACCGCTACTTCCAATTTGGTTAGTAATAAGCCTAAAGCCACTTCTCGATCTAAGGTAGGTTGTCCTTTACCGCCACTTTCAGCGTAAAAACTCAGGGCTTTTTTTAGTTCACTGGCTAACCCTAAGTAATCTACTACTAACCCCCCTTCCTTCTCAAAATAAACTCGGTTGATGCGGGCGATCGCTTGCATGAGGTTATGGGCTTTGAGGGGTTTATCAATGTACATGGTATGGAGACAGGGGGCATCAAATCCTGTTAACCACATATCACAGACAATGACCATTTCTAGTTCATCTTCGGCATCTTTGAGGCGTTGGGCGAGGATTTGACGGTCTTTTTTACTGGTGTGGTGTTGGACTAGATTTTCCTCATCGGAGGCGTTAGCCGTCATCACCACTTTAATTTTGCCTTTGGTTAATTCTGGGTGATGCCAGTGGGGAAGCAGTTTAATTATTTCTGCGTAGAGGTTAACGGCAATACGGCGACTCATGGTGACTATCATTGCCTTACCACGATTAGCCTTTTGTCTTTGTTGAAAGTGGTTAACTATGTCGAGGGCGATCGCACTCACCCGTTTTGTTGCTCCTACTAATGCCTCTAGTTGAGTGCCTTTGGCTTTGGCTTTTTGGGTAGCGGTTAAGTCTTCAAACTGTAAATCATCTTCTAATTCTTCTAGCAGTTGTCTGCCTAATTCGTCCAATTCTAAATGAACTAGCCTACTTTCATAGTAAATGGGAACAGTAGCACCGTCTTTGACTGCTTGGCCTATATCATAAATATCAATATAGTTACCGAAAACTTCTTTAGTATTTTTATCGCTTTGTTCAATGGGTGTACCAGTAAAGCCAATAAAGGTGGCATGGGGTAAGGCATCTCGGATATAACGGGCAAAGCCGTATTTAGTTTGTTTGTCAATTACGTTGCCTGTCTCATCTTTAATATCAACCTGTTTGGCTTTAAAGCCGTATTGGCTACGGTGGGCTTCATCGGCTAAGACAATGATATTATTACGGTCTGACAGTTGAGGATAAAGGCTTTCACCATCGGTAGGGGCGAATTTTTGAATAGTAGAAAATACTATCCCCCCAGAGGCGACTTGTAATAGTTCTTGCACTTTAGCTCGATCTTCTGCTTGTTGGGGGCTTTGGCGCAGTAGTTGACGGCAACTGGCGAAGGTGTCAAATAGTTGGTCATCTAAGTCGTTACGGTCAGTCAGGATGAGTACGGTAGGATTGTTGAGGGTTTCACAAAGAACTAATTTACCTGCTAAAAATACCATTGACAGGGATTTTCCGCTTCCTTGGGTATGCCAGACAACTCCCCCTCTTCTATCTCCTTCTTGATTACAGGTGATGTTTTCTGTTTCATTTTTTCTGTCACTGGCAAGATTTCTGTTGATTTGAGAGGGGGTGGTTAAATTATCTATTTTAGAGGGGTTAGGAGAGGCTATTTTGCCTGTCTGGGAGTTATTAGGAGAGAAACATACCAGAGGCACGAATAATGCTGTCTAAGGCTTTATTAACGGCGTAATATTGATGGTAGGCGGCGATTTTCTTAGTTTTCTTGATGGTGACTATATCGGTTTTGGGATCTTGGTTTTGGGTGGCTTCAAAGACGGTAAAGTGACGGATTAGGTCTAAAAGGGTATGTTTATTAAGCATTCCCTCGGTTAATACTTGTAATTGATTAATTATCTTATCTCCCTCGGTTGGGGAGGGGTTATAGAGAGATACATTTTCCCACTGGGAGGAGTTATGGAAGGGTAAATTTTCCGTCATCTTCAATGCCTCTGTGTCTTCGACTTCGCTCAGGTATCGGCTGTTGGTTTTCCATTCCATGAAGCGGTTATAGTCTGCTGAGAGTGAACCTGCTTTGGCGGTAATACCATCGGAGATGACTAGGAGGGCGTTATAGGTAAAGAGGCTTGGCATTTCCCGTTTATAGGTTTGGAGTTGGTTAAAGGCTTTGTAGGTGTCGGCTTTGGCATCGGCAGGGTTTTTCAGTTCAATGACTACTAAGGGTAAGCCATTTATAAACAGGATAATGTCTGGGCGGCGGTTATGGTTATCTTCAATAATGGTAAATTGGTTAACGGCTAAAAACTCCTTATTGTCTGGGTTTTGCCAATCAATGAGCCACAGTTGTTCGCCTCTGGTTTCGCCTTGTTTTTGATATTCAACGGTAATACCTTCGGTGAGCTATTGATGGAACTTTTCGTTGTTACTGATTAAGTCTGGGCTGGTGATATTGAGTAATTCTCTAATTGCCTGTTGTCGGCAATGGGGGGGAATATCTGGGTTAATACCACTGAGGGCGTTTTCTAGGCGGTTAAGTAGCACTACGTCACTGAAGTTTTCTCGCTCTTGGTTAATGGCTTCTGGTTGGATGTCATAACCGCAGAGGCAGTCATAACCTAGGCTTTGTAAGATTTCTAGGTTAAACAGTTCGATGTCGTCTTCAGTGGTATATTTCATAGCATATTTTTCTTCCCTATAATCAAGTTATAACAATAAATCAATTTTGACTATGTTAAAAAAAACCTTTGATGTCAATTTATTACAAGAGGGGTTATCAGAGTTATTGTCAGCTATTCAAAATCAGGTAGAGGTAACTTTAACCCGTGATGGTGTACCTTTAGCAAAAGTTTTACCTTTTCCATCTAATGAGGAAAAAGTGACTGGGGATAATAAGTCATTAAAGCCTCGCATTGCTGGTGGTTGGGAAGGGCAAATTTGGATGGCAGATGATTTTGATGATGAGTCTCCCGAAATTAACGCTATGTTTTACGATGATATTAGTTATACATAGTTATTTTTTTTACTAGTTCATTATAAAATACTTTGTTAATATCTCTTGTTAAAAAGGTAAAGTTATGACGACAATTACTATTCCTGTAGCAGAAGAAGTTAAAAAGGCTTTTGAATCTGCTAAACCTGAAACTCAGCAACAATTAAGTTCTATTATTAGCTTATTTTTTCAATACAATTTAGCCGATAAAAGTCTAACTGATGTCATGGCAGAAATTTCTAAAAATGCCCAGGCAAGGGGTTTAACTCCTGAAATTTTAGCGGAGATTTTAGCAGAAGACAATGATTAGAGTTGTTATAGATACTAATATATTTGTTAGTGCGTTATTGTTTGAAAATTCCCTACCTTTTCAAGTGGTTAAGTTAGCAGAAAAAACGGGAATTATTTTATTTTCTGAAGCTACTTTAGGGGAGTTAAAACAAGTTTTGAGTCGTAAAAAGTTTGATAAATATGTAACATTACAAGAAAGGGAGGCTTTTTTGTTAAAGTTAATGACTGCTGGTGAAAATGTGGTTATTCATCGGAAAATAACGGCTTGTCGTGATGAAAAGGATAATAAGTTTTTAGAGTTAGCTATTAATGGAAACGCTGACTTTATTATTACTGGAGATAATGACTTATTGGTTTTAAATCCTTTTGAAAATATCCCCATTATCAACCCTGATGTTTTTATTAATAGTTATCAATAATTAATCTTTAATCTCTAACTTTAATTTCTCTTTTCATTAATTAACAAATATTTTAAACTTCAATTAAAGAGCGCACGGTGAGAATTTGGTTTTCTTCTAGGGGATTAACGGCACTTTTCGGCACTATCACTTCATTAATTGATTCTCCAAGGGCGTTAAATATTTCTAAAACATAGCCTTCTTCTCCGCCTTCAGGATGAGGCACGGTATCAATAAAGGTGGCTATATCTCCTTTTCTCAAGTTATATTCGGGGAAGTTTTGATTAAGGGAAACTCTTTGATATAGTTCAATCATGGTTGTTTTTTCTCCTTGTTAGGTTTAAGGGTGATAAATTGAATTTGATTGTCATTTTTCCGTTTTAACCAAACAGTAATGACGGCTAAATTGTGATTATTTACTCCTTTTAATTCTCCTTTGACTTGATAGAAAATTCCGTATTGATTACTTCTGTCTTCTATGGCTTCATAGTTGGTAATTAGTTCAATAATAGCAATCTTTAATTGTTCTGGGTTGGCTTGGGTAAATCCTGCTTGAGCAAGAAATTTTGATTTATCGTCTTCTTCCCGATGGATTAATAAATAATTGCTAATTTTACTATCAGGAATGATGACTTTATTTGGTAATTTCATCTTTTACTCTTATCTGTCCACTCATTAGTTTAGGTAGTAATTCATCACGAGTTTTTGTTAATGTTTGAATTTGTTTTGTGTTCAAAAAAAATTTCTGATCTAAAGAAGAAATAATACTTTCAAATCGACAAATTATTGTATTACTAGGAATAATACTGGCTAAATTATTAAAGTTGTCTTTATTAAGAGAACCAAAAACAGTGCCTTCAGTCTCAAAAGTATCAAAGGTTTTTCTATATGATTTGAGTTTGTATAAGCAGTAAGACTTATTCTGACTCTTAACAGCCGATAACCCCCTACCAATACAACATTTTTCAAATGCAACGTTAATATCGGTACTTAGACAAAACTGAGGTTATGTATTTATAAAAATTTACTTTAGCGACTAAAAAGCTATGGACAAAAATTGATAAGGTGCGATCGCATTTTTTTGTGAGGAGGAGGAGGGATCGATACTATAACTTACAATTACAAATAAAAAAAACTTTTCAAGTTTACTAAAAAAACATTGCTAAAAAGATATGATAATTAAACAAATTTTATCTCAATTATATGATTATTTAAAATCAAATTATCAAAATAATTTAAAACAGGTTATATTAAAGAGGGTCTTAAACTATGAATAATACTCGACAAAAGTTTTTCGAGAAAGCAAGAAAAAGTTTAGAAGTGGCAAAACAAATTAATCTCGATCGCATACCCAGAACTTCCCATGATTGGCAAACTATCGCTTCAGCTTTGTCTGTATCTGCAAGTATTTGAACTCATGATCAAGATTTTTTTCGATGTGGTATAGCTATCTGGGCAACGGATATATTAATTTCTTATTTTATCTAGTAATAAAAAATAAAAATCTATTTCCAATCCAAGATTTGCTTCAAGGTGCTTGCTATATTGGCAATTGCCGCCATTGGATGACTTTCAGAAACACTAGGCATCATCCATTCTTGATCCAATCTGCTCATTTCCAGTAAATCACGAATTTGTTTTGATTTTCCGCAACCTGTACTTTCTGAAACCCCTAAACGTTGATAAAGTTCTGAAGATTTCATGTAAGGTTCAAAAGAAGAATCTGCTAAAAAGCTGATCATCCCTAAGGCATGAATAATACCACAAGCCCAAGATTTTGCCTTCCCTTTACTTAATGGGGATGGTTGATAGTTGCATAAAACTGCGGTTAATTTTCGAGAAAATTCTAAATATTCGTCATTAAGATAATTGCGACAAAAATCATCTGTTAAATTGGTTATTTCATCATATTTATTTTTCATCGATCGCACCTTGAGAAAATGGGCAGAAATGGGCAAATTGACCCTGTTTCCAGAAATGAAGGAAATGACCTTTGAGATTGCTAGTGTGCTATTGTTGGGCAGTGAAATAGACAATCAGGCAGAAATTAAGCTACTTTCCAAAAAGTTTGGCGAATTAACTAAAGGCTTATTTGCTTTTCCCTTTAATCTACCGTTTACTAAGTACGGCAAAGCTCTAAAAGCGAGGGATTTTCTTTTGCAACATATAGAAAAAGAAATCGAGAAACGGAAAAATAACTTAAAAGAAGATACCATCAGCCTACTACTTCAAAGCCAAGATGAAGAAGGCAACCGTTTTTCTGAAGCTCAAATCAAAGTTCAAGCCTTATTAATGCTATTCGCAGGACATGAAACTACAACGTCCATGTTAACTTCTTTTTGTATGGCTTTGGCACAAAATCCCGAAGTGCGAGAAAAGGCTATTTTAGAACAAAAAACCCTGATGTATGAGTCTGATTTTACGATGGAACAGATCAAAAAAATGACTTATTTAGATCAAGTATTAAAAGAAGTAGAAAGATTCTATCCCCCCGTTGCTGGTGGTTTTCGAGGAGTAGTTAAGCCTTTTGTTTATAATGGCTACTATGTGCCGAAAGGGTGGCAAGTATTGTATAGGATAGAAAGGACTCATACAGATCCTAACATCTATACTGAACCGAAAAAATTCGCTCCTGAAAGATTCAATAATGAGAGAATGGAACATAAAAAGAATGACTTTAGCTTAGTGGGTTTTGGCGGTGGTGCAAGATTTTGTCTCGGTTATGCTTTTGCCCAACTAGAGATGAAAATTTTTGCTAGTCTATTATTGAGAAACTATCATTGGCAACTAGAACCAAATCAGGACTTATCTTTAGATCGTATTCCATCTTTACATCCGCGATCGGGTCTTAAAATAGCATTATACTCAGGAAGATAAAAATAAAAAACAAATTTCCCCCTAACACCCTAATCCCTTAATACTCCAATACCCCAACACCGTAAACTCTTAACCTTTCTAATTCATGGGTTTTGTTATCAATCTACCCACAGTTTTATTATCAGATGTAAAAGTATTTTGAGCAACCCTTTGAATATCTTGGGCAGTAACGGCAGAAATTTTGTCTAAACTTAAAAACAAATTACGCCAATCTCCTGTTTTAGCTTGATATTCTGCTAATAACTTCGCCATACCTGCATTAGAGTTAAGACTGCGTAGTAAACTAGCTCTAGCTTGAGTTTTTACCCTTTGCAATTCTTCTTCTGTGACTAAGTCTAATTTTAATTTTTCTATCTGTTCGTGTAAAGCTACTTCTAAATCTTCTAATTGTCTTTCAGGAGCTAACATGGCATAAAATAACATTAAATTGGGGTATTTATCTCCGGGGAAACCGTTAAACCCTGCCGCCGAAAGAGCTATTTTCTGTTCATCTACTAAGGATTGATACAACCGGGAAGTACGTCCGCTACTCAAAATAGAACTGATAATATCATAAACCACATAATCAGGATCGTTAATGTTAGGGATGTGGTAGCCTTCTAAATACCAAGGTTGGGAAGGATATTCGATCGCAACTTCTTTTGTTTTAGTTTGTTTTGGTTCGATTATATTTAATTTAGCGGGTTCAGCACTAGAAGGAAAACGCCCGAAGTATTTATTAGCCATTTGCTTAACTTCGTTGGGATTAACATCTCCGACAATGGCAATAGTAATATTATTACCCCCATAGTAACTATCAAAGAAATTTTGTACATCCTCTCTGGTTAAGTTAATGATGTCTTCTTCATAACCGATGACAGGGCGTTTGTAAGGATGAGTGGTAAAAGCGGTATCTAAAAAGGCTTCTACCATTTTGCCTACAGGAGAATTATCCGTACGCAACTTTCTTTCTTCGAGAATTACTTGTTTTTCCTGATAAAATTCCCTAAAGACTGGATTTAAGAAGCGATCGGATTCTAAATACATCCATAATTCTAATTTATTAGAGGGAAAATTGTAAAAGTAAACCGTTGAATCTGCCGAAGTCGCCGCATTTAAACCAACTCCCCCCTCTAACTCTATTATTTGTCCAAATTCATTTTGCTTAACTAAATTATGGGCTTGATTATTTAACTGTTCAAATTTATTTTCTAATTCGGTTAATTGTTCTTGATTATTCTCCTTTTTAGCTTCTTTTATTTGTTGAAAAGTCTTATCTAAGTCTTCTAAAATCTGTTTTTCTTTTTCATAGTCTATCGTACCAATTTCTTTGGTCCCCTTAAAGGCTAAATGTTCTAAAAAATGGGCAACTCCTGTTTTTCCTTCCGGTTCATTAGCACCACCAACATCCACATAAGTGTTAAAAGAAATAACGGGGGCTTGGTGATTTTCTAAAACGATAAAATGAATACCGTTGTTAAGGGTAAATTCTGTGATGTTTTCTTTTACTTGATTGAGATATGGTTCTATGGATTGACTGCTTTCATTTAAGGATGTTTTAGCTAAAGCTAGTTCACAATTATTTGTCCAAGCGAGAAAGATTATTAATCCGAAAATAAAGGCTTTATATAAGGGTCTAAAAAACATATAAATTTAGTTTTCAAATATTATTTTGATGAAATTATAGATAATTATTTATCATTAAAATTATTAAACTAATCTTCTTTTTTAACTACTCTTTTGATTTCGGAATAAAAGCAAGTTTGTCGTACTTGATTATTGTGTTTGAAAATAGTATTTCTTAGACGTAAATTATCACTGGCAAAATTAATTCTTTCCTCAAGGTATTGATCATCTTTTGTTATTCTTAAAATTAATGATTCATCTTCTGCTAAAACATATTCTCCCTTAACTACTTCCGATGAGTTCGTAATTCTGACAATATTACCTTTATTGAGATCATCTTCAGAACGAAATATTAACATTAAACTTTCTCCCGTTTGTTTTGGTTTTCCCCAATCAGGTGAATTATCCCAACTAGATGCGAGCACCAAGGGTGCGGCTACCCCGAACGCACCTAAACTCAAATCGAGATTCAAATGATATTGGTTGGCTAACTGAGTTATTTTGCTATCATCAGCAGTTAAAAGAGTAAGAGTAACATTAGCTTTTGCATTATCTACTTGATTTTGAGGAAGATGATAAGTAGTGCGTTGAGAAAACCAATCACCAACAAATTTATCTAAAAAATTATGAATATCCATTCTTATAAAAAAATCATCATATTAAGCAATGGTAGTAATTATAACCTGACATCGTTCCAGATAATTAGTGAACTTGGGTTCAGAGTGAGAGATTGAGGAATAGGGGATTAGGGGAAAACTTATTCTTCAATTGCTAATTACTAATTGTTAATTGCTTCTTTCATGTTGCCTATTCTCTTTTGTTCACACTTCTGACACCACTTTTTCATTAACCCCTAATTATTTAATTGAGGTTAATTTATGTCAACGCTTCAAAAGCTACGCCTTCAAGGGTGAATTGAGGGAAATTTTCCAAGATATTGTTTTTTTCTGTCTCTGTAACATAGAGATATGTACCGGGTTGTTGGGTATTTTGAAAACGGTAAAAGTCTGTAGCCATATCAGCATCTGCGTCATAGGCATAAAAAGCGATTCCCTCTTCCACAAAGTTAGGATTATTTTGCCGAATACTGATGCTTTCTGTTTCGTTAGCATAAAGATAAGTTCCGGGGACATCCGTATTTTGAAAACGATTTAAACGAATTAAAGTATCATTTTCTGTACTGGAGGCTTTAAACGCAAATCCTTCTTCGACAAAGTTGGTAAAGTCTCGGCGGATAACTTCGCTTTCTGTTTCGTTAGCATATAAATAAGTGCCGGGGCGATCGCTATTTTGAAAACGATTAAAGGTAGTGGTTAAAAGGTTTTCAGGCTTATCGGCTGGATCTATTGGTGTACCAATTAAAGGAGGCTCAACGGGATCTGCTAAACCAACAAATTGTACAACCCCATCACCACCAACTATATTTTCTGGATCTGATACAGAACTTTCTCTTGTCCAGTTGTTAGCTAACCAAACATTGCCACTAGGGTCAACTTGCACGGCTGTAATATGTTGTAGAGCTTCACTTTCAAAAACAGTGGAATTTCTGGAATTTTCTTGATTGAGGAGTACTAAACTAAAATTATCAAAACCTCCTGCCCAAACTTGATTTCCTGAGTCCACAGATAAGCCCCACAAGCCGAAATTTTCTAAACCAAGGGGAAATTCTTGAGTTTCTTTTGTCTCTTTATCAATGAAAGTTAGACTCGAAGTTGTCCAATTTGTAACCCATGCGTTGCCATCTGTATCGAAAGCAAGGGTTCTCGGGGTGCCAAAGGTGTGAGGAAAAGGAGGAGATGTGGTAGGTGCGTTGGTGGGAATATTCTCGATTAATTTGATTTCTCCATCTTCATAGTCGAGGACAGTAACACTGCTATTTCCTGCTTGATCATTTGTTACCCATGCCAATCCTTCGTTATCAATGGTAATGTTAAAGGGTTTACCAATGACATCATTATCTGTGAAAGTAACCGCCTGAGATGGATTACCTTGAGGATAAACGGTGACTGAGCCTAAATCATCCAAATCTGCAAAGCCCCCACTATTGGGAATCCAAAGGTTGCCTTCTTGATCAATCGCAATTCCTTGGGGGTTATCATTTTCTTGGATACCTACACTACTCCACAGGTCTAAATTAGCCGTGTTATTTTCAAAGTCAGGGGTAAAGCGAACAATAGAACCGTTACCATAGTTAGCAAACCATGCTTTATCATCAACTCCTACCGCTACTCCGTAACCTACCCCATTAACTAAACTGGTGTCGGGAATGGGGCTATCAACAATAGGACTACCTAAAATTGGTTCTCCTGCTGGATTTAAAACCGTTATCTGACTGGCGGGGATGCGATCGCCCTCTCCATTAAGAAAAGACTGATAATCCCAATTATTAGCAATCCAAGCGTTACCCTGACTATCAAAAGCCATTCTCCCGACTGCATACATTCCACCCTCGGTATAGTGAAGAGGAATCGGTAAAGTGGTGCGAAATTCCTCTAACATTGGTAAAGGATTAGAAGCTGATTCGGCTAAACGGAAAAAACTTCTGGCATTGGCTTCACTCAGGGTTTGGTTTAATTCTTCTGCTAAATTAAATAATGCCTCAAAAGTGCTTTCAGGGCGATCGCCGTTTGGTAAAGTAGTTATATCAAAAAGAGTATTGCGATTTTGTTGAGTGGCGATACTAGCAGATAAAGTATTAACCAGAGTATTAAAAATTAACAGGGCTTCTTCATTATCTTCATTGGCAATAATTACTCCTGCTTCCCCTGTTTCAATATTGGCAATGTTAGGCACAATGGAAAAAGCATTATCTAATCCCGGAGAAGGACCAAAAATAGTACCATCATCGCCGATAAACTGTGCTAAAGCATAAGTGGAGGCGATAGTAGTTCGTTCATTGATGGTTACATTTTGACTATCTGAATTAGGGTTAACACTACCAATAGCATTGATTAGGATAACTTCACTATCTTCGGCATTACTTTCAGAAGCGACAATATAAAAAAGATCATCTTCACTAAAATTGTCTAAATTAAATTCAAATGAACCATTAGCATTAGTGGTGGTTTGTCCAACAAGATTAGCCTCTTTTAAATCTGATTTATATACCAATACCTGTCCAAATCTGATACCCTGTCCATTGGCAATAACTTGCCCATTAAGTGTCGTCATGATCAAAAATTACTGGTCTTTAGTTTTACACTGACCTCATTCTAAGTATTTTTATCCATAAACAAAGATATTCTTAATATCCCTTAACCTCTATTAAAGTAGAGGTAATTATCCCCTTCAGGATGAGATAGCAATAGGATAATTAAAATGTTGAGAAGCTGTTAACTTTTCATCTTCAGGAAAAGGTAAATCAGCAATAGTCTATTCCCTCTTTCTTCAGTTTGAGTAATTCAATAACAATAGTTAAAACCTATATTTTTATTATTGCTTATTTATGCCGACAACAATACCGATAGTTATACCAATAATTAATGTGTCTTATATCGATAAACAATAATTTTAAACCGATTGCTGTACCAACATAACTCTATTTACTGATAATATAGGAGTAGCTAACCGATAAAAATACCGATTAATATACCGATATGACTGCTAAAAGAGTTAATAATGACTTTCATCGTTTAGATATTAAATTGCCCATTGATGTTTATGAGCAAATATCAAAAATAGCGGCTAATAGTTTTTCTGCAAGGATTCATCACATCAGTGGAAAACCAGAAATAACACAGACTCTACTTTATCTTTTAGAGCTAGGGATACAATCTTTTCTCGATGGAAATGAACTGATAAAAAAGTATGATACCGATAAATATGCTGATACCATACCGATAACTGAGAAAGGGGTAAAGCAATTAATTAAGGATGAGCTAATACCCATTCAATCTAAGCTCGATGAGCTATCAGAGGTGGTTCATCGGTTAATTTATACCGATAGCAATACCGATACTTTGTCCATAGTGTTGTCTGAAGGAACATTGGCAAGAATAACTGATAACAATACCGACAATTATACCGATACTAACACCGATAACATTACTCCTTCAGAATCGCTTAAAGGTACTTCTTAAACCTCTTTCCTAACTCCGTTCACGACTGAAGGGAGTGCATGAGCGCTCTTTGCCTTCTCCCCTAGCTCTAATGCTCATTACTCATTATCAATTTTTTATCAATTCTAATTAATTTGTAGGCTTGTTTTTCTGATAAAATTTCGTAGCTTATATCATTAATTTTACTGTTATTTAAGTAGTTAGATTCTCCCAGAATAATTATAGTGTCACTAGGTATTGTGTGAGTTTTTAAAAACTCTTTTAGTTCTGATGTGTCATAAATAAAATTAATGTTTTGGTTACTATAATAAACGGTACTATAGCGAGTAAAACCTAATAAAAATACTTCTTCTTCTGGTTTGATTACTTGGGAAATTTGTTTTGATATTTCTCTAAAATCTAATTGTCTTTCTCGATCTAAAAGAGGAATTAATGGAGGAAAAGTTAGGGTAACAAAACTGAGAAAAGCGATAAAATTAGCACTCCAAAGCCATTTTCTTAGCCTTTTTTTAGATAATAAATAAATGCCTAGTATAGCACCTGTCCCCCAAGAAATTGCCGCCATAATGGGGATTCCTGATGTTACTAAATTCTCTGCTAAGGTGGGAGCGGTGGGATCTTCTCCTATTAATTTACCGCTAATCCCAGATGCGATCGCAAGTGTAATAAGAATTAAAATATTAACAATACTGCTAATTATAAATAGCCAATTATTTTTATTTTTATGGTTGTTATTTTCCCTCAGTTTTTCGCCCCAAAATAAGGCTAAAATAATTACTACTGCGGGGGTAATAGGAAGAGTATAACCCTGTAATTTAGTATCGGCGGAGGAGAAAAAAACGAAAGTGGTAATAAACCACGCAAAAGCATATATTCCTAAGTGAGAATTACGGGCAGATTGTCTTACAGTTTGAATACGCCAACAAGATAATTGGATGACGGCTATGGGGAAATAAATTGACCAAGGTAACATTAATACCGTAGCCCAAATAATATAATAGTACCAAGGTCCTGGATGGTTAAAAACAACTTCTGTAAAGCGTTGAAAGTTACTTTCTAGGATAAATTCATTGATAAAAATTTCTCCGTCAAAAATGGTAGCCATGATATACCAAGGGAGAGAAACAAGCAAAAATAAAGCTAATGCACGAAAAGGCTTCATTTCCCAAAAAATTTCCCAAAATTTGCCCACATATATCAAAAAAGCACCTATTCCTAACACTGGTAAAATAATACCAATAGGACCTTTGATTAAAACTGCGATCGCAGCTAAAATGGGAGACAGACAATAATAAACCGTTTGTTGCTTTGGTTTCTCAGGTTGAGCATAACCCAGAAAAAAAGATAGCATCGACAAGCCAATAAAACTAGATAGTAACATATCTGACACTGCCACTCTGCCCCAAGCTATCCAATAGGGATTTAATGCCATAATACCTGCACCAATCCAAGCGGTTAACCATAACTGTGGCGAATTAATTTCTGGTTTTTCACCAATAAAGCCAAAATAACGTAAAGTATAAAATACCACAAACACAGATGCGATCGCACTTAAAGCCACTGGGAATCTAGCCGCCCATTCACTGATACCAAAAATTTTAAAACTTAATGCCAGAAACCAATATCCCCCCGCAGGATAAGAATAAAAATAATCTCCATTCCAATGGGGGCTAATCCAATTACCTGTAAGCACCATTTGACGGGCAACTTCTACATATAAAGCCTCTGTTTTGTCGATTAAACCAATATTTCCTAAACCCATCAAAAAAGCTAACCAACAAACAATACCGATACAGATAATAGAAACTATCCATAATTTTTGTGATTGTTTATGCCATAACTGCTGAAATTGCAAAGATTTATCCTCCTTGTAAGTTAATTTGCATTTAAACTAAAAATCATAGCTTAATTCACCAACGCTTAATTTTTCTCCCCCGTTAAAAAGATTGCCAATTTTCAGCAATAAACTTTTCCGCTTGAATTAAAGTTTCAGGTGTGCCAATATCTAAAAAAGGAGCGGAAGTAATATGGACTTTTATTTTACAACCTTGACTTAGTAAATAAGGAAAAATATCATATTCAAAACTTAATTTCTGACTCTGAGGAAACTTAGCTAAAACATCATTTTTTAAAAGATATATTCCACCATTAATAATACCTTTACCCTCTTTTTTTTCGGCAAAACTAATTAAGTTATAATCATCATCAAATTTTAAAGAACCGTAACGAGAAGCATCTTCCACCGTCAAACCTAAAATAGCTCCTTCTACAGTTTCATCATTTAAACACTCAAAAAAAGGTTTTAAATCGCTAAAAATAAGAGAATCTCCATTTGCTATTAACCAATAATCTGTATAACTTTTATCTTGTTTAACTGCATTAATAAAGCCGCCTCCAGTGCCTAAAGGTTCTAATTCCTCGTAGCATTTGATAGATAAATTATTAAATAGATGTGGATGAAAATAATCTTCAATTACCGTTGATAAATACCCTGTAGAAAGAAGAAAATTATTGATATTTTGTTGATGTAAATAACGAATAATCCACTCAAGAAAAGGCTTATCTAAAACCTTCGCCATCGGTTTAGGTATATCTGGTAATAAATGTTTTACCCTTGTGCCAAATCCTCCCGCCAAAATAACGGCAGTAATTTTTTTTTCTTGGTTCACAAATTTATCATTCATGTTAATAATATATTGAGTAGAAATAAGTGATGATTGGTGCGGATAGTTAGGGTTTTAGGGGATTGAGGTATTAGGAAGTATTTTATTTCACCTGACACCTGCAACCTGAAACCTGAAAACCTTTTCCTGAGAAATAATTGACACGACAAGAAGTGACAGAGCTACTATCATCGATAATTAAAACCAATTAAACCTAAATCTAAATATTTTTTGATTCGTAAAATTTTGCCCTCTAAACAAACACTAAAAGTAAAAAAATGTCTAATTTGGTTATTAGGAATTTTGCCTTTTAATTCTAGTTTAAAATAATTGGGTTTTTGGCGAGATTGACCTTGATTTATTTTAACAATAACTTTTTCTTTATATTTAGAAGAATAAGCTATATCCCCTCTAATAGAAAAATAATTATCAGGTAAAATGTCTGGAATATTTGTTTGAGGTTGATAGATTCCTGCTATTTGAAAATGAATATTATCTGTGTCTGGAATAGTATGAGGATAGACAACCCAATTTTGTACTTGGTCTAAATCCACATGATTTTTAACTGCACCAATAGCTTTCCCCAATAGTACAGTATGAAAAATTTGATTGTCAGCAGTAGTAATAATTCCTTTAGTTAAAGCATTTTGTGAAGGTTCATATATTCCTTGAATGACACCTATTGCTCTATATTGTAAGGGATGATCGGGAATACCAATAGCAGGATGATCTAGGAGAAAAGTAGAATCGGGGTTAGAATTAGCAGAAAAATCAGAAGAATTAATGACGCTCACACTCTCTATATCAGATGAAAAAGTTAAGATGAAATTAGTAGGATCAAATCAATCGCCTCTATTGGCAACGGTAAAAAACCCTTTTCCTAGAATATAACAACTAGATTGAACATAATCAATTTAAACATCAATTAAAGATAATAAATCAAAGTGGGGGGCAAATGAACACGGCAGAACTATTAATTAAATGTTTGGAAAATGAAGGAGTTGAATATATTTTCGGCTTACCGGGGGAGGAAAATTTACATATTCTTGAAGCCTTAAAGGAATCTTCCATTCAGTTTATCACCACTCGCCACGAACAGGGAGCGGCATTTATGGCTGATGTATATGGGCGTTTGACAGGCAAAGCGGGGGTTTGTCTTTCCACTTTGGGGCCGGGGGCGACAAATTTAATGACGGGGGTTGCTGATGCTAATTTAGATGGAGCTCCTTTGGTGGCAATTACAGGGCAGGTGGGGACGGATCGTATGCACATCGAGTCACATCAATACCTCGATCTTGTGGCGATGTTTGCTCCTGTTACTAAATGGAATAAACAAATTGTACGACCAGGTATAACTCCCGAAGTGGTAAGGAAGGCTTTTAAGGTGGCAGAGAAGGAAAAACCCGGAGCGGTACATATTGATTTACCTGAAAATATTGCGGCGATGGAAGTTCAAGGTTCTCCTTTACGCATTGACAGTCGAGAAAAAATCTATGCCTCTTTTAAAAGTGTTAATAGTGCGGCAGTGGCGATCGCAAAAGCCAAAAATCCGTTAATTTTGGCAGGAAATGGCACAATTCGAGCAAAAGCGGCGGATGCGTTGACCCAATTTGCCACAGAATTAAATATTCCCGTTGCGAATACTTTTATGGGTAAAGGTACTATTCCCTATCTTCATCCTCTGGCATTATGGACTGTAGGTTTGCAACAGAGAGATTTTATTACCTGTGCCTTTGAAAAAAGTGATTTGGTGATTGCGATTGGTTATGATTTAATTGAATATTCTCCAAAACGCTGGAATCCTGATGGCACAATTCCCATTGTTCACATTGCTGAAACTTCTGCTGAAATTGATAGTAGTTATATTCCTACGGTGGAAGTAATTGGGGATATTAGCGATGCTTTAAATGAAATTATTAAAAGATGCGATCGCACTTCTAAACCTTTACCTTTTGCGGCCACTCTCAAACAGGAAATTCGGGAAGACTACGAACAATATGCCCATGATGAGGGATTTCCCATCAAACCCCAAAAAATCATCTATGATTTAAGACAGGTAATGGGTTCTGAAGATATAGTTATTTCTGACGTGGGAGCTCATAAAATGTGGATGGCAAGACACTACCACGGTGAAGCCCCTAATACTTGTATTATTTCCAACGGTTTTGCCGCTATGGGGATCGCTATTCCCGGTGCGATCGCAGCTAAGTTAGTTCACCCTGATAAAAAAGTCGTGGCAGTAACCGGAGATGGAGGTTTTATGATGAATTGTCAAGAATTAGAAACCGCCTTAAGGGCAAAAACTCCCTTTGTGACACTGATATTTAACGACAATGGATATGGCTTAATCGGCTGGAAACAAATGAATCAATTTGGTGCGACAAGTTTTGTTGATTTTGGTAATCCAGACTTCGTTAAATTTGCCGAGAGTATGGGTTTAAAAGGCTATCGTGTGGAATCCTCCGAAGACCTCATTCCTACCCTTAAAACTGCCCTTGAAGACGATGTTCCTGCGGTGATAGACTGCCCTGTAGATTATCGTGAAAATATCCGTTTTTCTCGTAAGTCAGGGGACTTAAGTTGTCCGATATGGGAATAAAAATTCAAACAGGGAAAATTTGTTTGTAGGGCGATGCACCGCCCACCATTTTTACTCACTCACCTATTACCTTTACAAAATTTATTTAGCTGTCACTACTCTAATAGCATCAAAAATTACTTTAGATACAGGTTTTTTGGATTCTTCAATAGGAGGCATAGGAGGAATACTATTTTGAGAAGGAAGTTTGAAACTCAAAGTTAATTCCTTCGGAATTGATAAACCAAAAGCAATAGCAAAACGATGAAAATGTTTAGGATTAACTCCATTCATATCAAAGTTATTTTTATCTATTTTAACTCCTGATGAAACTTCTTTAATTTCATAGTGTTTCGGTTGGAAAGTAGAAGGTTTATTAAACTGTTTGAAAGCTGAATAGGTTGACTGAATACAGTGACGGAAAAAGACACTATCTTTTCCTCCTCCCCCCACAAGGATTTGTTCTTGGGGTTTACAAGCCGTATAAAGATGTATTGCTC